>DENL01000044.1 GCA_002359655.1 Rickettsiales bacterium UBA2645 | reverse complement strand
GTTTTCCAAGCAGCCAAACATCATCTGACTTTGAGATTGGTTTTTCTTCAGGCTCAGGAATTTCTTCTGTTTCTTGCTCATTTTCTTTTTCGTAAAGATTGGCAAAAATCTTTTCGAGTTCCTGATCTTCAAAGCCAATCAGATCGAGGTTAAAATCCTCATTTTTTAAATCCGCCAATTCGCTTGCCAAAATTTCTTCATCCCATCCAGCATTTTCTGCGAGTTTGTTATCGGCGATAATGTAAGCCTTCTTTTGTGTTTCGCTTAGGTGATCAAGAACAACAACCGGCACTTCTTTTAACCCCAGTTTCTTTGCCGCCATCAATCTTCCGTGACCAGCAATAATTCCTTTTTCACCATCAATCAAAACTGGATTTGTAAAACCAAATTCGATTATGCTGGCAGCAATTTGTGCAACTTGCGCCTCTGAGTGAAGCCGTGCATTTTTGCTGTAAGGGATCAATTCATCGACTTTTTTAAGCTCGATGTGATCCGCCATTTTTGGTGCAAAGTCATCCATATCAGTTAATTGTCTTTTGTAAGATACATTCCATTCGTAAGAGTTCGCCACGCATACGCTGCAACCAGTGGAACCACTCCGTTTCCGCAAGCTCGAATTCTGTCCACCCTAAAGGCCATCCCATCAGCCATTCGGTGAAGCGCGGGTTTAAGGTCATCTGAAATTCTACCCCATCTTTCATAGTCCGAGGGGCTTGGCGGCCAAGCAGGGATTTCACCGGAACATTGGCATTGGCCGTGTCTTTCCAATCTCTCGTTGTTGGAGTCGCCCAGTTCGTTATCATAACTTCCAGCCTTTGCTTCGGATTTCCTGCTTCCACTTCTTTGGCGCTCGCACCATTTGCAGAAGATGTTCTTACAGTCGGCCAGCTTTGCTTCGTCTGATAAGGCAAACCCTGATTCTTGTTCTTCAGGTCTTCCTTGCTCTTCGGAAAATTCACGGGTTGCAAAATCGTTTCCGCCAGCGATGGATTCCTTAACATGTTGCGACCATCTTTCCTGATCATCTTTTCCGGAGGTCTTGCTTTCATCACCGAAGCATCGGTAACTGTTATTGTCGGCCATGCTTCTTGAGCAACAATCCTCAGCGGTTTGTGTAAATTGATTCCTTCCGTTTTCTTCTCCTGCGCTCTTTCTTTCCAACGCTGCGGCGTTTCTGTCGGATTGCAAAGGTAATCCGAAACTATCACTGTAGGCCAAGATGAATAATCTTTCTCTCTTGTGAGGCGCACCAACTTCTGCCGCTGTAAACAAGCCTGCCTTAATTTGATAACCCAACTGTCGTAGGTCATTTGCGACTTCTTCAAATCCAACTCGTAAATGGTTGGAAACATTTTCAAAGAAGCAGATTGGTGGCTCAATTTCTGTGATGAGTCTTTTGATGTCTGGCCAGAGATGTCTTGGGTCATCTTTTCCAAGTTTTTTTCCAGCAACACTAAACGGCTGGCAGGGATATCCGCCAGTGATGCAATCCACTTTTCCACGCCAAGGCAGACAATCGAAGGTTTTAAGATTCGTCCAAATAGGCGCTGCATCCAATCTTTTTTCTTCCATGCGGCGAGCCAAGATTTCGCACGCAAAGGCTTCGATCTCGACATAACAAACTGTTCGAGAAGTTGGCTCTGCGAGTTTAAATCCAAGCTCGATGCCGCCAACTCCTGAGCAGAGGGATAAAATTCTGAAGGGATGTAAATCCACACTTAATCTTTCATAAAAATTTCACGCAAAAAAAATGCGCACCTAAATCACTTCAGGTGCGCACCTTGCGAATGCTGTTGTTTATTGGTTCTAACTTAAAAATGCGCACCAACTGCGCACCCTTTTAAAAATTCTGTCGGTAGAAAAGGCCTGGGGTGGCGCGTTACCCGTGAAAAAAAGTGCGTCACAGTACCTTTTGATTTAATACCTCGCTCACATTGCCCTTTAGCTGCGCGTCAAAGCGATCCTTAACTGTGTTTGTTGTTATCTCAATCATATCGAGTTTCTTATCAACCTGAGCGCTCTTACGCAAGAAATAGAGGATTTTTAATTCCTTACCTTTGCGCTGCGCGATAGCTTCTGCGCCAGATTTTGTTTTGATCTTGAAGGCGTCGCCTGCGAGGTAAGATGATGGACTGTTTGAATCGCTTCTCTTCTTTACTTGGTTGATTGCCTGATAAGAGGGGATTGCAAGCCGTCCGTCTTTTGCTTTTTTGATACCGCCTGTTTGCTGCAATGCTGCAAAGGCAGCCATCGTGTAAACTTCAGCGGTTAATTTTGTTTTTGTTGCTGGTTTAATTCGAATTGAACTTTCAAATCCGCCTGATTTTTTTCTGATAAAGAATTTTTCTTTGATACTTCTTCTAACTTCCTGCTGACTTTGCTGCACGATTTGCGTCAGAGTTTTTGCAACTGCGAAGGGGATATGTTTTGTGGCGATTTGTCTTAAATTTTCTGTCGCCTTATCTTCGAGTTTTATGTTTATGATTGCCACTTTTTTTAGACACATTTTTAGAATGTGACAAAAAGTTAAGCCTTACAGTCTCAAAGTGTAAAGTGCTTTTTTGAAATGTCCTCACAAAGGTAAGTCTTAGTAATTGTTAGTAATAAATTTTATGGCGTTTTTGTATTTTTTATTCGCAGTTACTCGTGAAAATCCGAAAGTTTTTTTGATAATTTCCCAAGGAATATTACTCGCTCTCATCCACACAATTTTTCTCTCAACTACGTCTTCAAGAAGGCTCAACCAATCAATCGCTTTTTCCATTCGCGAAATTGCATCAGGAGTTGCGCGCCAAACTTTGCTTTTTTGATCCATTCTTGCGACCTCTCTTTCAGTATAGATTATCTCAGGCCATGCGTTGAAATAGCCTTGAATTCTAACTGCTGGCAACTTCTCCAAAGTTCTTGCTGCCTCTTTAAAAATTGTGATGACTTGTTCTTCGCTGAATCTCTCGTTTTGAATTTCTTTCATTTTTTCTCAAATTTTTTTGTTGGTAAAATTGCAAAATCTGGAAGCCGAAAAATCGGAACCTCCATTCCATCCATGGAGGGTATATTTACCCTCCATGTAATGGAGGGGGTGCAGTTGGTTTCTTGGAAAATAACCTACGAGCACAGTAAAATAGACGCTTCCCAGACACTAAAATTGACAAATTTTTTTGAAAAGATTTTGGTTTTCTGGTTTCTTGCGGAATTCCTTGTCCCACAAGGCTTTGCGGAGTTTTTGTTTGATGCCAATTTTTTAATTCTGGTTTCTTGGCGGTTTCTTGGTTGGTTTCTTGGGAGTTACCTTGGGAGTAAGGATTACAGCTTAGAAACCAAAATTCCGATTTCTTGGTTTGGTTTCTTGGTTTCTTAATTTGGTTTCTTGGATTTTTCATGGCTGAACCTCGTCATCATGAAGAATCCACACGGCAGGATTTTCAACCGGAAGAACAGCGCCGCTATTGGAGCATTTAAAGTGTGTTGGTAGAACTTGGATTAGCTTTTCATCATAGTTTTTGAACAGCATTCCTTCAACACAGAGAACACCATATTTTGATTTCGCACCTTGGATTGCAAACTCTGATAAGTTGCGGCTAAACTTGATATAGCCTTTGGTAGCAAGAACTGAGACTCTATCGACAATAGTAGTTTTGCATCCCAATCCAGCTTTGTTTTCAAACTTCTCTGCAAACTGATTTCCGACATAAACATTTCCTTTCAGCGCTTCATCGGCGATCAGCTGCAAAATAACATCAGCTTTGCGGTCTCTTTCTGCATCTAGTTTCTGACCATAATCTTGTTGGATTAATCTTTCAGAAAACGGATTTAATTCGACCCATTTTCCATCAACTTTCTCAACGATTTTTTTTGGAATTGATGAACCATTTCGCAGCTCAAAATAAAGATTAATTTTTGCTTCATGCTCGTTGGGGCGATGCAAAATTAAGCCACTGGTGTAAAAACTTCTTAAACTTCCAGCGCCGGAAAAAGCTTGAAATGGATCATCCTCAACATCCTTCTTTTTTATTTTTTTGGTGTGATGGCAGAGGATAATTCCGATGTCGGGATTGATCATTGAGCGAAGTTTTCCTATGCGATTTTGCAGGAAAAACAGCATTGCATTGTTGTCGTTCTCACTGCCGCTTTCTGCGCCGCCATCAAAGACATTTCGAATTGGATCAATACACACAATGTCAGGTGACAAATCATCGCCAAAACAATTCTTAATCGTGTTGTAAGCCATCTCAACACCGTGATCATTTAAAATGGTTTCGATTTGTGGCGTGGCGCAGAAATTTTTTAATCCGCGCTGAAGAATATCTTTTGGAATTTGCAGATTTTTTATGCGCTCGCGCAGATAGTGATAACCGATCTCTGATTGCAGATAAAAAATACGAAGTGGTTTTGGTGGTTTTAATCCAAGAAAACTTTCACCAGCTGCAATGTGGATAAGAAAATTGATCAGAAAATCACTCTTACCAACTTTCGGCGCACCGCCAATTAGCAACATTCCGCGCGGTGTTAAAAATCTTGGCGAAATTAAATCATCTGGCATTGGACTGTTATCATTCCACAAATCATCGCCAAGATAACGCGGAAATCTTTGCTCAAAACTTTTAGCACTTTCAAAAAGCGAATTGATGTTGAAGCCTTCGGCAACTGCATCAAAAGCATCCCACTTGTGGGCCTTATGTTTTGGTGGTGTTATCAGTGAAACAAAAGATGCAACTTTCAGCAAATGTTGTGCAACTTTCTGCGCGTATTCTTTTCCTGCTTCGTCATTGTCTGGCCAGATGATTACTTCTTTGCCAATTAGCGGCGACCAATCAGTTTTATTGATTGGAGCATTTGCACCAAACATTGCGGTTGTCGCGGTCAGACCATAAGCAATTAAACTGTCAGCAGATTTTTCACCTTCGACAAGAATGATTTTTTTTGCCGCAGTGATTCCAGGAATATTGTAAAGTGGCCGTGGATCAGGAGATTTTGCTTTGCGATTTTTTACATCCCAAACTCTAAACTCTTTTCCATCTTCGGTGTCGTAGCGGTAAACACAGGCAATCAGCTTATTGTTTTTGTCAAAATAATCCCACTTGGCAGTTGGTTTTCCAAGATCATCAGTAAAGTTGCGACGAATATTTTTTTGCTGAATTTCTGAACTCAAAGGGCTTCCAAGCCACTCACTAATCTCGATTAAAAGTTTGTTAAAATCTGACTTGTGATAACCTCTGACCTCTTCCCACAAAGCAAAAATATCACCGCCTTGATTTGTTGCGAAGTCAAACCAGTGACCTTGCTTTTCACCGGCAAGCTGAACGATTAAACTTTTTCCCGCTTCGCCTTTAATACTGCCAATATGAAAGCAGTTATTTTTGATGTGACCGCTTGGAAGAAGATAAAACAAAACATCTTCAATTCTGCTTAAAAGTGCCTGTCTGATTAGCTCAACATCAACTCTTTCTTTTTCTTTTGGTTGGTTGTTAGCATCGTTAAAATCGAGAGTGTGATTCATAATTTTAACCCCCAGCAACGTTGCTGCCACGGACAAAATTTACACTCAAAGTGGGTTGAATCAGTTGCGATTCGTGGAAGCAATTCGTGCGCTTCGGTGGCGCATAAAATTTTTACCGCTTTGTCACTGGTTTTTTGTGCAAGCTCTTGATCAAAGTCGATTAGTTCAAAATGAATTTCGGCGGTATCTTTGTTGATTGCGGTGAAGAGTGCAGGATTTTTGCAAATGCCTTCAATCTGATTTTCCATGTAAGCCTGATAGATTGCGACTTGTGCCGCATAGATTGGCTTTGAAACAGTGAGACCTTTTTTTTGCGTCTCTTTCCACGATTTATCATTCAGCGATTTGCATTCCCAAAGCATTGGAAATTTGAAATCCAAATCTTCGGGAGCATCAACAATAACGCCATCAATATGACCCTTAACTTTGCCGCCGGCGACAGCAAATCCGAATTGATTTCCGTTTTGTTTTTGAGTGATGAGATTGATGCCAGCAAGCCTTAACCACTTGATCATCAACTCTTCAAAAACATGACCAGCCTGAAAAATTTTTAAAGTTCTGCCGGTGAAATTTTGATCTTCATCTTTTGGCGTATCAGTATATTCAAACTGCAAAGCGCGATTGCATGAAACACCAAGACGCGATGCACCAAGATAATCTCTGGAATTTTGTTTTGAATGTTCTGCCGTCAGCGCTTTGTCGATCAGCAGATTTATTTTTTCTGAAATTTTTGGTCGGTGATTAAAATCTAGCATGGCACCTCCAACATTTCGGTTTCAGATTCTTTGCCTTGCATAAAGTCGAAATAAGCACCGAGCGCCACTTCAATTAAGCACAAAACTTCTTCTCTTGAGTAAGCCGAGAGTGGGCGATCCATACCGATTTCTGCCACATATTCACCAACTGGTTTTAATGCAGATTCAATGGCTTCTTTTTCTGTTTTGGTTAGGTCTATCATATTTTTTTCTTTGTAAATTTTGCTAAAAATTTCCTGACAATTCATCGAGCAAAAATGCTTCATCATCTTGCGATTATTTGGATTGCTGGCGCGCAGCGGTGGTGGAATAAAACCAAATCCGTGCGATTCTCTTTTGCAGATGGCACAAATTTTCATGAGACACCTCCCATGCGTGGATTTTCAACTTGTGGATACGAACCAGTCCCCACGGCTCTTTTGGCATCAGCTTCAAACAAAAGTTTTTGAATTGAGGTTTTGTTGAAGTAGAATTTTAGAAGATTGGCAGCCTTATATTTTGTGATGCTGTAATCGTTGCGGTATGCCAAAGGCAGGCATTGGAGCTGCCTTGTTGATGCAGTTTGTTTTAACCAACTTTTTGATTTGTGGGCATTGTCAGCAGTTTCATTTTCATTGAGAAAATCATCAGCTTGCGCGAGGCAAATTTCCTGTGATCCAAAGCTCAGAATTTTAATGCCAAACTCAGTTCCGCCGATTGAATACCAGTGATCGTTTAAGAAAAAGATTCCGGCAAAAGCATTAAAACCTGATGCCATCAAAGCCGCGCCATCACCAAAAATATCGCACCATTCGAAGTTTGATCTCTGAGTTAGCAGATCAATTTCCGACATAACGAATCCTGATAATTCACCTTTTGATGAATCCGCTTCTGCTTTTTCAAATTCGTAATCACAAATCGGACAGCTATTTGATGCAGATGGAACAAGCATCGCGCATAACGGGCATTCTTTCTGAAATCTTGATTCGCTTTTTTTCTTTGGTTGCTTTACCTTCTCAAGATCAACATCCACATCAAGCGAGCCGTGAATTAAGCTCGAAGTTCCAAAATCAAGAACAACGCAATCTTCTTTGATAACATTGGGATAAAGCTCGGTATCAACAACACGAAGCCCGCGCCCAATCATCTGAATCATGGTTGATTTGAAAGATGACGGGCGAAGTAAAACTACGCAGGAAGTTGGTTGATAATCCCAGCCCTCAGTGAGCACAGCGACATTGACGATTACTTGTGCATCACCTTGTTCAAATTCAGCTAAAACATTTTTCCTTTCTAACTCTGATAAATCACCGCTGATAAAAACTGTTTTGATTCCGTGAGCATTAAAAACTTCTGCAACCGATTTGGCATGGGCAACAGTTGAACAAAAAATTACTGTTTTGCGATTGCCAGCGAGTTCCTGCCATTTAGCAAAAACTTCTTCGGTGATCGGCAATTTATTCATGATTTTTTCAACCGCTGCCATGTCAAAATCGCCGGCAGTTTTTTTGACATTCTTCAACTCGCTTTGAGTTCCAACATCAATGATGTAAGTTCGTGGACGAACTAAATGACCAGATGCAACCAATTCAGAAATTTTGATCTGATCAGCGACATTGGAAAAAATATCTCCCAAATCTTTTTTATCACCGCGACTTGGTGTGGCAGTCACGCCGTAAATCAGAACTGACGGATTTTTTTCTTTTACCTCGTTGATGATGTTGCGATAGCTCGGTGAAACGCAGTGGTGTCCTTCATCAATTGCCAAAATATCAATTGCTGGAATCAGGTTTAAATTTTCTTTACGCGATAAGGTTTGCACCATCGCAAAAACTGCCTGACCAGCGAATGATTTGGTTTTAGCATCAAAGACAGAAGTGCTTATCTTCGGATTAATCCGCAAAAACTTTTTCTGATTTTGCAAAGTTAATTCATCGCGATGAGCAAGAATTAAGGCTTTGCTATCAGTTCCAAGAAGCTCGCCAACAACAGCAGAGAACATAAGCGTTTTGCCAGCTCCTGTTGGCGCGATGCCAAGAGTGTTGCCGTGTTTTTTAAGTGCGGTAACACTTCGGCTCACAAACTCCTGTTGTCTTTTGCGAAGTATCATGGCTGCTCCTTAATCTATCTAGCCCAAGCTGGACGATTGTTAGCAGCGGGTGCTGCAGGAGTTGGTGCTTTGACAGCCACCGGCGCAACACTTCCCATGAATGCTTGATAATCCTTGTGATCAGGAGTTATGGCAAAACGGATTTCATTTCTGCTCTCTTCGTTTTGATCTTTTCTGATTGTGATTTTTGCTACAAACTCAATGCCATCTAAATCAGCAAAGCCGTTAATTTTTCTGGCATTTTGTGCAGCTGGTGAGTTGTCATTTTCAGAGACGCCGCGAGCAGAATTGAGAATCGCTTTGATGAAGGAACGACCCATATTTCCCCATTCTGCTCCTTTGTTGCTGTGAAGACCGATGATGCCCCAGACTTTTCGTTTGGCATATTCGCCCTCCAAAATCACAAATTCGCAGGATAGATAAATTGAGCCGGTATTTTCATTTCTTGTTGCGTAACCACCAACCCAGCCTTGGTTTGGATCATCATAGCCACCTGGCTTGATTGACATTCTGACTTTGGCCAGAGTGTTGTTTGGAATTAGGTCAAAATTTGATTGGTTTTCGCTGTTGTTAAAATCCATAGACATAAAATCTCCTTGTTGTTTTTAGTTATTATTAAAAATGAGTTGTTCGTTGATTGGCTTGGCTTCAGACCTGATCTTTTGCATGAGATTGCCGAGGTGTGGCTCCTCAATTACTTCAAGTCTTCGTGAGCGATCTTTAGCCGGATAGTTGAACTGATTTATCGTGTGACAGATGAAGGCGCGGTAGGATTTGCCTTTATCATCAGGTTGGATTTCTGCCATTGTAATTACCTGATCGACAATGCCTGGCAGCTCTAATCCAGTTTTGCTTCCTTCGATTTGTGGCGCGTAATATTTGCGATTAAAATCATCGAGCTTTTCGTCCAAGATGCCGACAAACCAAATATTCTTACTGCGCGTATGCTGAAGGTGAGTTAACCAAGAAATCATCTCGCGACCATGCAAACCATAAGCTCCGCGTGTATCCGGCTTTCCCGATTTTTCACTGAATGCTTCTGGTTGACCTTGGCAATATCCAAAACACAAACGACCGGCGACTGTTATGCTGTCGATGAAGATCGTGTCGTATTTATCGAGAATTGCGGGGTCGCCAAACTTCTGGCAAACTTCGTCATAATGGCGCTGAGAAAATTTTTGATCGGGACGAAGTGCGCGATTCGGTCCGCCGATGAAAACCGCAAAGTCACAACATTCTGACCAAGTTTTTGGTCGAATGGTGTCACCTTGCCAGCCTTCAACAGCGAGATCGCCAGCTTCAAGATCAAAAAATAAAGTGGTTTTTGGATTGAGAGTCCAAAGCAGAGAAGTTTTGCCGATACCAGATTTTCCGAAGATGCAGCCTTTGATTCCTCTGGTTTCTTTTAAGCGCTCATCCGCACTGATAATTGGAAGGCTATTCATTTGAACCTCCTTCAGCAAGCGGCTGAATCTTAAAAGTTTCGGCGCCGGTTTTTAAAACACGTGCTGGCTTGAAGATGTTTTTGATATGCTCTGGCCACGCGGTGTATTTGGTCTCAGAAATTTTGTAGGAGGTTTCGACATATTCGTCAGGATTATCTCCGTGCTTCTTGATAGCAGTGACAACATCTTTTAATCTGTCCTGATTCCATTCGACTTTTTTTGTTAAAACCGAAGTGACCTTGAAATCGCCATCGGTAAAATGGACAGTTCCAGTATCTTTTGAATCAAGCCTACGAATGTTTGATGCAACATCGCGATATTTTAGCGCGATGCTATTGTCTAACCACTCTTTAAGCATTTTAGCTCGCTGAAGATGCTTTGCCGCTTGCTCTTGAAGCGACAACAATTCTTCGGGGGGTAGCTTTGATAAGTTTCCAACCGGAATATTTGGAACTTGTTCTAGTGTGATTTTATCTACCATCTTGCACCCCCTGATTTTTTGATTTTTTATCAAGGAAGCGTTCTTCTTCGTATTTCTTGATGGCGCTTTCAGAGTATCTGACTCTGTTACTGATCCTGACATACTGCGGACCTTCATTAGTTAAGCGCCAGCGCTGTAGCGTTTTGCGAGAAAGCCCCCATTTTTTGGCGACACATTTCTCAGAGTAATAAGTTTCTTTTGTCATTTGTGCTTTGCGTTGATTGATAAAATCAAAGTCACTTGAAGCCAAAAACGGACTTGGTGATTTGATTTGCGCAAAGCTAAAAAGTGGGGGGTATGAAAATCGGTATGGCAGCGGTATTAAAACCGGTATTATTTTATCTATACTGCTAGACTTACTCGAGGAAAAGTTGTGAGATTAATTGAGGTTCAGCCAGTAATAGCCTTTGTTGTCATACTGCAAAATATTCTGGCGAATATTTCTGGAATCAGAGCTGCGAAATAATGTTTTTAACTCGGTGCTGCTTTCTGTTACTTCCACCATTATCTCATCTTTGTGAACTGGCTTTCCTGCTTTGTGCAGATACTCCAAAACATCAGCTTCTTGTTTGGTAAATCTGAAATATTCGCCGTTAAAACGCGCGCTACGATAACCAGTGGTAAAGCCATCTTTTCCGGTTTTTATCATCGCTGATTTCAAAACGCCTTTATCAATGTGGAATTCTTTGTTATGGACAGAAAGACAGCTTTTTAGAGGAACAATTTTATTGCCGGCGATCTTGGAACTGAAGTAACTTGGAATATCGCTGCAACTGGTCAGAATTAACCCCTGAAAGTTTGATTTTCTTTGATTAAGAGCCTTTTTAATTCTGTCGAATATTTCTTCTTGTCTGATTTTTCTGGCAAAGAAAATCGGCACTTCCAGATCAAGATTTGCAATACCAACACTCCAAAGCACGTGTGGTAAAATTTCTTCACAATCTCCTTTGTAAAAACCGAAGTCGTGACTGATATTATTGACGATCCAATCCAGCTTCAAATTGTACTTCGTAAAATTTTCGAAAGAGACTGAAATGAAGTTGTTGTTGTCATCAAAATATCCAGGCTGGTTGCTCTTAAAGTAAAGCTCTTCAGCATCACCATTTTTATTGATGCAGTAATTCAAGCTGTCGGTCACAAAGGCATTATTTGACACGAGATTGCTCATTTCATCGGCGAAGTGAGTAGCTACTCGGTGAGTTACTGACGGGTTGTCATTTTCACATATGTCGCAAGCAAAAAGGAATGATTCCTTGAGTAGTTGATTTTTCATTGTGGTAAATATTTTCAGGCGAGAGATTTATTACATCGGTAAAAGTTATTTAGTAATTTTGCACTTCTAGCAAGCCCCATGATTCTAGATATTTGTTGATTACAGGGTGCTCATTAGCGGTTTTGTGCTGATTAAAATAGCTGATTTTAACCGGTATTTTGTTGTTTTTCTTCTTTTCCAAAACTCCATCATAAAAAACTATGTCGAGTGCTATTTCCTTAACAACAAGACATCTTGCGGAAATATTCTTAGCCTTCATGGCATCAAATATCGCTTTTTTGTTGTCGTTTATGGCAAAAGAAAAGTCATAACTTTCACAAGGAGAAACAACGGTTACATCTTTAATTTTGACATCCTTTATTCCGTCTCTGGGATCTGTAGAAAATTTGAAGCCATCGATCAATTTTTCAAAACTTCGGGAGATATTGAATGATTTCTTAAATAAGACTGCATTACTATTCATCGTGGTAGAGTTCGGTCGTTTAACAGTAAATCTTAAGAAGAGCTTAAGAAAATTTGATTTTGAGGGATGCCGAATACATTGGTCATTTTGATTTTTTACCACAGAATTCAAGTTCTAGAAAATTTTATTAATAAAATCGTGTCATTTTTGGACAATTAACAGATGAATTCTAGCGAGACAATTAAACATGGTGGGTATAGAGCTGGAGCTGGTAGAAAGCCAAAACATAGCAGTACAAAATCGAGAAGAATTCCAGCAGAAATAACCAAAGATGACATCAAGCTTTTAAGCGATTACAAAAAACATGATCTGCCATTCTACGAAATGAAATTTGAAGATGGCGTTCCTTCAATTGCCAACAAAGAACAGCACGAAAAACGTAAACCAACTGAAAATTTACTGATTAACAATATTCGGGATCACTTTCTGATTCAGATGTCTGGCTGCAATTTGCAAGAAGAAGGCATATTGGAGAATGATCTTTTATTGGTTAATCACACCAAAGATCTGAACAACAATAATATCGTAATCGCTATCGCTGATACTGGTAAGGCTGTTATCAAAAAACTGATCAAAGAAGGCGATAAGATTAAACTCACTTGCAGCAATGACGATTGTCCCGACATTGAAATTGATGAAAGCTCGCTTGATAGAATCTGGGGTGTTGTTACTAGAGTTATCAGAAATTACGAACCAGCTATCATTTAAAACTCATCTCTTCCTTGCGGTATAATCAAAATAATACCGGTTTTAATACC
>DENL01000029.1 GCA_002359655.1 Rickettsiales bacterium UBA2645 | reverse complement strand
GAATTAATGGGTAGCAGTATATTTTTTCTGCTGCCAAAAAACCAGCATTGTGTCTTGAAGAGCTAAGCTCTGGGCGTTCATTGCCCAAAAAAACAAAAACTTTGGTCATAAAATTTAACTATTAAAATGAATATCTTGAGAAGTATCGAAAAAAAGTCGCGTAAGGACTTAAAGAGGGATGAATTAATGTAGCTTTAGCTACAACAGCGAGTGTTGGCTAAGAAAGAAAAGAAACTTAAAGCAGTAAAATCTATTGCAGCTTTTGCTAAGCTTTTTGTCGGCTTAGAAAAGAAAGGTTGAAGTGTTTTTAATGGAGTTTTTGAAATCAAATTCATCAAAGAATTTTTTTCTGAGTTATTTAAAATTTTCGCGCAACCTATTTTCTAAAAGGTTTGTAAGTCAAGATTTTCTTTAACCAACAGTTTTAAACAAGATTTAAAATCCTGTCAGCAAGGAGCTGAGCCAGCTGGCTTTTGGAGATCTTTCCCAGAGATTGAGATTTTTTGGCACTAACAAAAAATGCTTTAGTTTGATTGGCGCCAAAAATTTCGCCGCCTTCAATATCGTTGGCAATAATCAAATCGCAGTTTTTCTTTTTTAATTTTTCGGCGGCGTATTTTTCTAGATTTTTGCTTTCAGCGGCAAAGCCAATTACAAGCTTCGGGCGTTGTTTTGTGTTGCCAACAAATTCTAAAATATCAGGATTTTTTTCAAGCTCTAGAGTCAAATTTTTTGCTGCAGTTTTTTTGATTTTTTCCTGAAAAATTTTTTTAACTTTAAAATCAGAAACCGCGGCGCAGCCAATAAAAACCTCTGTTTTGTTTAGGTTTTTTTTCACTGCTTCAAACATTTCTGCGGCAGTTTTTACGCGAATAATTTTTTCTTTTGGTAAAAAAATTGTTTCACGAATATTGCCTGCAATTAGCGTCAAATCTGCTCCCATTTCGTGCAGAACTTTGGCAATTTCAATTGCTTGTTTGCCGGAAGAATGATTGCCAATAAAGCGCACTGGGTCGATTGGTTCAAAAGTTGCACCACCAGTAATTAGAATTTTTTTGCCTTGCAGCAGATTTTGGTTGGCAAAAATATTGCAAATTTTTTCGCAAATTTTTTCGGCACTGGCCATTTTGCCAATGCCAAGTTCGCCACAAGCAAGAATATCAGTTTCAGGCTCAACTATTGCTATTCCTGACTCGATAGCTTTGGCTAAATTTTTTTGCGTTGCCAAATTATCCCACATTTTTTCGTTCATTGCTGGCGCTAGAATAATTTTTTTATTGGCCGCCAAAATAACATTTGCAGCTAAATCATCAGCGTAACCATTGGCGATTTTGGCAATAAAATCTGCCGTTGCGGGCGCTACAACAATAAGATCGGATTGGCGCGAAAGCTGGATGTGACCAATTTCTGACTCATCTTCAGCGTTGAAAAGCTCGTGGTAAGTTTTGTTGCCAGAAAGGCTTGCAGCCAGAAGTGGCGTGATAAATTGCTGCGCTGCTTTGGTTAGAATACAAGTAACATCAAAAGATTTTTTTTTGAGCAACCTAACCAAATCCATGGCTTTGTAAGCCGCAACTGAGCCGGTGATTATTAGAAGAATTTTAGACCTTTTCATTTAATCATACCAGTTTCAAATTTTCTTTTTTCGTTAGTGAAGTGAAGCCCATAATAACAGGAATAGTGCTTGGATTTTCTGGGATATATTGAATTTTAGGACTAATGTAAAAACCACTTTCATCTGGCTTAACAACATCTATTCCAATTTTCTTCTTAACAATTAGTGGCATTTTTTCAAAAAATTTTCTGCTAAATTTGCAGTCAGAAAATCCTATATTCTCGAGAGCTTTAAGACCAATAGGCAGCTGGCAATTTTCATAAAAAGTACAGTTGGCAAATTTAATGTTTTTTTTGCTAATTGCCCGAAGATCACAGTTTTTAAAAGTACAGTTGGCAAAGGAATTATTGCCAAAATTATTCTCTTGAGTAGTGCCATCTTTAAAAACAACATTCTCAAAATCTTTGCGCGTATATCTCTCGCCGAATTTTATTTCTAATTTTTGATTCATATCGGTCTTGGGACCGTCTTCCATTTTAAAAGTCTTATTCTGTTTATTAAAATTTACAGATTCAACTTTTGTTACCTTTTCGCGTTTTGTTACCTTTTCGCGTCCTTCTTTTTTCGGAGTTTCTGCAGTTGATTCTTCAATTTTTTGATCTTGCAGAATAGTTAAATCAAATCCTCGATAGTTAGATAAAACTTTTAATGCCTCATTTATATTATTTTTAAAAGCAGCTACAGCTCTCTTCAGAGTAACATCTGAGCCCATTTGAAATTCTGTATCTGCAACTATTTGAGCATTTTTAAAGAGATCATCTACTGTTTGAGCAGCATATTTGGTGTTGGGGTTGTTAAATTTATTAAGTTCTCCAACAAATATTTCCCGGACAAATGAATGTATTATGCCAAATTCATCGTCAGCAACTTCTGATAATTTAATCAAAATTTCTTCACACTTCTCTTGAGCTTCAGAAACTACATCTACAGATTTTATTTTTGCGGGTATTGCTTGAATATTTTTAGAAGCTGAAGGGGCTATTAAAGTCAAATCTCTTGGTTTTTGATAGCAGTAGTAAAGACTTTGAGCTGAAGATAGGCTAATATTTTTAGCAACTAGTCTGATTTGCTCGAGTCTTAATTCTGTTGCTCCTTGTGGAAAAGTTTCTCCTCGGTTTCCACAAGATTGTCCTTTCACTCTTTGTCCAACATACCAACAACTGATTGGTCCGCAGCTACTGCAATCAGTCTGACGTTTAGTTTCAAAAGTGTTCGATATTAATTTACTGATATTTTGTGGTTCAAAAGTTTCCATGTTGATCTTATAAATTTGTTTATTTATCTCTTCAGGTATCAATGATTTTCCGGCAGGGTTATAGTAGTTGTATTTAATATTAAATTTCTCATCTCTGCGTTTTTCGATTCTCCATTTTTCGATTTCAATTTCTAAAACTGTCCAATGTGCTCCGGTGTTAATTGCAAAAAATATCTGGGCTTTTTTGCCAGTCTGCAAGCTTTCTTGAACTTTTTTAAATGATTCTTTGAGAGTTTTATTACTTAAAGATTCATTCAGGCTGAGATCACCGCATAAAAAAACCAGATTGCCATCTTTCTCAAATATTTTTTCTGCCTTATTTTCTCTAAATCCAGCTTCAATAGTGTAGGCCTTCATTAAAGTATCAATAGATCCTGAGCTGTACCAGAATCTTCCATCAACATCGCCGACATTAAGATCTGGTAAACTAGGATTTTTGCGACCGTGTTTGAAAAAGCTTTCTTGCGTTATCAGGCCTTTGTTATCGGTGCGAAGTTGAGTCAATTCTTTGAGATAATTTTCAAGACCGCTTTGCTTAGTTACTTCAATGGCTGCAAGAGATTGAAGTAAGTTTTGAAAATTATTATCTTGGTCAATTCTAGGTGTTGCTAATAGCGAATTGTCATTAATTCTTCCAAGTGCCTTGTCCAAGTAATACCAAATATAATCTCTGATTGTAGGAATAATAATTGATCCTTTTTTTACCTTTCCGTGATTTTTGTGAAACTCAATTATTGGCTCAAACTCAGCATCAAATAAATTTAAAAAATCTGGCTGGGATATTTTGGCTGGATCCCAAGAAGTGATGGAAGTTATTTCAAGAGTTTGAGTAGTTCTATCAATTTTGTAATTGATGATCCTTGGCGAGTTATTTGTGGCTGATGGCTCCGAGATCCGATCCTGATTTTGGATTTGCGGCTTGGTTATTCTTGGTGCTTTAGGATAGAAATCTCGACTACCTTGAATCTCTTCTACATTTTTTAGTTCTACGACCAAACTTTTAATTCTTGTCTCGTTATCAGCGTAATGAATTATTTTTCCTTCTTCTAAAAGATCTTGTCCCAGCTTTTCGGCAACAATGCTGGAAACTGTACTTCCTCCATGTCCGTCAAAAACTCCAACTATAAGAGGTTTTTTAGGTGCTTCGGTAATATCAGAAAAGCAAACTGTTATATTGTCAGTGCTATCTAGCATTATTGCATAATCACGTAAATATTCGGCGACGTTATCGTTCCATTTTTCCTGAACTCCATTCTCATTTTTAAACCAGTCGTTCAGCGCCTTGGCATAAGTGGCTTCATTACCTTTACCATGATCATACATGCCGTCGCAAGATGTCATTAAGAAAGCTTGAGAGCCGGTATTTTCTTCTGAATTTAAAATTGCCTGAATATCATATTGATAGATATCGGGTTCGTAAGAGATTAATTTTTTACCGTTTGGTTCTTTTTTTGAGGTAAATCCTTCAAGGCTTGTACGGTGATCACCAAAACTTCTGGCAATCATGAGAATGTCATTAACTCTGTTTTCTGGAGATATAAATCCACCATTTCCTTCAATACGCGCTTTTTCAAGAATATCCAAAGGCTCTTGATCGTTGGTTAATCTTTCCCACTCAAATAAGCCGTCAGGTTTTTTAATAAACAAAACTGCGCGTGAATCGCCAAGATTGGCAATGGTTAATTTTTGATCTGTGGAATAATGAGTAAGAACTGCTGTTGAGCCAGCTACTGAACTTCTGGATATATCTTTGGCTTTTTTTTCTAAATTTCTGATTTTGACACCCAACTCTATAAATTTTTTTTGTAAAAGATGAGGCACTTCTGCGGAATCTTGCCAATCTTTTTTTGCATTGCCGATAATGAAAGAGTCTTCCTGGGATCTTTCGGGGTTTGTTCCTATCGTCTCTGAATACTCAACTTCGGTGCCACCAAAAGTTATTTTTTTGGCTAAGTCTTTTTGATATCTGGCGGGATCAGTTTGATAGACAGCAAGATTCTGGCCTGCCACTTTTTCAAAAAATTCTTCTTTTGGTTTTTTAACCGATTGATCTTCTGCTTCAGAAGAAGCAATAGCTCTCTGACTATGAAACTGCAGTAAAAAATTATGAAAAAATTGCCGGCTCCTTAAATCTTTGTCAGTAATATTTTCTTTATTTAGAATTTTCTCAATTATTTCTTCTGTGAGAGTGGTTTCATAACTTGAATGAGTGAATTTCATCCCACAAATATATCCCAGAAACTCTCCAAGATTTTTTTGTCCAAATTCGGTTAAGCGGTTTTTATTCGGAATTTTATTCCTATCAGAGTTTGTTTTTACCGAAAATAGAGCTGACCGTAGCAATCTTATTAAAGACATAATTTTGAATGACAGTTCTTCTGCTTCCATAAGTTAAAACTTTAAATGTTTAATAATTTCCTGAGTCAAAACGCGTCCCCTCGGGGTTTTTTCGACAAAACCTTGCTGAATCAAATAAGGTTCAATTGTCTCCTCAATAGTATCGCGCTCTTCTGAAATTGCCGAGGCGATGGTTTCAATGCCAACCGGACCGCCGCGATAATTTTTAGCGATGAAGTTGAGGTAGCGGTAGTCTAGTGAGTCAAGTCCTAAACAGTCAATTTCAAGGCGCTGCAGAGCATAGTTGGCAGTTTTTAAATTGATCAGAGTTTCGTTGGCGTTGGAGGCAAAATCACGCACTCTTTTAAGCAAGCGAATAGCGATTCTTGGTGTTCCGCGCGAGCGGCGAGCAATTTCTTGGGCAGCGGTTTTTTCAATTTCAATTTGTAAAATGCGGGCGTCACGGGTCACGATTTGTTCCAACTCGTAAGTACTGTAGAATTCAATTCTCAGCGGAATGCCAAAGCGATCTTTCAGCGGATTGGCAATCAAACCGATTCTGGTGGTAGCACCAACCAAAGTGAATTTTGGTAAATCAATTTTAATGGCTCTGGCGGCAGGGCCTTCGCCGATGATGATGTCGAGCTTGAAGTCTTCCATGGCGCTGTAGAGAACTTCTTCAACATTTTTGTTCAGGCGGTGAATTTCATCAATGAAGAAAATGTCGCCTTCTTGCAGATTGGTGAGCAAAGCAGCTAAGTCGCCAGATTTTGAAATTACTGGGCCAGAAGTGCCTTTAAAGCCAACACCCATTTCGTGGGCAATAATTTGCGCTAGCGTAGTTTTGCCCAAACCGGGAGGGCCGTAAAACAAAGTGTGATCCAGCACATCACCACGTTTTTTGGCGGCTTGGATAAATATTTCGAGATTATTTTTTAGCTTTTCTTGGCCCAAAAAATCGCGTAAATAACTTGGACGCAAAATATTTTCGTTGTGACTTTCTTCTTGTTGTTGAAGGGGATTTAGATTTTCGTTTTGAGTCATTTTTATTTGGTTAAAATTTATTCTTACTCAACTCTCTTAAAGAAGAGGTGATTAAATTTTCCAAAGTAATTTGAGCATTTTGCTCGAGTAAAAAATTAATTACGCGTAAAATTTCGTGTTTGCGGTATCCCAAATTTTCTAAAGCGGAGAGGGCGTCAATGGCGATTTTATTTTCTGTCTTGATGCTGAAATTTTCTAATTTTTCTGGATTAAATCCTAAATCAATGCCGAGTTTTTTCGGGCTGTCTTTTAACTCTGTCGTCAGGCGTGAAGCTAGTTTAGGACCAATTCCAGAGATGTTTGAAAAAGTTTTGATGTCAGACGAAATCAAAGCTTTGGCCAAATCTTGAATTGACAAAGCGCTCAAGATTTTTTGACCCATTTTATTGCCAACACCTTGCACTTTGGTTAGTTCTAAAAACCAGATTTTTTCGATTTCAGAAATAAAGCCGTAAAGCTCGATCGAGTCTTCTTTAACAGCGGTTTCGATGGTAAGAGAAATTTCTTGATCGCGCGCAAAAGATCTCAGCGAATTAGCAGTTTTAGAAGATAAAAACACCACGTAACCAACGCCGTTAACGTCGATTATGCACTTGTCTTCAGCAATTGAGTCAATAAAACCGCGGAGCTTTCCGATCATAATTTTTTTAAATTTTAAAAGTTTATTTTGTTTTTAATGACCAAAAAAAATTTGTCCAATGTTGAGTGGCGCGTCGATAAAGACTTAGTGCATTTTCAAGAGGCGCTGAATTTTATGCAAAATCGCGTTGAAGAGATTATTACTGGCAAAGCACAGCAAATGATTTGGTTGCTGGAACATCATCCAGTTTACACTGCGGGCGTTAGCGCTAAAGATCACGATTTGCTTCACAAAACTGACATTCCGATTTTTCAAACCAACCGTGGCGGAAAGTACACTTATCACGCTCCTGGAATGAAAATAATTTATGTGATGCTTGATTTAAAAAAATTATTCGCGCCAGAAAAACCAGACGTGGCGCGCTTTGTTGAGTTTTTAGAAAATTGGGTGATTGAGATTTTATCTGAATTTAACATTAAAGGCGAAATCAAAAAAGGTCGTGTGGGCATTTGGGTTACAGATAAAAATGGTGCAGAAAAAAAAATTGCGGCAATTGGCATCAAGCTGAAAAAATGGGTGAGTTACCACGGCATCGCAATCAACATCAATCCAGACTTATTGGGATTTAATAATATTATTCCTTGCGGAATTAAAGAATTTGGCGTCACTTCCATTGCTGAAATTTTAGGACAAGTTGACGAAAAAAAGTTTGACAAAATTGTACAGCAAAAGTTTGAGAAGTTGGTTGGTAGGTTGGTTTAGTTGTAAGATTCACTGTAAGAGAAGTTCAAGTAGAAGTTCAAAACGCTTTTTAGATTCTTTACTCAACATCAAAAAAGGCAGATGTTGAAAATTTTCTGATCTGGAATTGAAGTTTCTGTCTAATGTTAATCATCCAGAAAATTGTGTAAAAATTTTCGATTTTTTTCAAGCAAGGTTTGCCAAAGATCAAGATCCAACAACTTTGTTTAATAGTTTAAAAAATGAGTTTGGTGTTGGTTTAAGATTTTTAGTTACAAGTGCTATTGCAACGTCAAACGCCAGAGATTCATTGCCACCAAAAATAGCTGCGGTGCTTAATCAGGTAAGTTTATTGGATTTTTTGAAAATGCAGGGAGTGGTAAAAAATCCTTATCAAATGCTGGAATCTAAGAGGTTTAAAATTGAGCAAGATGGTGTTTCTACAACTCGAAAAGAAATAGGTTTACACCCAATTTTAAAAATCAATGAAGTGAATTTAGAATCGATTTTAAAACTAATTTCTTGCAGTTGGTGATGTGAAATACAAAAGAGAAATAGTGGTTGATAATAATAACGAGATGCAGGTTTATAATGATAACTTTGACAGTGAGTCAAATTCTGAACCTTCAACATCACCCAAAAAACCAAGCGCTGTGAAGTAGGCTAGCAAGGCTTCTGGCCAGTGCGTCATCAGCTAGTTATTTAGTAAAAAAGTTTATTTAATATGCCAATTTCTCAAGAGTTAAAAAATATCCTCACGCAAAATCCTGATAGCTTTACAGCTAATCAATTGGGTTCAAATCCTGAATCTTGGAGTGAAGCAATGTCTTTTGCTGTGGAGCAGAATAATTTAACAATTGTTGATCGCTTAATCTCAATTAGTCCAAATGATGTTAATCATCTTTCGTCGATGATTAATAACGACGATCATGAGACGTTTTTTTGTTGTGTTAGTAATGGATATAGCGAGATTTTTGATCGTCTTATTCAGGTTTATCAACAGCTAGCTGCAATATCTTTAGATGTTTCTCGTAGTATGGCAGATAGAATAGCTGCACAGGATTTTTTTCTTCTTGATCTAAATGGGCCGCTTCAAGAATTGCTGGATATGCCAAATCCTCTTGAAGAGTTTCTTCACGAATTTGAGGAAGACATTTGTAGTCCGATGTATATAGCCGCAGGTGGTTCATCTCAAGGTAGCATCAACATTGCCAATCATATTTTTGAACTAACTAGTCAAAAATATAAAGATCAAAATGCTAGAGCCTGTATTCAAATCCCT
>DENL01000010.1 GCA_002359655.1 Rickettsiales bacterium UBA2645 | reverse complement strand
TGTTTCTAAGATTATTAAGTAAATAAATTGTTCAAATATTTTGGAAAGCTGTCATAAATCAAAAGTTTTGAATCATGATATTTGTTCCTTAGGAGCGTAGCTCAACTGGTAGAGTAGCGGTCTCCAAAACCGTTGGTTGGGGGTTCGACTCCTCTCGCTCCTGCCATCTTTATTAATTTAAATCAGGTTTCGACTTTGAAAGCGTTAAATTTTTTTAAAGATGTAATTGAAGAGCTAAAAAAGCTGCAGACTCCTTCAAAAAAGGAGACTTACATTACGACAATAACTATAATAGTAACTATTGCGATCGTTTCATTAATGATACTTTTTGCTGATTTTGTTATTTCAAAAATTATCGGAATTATTTTCGGTTTATAATTTTCCAACTCTTGATTACTTTTTAAGGATGAGCACTAACGAAAATAAATGGTATATACTAAACGTGATGGCTGGCCAAGAAAATAAGGTTGCCTCAGATGTTAAGTCGATGATTCTGCGCGGTGCTCTAGGCGGCTATGTTTCTGATGCTATGGTCCCATCAAAGCAAATAGTTAAAATTAAAAAAGGTCAAAAAGTCCAAGAAGCCCAAAAGCTTTTCCCAGGTTATGTTTTTATTAATGCTAATCTCAACTCCGAGGCTTACAATTTAATCAATTCAATTCCTAAGGTGATGGGATTTTTGGGTGGCAAAAATAATCCTGAACCAGTTTCAGAGACAAAAATGCAAGATATTTTAAATCTTTCCAGTCAGCAAATTTCGGATAATAGAAATATTATTTTTGAAATTGGCGAAGTTCTAAATGTAATTGAGGGTCCATTTGAATCCTTCTCCGGAGCTGTTGAAGAATATGATGCCGAAAAACAAAAAGTTAAAATTTCAATTTTAATTTTTGGGCGGGCAACCTCAGTGGAACTTGATATTGGGCAGGTAGAAAAAATTTCCTAATTTTTTACAAAAATTTAATTGCAAGTTATTTTTGCAAAACTAACTTTCCGCGCCTCGCAAATGTAGGTGATGCTCCTAATTAAGTTCGCGGAATCAATAAAATAAAGCTTCTACAAGTATATAATTATCCAAATAAATTTTATGTCTAAAAGCAAAAAAGAAGTTTTGGGCCTCATTAAGTTGCAAGTGCCTTCTGGAAAAGCTAATCCCGCTCCTCCAATTGGACCAGCTTTGGGTCAAAAAGGTTTAAATATTATGGAGTTTTGTAAGCAGTTCAATGCTATGAAATTTGATTATGAAATTGGTACTCCAATTCCAGTAACCATCGTAGCGTATAAAGATAAGTCATTTACATTCACAACAAAGAGTCCACCGGTATCTTACTTGATAATGAAGGAGATTGGCTTGCAAAAAGGTTCTTCTAATCCGGGAAAAGATACGGCGGGGAAAATTACTACGGCTCAAATCAAAAATGTCGCCAAGAAAAAAATGGTTGATATGAATGCCACAAGTTTAGAAGCTTGCGCTCAAATGGTTAAAGGCTCTGCGACTTCTATGGGTCTTGAAGTGATCGAATAAAATCAAACATAAAAATGAAAAAAAATATTAAAAATATTGATAAAATTTCTGCTGCGAATCTCGAAGAGGCAATAAAAAAAGTTCAAGAGCTAAGCAGTACAAAGAAGCGCAAATTCACCGAAACAGTCGATATTGCTGTTAATCTAGGAATTGACGCCAAACAATCTGACCAATCTATCAAAGGATCTATTTTGTTGCCAAATGGCTCGGGTAAAAAAGTCAAAGTTATTGTTTTTTGCGCTAATGAAGCTCAACAAAAAATTGCTTTAGAGGCTGGAGCTTCAGTTGCTGGATTAGAGGATTTAGTTGCTAAAATTGAAGCTGGTTTTTTAGATTTTGATTGCTGCGTAGCAACCCCAGATGTAATGCAAAAAATAAGTAAAGTAGCAAGAAAGCTTGGGCCTCGTGGTTTAATGCCAAGTCCAAAAAATGGTACTGTAACCACCGACATACAAAAAGCAGTTTCAGATGCTTTAAAAGGTAAGGTAAATTTTAAAAATGATAAAGCTGGTACGGTTCATTGCTTAGTTGGCAAAGTAGATTTTGAATCAAGCGCTTTGGTTGAAAATATTAAAACCGTTATTAAGGCAATCAAAGACTCTAAACCAGAAAGTTCAAAAGGTAAATTTATCAAAGAGTTTTATCTTAACACTACTATGGGACCATCAGTGCAAG
Organism: Rickettsiales bacterium UBA2645; assembly: GCA_002359655.1. Classification (GTDB taxonomy): domain Bacteria; phylum Pseudomonadota; class Alphaproteobacteria; order Rickettsiales; family UBA1997; genus UBA2645. The sequence goes on along the minus strand of DENL01000010.1, from coordinate 45,928 downwards.
TTGCTGTTGATAGTTTATAACTAAATTTTTTAAAAAGATGAATAAAAATCAAAAAGCAGAATTAGTCTCTTCATTAAAAGATCAGCTAACAAATAGCGTTTTTGTTGCTGTTGTTCACTATAGAGGAATGTCTGATAAGCAGATTTATGATATGAGAGTTGCCCTAAAATCCAAGAGTTGCGGCATGAAAATTGCTAAAAACACACTGATTAGAGTTGCAATTAAAGGAACGGATTTGGAGGCTTTGACTCCTCATTTAAAAGGCCCAACAGCAATTCTTTACTCGCAAGATTTAATAGCTTTATCAAAAGTTATTTCTGATTTTGCAAAAGAAATTGAGGTCCTAAAAATTAAAATTGGTTATCTAAACAAAGAATTAATTACTGAAAATACCATAAATGATTTAGCAAAACTTGGATCTTTAGAAGAAGTTCGTGCTTCATTTATTGGTAAATTAAAAGGTATTCAATCTAACTTTGTGAGGATTCTAAATGCTCCCGAGTCTGGACTGGCATCCTCATTTAAAAGTTAGTTCTTTGAGTAAAAAATTAATAATAAAAAACAAAAAATAGGAAAAAAATGACTACTAATCTCGACCAAATTTCAGAAACATTATCTTCACTTACAGTTCTTGAATTAGCTGATTTGAGCAAAAAATTAGAAGAAAAATGGGGCGTTACTGCCGCTTCTTTTGCTCCTGCCGCTGCTGGAGCTGTTACTGCCGCTGCTGCTGAAGTAAAAGATAAATTTGAAGTTGTTTTGACTGCAGCTGGTGAAAATAAAATTAACGTTATTAAAGAAGTCAGAGCAATTACTGGTCTTGGCTTGAAAGAAGCTAAAGACTTAGTTGAGGGTGCTCCAAAAACATTGAAATCCGATGTTCCAACCGCTGAAGCTGGCGAAATTAAAAAGAAATTAGAAGCAGCTGGTGCAAAAGTTGATCTGAAATAGAGTTCTAAAAGCCAATTTATTGGCTTTTAATTCGCATAGATTTGCAAATGGCGCGCTACTTCTTGTTATTAAAATCTGACTAATAACTTCAGGTTTAACGTTTTGTAGTTATACAAGTTAGCTTGGTCTTTTAAAATTTCTTTAAGCAACTTGAGTAAAATTTGAAGGTAGTCTCTAAATTTAAGTCAACAACAAAAGAGGTTTATTCAGGTGATTCAAACTCGTAATTTTGATCAAGCTCTTTTTAGAAAAAGCTTCGGTAGTAACAAAGATAGAGAGGCAATACCTTATCTAATTTCTCTTCAGCAAGAATCTTATGAAAAGTTCTTGCAAGCAAATATCGAACCAGAAAACAGAGAGAATATTGGTATTCAGTCGGTATTTAACTCTTTTTTCCCTCTTTCAGACTCCGCTGGTAGAGTTACTTTGGAATTTGTCAGTTATTCTCTTGGCAAGCCAAAGTACGAATCTCACGAATGTCTTTCTGCTGGAAGAAGTTTTTCCGCTCCAATGCGAGCACAGCTTAGACTTATTTTATGGCATCAAGAAGAGGGAAGTGAAATCAAAGAAATACGATCAATCAAAGAACAAGAAGTTTACCTTTGCGATATTCCTTTGATGACTCAAACAGGAAGTTTCATAATAAATGGCGCTGAAAGAGTCATAGTTTCTCAAATGCGTAGAGCTCCTGGTGTATTTTTCGATAGTGAGAACGTAAAATTATCTGGCTCTAAATCATATACAGCTAAAATAATTCCGCACATTGGTTCGTGGCTCGATTTTGAATTTGATAGTAAAGACATAGTTTACTTCCGCGTTGATAAAAAAAGAAAAATCCCAGTTTCTTCCCTTCTAAGAGCTATAGGCATGACTTCAGAAGAAATTATCCGTGGTTTCTACGGTTCAATTGAGGCCTTCATTACCAAAAATGGCTGGGCGACAAAATTTGATTCAGAAGTATTTATTGGTAAAAAAGTGCCTTATGATTTGGTTTGCGCCGATACCAAAAAAGTGATGATCAAGGAAGGTTCTAAGCTAAATCGTAAAATGGTTGAGAAGTTAAAGGAGGATAAGTTCCAAAATTATCTTTTAACCGAAGAAATTTTGCTTGGTTATGTTGTTGCCCAGGATTTGATCGACAATGATACTGGTGAGTTATTGCTTGAAGCTGGCAGTATTCTAACTCCAGAAAGTTTAGAGATTTTACAAAAACTAAACTTCAAAGCTATTGCGGTTATAAACCCAAGCAAATCAGACATTGGTCCATATATTTATAATACAATGTTGGTGGATAAAAACCAAAATCAAAAAGACGCATTATTTGATGTTTATAAAGCAATAAGATTAGGAGAAGCTCCATCATCTGTTGAGATAGCAAAAAATTACTTCGATAACTTATTCTTTTCTAATGCCAGATATAACTTATCTGACGTTGGTAGAATGAAAATGAATCATAGATTATCTCTAGACATCGATAAAGAGGTTTTAAACCTAACTCATGATGATGTAAAACAGACTATCAAAATCCTAAGCCTGATCAAGCATAATGATCTTAAAACTGACGATATTGATAATCTTGCAAATAGAAGGGTTCGTGCCGTCGGAGAACTAATTGAAAATCAACTTCGCGTCGGCATGTCAAGGATAGAGAAATCTATTGTTGAAAAAATGAACTCAGTTGAGGTTGACACAATCATGCCACAAAGTCTGATCAACTCTAAACCATTGTTGACCGCGGTGAAAGACTTTTTTGCCACTTCGCAACTATCACAATTTATGGATCAAACTAATCCTCTTGCTGAAGTTACTCACAAACGCAGGCTTTCCGCTTTAGGACCTGGTGGTTTAACTAGAGAAAGGGCCGGCTTTGAAGTTCGAGACGTACATCCAACTCACTATGGTCGTATCTGTCCAATTGAAACTCCAGAGGGTCCGAATATCGGTTTGATCAATAGTTTGGCCACTTATGCTCGAGTTAACAAATATGGCTTTATCGAAACTCCTTACCGCAAAGTTAAAAATGGTAAAATCACTGGTGAAATTGAGTATCTTTCTGCCCTAGAAGAGGTTGATTTCGTTATTGCTCCTTCAGTTGTAAGTATTGACGATAAAGGCACCATTAAGTCTGACTTCGTTAACTGTCGTAGAAATGGCGAATACATAATGATGATGCCTGAAAACATAAATTACATAGATGTTTCAACCAAGCAAATGGTGTCTATCGCTACTACGCTAATACCTTTCCTTGAAAATGATGATGCTAACCGAGCTTTGATGGGCTCGAATATGCAACGACAAGCTGTACCACTTCTTCGTCCAGATGCCCCTCTGATCGGAACTGGTATGGAAGCAGTAATTGCTGCCGACTCGGGAGCTGCTGTTAAAGCAAAAAAAGATGGCGTAGTCAAATTCGTTGACGCTTCAAAAATTGTTATCGAGTCAATTGAAGATGGAATTCCACATGTTGAAGTGTATGGCCTGCAAAAATATGTTAGAACTAACCAAGACACCTGTATAAATCAAAGACCCACAGTCATAATAAACCAGAAAGTAAAAGCTGGACAGATTATCTCTGATGGTCATTCAATCTCTGATGGTGAAATTGCTCTTGGTAAAAACGTCCGTGTAGCCTTTATGCCTTGGAATGGATACAACTTTGAAGATTCAATTATTATCTCAGAAAAATTATTAGCTGACGACACCTTTACCTCGATTCATATTGAAGAGATGGAAGTTGTTGCTAGAGATACTCGTTTAGGACCCGAAGAGATCACTCGTGATATTCCAAATGTTAGCGAAGAAGCTTTGGCAAAGCTTGACGAAGAGGGTATTATTCATATCGGAGCTGATGTTCAGGCTGGAGATCTTTTGGTTGGCAAAACTACGCCAAAAAGTGAATCTCCAATGACGCCAGAAGAAAAATTATTAAAAGTAATTTTTGGTGAAAAAGCTGCTGATGTAAAAGACTCTTCACTCTACGCTTCCACAGGAACTAGTGGAACAGTTGTTGATGTTAAAGTTTTTTCACGCAAAGGTGTGGAAAAAGACGAGAGATCAGTCTATATCGAAATGCAACAAATTGAAGAGTTGGCCAAAAGCAAAAATTTAAAAATCTATTTCTTGGAGGATTCTTTAAAAGACGCTCTGATTGAGTTGTTTAGTGATAAAAAAATTACTAATAATGTCGATAAGATTAAGGCGAAATCAAAATTAGAAGCTAAAGAGCTGGAATCATTGAGTAAAAATCACCTAATCAAGGTGGTTGTTGATGATTCTAAAGCGATGGATAGATCTGAAAAACTTATCAAGTCTCATAACAAGCAAGTTGCTGAAATTGAAAAAGACTTTTCTGACAAAGTTGCCCGCATCAAAGCTGGTGACGAGTTGGGTCAAGGTGTTTTGAAAATTGTAAAAGTTTATATTGCTTCAAAATATAGGCTTCAACCAGGTGATAAAATGGCTGGACGACATGGTAATAAAGGTGTCGTTTCAAAAATTGCTCCAGTTGAAGATATGCCTTATTCTGCCGATGGCCAGCCAGTTGATATCGTTTTAAACCCTCTTGGCGTGCCTTCTCGTATGAACGTTGGTCAAATTCTTGAAACTCATTTAGGTTTTGCTTCCAAAGAGATCGCTAAACAAATCACCGAGCTTTTAAAGCAAGTTTCTGAGAAAAAAGCAGAATTTATTAAACAGCTTCGTGACAAAATTTTATCGGTTTATAATTCCGCAGAAGAAATTCATAGAATTAAGGGTATGAATGATTCTGAGTTGATGGAATTTGCCTCTAAACTAACAAAAGGCATTCCGTTTGCTACTGGAATTTTTGAAGGTGCTAAAGAAGAGTATATCACCAAACTAATTGAAATTGCTGGTGCTGATAAATCTGGCCAAATCAATTTGTTTGACGGAAAAACCGGCCAAAAATTCGATCGCAAAGTCACAGTTGGCTACATTTACATGTTGAAATTGCATCACTTAGTTGATGACAAAATCCACGCTCGTTCAATTGGACCTTATAGCTTGATTACTCAGCAACCTCTCGGCGGTAAATCGCATTTCGGTGGTCAAAGATTTGGTGAGATGGAATGTTGGGCGCTTCAAGCTTATGGTGCAGCTTACTCATTACAAGAAATGCTGACGGTTAAATCTGACGATGTTGTCGGTAGAATTAAAATCTACGAATCAATAATTCAGGGTAACCAAAACTTCAATTGCGGCATTCCAGAATCGTTCAATGTTATGATCAAGGAAGTACGCTCGCTCGGTTTAAATATTGAGCTTGTAGAAAAATAAAATTGCTCCCGTCCTCATTAAGACGGGGCAATAAACAAACAAACTCAAATTACGATTTAAAAATAAAAATCAAAAAATCATGTCTCTAGCAGGAACTTCTTCACACGGTCTTTTAAGTTTAAACTCAAATAGTGCCGTCGATCTTCTAGATTTTAACGCTATTAAAATCTCTATCGCTGATCCTGATAAAATCAGATCTTGGTCATTTGGTGAAGTCACTAAGCCTGAAACCATTAACTATCGTACTTTTAAGCCAGAAAGAGACGGCCTTTTTTGCGCCAGAATTTTTGGTCCAATTAAAGATTATGAATGCCTTTGTGGTAAATATAAGCGCATCAAATACAAAGGTATTGTTTGCGAAAAATGTGGCGTAGAAGTTACTTCTTCAAAAGTACGTCGCGAAAGAATGGGCCATATTGAGCTTGCCGCTCCAATCGCCCATATCTGGTTCTTAAAATCCTTACCTTCTCGTATTAGCGCTATTCTTGGATTAACTCTAAAAGCCGTAGAAAAAGTAATTTATTTTGAATCTTACATTGTTACTGATGGGTTGATGTCGCCTTTAAAAGATGGTACGATTCTCAGTGAAGATGAATATGCCAAGTATCAGCAAGAGCATGGTTATGGTAGCTTCGTTGCTGAAATGGGCGCGGAATCAATTCAAAAATTATTAGCAAAACTTGATCTTAAAAAAATTCAAAAAGAATTACGCGAAGACTTAGTTATTCAAACTTCGGAATTAAAAAAAGAAAAAATCATCAAAAGACTAAAGTTGATTGAACAATTCATTGAGTCAGATAATAGCCCAGCTTGGATGATTATGAGTGTTCTTCCGGTGATTCCACCTGATATTCGCCCTTTGGTAATGCTTGATGGTGGTCGTTTTGCAACTTCCGATTTAAACGAATTGTATCGTCGTGTTATTAATCGTAACAATCGTTTGAAAAGATTGATGGAGCTTGGTGCTCCTGAGATCATCATAAAAAACGAAAAACGCATGCTACAAGAGTCAGTAGATGCTCTACTTGATAATGGTCGCTCTGGCGCTGTAGTTAAAAACTCTAACAAAAAACCTTTTAAATCCTTGAGTGACATGCTTAAAGGTAAGCAAGGTCGTTTCCGTCAAAACTTGCTTGGTAAGCGCGTTGATTATTCAGGTCGCTCGGTAATTGTTGTTGGTCCAGAATTAAAACTACATCAATGCGGCTTGCCAAAGAAAATGGCTTTGGAACTATTCAAGCCTTTCATTTATTCAAAGCTTGAGCTTTACGGAAAATCTCCTTCGATTAAAGTTTCAAAAAAAATGGTTGAAGCAGAAAGATCAGAAGTTTGGGATATTCTGGATGAAGTTATTAAAGAGCACCCAGTTCTTTTAAACAGAGCACCAACTCTACACAGACTTGGTATTCAAGCTTTTGAACCAGTTTTAACTGAAGGCAAAGCAATCCAACTTCATCCTCTAGTTTGTTCAGCTTTCAATGCCGACTTTGACGGCGACCAAATGGCAGTTCATGTCCCCCTTTCAATTGAAGCGCAAGTTGAAACTCGTGTTTTGATGATGTCTACTAATAATATTCTAAGTCCTGCCAACGGTAAACCAATTATCGTACCATCTCAGGACATTATTTTGGGTCTTTATTACATAACGATGGAAGGTCAAGATTTTGCCACTGCAAAAGCGCGTCCAATAGCAGATATGTGTGAGTTAGAGCATGCTATTTATAACGGCATGGCTCTTCATGACAAAATTCTTTATCGCTTCATGGTTAAGGATAAAAGTGGTGAAAGATATTACAAAAAAGTCGAAACTACCGCTGGTCGAGTTATACTGTATAACAACTTGCCAAGCATGATGAAAGGTGATTTGTCGATTGTGAATAACATTATGACTAAGAAAGCCGTAACCAATTTGATCGATACTGTTTATAGAAATTGCGGTCAAAAAGAGACTGTAATGTTCTGTGATCGTATCATGTCCTTGGGCTTTAAAAATGCTGGTCGGGCTGGTATTTCGATCGGCAAAGATGATATGATAATTCCGAGTTCAAAACAAAAAAATATTTCTGAATCTTTAGAAAAAGTTAAAAAACTCGAGAAACAATATCGCGAAGGTTTGATTACCGCTGGTGAGCGATACAATAAAGTAATTGATGAGTGGACTCATTGCACCGATAAAATTTCAAAAGAAATGATGAAGGCAATTTCCAGCTTCTCAACACCAATGACAGCTAATTCAATCTTTATGATGGCGGATTCGGGAGCTAGAGGTTCTGAAAGTCAAATCAAGCAAGTTGCTGGTATGCGTGGTTTGATGGCTAAAACATCGGGCGAAATTATCGAAACCCCTATTGTTTCAAACTTTAAAGAAGGCTTGAGTGTTTTAGAATATTTTATTTCTGCCCATGGTGCTCGTAAAGGTTTGGCCGATACAGCTTTAAAAACAGCAAACTCTGGTTACTTGACTAGAAGATTGGTTGACGTTTCTCAAGATTGTATAGTTATAGAAGAAGATTGTGGCACTAAAGAAGGAATTATTATCGAGCCAATAGTTGACGATGGCAGAGTTGTTGCTTCCTTAGCTGAGCAAGTTTTGGGACGTGTTGCTGTCGAAGATATTAAAACTGCTGACAAGAAATTAGTTGTTAAAGCTGGTATCATGATCGATGAAGCCTTGGCTGATCTGGTCGATAAATCTGGAGTTAAAACTATCAAATCCAGATCAGTTCTGACTTGCAAAACTAAAGATGGTGTTTGCGTTAAATGCTACGGACGTGATCTTTCAACTGGTAATATTGTCAGTATTGGTGAAGCAGTTGGTGTGGTTGCTGCTCAATCAATCGGTGAGCCAGGAACTCAGCTTACAATGAGAACATTCCACATTGGTGGTGCAGCGCAAAGAGGCAACGAACAATCTTCAATCACTGCTGTTTCGGAAGGTACTGTTAAAATTATTGATAAAGGAACAATAACCAACCGTGATGGTAAAATTATCGTAGTTAGCAGAAATTCCGAAATCGTTCTTTTTGACAAAGATCACAAAGAAATTCACAGCTACAAACTACCTTATGGCGCAGCTATTTTGCGTAAGAATGGTGAATCTATAATTAAGGGAGACCATTTAGCAGAATGGGATCCTTATAACATTCCAGTTATTGCTGAGGCGGATGGTATTGTTAAATATAATGATCTTACTGAAAATGTTTCTCTTCGCGAAAAAATCGAAGAATCGACTGGAGTTTCAACTAAGATAGTTATTGATTGGAAGCAATACAGTAAACAAGAGCTTAAACCAAGAATTTCTCTGGTTGATGCCAAAACCAATGCCAATATTTTAAAAGAATATCCGCTTTCTCTTAATACAATTATCGGTATTTCAAACGGCGATGAAGTAAAAGCTGGTGATGTAATTGCCAGAATTCCAAAAGAGTCTTCAAAAACTCGTGATATTACCGGCGGTCTTCCTCGTGTTGCTGAGCTATTCGAAGCTCGCAAACCGAAAAATGCCTCCGTAATGAGTGATATCGATGGACGTGTTGAGTTTGGTAAAGACTACAAAACTAAACGTCGCATTACTGTGAGACCAGAAGATGCGTCTAAAGAACCGGTCGAATATGCTTTTGCGAAAACCAAGCACTTATTTGTTGGCGAAGGTGATCTGGTTAAGAAGGGCGATGTATTAGTTGACGGTAATCCAGTCCCGCACGACATTTTACGTATTCTTGGTATGCAAGCTTTCACTAACTATATGGTCAGTGAAGTACAAAAAGTTTATCGCATGCAAGGTGTAAAAATTGATGATAAGCACATCGAAGTTATCTTAAATATGATGCTTAAGCGTGTTGAAATTACTAACTCTGGTGACACAACTTTGCTTATTGGAGAATATGTCGATCGTGATGTATTTGAAGAAATCAACGTTAAAATGATTTCTCAAAACATGAAACCAGCTGAATGCTCTCCAGTCTTGCTTGGACTTACTAAAGCATCGCTACAAACTAAGTCATTTATATCTGCAGCTTCATTCCAAGAAACTACCAGAGTTTTAACTGATTCTGCGGTTCAGGGCAAATATGATAATTTAAAAGGTTTGAAAGAAAATATTATAGTTGGTCGTTTGATTCCTGCTGGTACTGGTCTTTTGGCTGGCAAATATCGCAAAATTGCTAACCAAGAAAAGCATGCTGAAGAAAAAATCAGCGAAGAATAAAAATTAAGGGGCTCAAATCGAGCCCCTTTTTTTTGTCAAAAAATATAAAATGCCAGAAAACTTCCTTACAAAATTTAAAAAAAATCGCCGCGGTTATTTTTCACTATTAATTTTTGCCGCGATTTTTTTTGTGACAATTTTTGCTGAATTGATAGCCAACGAAAAACCTTTGCTATTGAAATTTAACAATAATTTTTATTTCCCTTTTTTAAAAAATATTTTCGAAAAAACTTTTGGCGGTGAATTTGAAACTAACGCCGATTTTCGTGATCCAGAATTACAAAAATTAATTCAAAAAAATGGCTGGATTATTTTTCCGCCAATTCCATTTTCTTACGATACAATTAATCTTTCGATTAAAACTCCAGCTCCTTCTAAACCGACTTTAGAAAACTTGCTTGGCACTGACGATAATGGTCGTGATGTTTTGGCACGCATTATTTATGGCATTAGAATTTCACTGATTTTTGGTCTGATTTTATCATCAATAAGTGCTCTGATCGGAATTTTTCTTGGTGCAATTCAAGGCTATTTTGGAGGCTTTGTTGATCTTGCGCTACAGCGCTTTGTAGAAATATGGTCAAGCATGCCAGTTCTATTTTTATTGATAATTCTATCGTCAATTTTTGAGCCAAGTTTTTTTGCGTTACTGTCTTTAATGCTTTTGTTTAGTTGGATGTCTTTAATTTCAATAGTTCGCGCTGAATTTTTACGTTTACGCAATTTTGATTTTGTTCGCGCCAGCAAAGCGCTAGGAGCAAATAATCTACGAATTATCTTTCGTCATATTCTACCAAATGCCACGCCAATAATTGTAGTTAACATTCCTTTTCTAATTAGTAGTTCAATTGTCACTTTAACTTCTCTTGATTTTCTTGGATTAGGCTTGCCAATTGGATCACCTTCACTTGGCGAATTATTATCTCAGGGGAAAAATAATTTAAATGCATATTGGCTTGGAATTAGTGGATTTATAGTGATTACAACAATTCTAACTTTATTGGTTTTTATCGGTGAAGCTGTGCGCGATGCTTTTGATAGTAGAAGAAATTAGCGACTAAAATTTCTAGACTTTTCTGGCTCAAAAAATAACTTCCGTCACTCGATAAATCCTCAAATAAATCAATATTTACAAATGCCAATAGAAATTCTGATGCCCGCTCTTTCGCCAACAATGAAAGAAGGGAACCTTGCAAAATGGGTTAAAAAAGAAGGTGATAAAATCAAATCGGGTGAAGTTATTGCTGAGATTGAAACCGATAAAGCCACCATGGAAGTTGAAGCAGTTGATGAAGGAACTATGGGCAAAATCTTAATTGCCGAAGGAACAGAAAATGTCGCTGTAAATTCTTGCATCGCTTTGATTTTGGAAGATGGTGAAGATAAAAAATCTTTAGATAGCTACGCTGCAAAAAATACTTCAAAGCCTGCTCCAGCTGCCTTAAAAGTTGAAGAGAAAAAAGAGGAGAAAATCACAGCACCATCTATGCAAACGGCTCAGCAAAATTATTCTTCTGCAAATAATTCTTCATTCACCAAAGCTAGTCCGCTTGCCAAAAGAATTGCTAAAGAAGAAGGTATTTCTCTTTCTCAAATAAGTGGCACAGGTCCCCATGGTCGAGTGATCAAAGATGATGTATTGGAATTCTTATCAAGTGGTGGAGCTAAAACCGGCTTGGTTCGACGCAACTCACAAGAATTTTACGCGGTAAAAAATAATAACATTCGCAAAGTAATCGCGCGCCGATTGCTTGAGTCAAAACAAAATGTACCGCATTTTTATTTATCTTGCGAGTTCAATATCAACAAACTGCAAGAGTTACGTTTGGCTTTAAATGAAGTTGCCCAAATCGATGCTAATGGTAATCCAACTTACAAAATTTCGGTTAATGATTTGATTATCAAAGCAACTGCAATGTCTCTGAAAAAAGTTCCTGAAGCAAATTCAGCTTGGACTGACGATGCGATTTTGATTTATAACAATATCGATATTTCAATGGCTGTAGCAATTGATGGCGGATTAATTACGCCAATTATTAAAAATGCTGACCAAAAAACTATTCAAACTATATCAATTGAAACTAAGCAATTATCCAAAAAAGCTCGTGATGGAAAATTGCAGCCAGAAGAATTTCAAGGTGGTTCTTTTAGCATTTCTAATTTAGGAATGTTTGGAATCGATAATTTTGCCGCGATTGTAAATCCGCCACAAAGCTGTATTTTAGCGGTTGCACGTGCTGTTGAAAAACCAATAGTTGACAATGGTCAAATTAAAATTGCTCATATGATGAACGTCACTTTATCTTCGGATCATAGATCAGTCGATGGAGTAGTTGGTGCTGAATTTTTAAAAGCATTGCGTCGTTATATTGAGAATCCAATTTTGATGTTATTATAATTTATTTTGGTTTGTTGGTAATTATTGCAATTAACTTTAGCGATTTTATTTTCTTTTTTGTTTCTTGTATTGGTTTCTTGCAAAGCCTTTCCGCCCTAGCTCTCTCAACTTTGTAATAATTTATAAAATTTTAAAATATGATTAAAGCAATCGAACTAATTGTTGTTGTAACGCTGATGATTTTTTCCTTTGTGGTTGGCGTAAAGTATTCCGAAAGTGTTAAATCTCACGCTAGTTGGTTATTTGAAACAAAAGAAGAAGAGGTTGATCTTCCTGACCTTACTAACGATAACAGTCCTGAATCAGCCCCAGTTTATGATAATGGTGGTGCTGTAGATAATGGAGATCAAATGCCGTCAGATAATGCTCCTGCTGCAGTAGAAAATAATTCTGAAATTGATGAGCCAACTCAACCTGCCTCGTCTAAGAAATAATTTAAAATTTTTAGGCAACTAGTAGAATAGTTTTCTGTAATACTCACACCACGAACTTAACCAATGCTTTACCAACTATATCAAGTTTTCTCATCGCTATACTTCTTTTCTGTTTTAATCTTCTTTTTAGTTTCCTGCCCAGCTCTGGCTCTTGATAGCGAGTCTGATCGTGAGAAAATTGTTTCGGCAAAATCGCGCAAATTCTATAAATCAAGCCGAGCAGTACAGTCATTTCTTTTGTCGGGCAATAAAGACTCTGATTACAATTCCAAATCCTATCAAATTGATTCGCGCTATTACTATCAAAGCGATAAATTTTTGAATGAAATAAATTTTTTCCAAAAAACTTCTTACGCAGAGGCGAGCTCTGGTGCAAAAAAGAATGAGCTAGTCAAGAAATCTGAACTTTATGACGTAATGGGCTCGAGCAAGTTTTTGCTGTCTCAATCTAACAATTATGCAGTTTTATATGGCAGAGTAAATTATGATGAGCTTTCAAGTTATTACTATGATTTGCGCAGTGCCGCAGGTTTTGGCAGAATTTTTTTCGATGATAAGATTGAGCTCGATGCCAGCATTGGCTACATCGACATCAAAAATTCTGGTTCAAAAACTTTTTTATTACCTTCAATTCGTATGAGTTTTCCTATTACGCGAAATCTTATCTTAACACAGCGTGCCTATTGGTTTATTGATTATGAAAGTATGGACGATGACATCAGAACCACTTTGAAATATCGAATTAACAGCCGATTTTCTCTGGCGTTAAATCACATTTTTGAACAACGCAAATATGAAAATTCAATAAAAAACGCTCAAATAAATCAGACTAGAAGATATATTTCAGTTGGATTTGTTTTTGATTTGCAATGATATCTTTGTGCCGAGCGGTTAAACAGTTAGGGATTTTTTTTTGTCAAATTCTCCTCATTCAACCTTTTTACTTCTTCAAAAAATTCTTCCGAAGATTTTTCTAGCGAGTTTTTATGCGAGTCGGGAACTCGATGTTCATTGCCATAGATGTCAACAATCACAGTCGCTTCATCTTCTAATTTAGCTTTTTCCTCAGCGATACCTCGGTTTAGTTCATTTTTAATTTCTTCCAAACCCAAATCTTGCTCAACCTCTTTGAATTGAGCTTTTAATTCCTGAAAGAATTTTTTGCCGCGATAAAAAACTTTGCCAACAAAATGGGCAATTTCTGGTAAGTCTTTTGGTCTAATAAAAATGAGAGCAATGACGCAGACCACAAGTAGTTCTGCAAGAGAAAAACCAAACATTGTTTTTTAAAAATTAACCGAATCTTCCCGTGATATAATCCTGCGTTTGCTGATTGGTCGGGTTAGTGAAAATTTTATCGGTTGTGCCATATTCAACGACTTTTCCCATATTAAAAAAAGCGGTCATATTAGAAACTCGTGCCGCTTGCTGCATCGAGTGAGTCACGATAACGATGGTGAAATTTTCTTTTAGCTCGTCGATTAATTCTTCAATTTTTGCAGTAGCAATTGGATCTAAAGCAGAGCAGGGTTCATCCATCAAAATTACTTCAGGCTCAACTGCAATAGTACGTGCAATACATAAGCGTTGTTGTTGTCCACCAGAAAGACCGCTAGCTTGATCATTTAAACGGTCTTTGACTTCTTTCCACAATCCGGCTTTGGTTAAGCTTTTTTCGACAATTTCGTCGAGCTCTTTTTTGCTATTAAAAAGTCCATGAATTCTTGGACCGTAAGCAACATTTTCGTAAATTGATTTTAAAAAGGGATTTGGCTTTTGAAAAACCATGCCAACAGAGGCACGAAGCATTACTAAATCAAGGTTATCGCGATAAATGTTTTCGCCATCTAAGACTATTTCACCTTCGATTTTGCAGCCCAAAATTGTGTCATTCATGCGATTAATACAGCGCAAGAAAGAAGATTTTCCACAACCAGAAGGTCCAATCAAAGCAGTTACGCTATGCTCTTTGAAATCAAGATTTATATCAAATAAAGCTTGTTTTTGGCCGTAAAATAAATTGATATTTTTTGCTGAAATTTTGCTGGTCATGATTGATTTATTGAGAGATTTAGCGAGTTCTGACGCCTGATAATATTTTTCCATTTCTAAAAAAAAACCTTTCTTTGATGATTAGATTTAAAAAATTTGTTCCGCGCTCGCTTTATGGAAGATTCTTGCTCATAATCATTGTTTCGGCTTTGATTGTGCAAGTGGTTTCCATATATGTTTTTTACTACACACATCTTGATGTGATAAGCAAACACATGGCTCGAAGTGTGATCGAAGAAATGGTATTCGTAAAAAAATCAATCAATAAACCTGATTATCAAAATCTCCTATATGACTTATCTGAAAATACTGGTTTGGAATTTTCTTTTGAAAATAAACGCAGATTAAAAAAGAAAAAAATTGCTGATAGTGATTGGCGTCAAAACAAAATTTATGACTACATTAATCCGCTGATTGATCCCTATAACCGCTTTAAATCTGAACTAGAAAATCACGATCTCAAGCCTTATGAAATTTTTGAAAGTCCAGAGGATGAAGATATTATAATTGTGAAGGTTCAAACTGGACAGGGCCTTTTATCTTTTGATGTTCCTATAAAAAGAATTACTAGCTCTAGCGCCCATTTATTTACTTTTTGGATGGTACTTAGCGCCTTTATTACTTCAGCGATTTCGATCGTTTTTTTTCGCAATCAAGTACGATTTGTTCGTGAGTTATCAGAAGCGGCGGAAAAATTTGGTCGCGGACAAGATGTGGACAATTTAAAGCCTGCAGGTTCAGAAGAAATTCGCTCTTTAACAATTTCTTTTATCAAAATGAAAGAGCGCGTTATGCGCCAAATAACGCAGCGTACCGATATGCTTTCTGGTGTTTCACATGATTTACGAACTCCACTTACGCGCATGAAGCTGCAGCTTGAAATGATGCAAGATTCTGAAGAAATTCAAGATTTAAAAAGTGATATTTCTGATATGGAAAAGCTGGTTGATGAATATCTTGATTTTGCTAGATCCGACGACAAAGAGAAAAGCGCCAACACTATAATCAAAAAATTCTTACAAGAAAAAATTATCAAATATTATGCCAAGATGAATCGGCGTATTGACTACTCAATCAACCTAGCCGAAGATTTTGAAATGCCAATTAAGAAGCAAGCTTTCAAACGTGCTTTGATGAATTTAATCGACAACGCTTTTAATTATGGTGATTTAGTAAATTTCTCGGCCGCTCTTTCCAAAGA
This sequence comes from Rickettsiales bacterium UBA2645, assembly GCA_002359655.1. GTDB lineage: Bacteria > Pseudomonadota > Alphaproteobacteria > Rickettsiales > UBA1997 > UBA2645. Next base: position 30,389 of record DENL01000010.1, on the reverse strand, counting down.
CAATTTGATTATAAAAATTGATGATAATGGTCCAGGCATTCCAGAAGCTGAACGTTCTAATGTTTTTAGGCCATTTTATCGAATTGACAATTCACGTAACTTAGATAAAAAAACGCAGTCTGGCGGCTCTGGTCTTGGTTTGGCGATTGTAACTGACGCTATTACTTCTCACGGCGGTCGCATCGAACTTTCTGATTCTTCTCTAGGCGGACTACGTGTTACAATCTCTATTCCACTTTAAAAACTCTAATAAATGAAACGAATTTTAGTTACTGGAGGCGCTGGATTTCTTGGCTCCTTTTTATGCGAAAAACTACTTGCTCAAGGCAATGAAGTGATCGCGCTCGATAATTATTTTTGTGGTAGCAAAAAAAATATTGAACATCTTTTCGGCAATTCACGTTTTGAAGCAATTCGTCACGACGTAACTCAGCCAATTCATTTAGAAGTTGACGAAATCTATAACTTCGCTTGTCCAGCTTCTCCGATTCATTACCAACACAATCCAGTTCACACCACAAAAACTTGTGTTATGGGCGCAATCAATATGCTTGAATTAGCACGAAATGTTAAGGCGAAAATCATTCAAGCCTCTACCTCAGAAGTTTATGGTGATCCATTGATTCATCCGCAAAGCGAAGAATATTTCGGCAATGTCAACACAATGGGCGCCAGATCTTGCTATGATGAAGGTAAGCGCGTTGCTGAAACTCTGTTTTTCGATTATTATAAACAATATGGCGTTGAGATAAAAATTATTCGCATCTTCAACACTTATGGCCCACGCATGTCAATCAATGATGGGCGCGTGGTTTCCAATTTTATTGTACAAGCTTTGCAAGGCGAAGATATAACTGTTTATGGTCGTGGTGATCAGACTAGATCTTTTTGTTATGTTGATGATTTAATTGAGGGAATCATAAATTTTATGAATCTAAATTCGGTAGAATTTGGTCCAATAAATCTTGGTAATCCTGGAGAATTTACAATTTTAGAATTGGCAGAAAAAATTTTAAAACTTACTGAATCCAAATCAAAAATTATTTTTAAAGACTTGCCGCAGAACGATCCGATGCAGCGCAAACCAGTGATTGAAAAAGCAAAAAACTTAATTAACTTTTCTTTAAAAGTTGATCTTGAAAAAGGCTTAGAAAAAACTATTCAATATTTCAAACATATCTTATAATGAAGCACATTCTTCCGTATCGTCCTGACCTTGATGGCTTAAGGGCAATAGCAGTAGTTTCGGTTATAATTTTTCACTTTTATAACTTTATTTTACCCAGCGGCTATGTTGGGGTTGATATATTCTTTGTTATTTCCGGATTTTTAATTACCACGATCATTCTCAAAGACTATAGCGCCGGAGAATTCAGCTTTACTAAATTTTATTTAAGAAGAATCAGGCGTATATTTCCTGCTTTATTTACAATGCTTTTTATCAGCTTTTTGTTGGGATTTTTAATCCTTACATCAGGTGATATGTTGTGGTTTTCTAGGCAGTTTTATTATGCGGCCTTACAAATTTCTAATTTATTTTTTCAAAGAACGGTCGATTATTTTGATGAAAATAGAACTGCTGATCCATTGTTGCACACTTGGTCTTTAGGCGTTGAAGAGCAATTCTACATTCTAATGCCAGTTTTAATCATCACTCTTTTTTCTTCTAAAAAGAGCAAAAAATTACCTTTATACGCTTTAGTATTTCTTTCATTAGTTTCGCTATTTTTTAGTCAATATCTAGTCATCTCTAATCAGAAAATTGCTTTTTACTCTTTGGTTTCACGCTTCTGGGAACTTGGCGCTGGATGTCTTATTGCCTTTAGCAATAAAAAAATAATTTCAAGCAAGCATAATAATTTCCTTGCTTTTGTAGGTGCTACTTTAATTGCAGCCTCTTTATTCGTGATTAAATATTCAAATTTTCCAGGTCTGTCCGCTCTTTTACCATGCACCGGAGCTGTCCTAATAATTATTTCTGGCCAGCAAAATAAAACCCTAGTCGCAAAATTTCTATCTAACCGAATTTTGGTTTTTATAGGAAAAATGTCTTACTCGCTTTATTTATGGCACTTTCCAATCATAGTTTTTTACAAAGAATATACTAATCAAAAAATCATCACTCTTCCAGCAGCAGCAATACTAATTTTTATAATTTTTATAATATCTTACTGTTCTTGGCGCTTTGTTGAGAAGCCATTTCGCAAACATTATGTTTTTATTAAAAAATCAAAATTTTCCTTTAATTTGGCGAGGCATCCATTTTTTGTTTCATCTCTTTGTATCATATTTTTTATCAGCCTTAATTATATTTCCAAAATCACTCACGGCTTTAATTTTCGCTTCTCTTCAGAACCACTTTTACAAGAAACCGACCTTGATCAATATGCAGCTTTTGTTAAAGGGAAAAAATGCGGAGTTGGTAAAAAAAGCCATCCTTTTCCAGATATAAATGAATGTGTAGTTGGTCCAAATCAACAAGATTTTGAAGTTGCTCTTTTTGGCGATAGTCATGCTGGTCATTATTCTCAAAGCGTGGTAAGCTGGGCAGAAAGACGCGGATTATCAGTAATGAGTTTTTATCTATTTTCTTGTCCGCCTCTTTTAACCAACGACCATATTTTAAATAAAAATGAAAAATGTTGGAAATATCGCCAAAAAGTACTAAGCATCTTAAAGGAAAAACCTCATATAAAATATGTTTTTTTGGGATCGAGCTGGTTTGAATATAACGAAGAAAAAGACGATTATAAAAATCTCTTTAGAGAGAATTTTGGCGAAACTCTAAAAGTAATTAGTAGCTTAAATAAAAAAGTGATAATTCTTGGAAGAATTCCAAATTTTGATGTTAACAGTAACGGAGTAAATCCACTTAAGTGCATTGAAAGAAAATTAGTACCTCTACAAAAATTATTGCCTTTCTCAACTCCAAGCTGCGTCAGCGTAGAAACATCGTATTTTGTCAAACAACAAGAGTTTGAAAGTATTATGAAAGAGGAAGTTTTAAAATATAAAAATACACTCTTTTTTGACCCTTTCCCTTACTTTTGCGATAATCAGAAGTGTAGCGCGATTCAAAACAACAAATTGCTTTATGCCGATCAAGGACACCTTAATAAAAATGGAGCGCAATATATAGCAGATTTTGATTACCAACCCCTAAAAATAGCAGCAGGACACAAATGAAAATCACAGTTATTGGCAGCGGCTATGTTGGCCTGGTTTCAGGCATTTGTTTTGCAAAGCTGGGTCATGAAATTGTTTGTGTCGACAAAGATGAAGCGAAAATTTCTAAGTTAAAATCTGGCGTAATTCCAATTTTTGAACCAGGTTTAAAAGAAATGTTGGATGAAGTTGCAGCAGCAAAAAAAATCTCTTTTACTACAAATTTAAAAGAAGCTTTAAAAGGTAGTGTAGCAGTTTTTATCGCAGTTGGTACGCCACAAGATGAAGATGGCAGCGCGGATCTTTCTTATGTTTTGGCAGCAGCAAAAGAAATTGCCACATTTTCCGATTCTTATAAATTGGTTGTTACTAAATCGACAGTTCCCGCTGGTACTGGTGCTAAAGTTAAAAAGCTGATCAAAGAAACTAAGCCACAATTTGATTTTGCAATTGCCTCAAACCCAGAGTTTCTGCGCGAAGGCGCAGCAATTGAAGATTTCACCAATCCTGATCGCATCGTGGTTGGTGTTGAAGATGAAAAATCGCACCAAATTTTTGCTGAAATTTACTCCGCTTTTGCCAAAGAAAAATTAATCGTAACAGACATCATAACAGCGGAGTTAATCAAATACGCTTCTAACTCATTTCTGGCGACAAAAATTTCCTTCATCAATGAAATGGCTGATTTATGCGAAGTAACTGGCGGCAATGTCAAAGATCTTTCTTATGCCATGGGACTTGATTTGCGTATTGGTGAAAAGTTTTTAAATCCTGGACCAGGATTTGGCGGATCATGTTTTCCAAAAGATATTTTGGCGATTTTGAACTTTGCTCGCGAAAACAAAGTTGATTTATCGGTTATTTCTGCCGTGAATAATTCCAACAATAATCGCAAAAGCAAAATGGTAGAAAAAATTTCCGCCGCTTTAGATCAAAAAATTGCTGGCAAAAAAATTGCTTTACTTGGATTGGCTTTTAAAGCGAAAACTGATGATGTTCGCTACTCGCCAGCAATTTCAATTGCCAAAGAATTAGTTAAAAAAGGTGCAATAATTACAGCTCACGATTTCGAAGCGATTGAAAATTCTAAGCGTGAATTAGCAGAGTTTAAAAATATAAATTTCGTTAATGATCCTTATCAAGCCTGCAAAAATGTTGATGCAATTGTGATTGCTACTGAGTGGTCAGAATATAAAAAGCTCGATTTGTCAAAAATAAAAACCAAAAAAATCATTGATTTGCGCAACTTATTTGATGCAAAAAAAATGCAAGATCTAGATTTTGAGTATTATTACCTAGGGAAGAAAAATTAAGCGAGAATAAGTCCTCGTAGCTCAGGGGATAGAGCATCGGTTTCCTAAACCGTGAGCGCATGTTCGAGTCATGCCGAGGACACCAAGACAATATTTAAAAAATGATAAAAATCGGAAATATCCAACTTCAAGATAATGTTTTATTAGCGCCAATGTCGGGCGTAACTGATTTGCCATTTCGTCGTTTGGTAAAATCTTTCGGAGCGCCTTTATTGATTTCAGAAATGATTGCCTCGCGAGCCATGATTATGCAAACTCGCGAATCGCTTAAAAAATGCCAAAAAGACGACGCGATTTATCCGATGTCAGTGCAGCTTGCTGGCTGCGAACCAGAAGTTATGGCTGAAGCCGCTAAATTAAATGAAGATTTAGGCGCCAACATCATCGATATTAACTTTGGTTGCCCAGTCAAAAAAGTAGTTAACGGATTTGCAGGAAGCGCTTTAATGAAAGACGAAGATTTGGCCACCAAAATCATGGCAGCCGTCGTTAAAGCCGTGAAAATTCCTGTTACAATGAAAATGCGTTTAGGTTGGAATTATGAAAATTTAAATGCTCCAAGTTTGGCTAAAAAAGCTGAAGATGTTGGTATTCAAATGCTTACAGTTCATGGCCGTACTCGTTGCCAAATGTATAACGGCAATGCTAATTGGGAGTTAATTTCTTTGACAAAAGAAGCGGTAAAAATTCCAATAATTGCTAATGGCGATATTAAAAATGCCGAAGATGCCAAAAAAGCCTTAACACTTTCCAAAGCTGACGGCGTTATGATTGGACGTGCAGTTTATGGCAAGCCTTGGCTGATTTCACAAATTAATTCCCAACTTAAAGGCGAAGAGCCATTACAAACACCATCAGTTGCGGAGCAGAAAAAAATTATACTCAATCACCTAAGCGAAATGATTGATCATTACGGTGAAACAACTGCAATTCCACTGGCTCGAAAACATATTGGTTGGTACAGTGCCGGATTAAAATCCTCTTCAGAATTCCGCGCCAAAATCAACACCACCCAAGGCGCTGAAAATGTCCGCACTGAAATTGAAAGATTTTACGATCTCGCATGTCAAAACTAGAAATAGAAAAATATTTAAAAGAGATTTCACTAGCTTACAAAAGCGGAATTGCTCGCGAGCATGCTTACCGAGGATTTTTCCAAAACCTTCTTCATCAAATTTTACCCCAAGAAATTCGAGCTACTAACGAACCTGCCAGAATTTCTTGTGGTTCGCCAGATTATGTCTTAACTAAAAAAAATATTCCTGTTGGCTATATTGAGGCCAAAGATTTAAAGGCAGATCTGACTGATAAAAAATACCAAGAGCAATGTGATCGTTATCGCCTCTCTTTGCCAAATTTTATTTTTACCAATTATTTAGATTTTCATTTTTATCGCGATGGAGATTTAGTAACTGTCATTTCAATAGCTCAAATCAAAGAAGAAAACCTTATCGCTATAACTGAAAATTTTGAGCAATTTCAAAATCTTTTAAAAAACTTCGCCCTTCATATTTCACAAACAATTAAATCGCCCAAAAGCTTGGCGTATATGATGGCAAAAAAAGCTAAGTTGCTGGCAATAATTATCGAAAATGCTATTAATTCCGATGAGGAAACACAGCAAAATAGCTCGCTGAAAGAGCAAATGACTGCTTTTAAAGAAATTCTAATTCACAACATTAAGGTAAAAGAGTTTGCTGATATTTATGCCCAAACTATTGCTTACGGAATGTTTGCGGCGCGTTTGCATGATCAATCTTTAAATACATTTTCTCGTCAAGAAGCTGCGGAATTAATTCCCAAAACTAATCCTTTTTTGCGCCGCCTTTTTCAATATGTTGCGGGTTATGATTTAGACAATCGTATTGACTGGATTGTCGATGCTTTGGCAGATATTTTCCGTGCCACCGACATCAAAGCGCTTCTGGAAAACTTTGGTAAAAAAACCAAAAGACAAGATCCTGTAGTCCATTTTTACGAAACTTTCCTAAGCGAATATGATCCAGCGCTACGCAAAAGTCGTGGTGTTTGGTACACGCCAGAACCTGTGGTTAACTTTATAGTTCGCGCCACCGATGAAATTCTAAAAACCGAATTCAATTTAAAAGACGGACTTGCTGATACTTCAAAAATCAAAAAGAAAATCAATACTCATTTGCCTGACAAGCGCATGAGCAAAGGTTTTAAACAAAATGAAGTTGATTTCCACAAAGTTCAAATTCTTGATCCTGCAACTGGAACTGGCACTTTTTTAACCGAAGTAATTAAGCAAATTCATGAAAAATTCCAAGGCCAACAAGGTATCTGGAGTCGCTATGTTGATGACCATTTAATTCCTCGTCTCAACGGTTTTGAGTTGTTAATGGCAAGTTACTCCATGGCTCATTTAAAACTTGATTTGCTGCTTAGCGAAATTGGCTACAAGTCAGCCCAAAACTCTATGCAGCGCGATCAGCGTTTTAAAATTTTTCTAACTAACTCTCTCGAAGAAGCTAATCCTGATGAAGCTTTACCGCTTTTGGCTTTTATGCGCGAGCTCACAATTGAAGGATTGGAAGCTTCAAAAATAAAAAATGAAACTCCTGTAATGGTGATTTTAGGCAATCCACCTTATTCAGGCGAGAGCCAAAATAAAAGCGATTGGATTATGAATTTGATGGAAGACTACAAAAAAGAGCCAAATAGCAGTAAAAAATTACAAGAAAAAAATCCTAAATGGATCAACGATGACTATGTAAAATTTTTGCGCTTTGGTCAATATTTCATTGAGAAAAATGGTGAAGGAATTCTGGCATTTATTAACCCACACGGTTTTTTAGATAACCCAACTTTTCGTGGCATGCGCTTTAGCTTGCTTTCAAATTACGACAAAATTTATACCATCGATTTACATGGCAATTCTAAGAAAAAAGAAACCGCTTTAGATGGCTCAAAAGATGAAAATGTTTTTGATATTCAACAAGGTGTTTCGATCAATATTTTTATAAAGACGGGCAAGAAAAAAGCGGACGAATTAGCACAAGTTTTTCATTTCGATTGCTTTGGTAAACGCGAGCAAAAATATAATTTTTTGTGGGAGAATTCTCTAAATTCAATCGCTTTCAAAAGCTTGCCAAATCTGGCTCCAAACTATTTTATGGTGCCAAAAGATTTTGATTTGCAAAAGGAATATGATGAAGGTTTCTCAATCGCTGAACTATTTCCCGTAAATAGTGTGGGAATTGTGACAGCAAAAGATGCAATTTTAGTGAATGATAAAAAAGACGATTTGCTAAAAAATGTTGAAGATTTTTATCAAATAAAAGCTGACGAAAGTTTGGTGCAAAAAATTTCTTATCGTCCGTTTGATGAGAAGTTTATTTATTATGATTTGAAGTTGGTTGAAAGAGCTCGGGATAAAGTGATGCAGCATTTTTTGTTGGGTGAGAATCAGGGATTAATATTTAAACTAGGGAATGCAGAAAAGAGTTCTTCCCCAATTTTTTTATCTAGAAATTTGATTGATTTTAGAAGCTGGTCAAGACCAGGAATGCAAGGCGGCGATTACTTTTGCCCTCTATACCTTTACGACCAAAAAACCAACTTTGCTGATTTACTTAACCAACCAAACCTAAATCGTACTCCAAACCTAAAACCTGAAATCATCAAAGAAATCTCTGCCAAGTTAGGTTTGGAATTTTTGCCAGATCAAGAATCTTCTGATAAAAATTTCTCGCCGCTTGATCTTCTCGACTACATCTACGCAGTTTTGCACTCACCAAACTACTGCGAAAAATATAAAGAATTTTTAAAAATTGATTTTCCGCGCGTGCCCTTTCCTTCAAACCAAAATATCTTCTGGCAGTTTGTAGAAATTGGTGGCAGGCTTCGTCAAATTCATCTCCTAGAAAGCAAAATCTTTGAAAAATTAATTACCACTTATCCTATCGATGGCGACAATAAAGTTGAAAAAATTTCTTTCGAAAAAGGAAAAGTAAAAATTAACCAAACCCAGTATTTTGAAGGAGTTACCCAAAATGTTTGGGAATTTTTTATTGGCGGATATCAGCCAGCGCAAAAATGGTTAAAAGATCGCAAAGGAAAAATTCTGAGCTTTGAAGAAATTTTACATTACCAAAAAATCATTGTGGCTTTAAGCGAAACTAGCACCTTGATGAAAAAAATTGATGAGGTTTTTAAATTTTAAAATGACTGCAAAATTAAGAATTCAACTTTCACAAATTAATTCCACAGTAGGTGATTTGGATGGAAATTGCGCTAAGATTTTAAGTGAGTTTAAAAAGGCTAATCAGGCTGGTTGTGATTTGGTGGTGTTTCAAGAGATGACAATTTGTGGTTATGATGCGCAGGATTTGTGGCAAAAAAAATATTTTATTTCTGCAGTCAAAGAAAAAATTTTAGAAATTTTAAATGTAACGCGTGGCTCAAAATGTGCTATTTTGCTTGGTGCGCCAATATTTTCCACTAGTCGTTCGCAAAAAGAAGTTTTGTTTAACTCGGCACTTTTGCTTGAAAATGGCGAGATCAAAAAAATTATTAATAAAAAATCTCTACCAAAATACGCAGTTTTTGACGAGCAGCGTTATTTTGCGGCAGATAATGCAATTTCTTGCGTTGAATTTCGTGGACAAACTTTAGCAATTTTAATTTGTGAAGATTTGTGGGATGAGCGTAATTTATTTTTGCTCAGCGAGCAAATTTTTGATACGGCAGTTGTAATAAATGCCTCGCCTTATAGTTCGAAGAAACATCAATATCGTCACAAAATTTGTCAGAATTTTTCTAAAAAATTAGCTAAGCCACTGATTTATGTAAATCAAGTTGGTGGACAAGATTCTTTAGTTTTTGATGGAAGTTCTTTTGTGATGAATTCTGCTGGTGAAATTATTTTACAGATGCAGGAATTTACCGAAGATTCGGCAATTGTTGAAATTGAAAAAGATGGAAAAATTTCTGCAAAAACTAAGCAAAATTCTTTAAGCACAAAAACTGCGCGCGACTATTTGGCATGTCTTCTTGGCTTGCGCGACTATGTTCAAAAAAATAATTTCAATAAAGTTTTGCTTGGCATGTCAGGTGGTATTGATTCGGCTTTGGTTGCTTGTTTAGCAGTTGATGCTTTGGGATCAGAAAATGTCGCTCTTTATGCTTTGCCAAGTCGTTTTAATTCTGAAGCTTCGATGGTTGACGCTACGAAATGTGCTGAAAATTTAAAAATAAATTTAGAAGTTATTTCAATTGAAATGCCTTTCAGCGCAATGTTGATGACGCTTGATGATATTTCAGATTTAGCCAAAGAAAATTTGCAGTCGCGAATTCGCGGCAATATTTTAATGACACTTTCAAATTCTAGCGGCGCGCTTTTGCTTTCAACTGGCAATAAATCAGAGTTGGCTTGTGGCTACGCTACACTTTACGGCGACATGTGCGGCGCTTTCAACCCAATTAAAGATTTGTACAAAACTGAAGTTTATGAATTGGCGCAATGGCGCAATGAAAACATGCCAGAAATTTCTGCCTTCAAAGAGAAAAATTTAATTCCACAAAATATCTTGGAAAAAGCACCAACGGCGGAACTGCGCCCAAACCAAAAAGATAGCGACTCGCTGCCAGAATATGAAATTTTAGATAAAATTTTATTTCACTTAATTGAAGAAAAAAAATCAGTTACAGAAATCATCTCTGCAGGATTTGCCGAAGAATTGGTAAAAAAAATTGCCAAGCTTTTTTACGCTAGCGAATATAAGCGCCAGCAATCTTGTTTGGGGCCAAAAATTTCTGACATGGCTTTTGATAAAGAGCGGCGTTATCCAATCACCAATAAATTTACTAAATAATGTCTGAGAGATTTATTTGCGGTGACTGTCAAACAGCATTTGTAATCGAAAATAAAAAGCGTGGTAGCGCTCTGATTGAAGCAATTTTATGGGCAACTTTATTTATTCTGGGGCCAATTTATGGAATGTGGCGCAGTGGTAGGCCAAAGAAAAAATGTGATTATTGTGGTAGCAATTTTATTCTGCCCGATACTCCAGAAAATCGAGAATTTCTAAAACCAACTTCTAAAAAATAATTATTTATCAATGACAAAGATCTGTCGCTTCGCGCCCTCTCCAACTGGCTTTTTGCATGTTGGTAACATTCGCGCTGCTATTATTAATTTTCTTTACGCCAAAAAAGTCGGTGGGAAATTTTGCCTGCGTTTAGATGATACTGATGTTGAAAGAGTAAAAGACGAATATCGTGAAATGATTTTGCAAGATATGGCTTGGCTCGGCTTAGAATATGACGAAATTGCCAAGCAATCTGAAAGATTAGAAAAGTATGAAGCTGCAAAAAATAAATTAATCAAAAGCGGTCGACTTTACGAATGTTTTGAAACTGCGGCGGAATTAAATTTGCAAAGAAAGGCGCAAATCGCTTCGGGCATGACGCCAATTTATAATCGTGCGGCGCTTAATTTAACTGTTGAGCAAAAAAATTCTTTGCGTTCTCAAGGTTTAACTCCGCATTATCGCTTTTTGCTCGAAGATAAAATCACCTCTTGGGACGACAAAATTAAAGGTAAAATTACTTACGAAGGTCGCCATTTTTCTGATCCAGTTTTGGTGCGCGATAATGGTGTTCCGACTTATACTTTTTGTTCGGTAGTTGATGATATTGAGTTCAAAGTTACCGATATTATTCGCGGTGAAGATCATATCACTAACACCGCGATTCAAATTCAGATTTTTGAGGCTTTAGGTGCTGCCTCGCCAGACTTTGCACATTTGGCTTTAATAAAAGCAAGTGAGGGGAAAATCTCAAAACGTGAAGGTGGATTTGATGTTAAGTCACTGCGTGCTGAAGGGTATGAAGCAATGTCAGTGATAAACTTTTTAGCGCAAATTGGCACTTCGGAATCGATTAAAATTTATAAAAATTTTGATGAATTGGTACGCGATTTTTCGTTTGATAAGTTTTCAAAATCTTCAACAAATTATGATATTTCAGAACTAGCTCACATTAATCAAAAATTACTGCATAAGCTTGATTTATCTGATGTTAAGATAGAGCTAGAAAATCTTGGTTTGGCTGAAATGGACGAAAATTTCTTTAATTGCCTAAAGCAAAATATTTCGTTTTTAAGTGAGCTAAAAATTTGGTGGAAAATTTGCAAAAGTGAGTTTCGTTTTAATAACAAATCCGAAGATAAAGAATTTTTAAAGTTAGCCGCAAGTCTTTTGCCGGAAGATACTTTTGATACAACTTGTTGGCAAAATTGGTTAGAAAAAATCAAAGCCAATAGCGATCGTAAAGGAAAAGAGCTGTTTATGCCAATTCGCCTAGCTTTAACTGGTTTTGAACACGGACCAGAGTTAAAGTTTTTGGTAAATTTTATTGACCGAGAAGAGATTTTAAAAAGGCTTGGCGCTTAAGATGATTTGAAAACGATTTGCTTGAACTGGCCGTCGATATAAGCGCCGTCTTCCACAGAAAGCGAGCCATATTCAATAACGCCAGTAATTTTAGCTTTGCTGGTGATATTGATATTTTTGGCTCTTACAGTGCCGTCAAATTTTCCTCTTATGCTGATTGAATTGGCAACTATTTCTCCTTCAACCACACCTTCTTCGCGAAGCACGATAGAATTGCCATTGATTGTGCCTTTTATAAAGCCTTCAATTTCAACAAAGCCAGAGCCATTTATATTGCCTTCAATCTCAAGATCTTTAGCGATAATCGAAGGATTTGATTTGAAGTTTGAACTGATTGATTCAAGTTTTTTAGTTATCGAAACATCGTTGTTAGAGCTATTTTTTATAAAGTCAGAGAATTTTGATTTCAGATCAGCTATTGACATATTTGATATTTGTTTCGTCGTTAAATAAAGAATCTCCAGCTTCGAGGAATTTTTTTGGATTGAGCGGAGTATTTCTGTATCTAACTTCGTAGTGTAAATGCGAACCAGTACTGCGACCAGTATTTCCTTGAATGGCAATTAGCTGACCCTTTTTAACAATTTGACCTTGTGTAACTTTTACCGCTGCTAAATGACCATAGCGGGTTGTGATGCCAAAACCGTGATTTATTACTACTGCGTTGCCATAATCACTGAATTTCCCAGCTAAAATAACTTTACCGTCGGATGGACTAATAACTGCTCCATGCTCAGGGCCAACGAAATCTAGACCTTGATGAGATGCATGTCTTCCAGTGATTGGGTCAGTTCTGCGGCCAAAGCCACTTGAGATGTAGTAGCTTTTCATTGGTTTTGACAAAGGCATAACTTTTATAAGATTTTCTAGCATGGCTAGACGATCAAAATCATTAGAAAATTCAGCTTTTTTTAAATGTTTTTGGATTTCATCTTCGGAGCCAGTATTATCAGCAATTGAGTCAAGGTCAACTAAAGGTCCGCCTTGTCTATCTTTAATTCCTTTTGCTTCATTAAGAGAAATTTCTTTTTCGTCAGAGTTATTAAATTTATTTTTTAAATGACTCGGTCTTTGTTTTAAATTTAAGCCAGTGATGTTAATTGCGTTTTCAATGGTCTTGATTCTGTGTCGAGCAAAATGGTGAACGCTTACCAACATTTCGTTAGCGTTTTTAATTTCATTTAAAGTGTTTTGATCATCTTTTGAAAGATCTTTTTCTTTAATATTTTTCGGGGTTTTAAAATTAAATTTTTCTTCACCACTAACTTTTTGAGAGCTTCCAGTAGCCGAAATTAGGTAGTCGTTTATCTTTTTTAACTTGTCATTGATATCTCTTAACTCTTCTTGGAAATATGTGTTGGATGATTGTAGGTTGCCTATTTCATCTGATTTGGAGCTGATAATATGGTTATAGTTTAACGATTGATTGAATAAGTTAAATATCCAAGCAAAGGCGATAATAATGCAGATTTGTGAAATTGGTCCAAGTCTGATGCTGCGTATTTTCTGGTTTGTAACAAAAAGAATTGTCCTTTTGGCAAATAAAAATTTGCAAGTACGAACACAAATGTGAAGCATCAACAAGCCAATGTAAGTTAAGGCAGGAAGTATTTTCTTTTTTAAAAAATAATTTTTATTCATCAGCGATTATTTTTATTACTAAGGAGCCCTTCTGATCTTTTTAGTTTTTAAGAGGTAAAACTATGTTGCGGGACTAATCAACCAAGCTTGGATAGATTTGTAAATTCAAAACATCATCAATTGGATAGGCATTCTTTTTTGATACGGTGGAATGTCAAGATTTTTATAAATTTAGGTGATTGACTAAAAAAAAACTATTCCTAGCATGCGCGCCCCTTTTAGATCAAAGTCTTTTCAAGACTTCAAATAAAATTCACAAAAAAATTCAGGTAGAAAATGTCAAAAGCTAAAAATAAAGCTAAAGCCGTTGAAAGCAATGCTGACAAGCATCCGAAGCAGCATTTGATCAATGTGATCATGACTGATAAAAAAACTCAGTTTCAAGTTCTTACAACTTGGGGGAAAGAAGGCGATACTCTGAGATTGGACGTTGATCCAAAAAATCATCCAGCTTGGCAAGAAAAAGGTCAAAGCTTCATCAATGCTAATGACGAGAGAGTCACTAAATTCAAAAGCAAATTCGGCAACTTCGATTTTGTTGGTGGTGCAAACGACAAAAAAGATTCTTAGTTTTTAAATGTCTAAGAAAGCTACCTGTTTATGTTTGACGGGTTGGGGTCAAAGGTTTGATTCTTTGGAATTCGTTTTCAAGGAATCAAATTTTGACCCTTTTTTTGTGTCTTCAATTGACTATTCTGGCTTCTCTGATGTTGAAAAATTTTTTACCGATATCAAATCACAAAATCTAAATCCAGAAATTGTAATAGGTTGGAGTCTGGGTGGTCAATTGGCCATTCGTCTTGTTGAAAAAAAAATTCTTAATCCAAAATTATTAATTTTAATTGCGCCACCATTTCAGATGGTGAAATCAGAAAAAATTGCCGCAGCAATGTCACAAAAAACTTTTTCAGAATTTCGCGCCAACTTGATTAAAGCTGCCAATCAAGCTATGAGACAATTCTCAATTTTAATTTCGATGAATGATCAAAACGCTCGTGAAATTGCGCACACTTTAGATGTTAATGATAAAAATCTTTTTAATCTGATTAATTGGTTTGATGAGTTAAAAAGATTTTCTTGCTTCGATTTAGATTTTTCTCAAATACCACGAACTCTTTTGTTTCAAGGTGTAGGCGATATGATCATTCATCCTTCACAAGCTGATTATTTTAAAGAAAGAATAAAAAACTTTCGTTTAGAAGTTTTTAAAAATTGTGGTCACGCGCCACATTTAAGCGATATCGAAAAGACAAGAAAAATTATTTTGGAAGAAATTTCTAAACTCTAGATCTTTCGTCGATAAGAAATCGCTTCTAGCAAATGATGCTGATGGATTTGTTCGCTTTTTTCTAAATCTGCAATAGTTAGCGCAACTCGCAAAATTCGATTGATTCCGCGCATCGAAGTTGACATTTTTTCCACTGATTTTTTCAAAACTTTACGACATTCCTCATCAAGTTCGCTAAATTTTTCTAAAATTTTGCCATCAATTTTTGAATTTATTTTTGGTAAATTTTGCATCGCAGGTTCAGCTTCATATCTTATTTTTTGTAGTCTTCGTGCCTCTAAAACTCTCGCTTTAACAATTTCTGAACTTTCACTTTTGCTAGAAATTTCAGAAAAAATGTCAACTTGAGGTACATTAATTGTGATGTCGATGCGATCTAAAAGTGGCCCAGAAATTTTGTTTTTATAATCTTCACCACAAATCGGAGCTTTTTTACATTCGCGCGCTGCATCTCCTAAATAGCCGCAGCGACAAGGATTCATTGCTGTTACCAATTGAAAATTTGCTGGATAATTGATGCGAGCGTTTACGCGAGAAACATTGACATCGCCAGTTTCCAGAGGTTGTCGTAATGAATCTAAAACTTGACGCGGAAATTCAGCCAATTCATCCAAAAATAAAATTCCCTGATGTGCTAATGAAACTTCTCCGGGTTTGGCTTTAACTCCGCCACCGATCATTGCTGGCATTGAACAAGAATGATGCGGACTGCGATAAGGTCGGTGGGTGATTAATTTTCCATCAACAATTCCGCCATTGATGCTGTGAATCATGTTGATTTCTAGAATTTCATTTAGTTCTGGTGGCGGTAAGATTCCTGCCAGTCTTGATGCCAACATTGATTTGCCAGTTCCAGGAGGCCCAATCAAAAGTAAATTATGACCGCCAGCTGCAGCAATTTCTAAAGCGCGCTTGGCAGATTCTTGGCCTTTAATGTCTGATAAATCTGGATAGATTGGGGTTTCAAAAATCTGTTTATTTTCAGGTCGTGCTAAAAATTGCTGACCTTTAAAGTGATTAATTAACGTAAGTAAATCTGGGGCGGCAATAATTTCTAGATCTCCTGCCCAAGCAGCTTCAAAGCCATTTATTTGTGGACAGATTATACCACAATTTCTTTGATTAGCGCCAATTGCGGCTGAAATAGTTCCATTAATTGAGTTGATTGAGCCGTCCAAAGAAAGTTCGCCTAAAACAAATAAATCTTCGACCATTCGTTGTTCAAGAATTCCCATTTCAATCATTATTCCAAGAGCGATTGGCAAATCAAAATGTCCACCTTCCTTTTGCAAATCTGCTGGAGCTAAATTAACGGTAATTTTTTTGAAAGGCCAAGCAAGGCCAGTCGAAGAAATTGCAGCACGAACGCGCTCTTTAGATTCACCAACAGCTTTATCTGGTAAACCAACAATTGTAAAAAGGGGATTTCCACCTTCACTGATTTTTACCTGAACATCAACTTCAACAACATCAACTCCAACGAAAGAGAAGGTTTTAATTTTGGCAACCATTTTAATTAATTTTATGGTGAGTAATTTAAGTGAAACTCAATTTAAAGTGGTGATTTTATTCTGACAATACTGAATTCGGGGATCAGCTCGTGGTGAAAGCCTGTGGTAGGGTTAAAAGTGGTGAACATCAAATCGTGATGAAATCAAATGTGTTGGCATTTTCAACTTGAGGAAAAAATATTACCACCAAGCTAGGATTTAAGAGTGAAAAAAAATTTCTACCCTGGATTGAAAAATTATGGCTAAGATCTGCCAATAAAAAACCGACCCGTGAAAAAACTTCACGAGTCGGTTTTATTTTGTTCTATTTCGAGCTTAAGTTTTACTACTGAATTTGAGCTCGCAAAGATTTAGTTGCTTCAACCATTTCTTTTAAAGCAGATTTAGTTTCTGGCCAATCACGAGTTTTAAGTCCGCAATCAGGATTTACCCAGATTTGCTCAGGCTTTAAAACATCTAAAGCTTTCTTTAAAAGATCTTCCATTTCTTCTCTTTTGGGAACTCTTGGAGAGTGAATATCATAAACACCGGGTCCAATCTCATTTGGATATTTGAAGTTTACAAAGGCATTCAATAATTCCATTTGTGAACGAGAAGTTTCGATTGAAATTACATCGGCGTCCATATCGGCGATGGCTGCAATGATATCGTTAAATTCAGAGTAGCACATATGAGTATGGATTTGAGTTCGATCTTCAACACCAGAAGCGCTGATTCTGAAAGCATCAACTGCCCATTTTAAATAGCTTTTCCAATTAGCTTTACGAATTGGTAATCCTTCGCGAAGTGCAGCTTCGTCAATTTGAATGATTTTGATGCCTGCATTTTCTAAATCGCAAACCTCATCGCGAATGGCAAAAGCAATTTGCAAAGCCGTATCTTTGCGAGGTTGATCGTCACGTACAAAAGACCATTGCAAAATCGTGATTGGGCCAGTCAACATGCCTTTCATGATTTGTTTGGTTTGGCTTTGTGCGTATTTTGCCCACTCAACTGTCATTGGATTTGGACGCGAAACATCGCCAAAAATTACCGGAGGTTTTACGCAGCGACTTCCATAGCTTTGAACCCAGCCATTTTTGGTGAAGAAAAATCCTGCTAATTGTTCACCGAAATATTCTACCATGTCGTTGCGCTCGAATTCACCGTGAACCAAAACATCGAGTCCGATCTCTTCTTGAAAGCGAATTGTACGAGTAGTTTCTTCTTTGACGAATTTGTCGTAATCAGCTGCAGAAATTTTGCCGGCTTTAAAATCAGCGCGAGCTTTGCGAACTTCTTTAGTTTGTGGAAAAGAGCCGATAGTTGTTGTAGGCAGCAATGGCAGATTGATGTGGGTATTTTGGATTTTTTTACGAGTTTTGAAGTCACTCTTACGATTGATTAAATTCTCTCTGATTGATGCAACGCGTTTTTTGACTTCATCATTGTGAATTCGAGAAGAAGTTTTGCGTGCTTGCAAAGATTTTTTATTAATCTCAAGAGCTACTTTAGCTTCTGATTCTTGATTTCCAGCAGCTTTAGCGATAGTTGAAATTTCAGAAAGTTTTTGCGTAGCAAAAGACAACCAAGATTTTAATTCTACGTCAAGCTCGGTTTCATTTTCTAAATCAACTGGCGTGTGAATCAAAGAACATGAAGGTGCAATAATAACACGGTCTTTACCAAGTTTTTCTACAGCTTTTTTAGCAAGCGCAACTGAATTTTCGAAATTATTAATCCAAATGTTTCTTCCATCAACCAAGCCTAAAGACAAGATTTGATTAGCTTTTACTGATTTTAAAACTTCATCAAATTGATCATTAGCGCGAACTAAATCAACATGCACTGATTCAGTACCAAGGCTGAAAGCAAGCTTGGTATTATCAGCAATAGAGTCGAAATAAGTTGCTAAGTGAAGTTTAATGTTGCCAGTGAATTGTTTAATTTTTTCATAAGCTAAATCGTAGGCTTTTCTGGCTTCTTCAGATAAATCAGTAACTAAAAAAGGCTCGTCAATTTGTATGTCTTTAACACCCAGTTCAGCTAATTTTTTAAATAATTCTTTGTAAGCAACTAAAAGATTGTCGAGCAAATTTAATTTATTTGAACCATCAATTGATTTGCCAAGAAGCAAGAAAGTAACTGGCCCAATCACAGTTGGACGAGTTTCAATTCCTAATTTTTTTGCCTCCAAATATTCGTCAAAAATTTTGTTTGATGAAATTTTGAACTGCTGATCTTTTTTAAATTCAGCAACAATGTAGTGATAATTAGTGTCGAACCATTTAGTCATTTCCATTGCGGTGACGTCAATGCCGTCACGTTGTGCACCGCGAGCCATTGCAAAATAAAGGTCTAAATCAACGTTTTCGCCGTTGAATTTAAAACGATCTGGAACAGCGCCAAACAAAACTTGGGCATCCAATATTTGATCGTAAAAAGAAAAATCGTTTGAAGGAATAAAAGTGATGCCAGCGGATTTTTGAGTTTGCCAATTTTTTGCTCTGATTTCAGCAGCTGCTTTTTGTAAGTCAGCTGCAGAAGAGCTTTTCTTCCAATAGCTTTCGATAGCTTTTTTAAGCTCACGATTAGCACCAATTCTAGGAAAGCCTAGGTTTGCAGTTTTTAACATTTTAGTTTTGATTAAGATTGCGCAAGGCTTTGCAACAAAGATAAGGCGGGCTCGCCAGCGGGTTTATTTTATAAATTTTTCCAATAATGAAAAAAATCCAACGATTGATGCGACGATTGTAGCGGTTTTTATTTTCATTCGAAGTTCTAGTTCTTTCAAATCCTTTTTGGTAGCGACTCCATGTTCTATGCAGTTACTAATAATCTCAAGTTGGGCTTCGGCTTGTTTTTCAGTAAAGCCAGCTTCTCTTAAGCGATGCAGAGTTTTAATTGGATTGTTGAAATAGATTCCAGACATTGCAGTGGTGTTCATAAGGTGTTTAGAGAAAGTGATGATTTTCAAAAACTTAAACAAAATATTTCTCTCCAATTTCAAAAGCAAGTTACGATTTGTGCGCTTGTGTTTTTCTAAGCCAAAACTTAATTTATTTGAGATAAATTTTCTTATAATAAAATAAAAATTATGACGACTCATAATACCGATTTAGTCATTATTGGCGCAGGTCCAGCAGGATTATTCTCGATCTTCGAAGCTGGAATGTTGAAAATCAAATCTCATGTAATCGACACTCTAGAAATTATTGGCGGACAATGCACCGCGCTTTATCCAGAAAAACCAATTTATGATATTCCAGCTCATCCAAAAGTTGCTGCAAGTGAATTGATTGAGCTTCTAGAAGCCCAAGCAGCACCATTTGCACCAACTTATCATTTAAATCAACGCGTTGATAAGTTTATTAAAAATTCTGACGGAAGTTTTACTGTCACAACTTCAAAAAATACTCAAATTAATTGCAAAGCCGTGATTATTGCCGCTGGCTGCGGAGCCTTTGGCCCCAATCGTCCGCCACTTGACAGAATTGAAGAATTTGAAGGTAAATCAATTTTCTACGCAGTACGTAACAAAGCAGAATTTGCTGGCAAAAATGTAGTTATTGCTGGTGGTGGAGACTCTGCAGTTGATTGGGCAATTTCGTTGGCTGAAATCGCTGCCAAAGTTTATGTTGTGCATCGTCGCGATAAATTTCGCTGTGCTCCTGAAAGCGCTGAAAAAATGAAGCAACTAGGAGCGCAAGGTAAAATTGAGTTAGTAATTCCGTTCCAACTAGAGGGGCTTGAAGGCAATGACGGCAAGCTTTCCGCAGTTTTAGTAAAAGATTTTGATGGCAACATAAAAAAACTCGCAGCTGATTATTTATTGCCATTTTTCGGACTGGCCATGGAGCTTGGCCCAATCGCTGATTGGGGTTTGAATTTGCATAAAAATCATATCGAAGTTGTAGATGTTTCAACAATGCGTACCTCAATTGCAGGAATTTACGCCATTGGCGACATCGCCACTTACAAAAATAAATTGAAATTAATTTTAACTGGCTTTGCCGAAGCCGCCTCTGCTGCCCACGACATTTACAAAATTGTTCATCCAGATCAAATTTTTCACTTTGAATATTCAACTTCTAAAGGCATTTCTTAAATGGCCTATCGACCACCATTTTTAATCACAGATTCTGTTCTAAAATCTATTGCTGATATTGAAGAAATGGTTATTACTTGGTCTTTTGAAACTAGGGAAGAGTTGAATCCGCAGCTTCGTCGTAACAATCGTATCCGTACAATTCATGCCTCGCTTGCTATTGAAAATAACAGCTTAAGTGAAAAACAAGTTAGTGCGGTGATTGAGGGAAAAACGGTTCTTGGACAGCCGCGAGAAATTCAAGAAGTTCGCAATGCTTTTTTGGCTTACGAAGAAATGTCAAATTGGCAGCCAGAAAATTTACAAGATTTGCTAAAGGCACACGAAATTTTAATGCGCGGTTTGGTTGATGAGGCGGGGAAATTTCGTAGTGGCTTGGTAGGAATTTATAAAGATCAAACCTTGATTCACATGGCACCACCTGCAGAACGTGTACCACATTTGATACAAGATTTACTCGATTGGCTAAGTAAAACCGAAACTCATCCGCTGATTAATAGCTGCGTTTTTCACTACGAATTTGAATTTATTCACCCCTTTTCTGATGGCAACGGCCGCATGGGACGACTTTGGCAAAGCCTAATTTTAAGCAAGTATGTACCATTTTTAGCCTATCTGCCAGTTGAAACTGTGGTTCACAAACAACAAGAAAAATATTATCAAGTTCTTGGCGCTTGCGACAAAGCGGGAGATTCAACTTTGTTCATTGAGTTCATGCTTGACGCGATAAAACAAGCGATGGCAGAGGTAGTCTAGTCAATAAGTGCAATCAAAAATACAAAATTTTCAAAATTCAAAATAAATAAACATGTTCTCCAAACTCGAATTTCTAATCGCTTTTCGTTATTTAAAATCAAAACGCAAAGAAGGATTTATCTCAATCACGGCGATTTTTTCTTTTGTCGGAATCATGATTGGTGTGGCCACTTTGATTGTGGTTATGTCAGTGATGAACGGTTTTCGTTATGAATTAGTTAATCGCATTTTGGGAGTTAATTCACATCTAACAATTTATAGCCGCGGTTCGCAGATTCACGAATATCAAGCTTTAGTTGATGAAATTAAAAAAGTTTCTGGCGTAAAATATGTCGATCCGATTATTGAAAGTCAGGCGATGTTGTCATCAAAAAGCAAGAATGCTGGTGGTTTAATCAAGTCAGTAAAGTTAGAAGATTTGAAAAATAAAAAGCTGATTTCAGAAAATATCACAGCTGGTGATATTGAAAAAATGTCAGAAAAAAATTCTGTCTTGATTGGCTCGGCAGTTGCACAAAACTTGAATTTAAAAATTGGTGATCCAATAAAAATTATTTCTGCCGAAGTTGCTGAGACAATTGTTGGGGCAATTCCGCGCATTAAAACTTATCAAGTTGTTGGAGTTTTTGAGTCTGGTCTTTACGAGTACGATTCAACAACAGTTTTTACAAATTTTGACATGGCACAAATTCACTTTCGTTTTCCAAATTCTGTTTCTGGTATCGAAATTTTTGTCGAAGAACCAACAAAATTAGACATGGTAAAACAAGAAATTTATCCAATCATAACTAGGAAGTCTGATCTTTACTTCGTTGACTGGCAGCAATCCAACTCTGGTTTTATCGATGCACTAAAAGTTGAAAGCACTGTAATGTTTTTGATTCTGACCCTGATAATTTTGGTTGCCGCTTTTAACATAATTTCAAGCATGATTATGTTGGTTAATGATAAAAATAAAAACATTGCGCTATTACGCACTCTTGGCATGACCAAAGGTGGAATTATGCGTATATTTTTAATTTGTGGCTCTTCAATTGGATTTATCGGAACTTTTTTAGGATTTTTTATCGGCGTTTTATTTTCATCTAACATCAATAATATCAAGCTCTGGCTTGAATCAGCAACTGATACAACTTTGTTTAATCCGGCAATTTATTTTCTTTCAACTTTGCCAGCAAAAGTTTTTGCTTCGGACGTAATTTTAATTGTTGGAATGTCTTTGATGATTTCATTTTTGGCCACACTTTATCCAGCTTATAAAGCCAGCAAAGCCAATCCAGCCGAGATTTTACGCTACGAATAATTTTCTTTAACCAGACTAAGCGATTCTTGATAGATTTGTTCCTATTAGCTGGTAGGAAGCATTAGTTTGAGTTGGCGTTATGATTGTTGGCGGAGTAGGTAAAAAATTTTGAATCTTCTCCCTACTTTCAAACATTTTAAGAATTGACTCTCGATCTCCTTCGTTAGTAAAAACGTCGTTATAAGTAAATGGCAAGTAAATAGAATATTCATGTGGTTCACAGGTTATGAGATCGGCAATCTTTTTGCCCATTCCCATGATCTTTTGATTAGGCGTGATTCTATATTTTTGGCTAAAAGGCAGACAAGATTTTACTGGGTTTGAATCATCAATACTAAAATCTTCTAACATGTTTTTTGTATCAAAGCCGTAAACTTTAAAGAGCGCAGCGCGAATTTCGCCTTCAAGAGTAAATAATTCTTTTACCCCATCCATACTAAGGCGTGGTAATTTTTCTGTCACCGCAGTAGTGAGGGCGTGGGATAAATCGTTAAAAGTTGAGTGATCTGCAATAATTTTTCTGATTTCTTCGCTGTTACCTCGGTAATTTATGGGAGATTTTGCGCCACATTTAAGAGCCCTTATCAACGCGAATAAGGAAGGTGAGGCTTCACATTTTTCTGTAAAAAACTTACCGAAAGAAGATTGATGGTTTTAATCAGTTGAATTGGGCTATTACCTGCAAGTCTTACTCCCAAAGTCCACAAAGACTCAACACCGATCAATAAATCTTCTTCATTGTTTGAGCGTAAAAGTTCAGCAATTTTTGCTGCAGCATCTTCTCTGAATAAATTGGATCCGCGCGGAATGTTGTCCGACATGGTTTGTGAAGGTGTGTAAGTTTTTTCGGGATTGCGTGACATCAATTGCAAGAGTAAATCTTTTTTTACTAGAGCGTCAATTGCTTCAAGATTCCATTCAAATCCATCTTCATCTTCATCCAGCAAGATATCTTGTGATTTTTCTTTCTCTTTTATCAGGCCAGCAAATTCAGAGCTTGATATCCCAAGCGATTTAAATTTTTGCGTCATTTCAGCAGAGCGCTCAGTTTGTGACGGATTATAAATAATATTGGCGTCAAAATCTTGACAGATTGCGTCGATGGCTTCTCTTAAGTAATCAATTCTTCGCTGAATTTCTGTTTTAAAATTCTCAGCGTAGTTAGTGAGCTCTTCCTGCAAAACATAAGCTGGGATATCGAATTGCGGGATGGTGAAGGTTACGTCTCTTTTTTTGACATCCTCTTTGCTTTCCAAGCCAAAGGCAAAATTCAGGTAAGGCAAGAGATGAACCTGATACTCTGAATCAACTACATACTTCAATCGATCAATAATTTTGCTCATTAGAAGTTGGTGAATTTCTAATGTTGTAAGATCTTCTTTTGGAACTTTTAAACTCTGAATTAATTCTTCCAATCTTGCTCCAGTACCGCCAGGGCATAAAATCTCGCCATCTCTTTTGGGAGGGAAGGACTGAAAGAAAGTTTCTTGAATATCACTCGGCTTGGTGCTCAAGAGTATCATATATTAACATTAGAGCTGCATGTCTTTCTGACATGAGGCTACGTTGTTGCTGTTGGAGTGATTGATCATGTTTAGGGCAAAGGGGGCGTTTGCGCGAAGTGTTGGTAAATCAAGATTATGGGGCGGTGCTTTAAAATATTCGTAGAAAAAATTTGCAGTATCACTAATGCGCCTAGCTCTATCCCATCTAAAAAGTCTGGCAAAATCTGGTTGCTGTCACAGATTTTGTTTTTCAATTAATAACGGATGGGCTCTATCAATACTGCTTTGATTGGCTAAAATATCAGATACGGCGTCGCGAATCTGGATATTAGTTAGATCAGAAATGTCATGCTGCTTCATAATTTAAATTTTTAAAACGATTGACCCTGTAGATGTACGATTTTCTAAGGCTTGATGTGCTTTGGCAAAATCTTGAAAAGCGTAAGTAGTAATTTTTGATTTGATAATTCCTTGAGTTAAAGCGGCAAAAACTTCGTTGGCTGATAAAACTAATTCGATACGATTGGCCTTGTAAAGCGCCATTGTTGGACGAGTTAAATAAAGCGAATTTGAAACTAAGCGGTTTAAATCAAGCTTTTCAGTTGCACCAGAAGCTTCGCCAAAACTTACACACATTCCCATCGGCCATAAACATTCTAGCGATTTTTCCAAAGTGTCCTTTCCGACTGAATCGTAAACCAATCCAACCCCTTGATTATTAGTTATTTTTGCTACTTCTTCGATAAAGTTTTGGCTTTTATAATTAATAACATGATTGCAACCAAAACCTTGAGCTACAGAGATTTTTTTATCGTCACCGACAGTACCAATAATTTCTAATCCCAAATACTTGGCCCACTGACACAAAATGTGACCAACGCCACCTGCAGCGGCGTGCACTAAAATTCTTTTAGCGCGAGTGGCGATATAAACTCGGTGCAATAAAGCGTGGGCGGTTAAGCCTTTCAGTAAAGATCCGGCGATTTGTTGATCGTTTAAGTTTTCAGGTACAGCAATTAAATGGTGTTGATGAATAGCGCGTTTTTCAGAGTATGCGCCAATCGGGCCAGTTGCATAAGCAACACGATCTCCAACTTTAAATTCCGTAACGCCGTCGCCGACCGATTCCACAACTCCACAAGCTTCTGAGCCTAAAATAGCTGGGAATTTTTCTAATTTATACTGACCACGACGAAAGGCGACATCAAAAAAATTCACGCCAATTGTGGTGTGACGAACTATAACTTCATTTTTCTGCGGCTTGGGATCATCAATTTTTTTAATTTTTAAATTGCTAACATCTCCAGTTTTTGAAAGAATAATTGCTTGCATTTTTTATTGCTTTGAGAGTTGTTTAAATAGCTGTACAGACTTTATTAATTTCAATTTACCTCGCTTAAATGCAACACCAAAATCTTTTTGTCTTTGACATCGAAACAATTCCCGACACCAATGCCGCGAAGCGTTTACTTAATTTGGAAAGTGATGATAAAAATCAGCTACGTCAAGCGTTGACTGACTATCATTTAAAAATTACCGAAGGAAAAAATTCTTTTCTGCGCCAACCTTTTTGGCAAGTAATCTCGATTAGTTTTTTAGAAGCAGAAATTGTACGCGACTTTTCTGGGCAAGAATTTTATCAAATCAAAGATATTCGTTCAGGTGGTGATTTATTTGCCTTGGAAGCTGATTTAGTACGCGGATTTTTTTCGCATTTGAAGAAAAATATTTCGCGTCTAGTCAGTTTTAACGGCAAAAATTTTGACTTGCCGGTTTTAAAATATGCCGCGATGAAACATGAAATTGAAGCAGCTTGGCTTTATAAAATTGGTGATAAATGGAATAATTATAATCAGAAATACTCTTTGGATTGGCATTGCGATTTGGCCGACGCTTTTTCCGATTTTGGTGCTTCAGCAAAAGTGAAGATGAACGAACTTTGTGCTGCTTTTAAATTACCGGGAAAGATTGTCGTTGATGGCTCACAAGTGATGGAAATGTTTGACGCAGGAAAGTTACAAGAGATCAGAAATTATTGCGAAACTGATGTGATTAATACTTATTTGCTTTATCTGATTTATCAGCACCATAATGGCTCGATGAGCAAAGATGCTTTTGTAAAATGTAGAAAAAATTTGGCCGAATTTTTAGAAAAAAATTCACAAAATAAACCACATTTTTCTGAATTTTTAAAAGAACTTAACCAATAAATTTTTTATATTCTTCGCTCAAAATTTTTGCAATCTCGCCAACTTTTCCGTTAGCAATTATCTTTCCATCAATTTTTGTAACTGGTCTTAGAATCAAGCTGGAGCTGGTCAGAAATATTTCTTTTGCCGCAAGCATTTCTACAACTGTAAAATTTCTCTCAATAACTTTGATGCCATTTTCTTTGGCAATTTCAATCAGACGATTGCGGGTAATACCCTGCAAAATAAGGTTGTCAGGTGCTTTAGTAATTAGCGTGTTATCTTCATCAACAATAAAAGCGTTGGCAAAAGTTCCTTCGGTAACGACTTCATCTCGCACAAAAATTGCGTCGTCGAAACCTAAATCTTTGGCTTTTTGATTGACAAAACTAGGGGCGAACAAAGCTATAGACTTAATATCACAGCGCTTCCAACGAATATCTTCATGAGTCATAACTGACACGCCTTTTTCAAATTCTTCTGCACTAAGTTTTTTGCCAAGAGTTACTGTTGCTGAAATTGTCGGAGTTAAATTTTTTGGGAAAGATAATACACGATTGGCAAAGCCTCGTGTAACTTGAACATAGCAAATTCCCTCAATCATTTGATTTTTTTCAAAAAGATCGATTTGTATTTTTGTTAAATCTTCTTTTTTAAAATCATGTTCAATTTTCATTTCACGCAGACTTCTAAAGAGCCTTTCAATGTGGGCATCACCATCAATTAAACGCCCATTTTTGAAAAGTGTGACTTCATAAACACCATCAGCAAATTGAAAGCCACGATCTTCAATATGAACTAAGCAATTTTCATGAGGCAAAAACTTTCCGTTTAAATAGCTGATGCGAGACATTTTATTTTTTCAAAATTGATTTACCGGCATATCTAGCTTTTGTGCCCAAATATTCTTCAATGCGGATTAGCTCGTTATATTTTGCGGTGCGATCGCTTCTACAAAGTGAACCAGTTTTGATTTGGCCAGCATTAGTGGCGACTGCTAATTGTGCAATTGTAGCGTCTTCAGTTTCGCCAGATCTGTGTGAGATAATGTTGTTATAATTTGCTGCTTTGGCAATTGAAATTGCTTTCAAAGTTTCAGACAAAGTACCGATTTGATTGAATTTGACTAGCAAGGCATTGGCCATTTTATCGGCGATTCCTTTGCTTAAAATCTCTGGATTAGTAACAAAAAGATCGTCACCAACTAATTGAATTTTATTGCCAAGTTTTTGAGTGATTGATTTCCAGCCAGCAAAATCTTTTTCAGCAAAAGCATCTTCAATTGAAAAAATTGGATAATTTTTAACCAACTCTTCGTAGTAAGAAATGAGTTGATCAGAATTTAAAATTCTATTTTCACCAGCCAGATTATATTTGCCGTCTTGATAAAATTCTGATGAAGCACAATCAAGAGCTAGAACAACTTCTTCGCCAAGCTTGTAACCAGCTTTAGCAGTTGCTTCAGAAATGTAGTCTAGCGCTTCTTTAGCTGAATTTAAATTAGGTGCAAATCCACCCTCATCTCCAACATTGGTATTGTGAAAATCTTTTTGTAAAAGTGATTTTAAATGTTGGAAGATTTCAGCCCCAGCGCGAATTGCATCTTTTATGCAAGAGGCAGCGACTGGCATGATCATAAATTCTTGAATATCGATTTTATTGTCAGCATGTTTGCCGCCATTGATGATATTCATCATTGGAACTGGCAAAAGGTTTGCTGTATCGCCACCTAAATATTGAAAAAGTGGAACTTTTTTTGAAGTTGCCGCCGCTTTTGCAGCAGCCAAAGATACTGCTAAGATGGCATTTGCACCAAGATTGGATTTGTTTTTTGTGCCGTCAATTTCAATTAAAATCTGATCGATTTCTTCTTGTTTTGTCGCGTCAAAGCCAAGCAATTTTTTGGCGATTTTAGTATTTATATTTTCAACAGCTTTCAAAACGCCTTTGCCTAAAAATCTTGCTTGGTTATTATCGCGCAGTTCGCAAGCTTCCAGGCTGCCAGTTGAGGCTCCGCTTGGAACAGCAGCAATTGATTTTGAGCCATCGCTTAAATGAATTTCAGCTTCCAGAGTTGGAAATCCACGCGAATCAATAATTTCGCGCGCGTGCAATCGAGATATTTTTGTCATTTATAATTAAGTGATTGACTTGAAGGTAAGAGGCGACGAATTTTGTTTTAGCGGGGCTAAATAGTCAATTTTCAAATCTAAAAATGTTACGTATTTTACTTATCATCACTCTAATCCTGATTTCCATACCTTTGTTTAATAAGGCCAAAAATTACGCCGATGAAAAATTCGAGAAGATCAAGGTTGTTGGAGAAGCTGTGAAAGATGCTGCCAAAGAAATTCCTAAAAAAGTTAAACAGAAAGAAGAAAAAAAATAGCTTTCCAAAGCCTTGTTAGAATTGACTTAAGAGCTTATTTCAATTTCTTGATTTTGATTAAAAACATTGAAAAAACTTTGAGCGAACTGCGTGAAATTTTTCTCTTCAATCGCGCTACGAATATCTCGCATCAAATCTTGGTAATAAAAAATATTATGTTCGGAAAGTAGCGTCGCAGCAAGCATTTCTCCTGCTTTATCGAGGTGATTCAAATAAGCGCGACTGTGATTTTTACAAGCGTAGCAGAGGCATTTTTCATCTAGCGGTTTTTCGTCGGTGCGATATTTGGCGTTGCGTATATTAATAGCTCCATTTCTTGTGAAAGCTTGTCCAGTACGACCAGATCTGGTTGGAATAACGCAATCAAACATATCAATTCCGCGAGCAACTGCACCAACAATATCAGAAGGTTTACCAACTCCCATCAAATAGCGCGGCTTTTCAATCGGCAATAAATCTGGTGCATAATCGAGTACAGCGAACATTTCTTGTTGTCCTTCGCCAACCGCTAAACCACCGATTGCATAGCCATCAAAGCCAATTTCAATTAATTTTTGTGCTGAAATTTCACGCAAATCACGAAAAGTTGAACCTTGCATGATGCCAAAAATTCCGTATCCTGATCTTTTAATAAAAGCATTTCTAGATCTTTTAGCCCACAGAATTGAACGTTCCATCGCTTTTTTTGCTTGCTCAAAAGTTGCAGGAAACTCAACGCATTCGTCAAAAATCATTGTGATATCGGCGTCTAGTTTGTGTTGAATTTCAATCGATCTTTCGGGGCTGACGAAGTGTTTAGAGCCGTCTAAGTGCGAAGAAAATTCAACTCCTTCATCAGAAATTTTACGAATTTTAGAAAGTGACATTACTTGAAAACCGCCAGAGTCAGTCAAGATCGGACCTTGCCAATTCATGAATTTATGAAGTCCACCAAGCTGCTCAATTATTTCAGCGCTCGGGCGTAGCATCAAATGATAAGTATTACCCAAAATAATTTCAGCACCTGATGCTTTTATGTCGCGTGATTTTATTCCTTTAATAGTTGCAGCGGTTCCAACTGGCATAAAGGCTGGAGTTTGAATGTTACCGTGAGCCGTTATCACTTCGCCGCGTCTTGCTTTATTGTCGCTGCTTTTTAAGTTAAAGGAAAATTCTTTGGTCATTTATTTTAAAATTTTATGAGAAATTTAAGCAACTTTATACCTTTTTTTGTGCTGATTTTTTTGATTTCAGTAATTGGCTTTTCTACTTACAAAATCAGTAAAAAACAAGAAATTGAGCAGCGAGACATTCAGCAAAGTTTTGACATTAGATTTGTTAAAGAAAAAATTATCTTGCCTGAATTTTCTTTGCCAAATTTATTTGATGAAGCTGAAAATTTTTCTAAAAAAGATTTAAAAGGAAAATATTCTTTGATTAATCTTTTCGCTTCTTGGTGCACAACTTGCATTGCTGAGCATGAAGTTTTGCTGCGGTTACGAGATGAAGGAATCATTGATATTTATGGGGTTGCTTGGCGTGATATCAATGAAAATACTAAAAAATATTTAGCTACAAATGACAATCCGTTTAAAAAAGTGGCCACAGATAACCAAGCTTTATTCACAAAATTTATTGGAATTAAGGCGGTTCCAGAAACTTTATTAATTAATTCAGAAGGTGATGTTGTATGGCGCTATGCGGGCAATCTAGAAGACCATGCGGTAGACGAGATTCGCCAATTTTTAAGTAAAAATTCTCGTAGATAGCGCCTATAAACCTTGAAGTGAATAGTAATTCCTTATCGGCTCTAATCCCTTTAGGCATAATTAAAAAAATGGGGGG
>DENL01000014.1 GCA_002359655.1 Rickettsiales bacterium UBA2645 | reverse complement strand
CCACGCTTCTTGGGCGTTTAACAAAATGTCAGAAATTGCCTGTTGGACTTCCGTTAATTGCTCTTCGAGTGTTTTCAATTTTTAGTAAATTCCTTTGCTTCTGACTCTTCTTGCTCGTTGATGCACTGTTGGCTGAATGTTTTGAACCTGCTTATTTTCTGGTCTAAATGGAATTTCTTTAATCCGTTCAACTGCTTTGTTTAAATCAAATTTCCAGTTACGAACTAATCCGCGCAGTGCTGCAAAAGCGTAAACTCTACAATCTAATGCTTCAGTTTTTGCTCCTTCGCGGCGCGGTGTCCATTCACGAACTGGTCTGCCTTTTGAATATTTGGTTCTGACAATTTCCGAAGTGATTTGTGCGAACCATTCGGCATCGCGCTCCATTGGAAAGTGCCAGTAACCAGCACCTTCTTCGGCAATGCGAAGTCGTTGCATCAAAGTTTCTTTAGCATCATTTACACCGATGACATAAACTGGTTTTTTTAATCTTTTGTTTTGGCTGGCGCGAGGTGGCCAGATTGGAACTCCTGAACCACTTGAACTTCCTTTGATTGCAAAAACTTTTTTGTGCTTCCTTGCATCGCAATAGTTGATGACATGATCCGTATAGTGACCGCCGCTATCAATGCACACGGCCGTAATCGGAAAATTCGGCAATTCTCTTTGATGCTCAAAATTTGTTTCCAGAATTTTATCAAGATCATTCCAAAGGTGCGGAGTTGATGGGTCACCGTAAATCACTTGGTAATCAAGTGACCAACTTTCTTCATCTTTTCCCCAGCCAACAATTTCGATTTCAAGACGATTATCTTGCACATCCACGCCGGCGGTGATGATGGCGATGTCTTTGAAAAGACGAGTGCCAAAATTTTCACGGCGCTTCATTAATCCGGTTGGATCAATAACTTCACCAGCCATGTCCTCCCAAGTTTCTGCAAGTTTTGTGTTCGTCCAAACTTGCAGTCTTGGCGGGTCTTTATGAACTTCGCAAAATTCCTGCGCTATATCGCCAAAGCTTGTCCAGCCATGCGGGCTGTAAAGTGATGACAGATGAAAAGAAATTGTTTTGTTATTACAATTTGGATTGGTCGCAACCCATTTTCCTTTCCGTAAAATTTCTGCTTTCTGGTGATCTTCCCAAACTGATCCGCATTTTTCGCAAGCGTAATAAGCTGCTTCTGGTCTACCTTTAGGCCATTTTATCTGCGACCATTTCAAAGTTTGAAATTCGCCACAATCAGGACAAGGAACGAAATAATATCGTTGATCACCTTCCAAAAATGCCGTTTCAATCCGACTGAAATTTTTAATTGTCGGAGTCGAGATCATGAAAATTTTGCGATTGCTAAAAGTAGCAGTTCTTTGAATCGCAAGATTTACTGGATCACCTTCGCCACCCGCATCATCAGGGTAGCCGTCAACCTCATCGAGGAAGAGATAACGAATCGGCATTGAACGAAGTCCAACAGCGGAATTCGCGCCAGTCATAACCAGAACGCCGCCTGGAAATTCCTTCATCAAAATTGTGTTGCCGGAATCTCTTGCTCTTGGGTCTTTTACTTTTTCACTTAACGCAGGGCAATTTTCTATTGCTGGATCAATCCGCATTTTTGAGGTGCGCTTTGCAGTCTCAACTGTTGGATTTACAATCAGCATTGGTCCTGGTGCGTGATGGATTACAAAACCCATCCAATTATTGCCGCATTCCGTTCCGCCAATCTGTGCGCCTTTCATGAAGACGACTTTTTCGCAAGGATTACTTGGCGACAAGCAATCCATAATCTCTTTGAGATATGGTGTTCTGTCAGTTCTCCATGGTCCAGGTTCTGCTGAGGAAATACTGCTTAAAATGCGGTGATTATCTGCCCAGCTTGATACTGTAAAATTCGGGTCCGGCTTTAAGCCTTCGCAGTGATTTTGAAGGTAAATGTCATCATAATTTTTCATGAACTTTTGATAGCTCTTCCAAGGCTTTGATCAGCTCGGCTTTTAAAATTTCTTTCATCTCAAAAATATCGGTTTTGCCAACAAGCTGAGGAATAACACGATCAGGAATATTCAAAATGCGATCTCTGGTCATTCGTGCGGCGTTGAATGCCGATACTTTAACATCATCTATCGAAATCAGCTTTTTTGATTCTTTTTCAAACTGTAATCGAAGCAATTTCGCGCCATATGCCTCTTTAATCGCTCGACTTTGCTGATAGCTTGGTCCGTTTGTTGCGTTTGGTATTGAATTCTGGCTGTAATCGGGCTTTTCCTCAGTAAATACTGCCTTTATTTGCGCCGGATCGGTGTTTTGACCCCATTCTTTATCAGCAGTTTTAGGATTTATTTTGCCATTTTTACCTTTGCTGACTCTTCCTTGTCTGATTGCTTTTCTAACCGCCGCCTCGGTAACGCCGCGATGTCTGGCATATGCTCGAATCGAGAGTTCCATGTTTATTTGTACTCATAAATTTTTATTCTTAGTCGAATGAGTTGCAAATTACTCGTCGCTTTGCTCCTGCGTCATTTGGCATCGTTTTGGTATTTCAAAACTTTTTTAAAATTTGTTCGAAAAATCATCTTAATTGACTTGATAGTGATGCTTCGGCGAGCCATACTGGATAAGCCTCT
>DENL01000011.1 GCA_002359655.1 Rickettsiales bacterium UBA2645 | reverse complement strand
CCACGCTTCTTGGGCGTTTAACAGAATGTCAGAAATTGCCTGTTGGACTTCCGTTAATTGCTCTTCAAGTGTTTTCAATTTTAGTAAATTCCTTTGCTTCTGACTCTTCTTGCTCGTTGATGCACTGTTGGCTGAATGTTTTGAACCTGCTTATTTTCTGGTCTAAATGGAATTTCTTTAATCCGTTCAACTGCTTTGTTTAAATCAAATTTCCAGTTACGAACTAAACCACGGAGCGCCGCAAAAGCATAAACCCTGCAATCAAGTGCCTCAGTTTTTGCTCCTTCGCGGCGCGGTGACCACTGCCGAACTGGTCTGCCTTTTGAATATTTTGTTCTGACAATTTCCGAAGTGATTTGTGCGAACCATTCAGCATTGCGTTCCATTGGAAAATGCCAGTAACCAGCGCCTTCTTCGACAATGCGAAGTCGTTGCATCAAAGTTTCTTTGGCATCGTTAACACCAATGACATAAACAGGTTTTTTTAATCTTTTGTTTTGACTGGCACGAGGCGGCCAGATTGGAACGCCAGCTCCACTTGAACTTCCTTTGATGGCAAAAACTTTTTTGTGTCTACGCGCGTCACAGTAGTTGATAACATGATCCGTATAGTGGCCACCGCTATCAATGCACACGACCGTAATCGGAAAATTCGGCAATTCTCTTTGATGCTCAAAATTTGTTTCTAAAATTTTATCAAGATCATTCCAAAGATGCGGAGTTGATGGGTCGCCGTAAATCACTTGGTAATCAAGTGACCAACTTTCTTCATCTTTTCCCCAGCCAACAATTTCGATTTCAAGACGATTGTCTTGCACATCCACGCCAGCAGTGATGATGGCAATATCTTTGAAAAGACGAGTGCCAAAATTTTCACGGCGTTTCATTAATCCGGTTGGATCAATAACTTCTCCCGCCATGTCTTCCCAAGTTTCTGCAAGTTTGGTATTCGTCCAAACCTGAAGTCTGGGAGGGTCTTTGTGAACCTCGCAAAATTCCTGCGCTATATCACCAAAACTTGTCCAGCCGTGCGGGCTGTAAAGTGATGATAGGTGAAAAGAAATTGTTTTGCTGTTAGCGCTTAGGTTGGTTGCTACCCATTTACCTTGCCTTAAAATTTCTGCTTTTTGGTGATCTTCCCAAACGCTGCCGCATTTTTCGCAGGCGTAGTAAGCTAATTCTGGCTTACCTTTAGGCCATTTAATATTTTTCCATTTGAGAATTTGAAATTCGCCACAATCAGGGCATGGCACAAAATAATAACGCTGATCACCTTCCAAAAATGCAGTTTCAATCCGGCTAAAATTTTTGATCGTTGGTGTCGAGATCATGAAAATTTTGCGATTGCTAAAAGTAGCAGTTCTTTGAATCGCAAGATTTACCGGATCACCTTCACCAGCGGCATCGTCAGGATAGCCGTCAACTTCATCTAAAAAAAGATAACGAATCGGCATTGAACGAAGCCCAACAGCAGAATTCGCACCAGTCATAACCAGAACTCCACCAGGGAATTCTTTCATCAAAATCGTGTTGCCTGAATCCCGCGATCTTGGATCGGAGATTTTTTCTTTTAACACGGGACAATTTTCTATT
Source organism: Rickettsiales bacterium UBA2645 (assembly GCA_002359655.1). Classification (GTDB taxonomy): domain Bacteria; phylum Pseudomonadota; class Alphaproteobacteria; order Rickettsiales; family UBA1997; genus UBA2645. Next base: position 1,028 of record DENL01000011.1, on the reverse strand, counting down.
GCTGGATCAATCCTCATTTTTGAGGTGCGCTTGGCAGTCTCAACTGTTGGATTAACAATCAGCATTGGTCCTGGTGCATGGTGAATTACAAAACCCATCCAGTTATTTCCACACTCAGTTCCGCCAATTTGCGCGCCTTTCATGAAGACAACTTTTTCGCAAGAATTTGATGGCGACAAACAATCCATAATCTCTTTGAGATATGGTGTTCTGTCAGTTCTCCACGGACCAGGCTCGGCTGAAGAAATACTGCTTAAAATTCGGTGATTATCCGCCCATGATGATACTGTAAAATTTGGATCTGGTGTTAAACCTTCGCAATGTTGCTGAAAATAAATGTGCTCATAATCTTTCATGCGCTTTTGATAACTCTTCAAGTGCCTTGATCAGTTCTGCTTTCAGAATTTCTTTCATCTCAAAAATGTTGGTTTTGCCGACAAGCTGCGGAATTACGCGATCAGGAATATTTAAAATGCGATCTCTGGTCATTCTTGCAGCGTTGAATGCAGCAATTTTGACTTGATCAACTGGAATCAATTTTTTTGATTCTTTTTCAAACTGAAGTCGAAGCAGTTTTGCACCATAAGCCTCTTTAATAGCTCGGCTTTGCTGATAACTTGGTCCACTTAGCGAACTTGGTGTAGAATTTTGGCTATAATCAGGTGAATCAAAGGTGTTTTCTGCCTTGATTTGCGCTGGGTCACTATTTTGACCCCATTCTTTATCGGCAATTTTAGGGTTTATCTTACCATTTTTGCCCTTGGTAATCCTTCCTTGCGTGATTGCTTTTCTAACCGCCGACTCGGCAACGCCGCGATGTCTGGCGTATCCTCTGATCGAAAGTTCCATATTTATTCATACTCATAAATTTTTATTCTTAATTGAATGAGTTGCAAATTACTCGGAGCAAAGCTCCTGCGTCATTTGTCATAGTTTTGGCACTTCAAAAATTTTTTAAAAATTGTTCAAAAAATCATCTTAATTGACTTGATAGTGATGCTTCGCCGAGCCATACTGGATAAGCCTCT
>DENL01000020.1 GCA_002359655.1 Rickettsiales bacterium UBA2645 | reverse complement strand
ACATGACCAGATTTTCTATCTTCGGCTAAATCTTTTTTCTCTTTGTAATCGCCTCTGGCGTAAGAACCAAACAGAATAATCTTCTCAACATCTTTGCAGTTATCGCGAATTGTCGAGATGATTTTTTCTAACTCATCTTGTTTGAGTTGAGGTAAGTGTTTTAGGGAATTTTTCATGATGTTAGTTGTATTTATTTAATCGTCTAAATTGCCAGCTTTCAAAGCAACTTTATAATTTATCACACTGATAAACAGTTGAAAAAGAGTTATTGAAGGCGATTAAAAAAACAACTTAATACCGCTCCCCATTAATTCTTAAAAATTTTATGGAAAAAAATTAGTAAAAATTAGAAAAGTCGTTTACACAGTTTTTATGAGACCCTCGAGACCAATCTTTCTCGAAATAAATCTTCATTTGAGATTAGACTTGTCCTAGGCCCCAAAACCGCCGCCACTTCAGTGGAGACTTTTTAAATTTTTAACCAACAATTTTCTCAACAATATTTAAGTTTTTCTTTTTATCAAAATTGCTCATATTTTGCTGATTTAAAAATATCTTTGGTGGTAATCCACCCAAACTTGAATGAGGTCTTTTGTAATTATATTCAATTAACCAATCCTCAGTAATTTCCTTTAACTCTTCAATTGAGTCAAAAATATATTTATTCAAAACTTCATTTCTGTAAGTTCCGTTAAACCTTTCAATATAACAGTTCTGATAAGGCTTGCCTGCTTGTATGTAAAACAACATTATATCATTATTCTTAGCCCAATTTGTGAATTCATACGAAGTAAATTCACTGCCATTATCAAGCCTTATCGCAATTAGCTTCCTCTTTTGTTCACCAATAATTTGATCTAAAAAATTAATCACCAAATTGCTTGGAATTGACCTCAATATCTTAATATCAAGGCATTATCTGGCGCGCTCATCAATAACATTCAAAGTTCTAAATCTTCTGTTGTTGATAGCTCCGCTCATAAAATCAAGCGACCAAATCTGATTGGAATTATTGGCAATTTCTAAAATTCTTTTTCTAGCAGGAAGCTTTCTGCTTTTAGAATTAGCCTTAAAATTTAAACCTAATTTCTTATAAATTCTGTAAACTTTCTTATGGTTAAAGTTAACACCTTCAAGCCGGAGCTTAGCTGTAATCATTCTGTAACCATAATTTGGATAAGTAAGTGCAAAATCTTTAATGACTCTTTCTGCATCTTTATCACCAAACAATTTATTACTGCTAATCTTGTTTCTGCAAATTCCAAAAATATCAGCAACTCTTCTTGCTGATATTTTATGTTTAATAACGGCTTCACTGGCTAATTCATATCTTTGTGAAGCCTTTAAAACTTTTTTTGTAAACTCTCCTTCAATATCAAATTATCTAAACTCAAATTTGCACATAATTCCTTCAGCTTACGATTCTCTTCAGCCAAAATCTTCAACTTTGAAATATCTGACAAACTCATATCACGATATTTATTGCTCCACTTATAAAGCGTTGATTTGGCAATATTATATTTCCGACACACCTCTAAACCACTAACACCGGAATTATATTCCTTCAAAACCTCAAGAATCTTAGATTCACTATATTGCTTATTTGTACTCATATTTTTTTACTCCAATTTAGAATTATTAAATGATTAATTCTTAACAATTAGGCTTACGCCTAATCTAAAATTAATCGCCTAAAAAGTCTCCACTGAAGTGGCGGCGGTTTTGGGGGCTAGGACACTTTGGACTTGATCAGCAGAGTCTTGTTTTTGCGAGTCAGGAGTTAAAATCTTAGGCATATGCTTTTAGCTATTTAATTGTTTAAGAAATAAATCTTGAAACCACCCATAACTCAAAAAAGAGATGGGCAGATGAAAGCTTTATAAATTGATCGTGTAGCGAAATTTGGAGCTGTAACTTTGAAGCGAACCGAACTGCCTAACTTGTGTAGATAAGTTTTACTTTGAATCGAACTGTGTAGCTGTGTATCCTTGTAGCTTAAGCTTTAGTGAACTGAAGCGAGATGTAAAAATGTAGCTATTAACATGTGGTGATAAATGAAGTATCGTTTTTCAGAGTTGTCACGAAAGACTTACAAAATTTTGTCTGCAAGTGATTTTTACTGGATAATTCAAAGTTGTGTCACAATTTATAAATTTGGATAAATAAAAAACATCACTTACAGATTTCTCTCATTCGCGCATAGGCTTTGACAATTCCTTGCGTTGAATATTCATCAATGCCGAATGTCCCAATCGCAGAATCGCTCCTAACTCTAATCTTTCTTGCGCTCAAAGCTCTCTGGATAAATTCAATATCTTCATCTTTATTTTTTGCCCAAGCGATGTCTTTTTTAGTAGGAAAAAGAAATTTTGCCTCATCATCAATTACAACAAAAATTTTACTGTTTAGTTTATATTCAAAGCCACCAAAAATACTAACTTCCTCACTGCGCTCTCTTTGGTAACGAGCAATCATAATGTAAGGCTTTTGTCTTGTTGGCTGATCTGAGTTATTTTGAATTGGACTTGCAACGATGTAGCATCTTTTGTCTTGCAGCTCATCTTCTTGCAGCTCATAAACTGTCCAGCGATAGAAACGGCTATCAATGATTTGAGCGTTTGCAGAGCTGGCAAAAGCAAACAAAATAAAAATGATTTTACTAAAGAGTTTCTTCAAGTTAGAGCGCTAGTTTGTTAGAAAATTCTCGCTGCAGAATATTCAAGAATTGTGATCAAATCTTCTTTTGATTTTAAATCAGAAAAATTCTTCTCAGAAAAAATTTCCAGATTTTTCAATGCTTCGTCGCGGTAAAATAAAGCTTTGTTTCTTGCCTCAGCGAAACCTTGATATTTTTCGATCAGTTGTAAAATTTTAGCAAAATCTTCTTGGTTTTTTTCGTTAGAAAGCAAATTTTTTGTAAAAACTTGCGAGATAAATTCACGGTCTTTTGTTTCTGCTTTTTGGTAAGTTAAAATTATTGGTAGAGTAACTTTTCCTTCAAAAAAATCATTGCCCAGATCTTTTCCTAAAACATTTTCTTTCGAAGAATAATCAAGAATGTCGTCAACAATTTGAAAGATGATACCAAGATTTTTACCAAAATTACGCAAAGCCAAAATGCTAGATTCTTCACGCTTATTAAGCAGAGCGCCAACTTCAGCAGCAGCAGAGAAAAGCACTGCCGTTTTACCAAAAATAATTTCGAAATATTTTTCTTGCGACACAGCTAAATCAGAAGAATTTTCTAGCTGCATAACTTCGCCATCAGCCATTATGCTAGAAGCTTTCGAAAGCAAATCAAGAATTCGCAAATCATCGCTTCTAACCATCAATTGAAAGGAGGTCGAAAAAAGATAATCGCCGACTAAAATACTGGCTTTGTTATCCCAAATTGCGTTGGAAGTTTTTTTGCCACGACGCACCATACTGTGGTCAACAACATCGTCATGTAATAAAGTTGCTGTGTGAATTAACTCAACAGCGGCCGCTAGATTATTGTAGTCAGAATTACTTTTACTGCCACAAAGTTTAGCAGCTAAAATCAAAATGATTGGACGAATTCTTTTTCCGCCAGAAGAAATTAAATGATTTGAAATTTGCTCAATTAGTGGTGATTTACCTACGGCAAACTGCAAAATAATTTCATCAATTTTTTTTAAATCTGGAGTAATTTTATTGATGACGCTTTGGAGTTTTTCCATAATTACATCTTAATGTTTTTTTCATCTTCGTCTAGATGGTATAGCATCAAAGTTTTGTTGCGGCACTCTTCAATCTTGGACATTATATCATTCATCGAGTTACGAATTGATTCAGTAACTTTTTCTGACTCACCATTTTTCACAAAGCTGATATATTGCGTAGTAAGGTTATCGGCACATTCTTCTAGTTTGGTAACTACATTTTCAATAATTGTGAATTGCTCGGCGGCCAATTCGTGGGTATTGTCTTCAACGGCCTTTAATAAGCGATCAGCGTAACCATAATATTCAACAATCTCGTTATAGAGCTGCTCTTGCTTGGAAGTTGCCATTGTTTGCAATTAGATTTTGGGGAATCTTTGATTAACGGAGGAGCGCGGTGAAATTATTTTTCACCAATATAAAAGTCAACACGAGTCAACTTGATGCAAGCAAGTTCAGTAACTTTTTCTTATCTAAGGCAAAATTATTTTCTGCCCAAATTTTTCTAGCTTCTCGTAAAACTGCGCCAAGTTTTTTACCAACAAATCCCAATTTAATTAGGTCAGTACTTTGCAGCGGAAAATTTGGCAAAGAAAAGTTTTTTAAAAATTTAATATCTTCTTTCACTTGCGAGATTTTTTGCAAATCAAAATTTTTTACCAAAGCAATCAAATAAAGGTCTAAAACCACTTCTTTTGGTGCAGAAGTTAAAAGTTGTTTTAAAATTTTTTGATCAAAATTTTTGTAAGCCGTGAGGTTTTCTACAATAAATTGAAAATATTTTTTCTCAGCATTTGTGGCGCAAATTTCGCTAAAAAATATTTTTAAATCGAGATTTTTTTGGGCAAATAAAATTGCTAATTGCAAACTTAAATTACTTGAAATTTTAAACTCTTTTTCAATTTTAAAAAAACTCTCCAAAGCTTTGATATCAAGTTTTGTAGAGAAAATTTCGGCAGCAATTTTTTTGTTTTGCAAAACTTTTAAAACTGCAATCAAGTTTGTTTTTTTATCACTCATCAACATCTTTAAAATTTCTGCTCTAATTCTTTCGCGAGATAATTTTTTTAAATTTTCTTTTTGCTGTGTGCAAGCTGCTAATCCTTTGCTATCAAGACTTTTAGCATATTCGTTACTAAAGCGAAAGAAGCGTAAAATACGCAAAAAATCTTCTGCAATTCTTTTATTTGCGTTGCCAATAAATTTTACTTTTTTGCTTTTCAAATCAGAACTTCCAGCAAAATAATCATAAACCAAACCAGCAGAATCAAGGTAAAGCGCGTTTATTGTAAAATCACGCCTTGCAGCATCGAAGTAAAAATCATCAATAAATTTTGGTTTGCAGTGGCGGCCGTCAGTTTCATTATCTCGACGCAAGGTGGTGATTTCAAAATTTTTACCATTCACAACTGCGGTGATTGTGCCAAATTTTACGCCAGTTGGCACAGCTTTTATTTTATTTTTTGCTAAAATTTTTATTACCTCTGTTGGCAAAAACTTGGTAGCAAAATCAAAATCGTTGATTTTTTTATTCAACAATAAATCTCTTACACAGCCTCCAACCAAGCGGATTTCGCTACCAAAAACTTTAAACAAAATTTTAACTTCTTGTGGTAGTTTTTTTATTAATTTGGGTTGGGAGAAAATTTCCGGCTTCATTAAATTACAGTTAAAAATAATCCGAGCTCATCAGCTTTTTTAATTACTTCATCTTTTTGCAAAACCAGAGTAGAGTTGGCTTGAATGGCAATTCCACAAATTCCTGACTCAAAACAATTTTTAATTGTTTCAACTCCAATCGTTGGCATATCTGCTTTCATGCTTTGTTTAGATTTTTTCATTTTGAGCAAAACAGCATTTTTTTTGTAATCAGCATTAAGATTTTTGCATCTTTTAATCATCTCATCAGTGCCCTCCAGAGCTTCAACCGCAATGATTTGCTTTTGGGCAATTACCAAAGATTGTCCAACATCAAAATTCGAAAAATTTTTGATTGCCTTCACACCAAGATTGATATCAACAAGATTTTCTGAAGTTGGCTGAATCTTGCTTAGAGTTGATTTTGCTGAAACTACGCAATCAAGTAATTGATCAATTCTTAAAATTTTAAAACCTTCTTTTTCAAAGAAATTAATTACTGTACGCAAAACCGCATCATCACCTAAAATTTTATTAGCTAAAATTTTTGCCAGTAAAAGCGTGCCACGCTTGTCTACTTTCAATGAAGAAAAATTTGGCTTAGTTACGCCACCAATAAAAACCAGATTTTTTAAATTATCTGCTCGCAGAGCTGACAAAAATTTTTCAACCTCGCCGTATCCTAATTTTATTGGCTCGAAAGCTGAGTAATCAACTTCATAATTTTCACCATCAAGCAAAAAAACTCTGAACTTACGATTTTTTTGCAAACTGTCTTTAATCAGCATCATAGGCAAAGGCCCTCTTCCAGCAAAGATTGCTAGTGGCTCTTTCAAAAATTGCTCGGAAGATTTCATTGATTATTTAGTAGTTTGTTGCGGATTATTTTTTAGTGGCTCAGAACTGGATGGTTCTATGCTTGGATTCGCTTTCATTTTACTATTCCACTCATCATGTAATCCTGGGTGAAGATAGAAAAGGGGTTTGTCTTTGGGATAATTTGGCTTTGGATCACTTGGACGCCCAACATGGTCAACGCAATCCTCTTCGATATAAGGAAGTTTTTGTTTTTCATCTTTTTGTAATGAAGAAAAGGAGCGTGAAGTATTTGGAATTATTTTTTTAACAGCATTAATAGCAGTTGTAAAACTTTTACGCATAAAAAATTATTTTGAATTTAGTCTTTTATTTCTCTCCTCACGCATCTTAGCAAAATCTTCACCAGCGTGATAAGAAGAGCGAGTCAAAGGACTTGATGAAACCATCAAAAATCCTTTGTTGTAGGCCATTTGTTTATAAAATTCGAATTCATCTGGATGAACGTAGCGATCAACTGGCGCATGGCGTAAAGTTGGACGCAAATATTGACCGATAGTTAAGAAATCAATTTCAGCGCAGCGCATGTCGTCCATCACTTGCAAAACCTGTTCTTTGGTTTCACCAAGACCAACCATCAAACCAGATTTAGTAAACATTGATGGATCAATTTCTTTTACCCGTTTTAAAAGATGCAGCGAATGGAAATATCGCGCTCCAGGACGAATCGTCGAATAAAGTCCGGGAACGGTTTCAATATTGTGATTAAAAACATCAGGCTTGGAAGCCACTACTATTTCTAAAGCGCCGTCTTTACGCAAAAAATCTGGCGTTAGAATTTCAATCGTAGTTTGCGGCGATTTACGACGAACATTTTCAATACATTTCACAAATTGATCAGCGCCGCCATCGGCTAAGTCATCACGATCAACCGAAGTGATAACGATATGTTTTAAACCAGAAACTTTTGCTACATCACCAACATTTTCTGGTTCATGAGGATTAACTACGTCAGGTTTTCCAGTTTCAATATTACAAAACGAACAAGCTCTGGTACAAACCGAACCAAGAATCATCACGGTAGCATGCTTTTGCGCCCAGCATTCACCAATATTTGGACAAGCTGCTTCTTCGCAAACTGTGTGAAGTTTTTTTTCGTTTAAGAGTTCTTTAGTTTCGTGGTAACCTTTTGATTGCGGCGCTTTAACACGAATCCAATCCGGTTTGCGCTGCATTTTTTCTTTCGGAAAGTTCTGGGCAAAGCCCATCAAATCTTTATTATCCTTTTTAGCAATTTGTCCCGATTCGCGCTTTGCTTCTCTGCTTTGCATTTTTATTTTGTTTCTCCCGTTGCCACATATTTAGTGATTTCGGCGATGTTGGTTGAGTGATCAGCCAAACGTTCAAAACTTTTAGCGATGAATAAAATATTAATTATTTTTTCAGCTTGTTCTTTGCTAAAATTGCCACCTTCTAAAATCACAAAAAGACTACTATAAATTGCATCGATTTTATCGTCTTGTTTCAAAACTATCTCAGCCATTTCAGAGTCTTGATCATTGAAAGCGATGATCGAATCGCGCACCATGATTTTTGATAATTCCACCATTTCAAGCAAAGATTTTTTAACGTGATCATCAAAAGCTTTGACGCCAATACGATCAATTTTTTTAATAATGCTTTTGGCTTGATCGCCAACTCTTTCAAGATTTGAAGATACTTTTAAAGCCGAAACAATGTAGCGTAAATCAACTGCCATTGGCTGACGAAGTGCTAGCATTGTAGTAATTTTGCGTTCAATTAAAAAGTCGAGAGAGTTGATTTTATAATCATGGCTAGTGATTTTTTCTAGGTAGTCATTAGGATTATGTATGATCATTTCGGCGACCATATCAATTGATTTTAGGACAAGCTCGGCCATTTCTTCAAGAGTTCCAGCAATTGATTGCAGATCTTTGTCGTAAGATTTTACGGTATGTTCTTTAAGGCTCATTTTTCAAAAAAGATTTGGATTGATGGATAGGCGCGAATGAATTAGATTTTTTTTGGAAGCAAAATTCAACAATCAATTTTAACAACTGACAGATCTCTTCACAAATCAATGAAAAAAATTTTAGTCATCGGCTCTGGCGGCAGAGAACACGCTATTTGCGAACAATTTAAAAAATCTTCTCAGCTTACAGAAATTTTTTGCCTACCGGGAAACGCCGGAATTTCTGAAGTGGCGCAGATAGTTGAGGAAATCAAAATCGAAGAACATCAAAAAATTATTGAATTTTGTAAAAATAAAAAAATTGATTTTGTCTTCGTTGGCCCAGAACAACCTTTAGTTGCTGGTCTTGTTGATGATTTACAAAAAGCTGAAATTCACGCTTTTGGTCCTTCAAAAAAAGCAGCTCAACTTGAAGGTTCAAAAATTTTTATGAAAAAAATCGCTATCGATAATAGCGTTCCAACTGCAACTTACGAAACTTTCAACGACGCTCAAAATGCAATAAAGTTTGCTGAAAAATTAGGATTTCCTTGTGTTATCAAAGCCGATGGATTAGCAGCTGGCAAAGGTGTGATCATTGCACAAAATTTTGCAGAAGCTGAAAGCGCAATCAAAGAAATTCTTTCAGGAAAATTCGGCAAAGCGGGAAATAAAATCATCATCGAAGAATTTTTAGATGGTTTTGAAGCCAGCTATTTTGTGATTTGCGACGGTAAAAATTTTATACCACTTGGCTTTGCTCACGATCATAAAAAAGTTGGTGAGAATGACACTGGCCCAAATACTGGCGGCATGGGAACTTTTGCGCCATCGCCTTTTATTGATCAAAAAATGGAGGCAAAGATTATTGCAGAAATTATCAAACCAACTCTGCAAGGCCTTGAAAATGAAGGCTGTAAATTTGTTGGTATTTTATTTGCTGGTTTGATGATCAATAAAAATGGCGCTAAACTTTTAGAATTTAACGCCCGCTTTGGTGACCCTGAAACACAGGTTATTTTGCCCAGAATTAAATCAGATTTTATTGATTTGATTGAAGCCGCAATTCAAGGAAATTTAGATAAAATCAAAGTTGAATTTGATGAAACCAAAAAACTAGTTTGCGTTGTAATTGCTGCTGATGGATATCCCGAAGCCTATCAAAAAGGTTTGGAGATAAGAAATTTAGAAGCAGCAAAAAAAATTTCTGACATAAAAATTTTTCATGCTGGAACAAAATTTAGTGAAGGAAAAATTATATCTAATGGCGGACGTGTTTTAAATATTGTAGCTAGTGGCGATTCTTTCAAAGATGCTAGAACCAAAGCCTATAATGCAGTTGATTTGATTGACTGGAAAGCCGGTTTTGTCAGAAAAGATATTGCAGCAAAAGTGTAAAAACTAAAACGAAACTTGTTGTACAGATTTATTATCATCACTCAAAAGGGAATCTTCAATTTCAGATTTCTGATAATGAACCAAATAGTATTTTTCTAATCTATCCACATCCTTAACTTGGCTGGCTAAAGTATAACCATTATTTTGTAAATAATACGAAGCCAATTTACGCAAGCGTTCTGGCCTTACTAAATAAACCCACTCTACTTCTAAAAGCTGAATTTTATCTTGGTAAGCGACGATGTCAGTTTCAGTTTTGGTAATTTCGTCTTGCAAAGCTTCCACTTTAAACTGAATAGCAAACATCAAAATAATGCTTAAAAAAATAGCCGAAATTAAAGCGCTATTTGCTAAGTAAAATTTGTTAATGATGTCACGAGTTTCTGTCATTTTTTCAAATTATAATTTAACCGCAGCACGCATTTTTGCCGAACGCGCCCTTGGGTTAGCGGCAATCTCTTCTTTTGTAGGAGAAATTGCTGACTTGTTTAATAACAAAAAATTTTTGATTGATTTACTTGTCTGATTTTCAGGCTGATAACGCGAAAATGTCTGATCTAAACCTGCTTCTTTTTTTAGAAAATTTTTAACAATTGAATCTTCTAAAGAGTGAAACGAAACTACAATCAAACGACCGCCTTTTTTAAGCAAAGTAACCGATGAAGCTAGAGCAGCTTTGAGCTCTTCCAACTCTTGATTAACAAAAATTCTAAGCGCTTGAAAGGTTCTAGTTGCCGGATCGGTTTTGAAATAGCCGTGATAAAGAGATCTAACAATTTCTGCCAGATCGCGGCAACTAGTGACTGGTTTGCTCTTGCGAAAATTCACAATTTTTTTAGCAATTTGTTTTGCTTTTGGCTCTTCGCCAAATTCTTTAATAATTTTTGTTAATTCTGCTTCGCTTGATTCATTAACCACTTCAAAAGCACTAAGATCAGATTTTTGATCCATTCTCATATCGAGCTTGGCGTCAGAATCAAAAGAAAATCCGCGCGATTTATCATCGAATTGCATTGAAGAAACTCCGATGTCAAAAACCATTGCGTCTAACTCACTAATATTTTTTTCAGCTAGAAGCTCGACACTTTTAGAAAATTTTCCGCGCAAAAAAGTAAAATTTTTTGCAAAATCTTTTTCTAAAACTGTGGCAAATTTTTTTGCCGATTCATCGCGATCAATAGCGTAAACTTTACAATTTGCTGATTTTAAAATTGCTTTTGAGTAGCCGCCTGCACCAAAAGTTGCATCAAGATAAACTTCTCCAGCCTTTGGCTTCAAAGCTTGCAAGACTTCATTTATTAAAACTGGTTTGTGAAAATCGAGATTATTCATTTTTTCAGACGCACCAAATTGAGTTTTTCTTTAGCGTCTTTTCTTGATTTCAGCATATATTCTTCAAACTTTTTTGGCTGCCAAATTTCGAAAGTCGCTCCTTTACCAACAAATACGGCTAGATCTTTGATGTTAGCTTTTTTTAGCAGATTTTCTGGCATAATAACACGACCTTCAGCATCAATAGAAAGTTGTGTAGAGCCTCCAAGCAAAGCAGTTGCAAGGGCATCGCGATCTTGAGAAAAAGGATCAAGACTATCGATTGATTCTGAAATTTGTTTGATGCGCTCAATGTCACAGCCCTCAATACAGTCATTCACGAAAGATTCGTAAACCATAACTCCAGAAAATTCCTTATTCACCAACGAAGTACGAAACTGCGAAGGCACAGATACGCGGCCTTTGCTATCGATTTTGTTTGTGAAAGTGGAAAGGAATAAAGCCATTTCTGGTTATTTGGATAAATTTTGTATTGTTTGGGAATTTATGGAATTTTTTGTAAAATTATGGAAGAAAATGGCGATGTCAATAAATGAAATAAAAAATTTTCAGCGTTGTTTCAAAAAATATTCACAAAATTTCTGTGGAAAAATTTCCCATCGCACTTAGCTTGCAAGCCCTTGCATTTCCTAATCATTTTCAATTTCACTAAATGACTAATTACCAACCAGACGAGAATGGCAAGTTTGGCCAATTCGGCGGGCGCTATGTTGCCGAAACCTTGATGCCAGCTGTTTTAGAGCTTGAGGCTGCTTATGAAAAAGCTAAAAAAGATAAAAAATTTAAAGCTGAGTTTGCTTATTATCTCGAGCATTATGTTGGTCGTCCAAGCCCACTATTTCTGGCTGAAAGACTTACTAAAAAAATTGGCGGCGCCAAAATTTATCTAAAAAGAGACGAGCTCAACCACACTGGATCGCACAAAATTAATAACTGTTTGGGTCAAATTTTATTGGCCAAAAGAATGGGTAAAAAACGTATTATTGCTGAGACGGGAGCTGGTCAGCACGGAGTCGCAACTGCCACTGTTTGCTCTCTTTTCTCACTACCCTGCACTATTTACATGGGCGCTAAAGATGTAGAAAGACAGTCGCAAAATGTCTTTCGTATGAAGCTTCTGGGAGCTGAAGTTATTTCAGTTGAAACTGGTTCCAAAAGTTTGAAAAACGCCATCAATGAAGCAATGCGCGATTGGATTTCAAACGCTAACGACACTTACTATTTGCTTGGCACAGTTACTGGTCCGCATCCTTATCCAACAATGGTGCGCGACTTTCACTCGATCATCGGCGTTGAAGCAAAAAAACAAATTTTAAAAGCTGAAGGTCGTCTTCCTGACGCTTTGGTTGCTTGTATTGGTGGCGGGTCAAATTCAATTGGTTTGTTTCACAATTTTTTGAAAGATAAATCAGTAAAAATGTATGGCGTTGAAGCAGCTGGAAAAGGCATCAATACCAAATCCCACGCCGCGTCAATTAGTGGTGGAAGTGTTGCAGTTTTACACGGTAATAAAACTTTTTTCTTACAAAATGATGACGGACAAATTCAAGATGCACACTCAATTTCCGCTGGTTTAGACTATCCTGGCATTGGCCCTGAACATGCTTACTTGCATTCACAAAAACGTGTTGAATATGTCAGTGCAACTGACGATGAAGCTATCGAAGCCTTTCAACTTCTTTGCCAAACCGAAGGAATAATTCCGGCACTTGAATCAGCTCACAGCATTTCTTTTGTTTGCAAGTTGGCTAGAAAAATGAAAAAAAATCAAATTATTATTCTTAATCTTTCTGGCCGCGGCGATAAAGATATCAACACTGTAGCGCAATATTTAGGAGTTAAATTGTGAAAAGAATCGAAGAAAAATTTCTTGAGCTAAAAGCCAAAAAACAGTGCGCTTTTGTTGGTTATATTTGCGCTGGCGATCCTGATTACGAAACATCTTTAGAAGTTTTAAAATCAATGCCCAAAGCTGGTTGCGATATTATCGAAATTGGTGCCCCTTTTCTTGATCCAGCAGGCGATGGTCCAATAATTGAAGATGCTTCCAAGCGCGCAATTAATGGCGGCATGACTTTGAAAAAAGTTTTGAAAATGGCAGCAGAATTTAGAAAGTCTGATTCTAAAACTCCCCTTATTTTGATGGGTTATTACAATCCAATTTTGCAATATGGACTAAGCAAAATTTTTATGGATGCAGAAAAATCAGGCTTTGATGGCATTTTAATTGTTGATTTACCTTTGGAAGAAGAAGCAGAAATTCTACCACATATCTCTTGCTCAAACCTTGATTTAGTAAGTTTGATAGCGCCAAACACTGATCAAGCACGCGCTAAAAAAATTGCCAAAAACGCCAGCGGATTTTTATATTTAATCTCAATGCTTGGCATAACTGGCACAAGATCAGCAAGCGTTGTCGACAATAAAAAGAGCTTGCAAAATTTACGCAAAGTTTCTGATTTGCCTATCGTGATTGGCTTTGGTATTAAAACCCCTGAAATAGCAGGAGAGTTCGCAAAAATCGGCGCTGATGGCGTGGTTGTTGGATCAACAATTGTGAAAGAAATTAATGATAATTTTTTAGCTAAAAAATCTGCTAAAGAAATTGTTGCCCAAACCGTGAAAACAATCTCAGAATTTTCAGACAAAATAAAAAAATAACATGATTAACGGCATCAAAATCGCTACCACAAATTGCGGCATCAAATACAAAAACCGTGACGACTTATTATTAATAACTTTTGACGAACCAGCTAATGTTGCCGGCGTTTTCACCAGCTCTTCAATGCCTGCAGCTCCTGTGGTTTGGTGCAAAAAAAATATCAAGCAAGGAAGTGCTAAAGCTTTAGTTGTTAATGCTGGAAATGCTAATGCTTTCACTGGAAGAATTGGCGAAGAAACCGTTTTGCAAACTGCAAATAAAATTGCCGAAGTTTTGCAATGCAGCAAAGAAGAAATCTTTGTCTCTTCAACTGGCGTGATTGGCGAAATTTTAAACGCCAATTTAATCACCGCAGCAATTCCAGAAATATTTAAAAATCTTGATAACAAAGAAACCTCTTGGGACAAAGCTTCAAGAGCGATTATGACAACCGACACTAAACCTAAACTCATCAAAAAAACTTGTCTGATTGGTAGAATAGAAATTTCGCTAATCGGCTTTGCCAAAGGTTCGGGAATGATCGCTCCAAATATGGCAACCATGCTTGGTTATATTTTTACCGACGCCAATATTGCTTCGAATACTTTACAAAACTTACTTCAAGAAGTGACTGAAGAAAGTTTTAACTCAATCACCGTCGATTCAGACCAGTCAACCAACGATACAGTTTTATTATTTGCTACCAAGACTGCAAAAAATAATGAAATCAATGATTCTCACGCTGAGGAATTAAAATCATTCAAAGAAGCTTTGTACGAAGTTTGTCTTGGCTTAGCAAAAATGATTGTGATTGACGGCGAAGGCGCAAAAAAATTAATCGAGATAGAAGTTGAAGGGGCTAAAAATAAAACCCAAGCTAAAGAAGTAGCATTTGCAATTGCTAATTCACCTTTGGTAAAAACTGCAATTGCCGGCTGTGATCCAAATTGGGGAAGAATTGTAATGGCAGTTGGTAAATCCTGTAAAGAAGCTAGCCCTGAAAAAATCATCGTAAAAATTGGTGATCACGTTTTAACTAAAAACGGCTCCAAACATCCTGACTATGTAGAAAGATTAGTTCACGAATATTTAAAAAATTCTGAAGTAAAAATTTCTGTCAATTTGTCTTTAGGTGCTGAAAGATCGGTGGTTTGGACTTGTGACTTAAACGAAGAATATATCAAAATTAACAAAGATTACCGAAGCTAATGGCAAAAAAAGATTTCGAGATCAGATTCGATAAAGCAAGAATTGAGCTTAACTCTTCATTAAAAAATCTGGAAAAAATAATTGAAGAAAAAATTCAACAAAAGCAAACAACCGAGATTTTAGAAGATTTGCACATTGATAATTCTCAGAATTTACAACAAGAGGTTAACAATCTGCAGCAAAGCTTGGCTGAGCTTGGACAAGAGAATGAATTGCTAATTGAAGAAAATAAAAAACTCAGCGACAGTTTAGAAAAAATTCACTCTCAAAGCTCAAGCCTGATTAAGGCAGTAGAATCAGATTTGATAAAAATCGAAGAAATAATTTTAGGAGAAAAAAATGGCTGAAATTGAAATTTCCATCGGCAAATCAAAATATAAAATCCAATGCCAAGAATCAGAAAAAGAAAACCTAATTAAAATCGCAAGCAAGCTTAATGAAAGAGTTAACAAGCTTTCGTTTTCTTTTCGTAATATCGATGAAAAAACTCTTTTAGTAATTTCAGCTTTAACAATGGAAGAAGAGTTACAAAACTCTGCAAGACAAGATGAAAGTAATTCAGAGATTACTGAAAAAGATATTTATGATGCGGTAAGCGAAAATATGGAAAATGTCTCACAACATCTAAACAAGATGATCAAAAAAATTCGCCAGCATTGATGCCAAATATTTTTGAGCAAAAACAAAATTTAAGAAATGCTTTCAAAGCAATAAGATCAAACCTTACAAAAGAAGAAGTTAGTAAAAAGTCAGAGCAGATAAATCAAAATTTTATTACTAATTTTTTGCCAAAAATTTATTTTCGGAAATCAGAAAAAATTTTCTCACTTTATTTGTCATCAAATAATGAAGTCTCTACCGATCTAATCGCGCAGTATCTCCAAAAAAATAATATTAAATTTTCTTATCCAAAAATTGTAAAAAAAAATCATCAACTTGATTTTATTTTAGCTGCAAAAAATCAAGCTTTGGAACCAAGTAAATTTTTCTCCAATATTCTTGAACCACAAGATGGTGAAAAAGTTTTTCCTGATTTTATAATTTTACCCCTACTTGCTTTTGATCTTGATTTATCAAGACTTGGAATGGGTGGAGGATTTTTTGATCGCACAATAGAATTTATAAAGCAGAAAAATTCTTCATTAACAACCATAGGTCTAGCATATGATTTTCAAAGGGCTGAGAATAAACTGCCATTTGAAAAAACCGATCAGAAGCTTGATTTTATTGTTACCGAAACAAACATTTTTTCGGCAAGCTAGCTGTGCGTTAATCTGACACATTGTTAATTTTTGCAAATTAGTAGTTGCTTTCAAATTTCTTCAATATAATTTCCGCCGCCGACATTGCTTTGGAGGCAGCCTACAAGCGGCTTCAAAGCATGTTTAATATTTCTAATTATCAATTAAAAAGAGATCTAACAATGCATAAAACAGACTTAATTAAAGAAATTGCTAACCAAACTGGTCTATCTCAAAAAGATGCTGGCGCTGCTTTGGAAGCTTTCTTGAAAGCTACTGCTAAAGCTTTGAAAAAAGGCGATGTAGTAACTTTGATCGGTTTCGGTACTTTTAAAGTAGTTAAAACTGCTGCTAGAAAAGGTCGTAACCCACAAACTGGAAAAGAAATTCAAATCAAAGCTTCTAAAAGAGTAAAATTCTCTGCTGGTAAAGCTTTAAAAGATTCTGTAAAATAGTTTCTTCAAGAAAACCCTTACGCAAATTTGTGTAAGGGTTTTTCTTTGCCCACTTTCTTAAGAAATTTTTAAAAAAAACTGTTTCGATTTAAAAATTTCTTAAGAAAATGTTTTGCAACAATTTCCCAAAAAAAATTAGGCAATTTACAAAACGCAAAATTTTTTAAATTTTGTGTCGGTAAAGTTTGTTCAAAAATTCTTGGTCGTTTCCAAATCAATCGCAAATTAGGTTTTATCTAGGGGTGATTAGCTCAGTTGGTAGAGCATCTCCCTTACAAGGAGAGGGTCGGCAGTTCGAGCCTGTCATCACCCACCACTTAAAGTTTTTGTTTTTCCCTTCTAAAAAAGGGGGTGTAGCTCAGTTGGTTAGAGCGCATGCCTGTCACGCATGAGGCCGCGGGTTCAAGTCCCGTCACTCCCGCCAGAACTTAGTCTGGCAAAGTCCCAAGATCCCCATTTTACTCTGTTTAAGAAAACCCAGCACTCAATCTTGCAATAACGATATAGATTTTTTTACAACAACATCTAGGGGATTAATAAATTTTTCGGACTGAAATTCTTGTGGTACAGCTATTGGCAATTCAGTGCATCCAAGGATAACTGCATCAACATTAGGGAATGATTTTAAAACAGTTTGTAGTTTCCACCATGGAGTCTTGTTTGTTGATAATCTTTTATCTACCGCAGAATATCCAGCTTTCACACCATTTTCACCATAGATAATATCCATAACAATTTGCTGTTCCTCGCTGCCAATTTCTGGAGAAACAATATTGTCTAAGTATTTATTATAGACTCTGGTTTTCAGAGTACCATCAGTTGCTAAAAGCAATAATTCTTTGAAACCTTTTGATTTTGCAAAAATACCAGTTTCTTCAATCATATCTACTATAATCGTCTCTGGTTTTTTAGCTTTATTTATCTCACCTATAAAAGCATGCGCTGTGTTACATGGTATAAAGATGATATTCGCGCCTGCATTCTCAAGCTCTTTAAGAGAATTTACCAAAGCACTTGTAGGATTGGTATTATGTTCTGGATCTAGTAAATAAGATGTTCTATCTGGTGTTTTGCAATACATGTTTATTACAAAATGCGGAAAATCTTGGTCTTTTTTAGCACCGTTTTTTACATAATGACTTAGTAAAATTTTCTCTGCCTCAATAGCTGCAAAAGGCCCAAGACCACCCATAATGCCTATTGTTTTTGATTTTGAGATAAATTGTTTAGGATCATTGATAGTATTCATAAAACTTGTAATTTTTTCAATTGGCTAGACACCAATGTCCTATTTTAATCAGACAAGCCGATGATGAAAATTAAAAAAGACAAATTTGCAATTAATCAAACTCAATAAAAATGCTACGCTACCTAATTTTCGAGTAGAACTTTAAAACTCGTCCTAAATCTTTTTTGCTAAACAAGCGGCAAACTAGCAAAAGCCAATTAAAATATTGCAAGGGAAATGGAAAATTTTCTTTTGCAATTCTTCCACTAAGGCAAAAGGTGCAAAGAATATATCGCCAAAGTTTTTGCTCTAATTCCGCTGAAAAAAATTTTGTTTTGCAACAGTTGGGAAGAGGTTGGATTAATTTTTAATCTCAGAAATCAGCATCTTAACAAACCTATCAATCAATTCTTCGCCAGAAAGTTTTCTTAATTGGCTAAGATGTTCTAATATTTCACAATCCTGATAATCTAAAAAAGGCATACCAATTTTTTCGCCAACATCTTCAATCGGAAAAAAATTTATTATTTTTAAATTTAAAACCTCAGCAATTCTAATCAGCACATCGGCTGCTATTCTGATTCTTCCTATTTCATGATCAAAAAGAAGCTGATTAGAAATACCAATTCCAAAAGCCAATTCTTCTATGCTCATTCCCCTCTTCTCTCTCAGTAAGGAAATTCTTCTGCCGATTTTTTCAATAATTTTATGATCATCGGTTAAATCAAAATCTTTCATATACGCCTCAATATCTTTTTGAGATAAAAATGACTTGTAAGTTTAACGAATTCGCAGCAAAAAGGCTTGTTTCGTCTGCTAAACTTTAGACAAAAAAATTGGTTCACCTCTCTGGGTGTTGCAGTTCTAATTTTTCTAAAATTTACCTAATAACAGATTTAAAGTATAAAAACATACTGTCAAGTAAATTTTATTTAAAAAGTATAATTATGATTTTAAGCTTACATATCAAACTAGCCAGAACAGCACTAGGCATGACTCAAGAAGAGTTAGCTAAAAAATCAGGCGTTTCGGCTCCCACCATCAAAAATATCGAGACAACCAATCCAAACGAAGAACTCGGCAACAACAAAAGCACAATAATCGCACTAGTTAAATTCTTCGAGGATAGCGGAGTTGAGTTTATTGACGAGAAAGATTCGGTAGGTGTGAAAGTTAGTAAGAAAATTATTAAGCAGAAATTTAGATAGCTCGAGCATGACCAGTAAACCAAAAACCATCGAAATATTTCTGCCAGACGGAGATCCTAAAAGCATTAAAACCGCAAGCATTACCAGCAGAATAGTAGAGGCAACTTACATCCCGCGCTCAAAAGTTGATCTGGCAAAAATAAGAGAAAATTTAAACTCGCCAGCGGTGTATATTTTGGCAACATCCTCGCAAGATCACTCTAAGCCAGAAGTTTACATTGGAGAAACAGAAAATTTTATTCAGCGCTTGAACACGCACAACGCCAGAATGGATTTTTGGGATTACGCAATTTCCTTCACCTCAAAAACAGGATTTTTTACCAAAACTCATGTCAAATATCTTGAATGGCTTTTTTACCAAAACGCTGCGAAAGCTAATCGCTGCAAACTTCACAACTCCGAACAATCAAAACCAAGAAAGCCGCATTTAAGTGAATCAGTTGAGGCGGACTTAATCGATAATTTTGAAACCATTTCAATTTTAGTTTCAGTTTTAGGCTTAAACCTTTTTCAAGAAGTGGCTCAAGAAAAAAAAGATGATTTGGTTTTTGAGTGCAAAAACAACAAAGGACAGTTTGGACAAGGGAAATACAACGAAGAAGGTTTTGTAATTTTTAAAGGCGCAAAATGCGCAATAGAGCTTTCAAAAACATTTCAAGAATCATCTCCACCATCAATCAGAAATACTCTGATTCAGGATAAAATTTTGCTCAGAAAAGGAGAACATTATGAGTTGCAAGAAGACTTTATTTTCTCTAGCCCCTCAACAGCAGCGCAAATTGTTCTCGGCTCTCCAGCAAATGGCTGGAATAGCTGGAAACTTAAAGATGGCAAAACTTTAGACGAAATTTATAGGAAAAATAACTAACTCGAAACAACAAAAAAAACATTTTATTAGCACCAAGTAGAAAATGATTTTAGGTTCACAAATAAAAGCTGGTCGAATTCTTTTGAAAATGACTCAAGCAGAATTCGCCAAATTAACTAAAACTTCCGTTGATACACTTAAGAGAATTGAAAAAAGCGAAGGAGATTACAAAGGATCAGCCGAACTTTTTTTAACATTCAGTCAGCTTTGGAAAAAAGAGGAATCAGATTTGAAAACAGCAAAGGTGAATTTGGGGTTAAGTTAATTAAGAAATAATAAAGACATTATTTTTTCAAAAAATCTGGGGATATTATACTCATTAATCTGCAATAAATTTAAGACCAAATTTAATTAGTATAATTTCTCCAGATTTCTTATTAAGATTTGCAGTGTCGGGATTTGACACCTTTGTTTTGAGAATTATTAAATTGCAAACTTAGAAAATTATACAGGTCATTGAGCGCATGGCAAAGAAACCCACATTAATTAAGATAAAGCATCCCGAGTTAGATCACGAAATTGCAGAGATAAAAATAAATCGCTATAGTGGCGACATTTATTATTTCCCAAAATTTGATCTAGAAATTACAAGTTACGACAAGTCTCTCAAAACAGAGTCAAGTCACTCTGATATTAAGCTATTTAATAAAATCCCACATCATGTTTCTTGGCATAGAGATGGTATACTTCACATAAAGTACGGCAATAAAGATAAGGATAAAACGGTTATAAACCGAGTTGAAAAGCCATTACTTCAAATAGAACAAAAAGATTTTTTACCGCTACTATCTCATAGCATAGGATTGAAGAATAATCAGCATTACTCCGTTGTTCTTATTGCGATTGGTAAAAAAGCAATTGAGGAAAAAAGTTTATTTCCAGAACCATATCGCTTCTTTGCAAAAAATGCGACCAGTAAGAATGTGACCAGATTTATAAATATATCCTTACAAAACCCTGAATTATGCCTTCTGGTAATTGAAGTGCCATTCTTTATGCCTCATGACGATGCAGAAAAAATCATATCACTTACCATTCCTTTACAGGAAGATGAATTAGAAAAAGCTTGGCAAAACTATAGAAAAATCAAAGGTCATATAACATTTGATTTTTGAAAAATTATTGAATTGCCTTTCATGCAATAAATTTTGGCTTGCAACTTCGAATAAAAATAAATTTCACCCTACTAAACCATGCCAAAAATCAACCAAGAAAACCAACAACCTACCCCGCAAATCCTTCTCTATCAAAGCGAGGACGGAAAAATAAAACTTGATGTTGAATTACAGCAAGAAACTGTCTGGCTTAATCAAGAGCAAATGGCGGTTTTGTTTGGTAAGGCAAAATCAACAATCAATGAGCATATTCAAAATATTTACGCTGAGGGAGAGCTTTTAGAAAGCCAGTCCATGAAGAAATTCGGAAATTCCGAATTTCAACAAAAAGCGCCAAATTATTACAACCTTGATGTTATAATTTCTGTTGGCTATCGCGTTAAATCAAAGCAAGGCACGCAGTTTCGTATTTGGGCGACCAATCGTTTAAAAGAATATATTATCAAAGGTTTTGCCTTGAACGATGAAAGATTTAAGGCTGGCAAATCGATGAATTACTTTGACGAATTGCAAGAAAGGATCCGCGAAATTCGACTTTCTGAAAGGTTCTTTTATCAAAAAATTAAAGACATCTACAAAACCAGCATTGATTACGATTCGAAAGATGAAAGAACCGTTGAGTTTTTTCAAATCGTGCAAAACAAACTTTTGTGGGCGATAAGTAAACAAACCGCAGCTGAGATAATTCACGCAAGAGCTGATGGCAATTTGCCTTTTATGGGAATGAAATCAGTTGATAAAAAAACTGAAAAATCGATCACTAAAAAAGATTCAGAGATTGGCAAAAATTATTTAGATGAAGATGAAATTAAACTTCTGGGGCTTTTAGTTGAACAATATCTTGCCTTCGCTGAAACAATGGCAAACCAGAGAATTCCAATGTATATGGAAGATTGGATTGAAAGGCTTGACACTATTTTAAACCTCAACGGCAGAGAAATTTTAAAACATGCGGGAAAAATAAGTCACAAAATTGCGATTGAAAAATCAGGAAATGAATATCAAAAATTTAAAGAATTGCAAAAAGTAAGGGAGAGAAAAGACAGCTTAAAAGAGCTTGAAGAAGATATTAAGAGTATAAAAAGCTGAGCTATTTAACAAAAAATAAAATCTGAAATTCCGCTAAAAAAATTTTGGTTTTGGCCTACGATGAATGATTAGAGAGTCTCTAAAGCCTTTAATATGGCAGCCATATGAGAAAATATTCAAATCTCAATTTGTAAAAATTAAAAAATCTCATGAATAAATTTAAACTTCCTCTCAAGCCGTTTTATTTTATTCGCCACGGCGAAACTGATTGGAATCAGAAAAATGTAATCATGGGTCAGACCGATATATCTCTGAATGAAAATGGAATAAAACAAGCTCACGAAGCGTCGAAGAAATTACAAAATATTAATTTCTCGAATATTTACTCAAGCCCTTTACTTCGAGCAAATCAAACAGCAGAAATTATTAATGCAGATTACAAACATTCTTTAATTTTGCATTCTGGCTTAATGGAACGTAAGTGGGGAAGTTATGAAGGAAATGATCACAAGTTTTTTCTCACGGGATTAAAAGATGATGAGCTGCCTCAAGGAGCAGAAAATTACTCAGATTTTGAATTACGAGTTTTAGATACTATCAAAGAAATATTAAATACATCGCCATCTTCGCCATTAATAGTAGCTCATGGCGGAGTATTCGTTGCACTGACAAAGCATTTAGGAATTTCTAATTTAAGAGCGGCAAATTGTTCGATACATTTCTTTCAGCCTGCGAAAAGTCAAAACTCTTCTTGGTCAATTTATAATTTAACCAGTCAAATCCGTCACACCACAAAACAAGATATTGATTGGATGGTTGAGCTTAGTCACTTGAAAAGAACTGAATATGAAAAGCAGCAAAAGCAGTTTTGGAAAATGGCAAAAAATTCTGATGAGATTCAAAAAAAATGGTTCGCGGAAGAATTAGAAAAAGAAAATGTAATTGCCTTATGCGCTAAAGATCAAAGCGGTTTTGTGATAGGAAAATTAATTTCTCCACCAGAAGTTTACGACGCAGGATTAACTTTAATGATTGATGATTTTTGTGTTAAATCCGCAGATTTATGGAGAAGTGTTGGAACAGATTTACTTAACGAAATAAAATCAGAAACTAAGGCAAAAGGCGCAAAGCAAATAGTTGTTGTTTGTGGTGATTTTGATTCTGAAAAATATCAGCTACTGGAAAAGTTGAATTTAAAAGTTGCCAGCAGGTGGTATGTCGGATCTTTAATTGATCAGTCTTTACAATGAAAAATTTTACTAAATCAGTTCAAAAATTATTATCTCGCAAAGCAGATTCTAACAAAGGAAATTTTGGTCACGTCTTGGTTATTGGTGGCGATGTGGGCATGGGTGGAGCCATAATTATGGCAGCTGAAGCAGCTTATCGTACTGGTGCTGGGAAAGTTACTGTTCTTACCAAAGAAGAAAATATTGCTTCACTTTTAGCGCGGCTTCCAAATGCGATGACACTTCTTCCTAGCGCTTCAAAAGAAGAAATTTTTGCTAATAAAACTGTGATTGTAATTGGCTGTGGTCTTGGAAAATCTGATTGGGCGCAAAAATTATTTGCAATGGCAATGGCTTCAAACCTGCCAAAAATAATTGATGCTGACGCTTTAAATATTTTAAGCGTCTGTAAAAAAAATTTCGTTTTATCAAATGCTGTAATTACTCCGCATGTTGGCGAAGCTGCAAGATTGCTTAATGTTTCAAGCGATGAAATTCAAAAAAATCGTGAACTGTCGGTTAAAAAACTTTACGAAAAATTCAAAGCAATTGCAGTTTTAAAAGGCAGCGGCACTTTAATCTTTGGCGACAAAAAAATAATACATCAATGCCCTTACGGCAATGCAGGAATGGCAACTGCTGGAATGGGCGATGTTTTATCTGGCGTGATTGGCGGCCTTATTTCGCAACATTTAGACAAAGAAACCGCCGCAATTTTTGGCGTTAATATTCACGCGCTAGCCGCTGATTTAGTAGCAAAAAAACAAGGTGAAGTTGGCATGATGCCAAGCGATTTATTTAAGTATATTCCTCACATCATCAACGATCAAATATAACTAATTGCAGTAATCATCGGGTTTGCCCAAATCTTTTTGCACATGCAAACAATATGAATTTATTGCTGCATCATAAAGCGCTTCACTACTTCTGCCAACTTCTAAAATATTTTGTGATTTTGCTTGTGATAAAGTCATGTCGCTAAACAACATTCTGTAACCTGCTGCTATCAAGCCAGTTCTGTCGCGCCCGCCGTCGCAATGTATGTAGATGATCACTGGTTTGTCTTTTTTTTGAGATGCCAGCTCGCGTATTTTCTGCAGATTTTTTTCTAACTCAGAGCTGTATCTAGCTGCAATATTTTTTGTGATACCAGAATTTGGCAATAGTCCTGCAAGCAAGTTGGGCGATATTGTAGAGATATTCATCACCTCGCCTAAACTCTTAGAATTATCAGCAAAAAATTTTTTCTCTTTTTTAATTGTGTAGTATTCATCCAGATCTAGCAGACTGATGTCGATTAAATAATAGTCTTGCAACTGCTTGTGATTTTTCTGATATACTATGTTTTGGAAGTGAGATTTTAGTTCATCATAGGCAAAAACCTTTTCGCCATTTTTCACCACGAAAGGATTATTGCCACGAAATATGTAGTTCTCTCCAACCACATCAATTAGCGCTACTCTGCTTGCACTGAGCTCTTTTGTTGATTTTTTTTGAAATGCAAAAAAGGCCAACAGCAAAATTAGTGATGTTGTTAAAACCGACCAACAAATAATTTTAAAAATGCGATTGAGTTTTTTCATTATTGCTTAGTTATAAAATTTCTGTCTTTGTCGTGAACTTTAGTTTCGATTGAAAATAAACTAAGCACCGTATCAAAAACATCTTGTTGTCCGTACTCTTCGCGTTTGACTATCGAAATTGGAATTGAAGATTTTACTATCAATGGAATATGTGCTTGCTCTGGAGGCAGCGGAATTCCCGGAGGCATTCCATGAAATATTCGACCATCTTCAAGCAGCGATTCGCCGTGATCTGATAAGTAAATAAAAACATAAGGTACTCCTGATTTATCAAGCTTGGTTACTATTTTGCCAAGCACATCATCAACATAAAGTATGGTATTGTCGTATGAATTATAAAGCTGCTCAACAGTACATTTATTAACAACATCGGCATCAAAACACATTGGTTTGAAACGTTGGAATTCTTCAGGATATCTTTCGTGATAACTCGGCCCGTGACTGCCGCCACCAAGATGTAATATAATTAATCTGTATCCAGAAGTGTAAGATTTTAAATTATCGCTAAGCAAAGGCAGAACATCTTCATCGTAGCAATTTCCACCGTGACCACAATTTGCAACTTTAGTTTCTCCAACTGAGTCGCATATGCCGTAAAGTGTGTAGTTGACATAGCAGGAAGTGTTGATGCCAAGTTTAGAAGTGATTGCTGGCAATTTCACATCATGCTTCACCAATATTTCTGGCAAGGCATATAAAGTTGAACCAATACGCGCTTTGCCATTGAGCAAATGTAGATTTTTTTCTTTCGATAAAACCGGATTGGTGTTTTGCCTTTTGTAACCATAAAGGCTGAAGTTTTGCTGTCTTGATGTTTCTCCAACTGCTAAAACAACTACTAAATTTTCTTGCTGCGATATTGAGCCAGAAATTTCTATTTTCTTTTCGCTTTTTTGCAGATTATCCGAAACCGCATGCTGCAAAATACTGCCAAAACTTTGTATGTAATTCAACGGTATCAGAGTGTGTATGATGTATTTTCTAGAAAGGTTGGCAGCGCGATGTATACCGTCAAAATTTGCGTACAATAATACAACGCCAAGCAAAATTGTTGCTAAAATTAACTTGAGAGATGCCAACAAATATCGCGCTGATTTTTCAAATTTTATTTCGACAGATAATATCAGCAGAATTGGCAGCAAAATTAGAAATAAAAAATATGGCAGCATTTGCAGCGACATCAAAGATTTCACTTCCGCAGGATCAGTATTCATCGCATTCATGATCATGGTGCGATCTATCACCACATTATATTTTGCCGAAAAATAAGCAGCAATTCCACTAAGTATTACAAAAATAATTGCTAAAGGTTTGGTTGTGAAGCGATGCGCCAGAAGTGTAAAAACCGCAATAAAAAGACATAATCCGATTACCAAAAATGCGATCAGAGTTGTGTAATCAATTTGATTATTAACATAAAACCACTTGGCAATTTTATCAAAATTCAAAGCGTTATATATCAGGTAAAGCACTGCGCTATATGAGATGCAGAATAAAATGTGCGAAATTTTAAACTTCGACAACCAGCTTTTTTTGAAGAAGAGTTTCATTGGTTTTAATTAGTTTATTTGGTATAGGAATAGCGAAATAAGATATTTCTCAGCTTCTAATATCAATGATGAAGTTTGCTCCGTTTGGCTAACTATAGCCCGTTTAAAATATAACTTTGTCTAAATGCTCGGCAAAAAATAAGAACTAAATCTTGCTTTTCATATTCATAGGGAAATAAAAAACAAATTTAACTAAATTTGTCTTATCCTTTCGAGATACAAAAACACGACACGAATCTCGACCCTACTCGCTTCTTATCTCACAACATGCATGTCAACGAGACATGCATGTTAAATTTTATCTCAGAAATATGTCAAAAAACAGATCCAACAAAAAAATTCATCCAATGATTGATGAATCTTATGCTATTCTTGTTCTTTCTAACGCCAATTCGGGATAATCCC
>DENL01000027.1 GCA_002359655.1 Rickettsiales bacterium UBA2645 | reverse complement strand
GAATTAATGGGGAGCAGTATAAAATCAACTAAAAGAAAAAAATCTTAGCCACAAAACTGGCTTTGAAACTCACTTAGAAATTTAGATAATTATGAGTCGTATTTTTTGAATTATTTGAATCAATTGCGATGGTTTTTTGTAATTTTTCAGCGTGATTTGCCGATGGGTTTAGTACCTTGATTTTAAAGGGCTAAAGGCAGTTTTGTTAAATTTTGAACACGTGTTCAAAATTCAGTTTTTTTCGACTAAGTTGGAAGAAAAATCCGCAGCCTAAGTGGCTTGCTTGAAGCGCATTTTATTTTAATCAGCGAGAAGTTTTTGGATTAGTTCACTTACTAGACAAGCTTGTAGCAGAGTTTAGGCATCACTGCAATAGTTGTAGAAAATCTTTCGGCGTATCTTTGGAAACAATTTTTTACCATACGCAAGTTGAATTGCAAAAGTGGTTTTGTTTATGTCTCTTATTCTTAATGATCACAAGGGTTTGTCAGCTTATCAAAGCTAAAGAGATTTGGGAATAAGACAAACAAAAAAGTTTGGAAAATGATGCACACAATCAGGAAAGCTATGGGCACAAACCAAGATGAACTTTTGAGTGGCATCGTTGAAATGGACGAGACTTACATTGGTGGAAAACCAAGAAGAAATAATGATAACGAAAATTTCCTGATTATTAAAAGAGGTCGTAGCACTGATAAAGAATGTGTAATTGGAATGATTGAGAGAGGTGGAAAAGTGAGAGCTAAACGCCACTCGAAAAAGGACAATAAGAAATTGAACTTTAAGTCTTTACGCGATATTGTAATGGGAAGTGTTGACATGTTTTCGTCAACTTTAATGACTGATGATTTTAAGAGATATAAGCCCCCTTCAAGGGCTTTATTACTCATCACACAGTCAATCACAGTCGCAATGAATAAAGGAATATATTAACGGAATCACTCACATTAAAACTATTGAAAGTTTTTGGGTGATTTTTATTTGAAAAATTAATCAATAATTGTGTTAGAAAATATGGGAAAAATCATAACTTTTTTTAATCATAAAGGCGGAGTTGGAAAAACAACCTTAGTCCATAATTTGGGTTTTATTCTAGCAGATACAGGATATAGAGTATTGCTGGTAGATGCCGATCCTCAAATGAATCTTACGGCAGCAGTATATGGGCTTTCAACAAGTGTTGAATACTCAACAGAAGAAGATTCTAAATGGAGTGAGAATGTTAAAAAATATATTTCTCTTTCAGAATACCTTGATGTTGAAATGAAATCTCAATCTTCCGATAAGGGTATATACAGAGTTAAATCAAGGTATGCCGACAAAGGTTATGTTGATCTAATTTCTGGCGCCATAAATCTCTCAAATATAGAAGCTGATCTTTATGGAATAATTAAAAACCGAAACGAATTTACTAATGACATACCTAGTAAATTTGAACATGCTATTAGAAAACAAAAAAATAATTACGATTTTATCCTAGTTGATACATCACCAAGCGCTAGTAGCATAATTAATGCTATGATAATGATGACAAGCGATTACTTTATTGCACCAGTTTCCCCGGCATTTTTCTCTCTACAGGCAATAGATAATCTAAGCTCTATTTTTCAGAATTGGATTAAATTACTTAGTGACTATCAAACAACGAAAAGCTTTAAAGGTTTAAATTTCCAACCAAAGTTTTTGGGATTGGTGGTGCAAATGGCCAAAAGATTTAATGGAGGAAGCGTAAAAGAAGGCACATCTTTTTCAAGATCAGCTGAAAAATGGATAGAGGATGTCAATACCAGCGTAAGGAAATTTCAACAGTTTGCATCTTTAAGAAATATTTCAATATCAGAAGAAGAATTTAGAAATATTTTTGGCGCCGGCTCCAATCCTTTTATAATTCAAAAATGCTGTGATTTTACTTCGCAATTAAGATCAATAGCCGAGAAAGCTGGCGTTCCAGTTGTCTATCTGACCCAAGAACTATGCAACAAGTATAAGGATTCAAAAACTATGGTTGTTGATATAACAAAAGAAAACGGACAATATGCAATTTCGTTTAAAAGCATAAGTGATTCCTATAGCAAAATTGTGGATGGTTTAATTGAGCTTCTTAAAAAATAATTTTCTATTTTTACCTCCCAACCATAAAATGTACTATCCTTATTTCTATGTTATGTCGTAGATTTAAAAACGAATTGTGCCGACTTTTTCGCGGTTGATTTCAACAAAGGCTTTTTTGCGCAGATCCATCAGATGGCCTTTGGCGATGGTTTGTAGTTTTTTGACGAAGATGTTATTGCGGGCGGTGTTTAGATCTTGATCTTCAATTTTAGTTTCGGTTTTGGTGTTGATTACTTTAAAAATATAGTAGCCGTCAGCTAAAAAAATTGGATTGGAATATTCGTTTTTTTTCAACTTAGCAATTGCTGCATAAATTTTTGGATCAATATCGCCTTGCGCCACCCAGCCAAATTCACCATTATTTTCCGCGCTTAAACTATCACGTGAAAATTGCTTTACTACGCTTGGGAAATTTGCTCCCGCTCTTAATTCTTCAACCAGTTTTTTAGCCATGATTGCTGAATTCTCTCCCGTTGGAATAAAAATTTGAGCAATAAAAAATTTCAAAACATTGGTATTAAATTTACGCTGCTCGAAAAATTCTTTAACTTCAGCATCAGTGATTTTGACTTGTGATCTCAAGCTTTCCGAAACAATTTTTGACCAAGCTATTTCAGCTTCAACTTGGCGCAGATAGTTGATGTAAGATAGTTTTCTCTCAATCAAAGAAATTTTAAATTGAGTGAGATTTTTCTTTTGCTGCAAAGCGATATTTTCAGCGGCATTTTCTACTTCCGAAACTGGCACTTCGATTTTTAAAGCAGCAGCTTCTTGTCTGATCAACTCTTCATCGATCATTTTATCGATAATTTGGTCGAGAAGATTTTTCTGCTCGGCAGCAGAATTAATTTTTATTTTTGATGAGAATAAAACGAAGCGATAACGGTCGATTAGCTCAGAGTTGGTGATTACTTTATTGTTGATTTTAGCAACGACAAAAACGCTTTGAGAATTATCAGCAGCTGAGTTGTGAGAAAAAAATAATAACAAAGTAAATAAAGCTGAGCACTTAAAAATTTTGCCAACAAAAAAATTTTTAAAACCCGGTTTAACCACTCTGTTCTCGAGAGAGAGTCGACAAAACTTTAGGTGAGTCGATAAGGGGTTAAGAAACTGAAAGGAATATTCTAAAAGTTTTTTAACCCCTCCTCGAATCGCTGCGCTCTTCGATCCTCCTTCAAGAGGAGGATGATTAATTCGAGTTTGCTTATTTTTCATGCTTTTGGCATTCATTTCTTTTGCAAAGTAGTGTCTTTGTAAATACTAACGCCACGAACCAAATCAACAGCGCGAGCCAGCTGATAATCTTTTTCGTATAAGTCGAAATTATCGTCACCGATTTTTTCTTTTTTGGCTTCGATGATTGCTTCTTGAATTTGCACCTCAATGTGGCCTTTCAAGTCAGCTTCTGAACTTGCGTCTTTATCCTGCTTTTGAATTTTGGCGTCCAAAACTTCAACATCCGGATCAATGCCATGAGCCTGAATTGATTTGCCACTTGGAGTGTAATAAAGAGCAGTAGTCAAGCGCAAAGCGCCGTGATTTTTATCCAAAGGAATTACAGTTTGTACCGAACCTTTGCCAAAAGATTTAACGCCCATGATCATGGCACGATTATTATCTTGTAGAGCGCCAGCAACGATTTCAGATGCCGAAGCTGAACCTTCATTTATCAGCACCACAATTGGCAGGCCAGCAACTAGTTCTTCATCGGCTTTATCTTTAAAGTATTTAGTCTGACTTTTATCACGACCACTAATTGAAACAATGGTGCGATCTTTATTTAAAAAAGCGTCACTAACCAAAACCGCCTGATCCAAAAGACCACCGGGATTGTTGCGTAAATCAAGAACCAAACCTTTGATGTTTTTTTCACCAATTTGATTTTTTAATTTCTTCAACTCATCAACCAAGCCAGAATATGCTTGTTCAGAAAAGGTATTGATTTTGATGTAGGCAACATCTTTTAATTTAGCAGATTTTACGGCTTTAACTTTGATGATCTCGCGGGTGATGGTTTTATTAAGTGGCGCTTTCTCGCTTTTTCTAAGAATTGTGATTGCAACTTTTGTTCCCGGTTTGCCACGCAGTTTTTTAACTACCTCTTCTATGCTTAAACCAACAATGCTTTTGCCATCAACTTTGCTGATATAATCGCCAGATTTAACTCCAGCTTTAAAGGCGGGAGTATCATCAATTGCGCTGACAACTTTAACCAACGAAAACTCTGTGGTGATTTCAATTCCAACTCCGCCGAATTCACCTTTGGTTTGCACTTGCATTTCTTTTAGCGCATCTTCGTTTAAATAAGATGAGTGTGGATCAAGCGAAGAGAGTAAACCATTTGCAGCAGCTTCAGCAAGTTGGCGATCGGTTTTTTCTTCAACGTAATCGCTTTTAACGCGTGAGATTATGTCTTGCAGAAATTCTTTTTGATCTTCAGCGGGAGATTTTTTGTCAAATTTAATTGGCTTGATTTCAATTTGTGAAAACGACATTGCCGAAATAAAGCCAATTGCAGTTGAAATAACAACAACGGCGGAAATTTTTATCAGATTTTTCATGAGATGTCTTCTAAAATTAAAAGCCCTCTACCCTACTAAAAAGAGGATAGAGGGCAACTAAGGCTTATAGTTTAAAACAGTGTGATCTAAGTCTAAGAAGCAATGCCATATTCTTCTTTCAAAGAATTGGTGATTTCAGCTGGTGGCTCTTCGCCATAGGCTGAAAATAAAATTTTGCCATAATTTTCTAAGTGAATGATTTCGTCATTCAATGCTTTCAAAAAAAGTTGGACTTTAAGACGGTCGACTAAAACATAATACCAAGCATTGCGCCCAGCATCAATTCCTTTGACAAGATAGATAAGTTCGGCTTGCATTTTTTTCTGAGGATCAATTGGTTTAAGGTTGGACTTTGAACTAGAATTAAGAATCGAATCAGCAATAGAGCCATTTTCAGGCTTATTGGATTTCGGTTCTTCCTTCTTCAAATTTTGGGAAGTAAAGCTGGGTTTTTTGGCGTATCTTTCAGCAAAGCTTTTTGTACCACCGCTATTTTGTGCTTCAGACATAATTTATGATAATTTAGGAATTAACCTTATGATTTTTAGAGTTTTTAAGCCACCATTCATTAATTGGCTTTTTAACTCCGCAAGGACCTTCTTCTGTTGAAACACAAGGACTTTTAATATCTAATGTTTTTGATGCGCAAGAAGAAATCAAGACAAAAAAAGACAAGAGAAAAATTATTTTTTTCATATTTTATCTTTGAGAGATTTATGAGGAATATTTTGAAAACTAAGTTCTTGATAGAATTTTGCAAGCAACTAAAGAACTAAAAAATTATCAACTTCAAATTATCAAAATCTTGTCAGAAAAAATATTGCACAAAACTTTAATTATCGGTCTTGGACTGATCGGCGGATCTTTTGCTAAAGCTCTGAGTCAAAATAAAATCAGCAACAAAATCTATGCTTACGATCTAAATTTAGAAGCGCTTGAAAAAGCTATAAAATCAGAAGTGATTTCTGATTTTACTCAATTGGAAGATAATATTTCTGATTTTGATTTGATAGTTTTAGCAACTCCACTTTCTTCTTACAAAAAAATCTTAGCTGAAATTAGTCACAAAATTTCGCCTCAGACAGTAATCATCGATTTAGGTTCGCTGAAAGAATTTATTACAAAAATTTTACCAGCAAATTTGTCAAAAAATTTTATTGCTTGTCACCCAATTGCCGGATCAGAAAAAACTGGTTTTGAAAATTCTTCTGCGCAACTTTTTAAAAATAAAAAATTTATTATTTGTCCTGAAAATTCTGACAAAAATGCTGTAAAAAAAGTTACAGAAATTATTGAAAAAATCGGCGCTAATGTTGCTTTTCTTGAGGCCAAAAAGCATGACGAAATTTATGCTTTAGTTTCGCATTTGCCACAATTCATTTCTTTTTTGACTAAAGATTTTTCACCCAAAAAAATCACTGACGAATTTTTTAAAACCGCTTTTCGTCTGGATAATTCTGACGCTGAAATTTGGAGTGATATTTTTAAATTAAACGAGAAAAATTTGGAGAAATTTTATCTCGAGTTTTTTGCTAATTTAGAAAAAAATATTGAATTATACTTGAATAGACTCCGCCCTGAAGACGGGGTGACAAGCTCTTTAAAAACCTTGTCACCGCTACACTCCTTCTTATTCTTGTCACAAAGTCGCAAGACAGTGTCTTTCCCAGAAAAATTCCTCGAGGAAAATTTCGCTGCAATTTTTTTCCGTGCTGCTATTGTCGCAAGCTACTTACAAATTTCAGAAATTAAAAACTTCCAAAACTATGCTGGCAGTGGCTTTCAAGACTTTGTTTCCATCATTACAATTTTTGATTTTGACCAAGAAAAATTAGCAAAACTAATCCAGAAAAACCGTTCACAAATCTTAAAACTTTTTAATTCAATTTCATGAGCAGCCAAGAATTAAATGAGATTCGCCCTTATCGCACAGTCAATCGCCGCAAGTCACGCCAGATTTTTGTTGGTAAAGTTGCCATCGGCGGCGATGCCCCAATCGCAGTGCAATCAATGACCAACACACCAACAACTGATATTCAAGCCACAATTCGTCAAGTCAGTGAATGCGCTGAAATTGGTGCTGAATTAATGCGCATTTCTGTTCCCGACAAAGAATCTTCTGACGCGCTACGCCAAATAATTCCGCACTGTCCAGTTCCAATAATTGCCGATATTCATTTTCATTACCGTCGCGCTATTGAAGCGGCAGAAGCTGGTGCAAAATGTTTGCGTATCAATCCCGGAAATATTGGATCTGATGAAAAAGTTCGCGAAGTAATCAAAGCCGCCAAAGATCATGGCTGCTCAATTCGTATTGGCGTTAATGCTGGTTCGCTCGAACAAGATTTGCTTAACAAATATAAAACTCCAACGCCAGAAGCTTTGGTTGAATCAGCCAAGCGTCACATCCAAATTTTGGAAGATAACGATTTTTTTAATTTCAAAATCAGTGTTAAAGCTTCTGATGTTTTTTTGGCAGTCGCCGGCTATCGAGCTTTGGCAGCAGTTTGCGATTATCCACTGCATATCGGAATTACCGAAGCTGGAAGTTTAGCCGCCGGCACAGTAAAATCAGCAATTGGCCTTGGAACTCTTCTCTGGGAAGGAATTGGCGATACCATGCGCGTTTCACTTTCTGCTGATCCAAAAGAAGAAATCAAAGTTGCTTATCAGATTCTGAAAACCTTGGGTCTGCGTCATCGTGGCGTAAATTTAATTTCTTGCCCGTCTTGCGCCCGTCAAGCTTTTGATGTGATAAAAACTGTTGAAGCAGTTGAAAAGCGTGTCGAACATATCAAAACTCCACTGACAGTTTCAATTTTAGGCTGCGTTGTAAATGGACTTGGTGAAGCTGCCCACACTCAAATTGGCATTACTGGTGGTGGCGGCGGACGACACAATGTTTACATGAATGGCAAACCAGATCACAAAGCAACTAGCGAAGAGTTAGTCGATCACATTGTCAGCTTGATCGAGAAGGAAGCAAAAAATGCTAAATAAAAAAATCATCAGCGAAAACTTTTCTCGCGCCGCAAAAAATTACCATCAAATTGCTGTTGTGCAAAAACAGTCCGCCGAAAAGCTTTGTCACCTCGCCTCGCCTTTTATTAAAGAGAATTTCAATATTATCGACTTGGGTTCTGGCACTGGCTTTATTGCCAACAATCTTGCTGGTAAAAAAAATCTGCAAATTTTTGAAGCTGATTTGAGTTTGAAAATGCTTCAGCAAAGCACCAATAATTTGAAAATTAATTGTGATTTTGAAAATCTGCCTTTTAAAAAAAATAGCTTTGATATTTTGATTTCATCTTTTTCGCTGCAATGGCTGACAGATTTCAATAAAAATTTTGCTGAGTTTTTTTTACTACTAAAACCAAACGGAATTTTTGCTTTTTGTTTACCTACGAAAGAAAGTTTAAAAGAATTAAAAACTGCCAACAAAGCAACTGGTTGTGAGTTTAATTTCAACACTTTACCAGACGCTGATGATTTAAAATCGGCTCTGAAAAATTGCGGATTTGAAGAAAAATTCTTTCAGCAAGAAGTTGTGAAACTAGAATTTACCAGCGGCTCTGAAGCTTTAAAATCTATTAAAAATATCGGCGCTAATGGCTCTAATTATTTATCTAAAAAAAATTTTGTTAGCAAAACTCAGCTGACGCAGTTTAATAGTTTTTGTTTGAAAAATTTCAGCGCAGGCAATAAAAACATTTCTATCTCTTGGGAAATATCATTTTTCATCCTTCAAAAATCATTCAAAGTATGATTGGTAACATCGTAAAAAAAATCTTCTTCAAAAAATCTGACGATAAAAAAAAGACTCAGGAGCAGAAAAAAAATCTAGCACTCTCAATAAATGAGAAATCAAAACAACTTTCTGGAGAATTCAAAAAAAAATTGGATTCGATGAAAGACGAATTTTTCGTCATGAAAGATAAATGCGACAACCTGCTTGATACCAATTATAAAATTGGTTTGAAGCATATTGAAAAAGGTAATTTATCTGATGCTATTTTTCGCTTTCGCTTTATAAAAAAATTTTGGCCAGATCATCATGATTCACTTTATCAGCTTTCTTATTGTTTAATTCTTAACAAAAAGCCTGAAGAGGCTAAAAAAATTTTGGAAGAACTAGTAGCAAAAAACCCACAACATCAAAATGGCAAAGAGCTTTTAGAAATCATAAATACTAACTTGCATTCCGAAGAAAATCTCACCACTTAAAATCAAAAATAATGTCTAGAAAAAAAATATCACTCTTCGTTTTATCTTTTGTTTGTCTTGCTTTTATTGATGAAGCTTTTGCTCAAGACCAAAATAAACCCAATAAATTCTTAACTGAAGATGAAAGTGAGTTTGAAATTTATAGCGATGCAAACGTTGAACAAATTTACGATCCTCTAGAAAAATATAACCGCAAAATATTCGTTTTTAATGATTTTCTTGATCGTTATTTCTTCGAATATGTAGCCAAAACTTATCGCAACTTTCCCAAGCCAGCGCGTAATGCAATTCGAAATTTTTTAAATAATCTTTCCGCACCAGTGTCGGCTTTTAACTCAGCATTACAGGGCAAAACAGAAAATGGTTTGGCAAGTTTTTCTAACTTTTTAATGAACTCTACAATCGGAATTGGCGGATTGTTTAATGTCGCTGAAGAAAAGGGAATCCGCTATAAAGAAGAAGATTTTGGTCAAACTTTAGGACACTACGGAGTCAAATCTGGTGCTTATTTAATGGTGCCTTTCATCGGCCCTAGCTCTGTTAGAGATATTGCTGGAATGACTACTGATCAAGTTATTAGCCCAGCTTCTTACAATATTTTTAAAATTGGTGGAAAAACTTATTTGATTGGACGAAAAACATTATATGTAACCACCACTTTAAATGCAGTTGATACCAGAGAAAACCTGCTTGATATTGTTGACGATGCCAGAAGAGATTCTTTTGATCTGTATGCAACTCTTAGAAGCGCTTATGCTCAAAGGCGTATCAGCGAAATTCAAAACTAACCTAAACTAAAATATGAAAAAACTCTTAACGGTATTTTTATTGGCTATTTTTTCTGCTTCTGCTTTTGCGCAAGAAGCTGCAAATAAAAATCAAATCAAAGATTTCATCAACGAAGTTGGTGGCAAAATAATTTCAGTTGCTGGCGAAAAAGGAATTTCTGAAGAAAAGAAAAAAAATAAAATTATTGCAATTATCGATGAATCAATTGATTCCGATTGGATTTCGCGCTTCGTTCTTGGTAAAAACTACAAAAATCTTAATGAAGAAAATAAGACAAAATTCATGGCACTTTATCGCGATTTTATGATCAACACTTACGGTCCAAAATTCAAAAACTACAACGGACGCAAATTCGAAGTCACTGAAGTTGTTGAACAAAGCGGCTTCTTCGTTGCTAAGGCAGAATTTTTACCCAGAGATTCAAAAGTACCAATCAATGTTGATTTCAGAGTTAAGCAACGTGGTGGCAAATTAGTTATTTTAGATTTCATCGCTGAAGGCGTCAGCTTGATCGAAACTCAAAGATCTGAATTCAATTCTGCAATTGCTCAAAAAGGTATTGACCAATTTTTGATCGATTTAGATGAAAGAGTTAAAAAACTAAAAACCCAAAAATAGCACAGCCCTTCCTGATTTCTCTGATTTAACTTTTGAAGCTAAACAAAACTCTTAAAAACAATTCACCACTAGTTTTTTATATTCAGCTTTTTTGGCTTTTGATTATGATGTTGAAGCCCTTCCTATTGCAGCAAGTAAAGATTCTGATCTATTAGCCCTTCTGCAAAATTTAACAGAGACTGATGTCTCTGATTACAGAAATATCTCGGAAATGAGAAGAAGTAATGTCATCACGAGACAGTGATAAGATTTTCTTCTCTTATTTAACAAATAATTTTGGAGTTAAAAAATTCTTAGACGAATTTACGAAAACTTTTTTCCCAAAAACTTCCTTAGCCAATTTCTAAAAAACCCAATCAATCCAGTAAAAACAACAAATACATAATTTTAAAAAATGAAAAAAAATCTGTTTTTCCTTACCCTTATCATTTCTCTTTATTGCCGGAGCGCAAATGCTGTCATGGGTGAAGAATATGTGGTTAGAGCTACATGTATGGAAGAATTAAATTATTTCAGCATAGAAGGCATGGATATAGAATCTAATAATGATATATTAGGCTTTCCAGGAGATTCTAAGAAAAATCCAGAAGGGTTAAAACTAAGGGAGAAATATGGTCTTATCGCAAAAAGCGACAGCACTATTTATCAGTGTAAACTGCAAGATGTTTTGCTTAAATACCAAATTATAGAAAGAGTGCCACATGGCAAAAAATATGAATTTAAATTCGCTCCTCCTATTTATGAATTTACCGGAGTTGGTCTAAAAGTATGGGTGAATGACAAGCTGAATGTCGATCTAAAAAACTTTTATAATTATGGGGGAACTTATAGGGTTAGTATCAATAAGTTCTCTTATAAATATTTTAATAATGGTAATGGATGGGTTCTGCCATACCTTGATTTTTATGGTGAAGTTGACACCAAATCTGGAAAGGGAAATAAGAAATATAGTTTCTGGCAAAGCTATAATTATCGAGTAGAAGATAAAGAAGAAGAAAGAAAGACTCTACCAATCACTGATAGCAAGTTTGACTATTTATTAACACGTTACGAGGAATAATATGACCACTAAAGAATTATCTACCAATCTTGATAAACTTAATGTTACTGACAAAATCCAAGGCTACCTTACTCAGCTTGCAAATCCAAATTTGACTGAAGCTGAATATATCGACATCCGCTATCAGTTTATTAAGTTAAATGAGAAATCTCTTCCTACATCTTACCAAGATGACAAAGGAAATGTAACAGTAGGCATAGGATTTAATATGGATGCAGCTGGTGCTGAAGCTGCTTGGCAAAAAGTATTTCAAGGAAGTGTGAATTTTAACGATATTTATAATCGTGTACCGGGCGCATTTCTAACAAATCCTCAAATCAGAAAACTCTATGATTATTCAGTCTCTGTAAGAGAAGATGCTTTATTCGGTACTGATGGAATATATACCAACATCAAAGATAGCCTAACCGCTAATCAAAAATTAGCGATTGAGGATTTGTATTTTAATGGTGGTTCAGGCCTTGTTGGTAAAAAAACAAGCTTTTATAGTGATATCCAGAATTACGTAGCCACTGGCAATCAAGCCTACTTTGACAATGCCTTAGAAGAAGTGATGGATAGATCTAACTCATCTTTTAATATTGGTCTTTCTCACAGAAGATTAAAAGAAGGGGCTATGTTATCAGGAAATGTTGGCATTACTCAGTCCGAAGAAGAAGTAGCTCAGTTGGTAGCATATAATGTAAAAGCTGGCTATAAGGTGATGATAAATGGTAAGAGTTGGACTGATTATCTGGCTAGTAGTGAAACTGGAGAATTTAAGGATACACTTCAGCTTGATCAAGATTTTATGAGTTTAATCAAATCCGAACTCCAAAACCAAATCCAACAATCCGTAGCAATCAACTCAAATATCCAATCCTACCTCAACTCATTTGCTTTTGCAGAAAGCACTTCCGCTCGCCGTGTTGATCCTTTAACTTTGGATCTTGACGGAGACGGTGTTGAGTTAGTCAACGTTTCTAACTCCACCGCTTTCTTTGATCTTGATGTTACAGCCAACACTGATGCTGATGGTAACTTTGATGGAACCTACACTTCTGATGGAGTTAAAGAACAAGTTGGTTGGGTGCAAAGTGATGACGGGCTTCTTACCTTAGATAAAAATAGCAACGGAACCGTTGATAATATCTTAGAACTCTTTGGCAAAAGTAACAAAACAGGAACAGAAGAATTAAGAGAATATGATCTAAACAATGACGGAGTCATCAACTCTTCTGATGCAGTTTTTTCTGGTCTTAAAGTTTGGCAAGATCTCAACCAAGATGGTGAAAGCCAAGCTGATGAGCTTAAAACTTTATCTGAATTAGACATCGCTTCAATTAATGTCAGTGAAGATTCTCTAACCACTTTAAACCAAACCAGTAAGGGCAATCTTATTCTCTCTCAAGGCTCTTACACCAAAACAGATGGCACCACTAAGACTTACGCCAATCTTGATTTAAGCATTTTTTCTTTGCCGATGATCCGCGGTTATGGGCTTGAGCGACGGAGCTTGAAGCCAATCGAAGATTGGCGAAATAGCCGGCAAAACGCATTGCGTTTTGAGCGAATAGCGGGCATGAGCAGAGCGAATCCCAGGGTTGAAGCCCTTCCTATTGCAGCAAGTAAAGATGAGTATGCGAATTCGATTTTTTCTAATCTTAAAGTTTGGCAAGATGTGATTCAGGATGATTTTAAAACATCCTTGCAAAACCTTAATTTCTAAAAACTTATGAAAAAAATTGTAATAAAGCTGAGAGAGAAATTAGAGTTGGATAATCCTGAAAGATATGCGAATGGATATTATCAGTTATCAAAGATGCAGAAAAAAGTTTGGGTGTGGGGATTATTTATAGCATCAATTTTATTTTGGTGCATAAGAGCTTTAGTTTCTTTTAACCAAAAAAACTATTCACTAGATCTGGTCATAGAGGTTATTTTATTTAGTTCAGTGGCTATTTTGCTTCTATCTTATTACGCTGTTTTCTTAATCGTAATAAGCATTCGCTTGAGCAAAAAACTCTTCAACAGCGGCCTAAATGTTGAAGATGTAACTAAGTACATACTTTGGACAATCTTTCTTTTTGCCATAATGTTTGAAATTATATTCAAAGTAAAATTGCCATTTGTTGGTTTCCTATTTTAACAAATAACTTGATAGCCCAAAATTTAACTTAAACTCCTAAAAAATATGACAAATTCTAATGATCAAAATCTAGATAAAGCTAATACTTTCGTTGATGTTCTTCAAGATTTATGGGGATCCACAAAACTTTCAAAAATAACTCCAAAACCAGTATCAGAAACCATCGATACCGTTAACACCATTATTGATATCCAACAGGATGTAAACAAGTCATCAGGAATATCTACTTGGAAAATTGCTGCCGCTAATATCACAGGAGGAATCGCCTCCGCTCCAGTTTTTTTTGTTGGCGAATCTTTGACAACATCTACAGCTATAGCAGCATTAGTTGCTGGTGGATTCCCAGGTGTGGTTGGATCATGCGCAATATTTTATGGAGGTACTATTACTACCATAGAAATAGGAAATAAAGTTAATGATGTAACTCGCGATAGCATCATATCTACATTAACTTCTCCAGGGTACATGAAGGCAGAAGATGCAGTTGTAAGCAAAGTAGATAACTTCGTAAAATCAACCACTGATATTTTAAGCAAAACAACTGGATGGAGCCAGCAGCCAATATGGTTGAACAGTCTGCTAAAAACTGCTAAATGGACATCTCTACAAGTAGAAAACTTGGAATCCATTTTAAAAGATTCTCTAAACTCCCTCCTCTCCGACACCCAAACAATCTCTTCCTCCATCCAATCCTACCTCAACTCTTTCTCCTTCGCAGAAAGCAGCTCCGCTCGTCGTGTTGATCCTCTAACTCTGGATCTTGACGGAGATGGTGTTGAGTTAGTCAACGTTTCTAACTCAACCGCTTTTTTTGATCTTGATGTTACAGCCAATACTGATGCCAATGGTAACTTTGATGGAACCTACACAAGTGATGGAGTAAAAGAACAAGTTGGCTGGATTCAAAGTGATGACGGTCTGCTTACTTTAGATAAAAATGGTAACGGAACTGTTGATAATATTTTAGAGCCTGTTTTCAAACTCAT
>DENL01000006.1:94367-138295 GCA_002359655.1 Rickettsiales bacterium UBA2645 | reverse complement strand
ATCTTCCAATACATTATTACCATAAGGTTAAAAAAGAAGAGGCGGCAACAAAGATACAAGCTTTAGGTCGAGGACGACTCGGAAGACTAAAAGCAGAAAGAAAAAGAAGTGCTGAAGCAGAAAGAATAGATTCTGGTAAAGCAGAAAAACTAAGAAAACAAATTTATAACTTGAAATCTAGTATCAAAACTTCTTCTAATGAGAAGAAACAAAATTTAGAAAAAGAATTACAAAAACTAGAAAAAGAATTACAAAAACTAGAAGCGGCAGTGGCAACAAAAATACAAGCTGCGTATCGAGGAAAATTCGTAAGATCAGAAGCAGAAAGAAAAAGACTTGCTGAAGAAGAAAGAAAAAGACTTGCTGAAGAAGAAAGAAAAAGACTTGCTGAAGAAGCAGCAACAAAGATACAAGCTTGGTATCGAAAGATAGAAAAAAATCTGAAGGATTCGAAATTAAAAAGTGAAGATCTGAAACTTCTCAAAGAAAGATTGAAAAAAGCTAATGATGAAATTGAAAGACTTAAAAATCAGCTCGCTGAAAACTTACAACTAAGTGCAAGTGAAATAGAAGAAATTAAGAAAAGTTTAACAGGTAAAGAAGAAGAGATTAAATCTTTGAAACAAGAGCTAGATAAATATCAAAAAGTATTAGAAGAGCTACAATTAGAAAATTTAAAACTGAAACAAAAATTAGAAGATGAAATAAGGCAAAAA
Source organism: Rickettsiales bacterium UBA2645 (assembly GCA_002359655.1). Classification (GTDB taxonomy): domain Bacteria; phylum Pseudomonadota; class Alphaproteobacteria; order Rickettsiales; family UBA1997; genus UBA2645. The sequence continues at coordinate 137,579 of DENL01000006.1, read as the reverse complement.
CGTGAAGACGCTCGCAAATTAAAAACTTTAGAAGATTTTTTAGTTAAAACTCAATCAGAAATTAGTACTATCCTTAGTCAAGGTGGTTCATTACCTCTTGAAGGACTTAGTGTTAATCCAGTAGTAGTAGGAGGTGCTGGATTATCTCAAGAAGCAATTAATCAATTACTAGATCAAAACAAAGAACATTTAAAAAAGATTATTAAAGCTGCTAGGGAAGGCATTAATGCAGAACAAGCAAGTTTTTTGGAGCGATTGCAACAACAATTGAATCTAGTTGTCACCGGAGAACAACTCAATAATTTTTTGCAACAAATTCAAGAAAGTATTGCAGCAACTAATTTAGCCAAAGATGCAGCAGTATATGCAGCTAATCAAGCGAGAGATGCAGCTCTATCATTAAATAATGCAAGAGCTGAGTTGGAATTAGCAAATAAAGCTGTAAATGATCAATTAACACTTGCACAGCAATCAGTTCAGGATATTCAGTTTTTAGCCAAAAGGGCGCAGGATCAGCTTGATGAAATGATTAGATTAGCTAGCGAGCAAGCTAATCAAATTAGAAATCTAGCTGGTCAAACCCAAGCTCAAATCCGCAACACAAACGCGGCCTTGAACGACTTTATGGAAGATGCGAGAGCCGACATAGCCGAAATGACGGGAAGAGAAGTAAAACCAAAAATAACTTTTGCAGATTTAGCAAAGCGTAAAGACGTTATCGATATTTGGGTGCCAACAATCACCGGCGGAAACAATATTAATATTAAAGATAATATCAAATTAAAAGATAGCGGATTGCTAATTTCTGAATATGAAGGTGAAGGGGATTATAATCTTTTTATGAGTCAATTCAGGGATACAAATGCCAGCTTGCTAGATGATAAAAAGAAAAATTTTTTATTTTCAGTTGCTAAAATCAACGAAATCAAGCTTCAAGGGACTTATCCAGGTTCTCATTTTATTGCTATGGTTTCCAAACGCGGAGTTACTTTAAGCATTGTCAGACCAGAAGAATATGAAACAGAGATAGATAGACCAATCGAGCTTTTTTATGAAGCTCAGAAAAAATCTGCCAAAGAAGCTTTGCTTGGAAACCCTTTCGCTGCACAAAATCCTGAACTTCCTAACTTTTTATTTTTACCACCACTGGCAGGATCAAACGCAGAAGTTGATGTAGATTTTTTCAAGAAAGCGCGTGAAAGCGCAAAGCTAGAAGCTGAAAGAGAGTTTGATGAGGCTCGTGTAAATGATTATGCTGAATTTGTTGGTTTTATTAATGATCAATCAAAAAAAGATCACTTTTCTAAAATGTTAGCAGAGAAAAGATTTAAAGAGTTGCGAGCTGGTTTGATTGATGAGGCAACGGGGGATTTGAAAGAGAGTCTTTTCCAACCCGGCCATGATCAAGATAAGTGGAGAAAGTTTTCTTCAGAAAGAAATGGTCAAGGTTTTGCTAGTAATGATGTTAGAAATATTTGCAGTAAAATTTTTGGATTGGTCGATAATCCAAGTGCTGAAGGATTTGAAAAGGCAGAGAAAATCAAAAACATTACTAATCCATTTGGTGATAATAAATTACAATTAGAAGAAGAATTTTTCTCAAAGCCGCTGAATCTCGATCTTTTTTTAGGTGCAAATCAAGATAAAGCCAAAAAATTATACAGCCAATTAGTTCGCGAGTTATCTTCAAAATCTGGAGCTGTTGGCTTGCTGCAACAATATAAAGAAAAAAACTACGACACTATTCTGGAAGTCTTAAAAGAAGAAAAAGATAGGCTGGATAAAGAAACTATCAAGCTAACTTCAGAAATTGAAGCTAGGCTTAAAAAAGATTATGAAATAGTTTTTTATAAACAAATTGTTGGTTCAATGCTCGATGATTTACCAACCAAAGCTGAAATTAATGATAAAAATTTTAATCATAATGAGTTTATAAATAAAATAAGTGTTTACAGCCAGGAGCGTAAAGAATCAATTTTTGGTGCAAATTTTGATGCTGCTCAAGAACTTTTTTTACTATATAGTAGTAGATCAGTAAATGATAATCAAGAAATTATAGAGATCTGTTCAGCAATTGCTGATCTATTTGATCTAGACAGACCAACAAAACAAAAAATGGAAAGGCTTCTTGCAAAAGGAGACCATGCAGAAATTGAAGCGGCGTTGTTCAAAAAAAATGATCTAGGTAAATATGATTTTAGGGATCCTTTTTTATTTGGTACTTCTTGTGATCAATTAGATCTGTTGAATCAAAGTAAGGATGAGACTCGTATTCAAGATCTAATTAATAAAGGTTGGGACGCTTTGCGAACTGGAAGTACACATCCAGCTACACAAGCTATCAAAGACAAAGCAATTCTGCAAGATGCCAACAAAAATAAGAGTGGAGATCTATCCAGAAAAGTTTCTGAAATCGAAGAATATAAAAAAAATATCCTAACTTCAGAATTTCCAGAGAATATAAAAAGCCCCGAGACAAATATCGCTGAAACCATCAACAACCTAGGCCTAACCGACAAAGTCGCTCAAGCAATCGCCTCAAAAAATTCTGCTGCCTATGCTAGTAATTTTATTGAGCACAAAATTAACAAAACAATCGACAAAACTGTTGAGGCTTTAAATCTAAGTGTAGAAGCAAAAGAAGCTTTGGCAAATGGTGATAAAAAACTGGCAAGAGTTTTAGATATTGATTTGCCAATTCCCGCTTTAAGAGGCGTGTCTTTTTTAAACAAAAATCGCGATCAAATCTCGGTAGTTTTCAATAGCAGTAAAGATGACGTTGCTTGGGTTCACATTCCTGGAACAAATCAGGCTTATGTTCGTGCTGTTTTGTGCACAGAGTACAACATGGGTAAGCCAATGCAAAGGTCATTACCAAATGGTGAAGTGGAAACATATTACGAAAAAGAAATACTAAGAAACGGCAAGCCTTTCCTTGTTGAGTGCCGACCTGGTGATGTTTTGATGGATGAAGGAACAGTGCATCATCGTGTTACTGATGGTAAAGGTAATATGTCACATAAAGCTGTTGATGTCAGTCAAGAATCTGTGATCAGCACTGGCGCAGCAGCAAGACTTGCAAAAAAAACCTTCAACCTTGGTATTAATACTGTGACTTTGGGAGCTGCCAAACTTACAAATTCTAACTTTGATTCCAGAACCAAAGCAAACCAAGAATTTGGCGATGATGACTTCAAAACCGTACAAAAAAGATATAAAGAAGTACAAATATTGGCGATGAGTGTGGATGATAAAGGCCAAAGATCGGTGGCAACTTTTCTTGATGGAAAAGCTAATAATCATGCCTTTACCAATCGTGGTATTTTTTATAAAAAATCTACCAGCCCTTGGATTGGAAATTTAAATCCCTACGGTCTTGATGGAAGAGGAAAGGGCGAAGTCAAACCTGTTCTTCAAGACATGATTATGGTTGATGAAAAAGGTAAAAAGCTGGAATTTGTTTTTGATGATAAGGGTAATTTAACTGGTGGTCAAATTCGGGAGGATGAAAATAGAAAATCTTATAGAGATTTTTTTGTTGAAGCAGAAGGTTATTCGATCAAAGGTGCTGATAATGCAGATCTTGGGATTAAATTCTACGGCAGAATTAGCACTCTTGATACTAGAACCCATCCTAATATTAATCTTGCAGACCAGGATGAAGACATAACAGAAGTTGGGGACGTAGAGCTGAACAAAAACATCTTTTTTGAAGACAAAACAGGAAAGAAGATTGCTGTTTTTGAAGAGGAGACAACGATTTTAACAGAAGAATTTAAGCAGCATGTTTCGGATAAAATGACTCTCGAAGGAAGAAAATATGTTTCAGATAATGATTTAGAAAAAGAAGCAAATAAATTATTAAAAAAATTCAAAGAAAATTTTAGTGTTGAAGTTTCAGTCAAAACTGCCGCAGCTGAGGTTTATGAGGTGACAGATCGAGGAAGTCTGGGTAAATTTTCATTTTCTTATACTATTCTTGCAGTCTGTGAATCCTTAGAACTAGCTTTCTTAAAATTAGAAGACGATAATATAGAAAATAGTACAGGACAATTAGTCGAAAAATTGAAAGATTCTATAAAACTTATAATTTCTTTAAAAGAGGTTATTGATAAACAAAGTTCTAATGAAAGATTAGACAGATCAGCAGCAATTAAATCTCAGCTAAACTTAACTAATGATTTAAAAGAAAAACTGAAAGAAGTTAAAAGTTCTAGAGAAACTCTAGAGCCACGACATTCCGATATGATTATTAATAGAGCTCTAAATGTTGCTGGACGTGCTAGTTTTGGTAGACTTGTTTCTACTAATGATGCTGATCAAGCTGAGCAAGATATAAAGCGAGCAAAACAACTTAAAGATGCTCTACTTCTTGTAGATAAAGCTCAAAAGGATATAGAAAATCTAATTAATGCCCAAAAAATAGCGCCCACACTTAATCTAACTAAAAAAGAAAAGTTAGCTCCTGCTGAATATAAGGTTGATCTTAAAATGGGAGAAAAGGCACAAGCCTCTTCAATTTTGAAAGATGGTTTGTTCAAAATTATGGCATCGAGTGATGTGCCTGATGAAGAGAAATCGTCCAACGAGGGATCCTTTAGTAGAAATCTTCTAGATCCTACTAAGCGTAAGCCTTTAGAACCTCTGGTTGCAACAATAGAAGAACTAAAAGCAAAGGAAGACAAAGAAAAAGGATATAAATCGTTAGGCATATTTAAAAAGCCAAGTCCATCTCCAAAAGTTATTGAAGCTAAAAATTTAAAATCGATAGCCAAAGAAAGACAAGGTGGCTCTATTCCTGGCCAATAGTATTTTATAAATTATTGTTCTTGGGCAAAAAATGTCAGAAAAATTTGATGTGATTGTGATCGGCGCTGGCCATGCCGGAGTTGAGGCGGCATGTGCGTCGGCGCGAATGAATGCTAAAACTTTGCTGATCACAAAAAGCGCTGAAAATTTAGGTGAGATGTCTTGCAATCCTGCAATTGGAGGTGTTGCCAAAGGAACGATTGTCAAAGAAATTGATGCGCTTGACGGTTTGATGGGTCGCGCCATTGACGAGGCGGGAATTCACTTTCGTATTCTCAACGCTTCAAAAGGTGCGGCGGTGCATTCGCCAAGAGCTCAGGCTGATCGTAAACTTTACAAAAAAGCCATTAATAAAATTTTAAGTGATTACGAAAATCTCGAAATCACTTTCGCTTCGGTTGAAGATATTTTGATTGAAGATGCAGAAGTGATTGGCGTTGCTTTAGCGGATGGCAAAAAAATTTTTTCTACTTCAGTTGTTTTAACGACAGGAACTTTCTTGCGTGGTATGATTCACATCGGTGAAGAAAAAACTTCGGCTGGTCGAGTTGGTGAAGAAGCGTCGCACGGAATTTCTGCAACTTTGCAGCGTTATAATTTTGCTTTGTCTCGTTTGAAAACTGGCACGCCGCCACGCATTTTAAAATCTTCGATTGATTTTTCTGATCTTGAAAAGCAAGAAGGTGATAATCCACCGCAGCCTTTTTCTTACTTAAGCGAGACGATTTCGGTTCCGCAAACTTCTTGTTTTATCACTTACACCAATCAAAAAACTCACGAAGTAATCAAAAATAATCTACATAAATCTGCCATGTATGGCGGGCATATTTCTGGTGTTGGGCCGCGTTACTGTCCGTCGATTGAAGATAAGGTGCATCGTTTTTTTGACAAAGAGCGGCATCAGATTTTTTTGGAGCCAGAAGGTTTAGATAGTGATCTGATTTATCCAAATGGTATTTCAACTTCGCTGCCAAAAGATGTGCAAATTGAATTTCTAAAAACAATTAAAGGATTGGAAAATTGCGTAGTCACGCAAGCTGGTTATGCAATTGAATATGATTTTGTTGATCCGCGCGAATTATTGCCAACTCTTGAAACTAAAAAAATTCGCCGACTTTTTTTTGCTGGTCAAATCAACGGAACCACAGGTTATGAAGAAGCTGGCGGGCAGGGAATTGTTGCTGGAATTAATGCGGCGCTCAAAATTTATAACCCTTATCTTGATGAAGAGTCGATGAGTGAAGCGAATCAGGAAAGAGTTGAATTTGATTCTAAATCAGACCCCTCCTCGGCGAACTGCGTTCACCGATCCTCCCTCAAGGGGAGGATAATTAGTTCGAGAGAATTTATTCTGGATCGCTCGACAAGTTATATTGGCGTAATGATTGATGATTTAACAACTCTTGGTACAATTGAACCTTATCGCATGTTGACTTCGCGAGCTGAATATCGTTTGAGTCTTCGTGCTGATAATGCTGATTTTCGTTTGACAGAAATGGGAGTGAAAATTGGCTGCGTAAAAAAACAGCGTGCTGAATTTTTTGCGCTTAAAAAAGCAAAAATTGAAGAAGCAACAAAGCTGCTTGAAAGTTTAAAAATCTCGCCAAATAAATTAGCTGAGTTTGGCGTTACAATAAAACAAGACGGAGTTGTGCGAAATGCGATGCAACTTTTATCTTTTCAAAATATAGATTTTTCTGTGTTAGAAAAAATTTGGCCGCAACTTAAAGACGAGAACCTTCAAATTGATTCAAAAATAAAAAATCAAATTGCAATAAATGCTCTCTATAGTTCTTACTTAAAACGTCAGCAGCAAGATTTACAAATTTTTCGTAAAGACGAGAATATGAAGATTCCTCTTGATCTTGATTATAACAACATACAAAGTCTGTCGAATGAAGTAAGAGAAAAGCTTGGCAAAGCTCGTCCAGCAACAATCTCAGCCGCTTTCAGAATTCAGGGAGTTACGCCAGCATCAATGATGGCGGTGATGATTTACATCAGAAATAATTACAAAAAAAACTAAGAAATTTTCGCTAGAATGATTGCAAAATTTGTCAAAAATCGTCCTAACTTTTTGTCGCTGTTTTTTTTGATAGCTACGATTTTCGCAACTTCTGCAAATCTTGCTTTGGCTGAAAATTATGTCGATACCACGGAAGTTGTGAAAGAAATTGAGAAGACTTTACTTTTCGACAAAAGCTCGCGCCAACAAATTAACTCTTACAAACCTAAAGAGCTTAAAAAGAAAAAAAATAATAGCCTGACTATCAATCACTCTGACAAAGATTTTACGACAGAAGATGATACAAAAATCGAGATTATTGTGGTTGATCCGAAGTCACCAAACTTTGATGCGCGAGAAAAAGAAAAGTTGGCTTATAACGCGGCGCTAAATGGCCAATATGAAGTTTCAATTGAGCTTTACAAACAAGTCTTGGCAATAGAACCAGAAAATAATTACACCAAATTTTCTTTAGCAGTGGTCTATCAAAAATTGGGCCAAAACCGTCAGGCTAAAACGATCTATTACGATATTTTAAAAAGTGATTACGAAAACAAAGAGCAAGTGATTGGTAATTTGCTTTCAATTTTGGTTGATGAATCTCCCAGAGATGCGCTTTATCTGCTTTCAAGACTTACTGCTGAAAATCCACAATCGTCTTATATCTTAGCTCAAGCAGCCTTGGCTTACGATAAAGCAAAAAATTATGATCAAGCAATTGCTCTTCTGAAGCAGGCAATTATTTATGATCCAACTCGCATCGATTACAAATATAATCTGGCAGTGATTTACGATAAAACTTCTGAGTATGACAATGCTTTCTCTCTTTATTCTGAAGTTTTGAAAAGTGGTAATAGCGTCAATCAATCAATTCCTATTGATCAGATAAAGAAGCGCGTCGAATTTATTAGAAACAAATAGTCTCGAGGATTTATAAATGATTGAAAAAATTCTGGCTTACGCCGTCGAAAAAGTTTTGTCTTATGCCAAAAAACAAGGCTGTTCAGATGTTCATATTTCTACTAACGCATTGCCTATGGTTCGTATCGATGGTGATATGATAGCAATTCCCGGAACTTCTCCTTTAACGGAATCACAAGTTTCTGAAATGATTTTTTCGGTGATGACTGAAAATCAAAAAAAGCTTTATCAAGAAAAGATGGAGCTAGATTTTGCCATTCAAGTTGGTGATGATTTGCGTTTTCGGGTGAATGCTTTTTGTACTATTAATGGTCCAGCTGCTTCATTTCGTGAAATTCCAAATGTCATAAAAACACTTTCCGATCTTCATGCTCCTGAATCGGTGCGTATTTTATCTAAATTAACCAAAGGTTTGGTTTTAGTTGTTGGACCTACTGGAAGTGGAAAATCGACCACTCTTGCTGCTTTGATTGACAGCATTAACAGCAATCAACAATCGCATATCATCACTATTGAAGATCCAGTTGAGTTTGTGCATAAAAATAAAAAATCTCTGGTTAATCAGCGCGAAGTTGGTTCTACTACTCATTCTTTTGCTGATGCTTTAAAAAGCGCTTTGCGCGAAGATCCTGACGTGATTTTAGTTGGCGAGTTGCGCAATGTTGAGACAATTCAATTAGCTTTAACTGCTGCAGAAACTGGCCATTTAGTTCTGGCAACTTTGCACACTAGCTCTGCTGCTCAAACCATTAACCGTATAATTGATGTTTTTCCCGCTGAAGATAAAATGGTTGTGCGCAGCATGCTTTCTTCTTCAATTAAAGCAGTTGTCTCGCAAATATTAGTGAAAAAAGAAGGCGGTGGAAGGTGCGCAGTTTTTGAAGTAATGTTAGCAAATCCTTCAATTCGTAACTTGATTCGTGAAGATAAAATTCCGCAAATTAATTCGATAATGGAATTGGGTAAAAAAGCTGGCATGTCAACAATGAAAGATTCAATTAATGAATTGCTTACAAGGGGATTTATTTCAAAAGAAACTGCTGATGAAGCTTTACTAGCAAATGAATAAAGCATTTGTCGGTTAATAAATTATAAGAGCCTGTCTAAACCAAATATTTTGAGATCAAATGAAATCAATATTTAGAACCAAAAGCATCGAAAGCATTATTGCTGGTGCGCAGAAAAACTCTTTGAAAAAAACTCTTGGTTCTATCGATCTAATTCTTTTTGGTATTGGTTGTACAATTGGTACAGGAATTTTTGTATTGACAGGAATTGCCGCTGCGCAATATGCTGGTCCGGCAATTTCAATTTCTTATCTTCTGGCTGGTCTAGCCTGTATGTTTGCCGCTCTTTCTTATACTGAGTTAGCCGCAATGGTTCCAGTTGCTGGCAGTGCTTATACTTATTCTTATGCAATTATGGGTGAATTTGTTGCTTGGTTGGTTGCTTGGGGTTTGATTTTGGAATATACAGTTGCCGCTTCAACCGTTGCAGCTGGATGGTCAGGATATTTTGTCGGTATTTTAAAATCTGGTGGAATTATGTTGCCAGAAGCTTTAACCAAAGTTCCTTCCGAAGGTGGAGTTATTAATCTACCTGCTGTTTGTGTTGCCATGTTTATTGGGTTGCTTCTAACTCGTGGCACTAAAGAAAGTATTATGGTTAATCGAATCCTAGTGGCAATTAAGCTTGGCGTTATTTTTCTTTTTCTAATAATTGCAGCTCCTCACATTAAAATGGAAAATTATTCTAACTTCATGCCTTACGGTTGGCATGGAGTTGGCGTTGGTGCTGCAGCAATCTTCTTCGCTTACTTGGGTTTTGATGCAGTAGCAACAACCGCTGAAGAATGTAAAAATCCTAATCGCGATTTACCAATTGGCATAATTGGTGGCTTATTGATTTGTGCAGTTCTTTATGTAGCAGTTTCTTTGGCTTTAACTGGTATCGTTAATTTTTCCGAACTTAATAATTCAGAGCCAATGGCCTATGCTCTTCGCGCTAATGGCAGCAATATTGGATCAGCTTTGGTTGCAACCGGTGCTTTAGCTGGAATGTTAGCAGTACTTTTGGTTTTGATGTATGGACAATCACGAATTTTCTTTGTGATGGCGCGCGATGGTTTGATGCCACAAGCTTTTTGCCAGCTGCATAAAAAATACGGCACTCCTTATTTTGGTTGTATTTTTGTTACTGTTGCTGTGATGGCAATTTCTGGATTCACACCAATTCACACTATGGGAAATATGAGTAGTCTTGGAATTCTTTTTGCTTTTGTAGTTGTTTCTTTCGGAGTTTTAATTCTGCGCATCAAAAGACCAGAATTAAAAAGACCATTTCGCTGTCCAGTAGTTTTTGTGATTGCTCCTCTGGCAATAGTCAGCTGTAGTTATTTGATGTATAATTTGCTTGTGAAAACTGGCATGCCTTTCGTAATATGGTTTGCAATTGGTATTTTAGTTTACGCCTTCTACGGTTATGGAAAGAGTCCGCTGAATAAAGAATAATTTTAAATTCATAAAATGTCTCTCCTTCGCAAAAAAAGTATTCAAGATATTCTTGATAACGCTGAGAAAAGCACTCTGAAAAAAACCTTAGGCGCCTTCGATCTAATCATGATTGGTATTGGCTGCACGATCGGTACGGGAATTTTTGTGGTTACAGGAATTGCTGCTGCGACTTATGCTGGTCCTGCGATTGCTATTTCTTATTTTTTAGCTTCAGTAGTTTGTATTTTTGCTGGTCTTGCTTATGCCGAATTAGCATCGATGGTTCCTGTTTCTGGTAGCGCTTATACTTATACTTATGTAGTTCTTGGCGAGTTTGTTGCTTGGTTGGTTGGTTGGGGATTGGTTTTAGAATATGCTATTGGAGCTTCAACTGTTGCTTCTGGTTGGTCTGGTTACATGGTTGGAATTTTGAAAACTGGTGGAATTATCGTGCCAAGTTATTTGGCTAACTCTCCTGCTAACGGAGGAATAATAAATCTGCCTGCGGTTTTGATTTCACTCTTTATCGGCGTATTATTATTTCGCGGTACTAAAGAAAGTGTTAATCTGAACCGTATTTTAGTCGCCGTAAAACTAAGTGTGATTTTCTTTTTCTTAGTGGTTGCAGCACCAATGATTAAAACTGAAAACTGGTCTGATTTTGCTCCTTTTGGAATTTCTGGAATTTTTATGGGTGCTGCCACAGTTTTTTATGCCTATATTGGTTTTGATGCTGTTGCTACTGCTGCTGAAGAGTGCAAGAATCCTAAAAAAGATTTACCGATTGGTATTATTTTCTCTGCTGTGATTTGCGCCGTTCTTTATGTCATAGTGTCTTTGGTGCTTACAGGAATTGTTAAATATGATACTTTAAATAATGCCGAACCTCTGGCTAAAGCTTTGCGTGATAATGGTAGCAACATCGGATCGGCTTTGGTCGCAACTGGTGCAATTGCTGGTATAACTTCTGTGTTGCTGATTTTGGTTTATGGTCAGTCACGTATTTTTTTCGTCATGGCTCGCGATGGCTTAATTCCTAAATCTTTTAGCAAGTTGCATAAAAAATTTGGAACTCCTCATTTTTCCATAGCTTTTGTTTCGGTTGCAGTTGCTTTAATTTCTGGTTTTTTTCCTCTAAAAACTTTGAGTCACATGACTAGTCTTGGCACCTTGTGCTCATTTATTGTGGTTGCTCTTGGCGTTTTGATTTTACGAATTACCGAACCAAACTTGCCGCGTAATTTTAAATGCCCCGCAGTTTATGTTACAGTACCTTTAGCAATAATCAGCTGCGGATATTTGGTCTATAGCCTGTTGCTTGAAAACGGAATTTACTTTTTGTTTTGGTCAATTTTTGGCTTGGTTTTATATTTTGGTTATGGTTACAGAAATAGTCCGCTTGGCAAAAAGTAAAAAATTTTCTAGTTTTTTTCAGCCGCTTCTCTGGCAAGCTGGTCAACTTGTTCATTAAAATAATTGCCGTTGTGACCTTTGACCCAAACCCAACTTATTTGATGTTTAGCAGCTTCAGTGTCTAGCTCTTGCCATAAATCAACATTCTTCACCGGTTTTTTATCTGAAGCCTTCCAGCCGTTTTTCTTCCAGTTAAAAATCCATTTCGTGATGCCTTCCATCACATATTTGCTATCGGTGTAGATTTTTATTTCTGAAGTTTTTTTTAGAGTTTTTAGCGCCTCAATAACTGCTCGCATTTCCATACGATTATTGGTGGTTTCTTTTTCAAAACCCGAAATTTCTTTCCGATGTTCTTTGTAAAGCAAGATTGCGCCAAAGCCACCACGCCCAGGATTTCCTAGACACGCACCGTCAGTGTAAATTTCTATAATCGAATTAGTGGGCAGCATTTTTCAGGTTTTTTAAAAAATTAATCGTAAGCCAAATTGTAAAAATTATTAAGACGCAATTCCTTAAAAAGAGAGTAGTAACCATAATTGGCGACTCATCTATTAAAGAAATATAGTCAACCGAGAAAAGGAAGAATGTGCTAAAAAACAGAAAAGAAAAAATAACTAAAAATTTTAGATAGCGATTTTGAGCCAACCACATTGCTGAAATTGGAATCAGCCAAATGAAGAATTGTGGTGACAAAATGCGCTGAAAGGAAATTAACAGCAAAATGGTTATTAAAGTTACTTCCAAAAACTGCTTTTCAGAAAACTTAATTTTTTTGCCAAGATTTTTTTTAAACAAAAAAATGAAAAATAGTGCTGAGTAAAAACAGCATAAAATCAGATTTCCAAAGAATTTTGCGCTAAATTCAAAAGAATTATTACCTAAAACATTATAAGAACCAAAAGCGCTATAAATCTCAGAATGACTGCTGCTGATCAATAAATTCTTTATCAACAAAAAAGATCCGTAGCTTGATTCTATCTGAATCCCGCGCTTTTGGTGATAAAGCATATTATCAATAAACCTATGATTGGTATAAATTTCCAATGTCCAAGTAATTGCAGCTAAGCTTACTGCAAAGAGTAGTGAATTTAAGAAAATTTTTTTAATAATTTGTTTCGAATCTTTTGTGCTTTCTGCAGCGATAAAGGCTTTAATTATAAAAGCTGAAGGCATGATAAAAGCTGGTACAATTTTATAAAAAAATCCAAGCAGACCATTGATAAAAAATTGCGGAGTTACTTTAGAATTTTTTGTTTGGAAAAAAAATAAAGATGTCACGAAAAAGAGAGCGACCACAATATCTAAGCGATGATAGAGAATACGAAACAGCAACAATCCAAATAAACTGTAGAGCAAAGTCATATAACAAACCTGTTCTTTATTCATTGCTAAACGATTCTTGCAGTAATTCTGGCAGATTTTTAAACAAAAAAAATCGGCTGAAAACATAAAAAAGGCAAAAGCAATATAATAAGAAGTGAGTTCTGCATTTGAAAATATTCCTGACCAGTAGATCGGAATGAGGGCAAGGGGAGGATATTCAAAGTTGAATTGAATGTAAGGTATCAAGTTACTTTGCAGTTTCTTGGACCACTCCAAATAACTAGGAACGTCGGTAATACAAGGAAAGGAATAGAATAAAGCAAATGCCCGACTAATTAAGAAGATAAAAGTGAAAATAAAATTTTTGACTTTATTGCTTAGCAAGTTGGCTTGATTTTTTCTTAGCGGCATCGATAGCTTTTTTTAAGATATTTTTAAGTGCAGAGTTTTTTTGCAAAACTTCTAAAGCTAAAGCTGTAGTTCCACCTTTAGAAGTTACGGATTTACGTAATTCAGAAAATTCTAGATCAGAATTAGCAGACATCAAAGAGCTACCCAAAAATAAACGCTTAACTAATTCTTTAGTTTGCTTCTTGTCAATTTTGTAACTCAGAGCAATTTCTGTAAAAATTTCTTCCAGAAGAAAAATATAAGCAGGACCAGAACCAAAAATTGCAGTTGCGGCATCAAATAAATTTTCGTCTGGAAGTTTGTAAGATGAGCCGAATTTGCTGAATATTTTTTCTAATTTTTTTAATTCGGATTCTTTAATATTTCGATTACAAAAATAGGTTATTATGCCTTGAGAATCCTGTATTGGAAGATTTGGCATCGATCTAATGATTTTTGACTTTTCGCCAAAAATTTTCTCAAGGAAGTCAATTTTTTTGCCAGCCAAAATTGAAATTAAAATAGTATCTTTGTGCAAGGCCAAGCTCTGTGCAAGTTCACTTAAAGATTTTTCTGAGTCTTGAGGTTTTATTGCTAAAAAAACCAAATCCGCTTGATAATTTTTTGGTAACTCTTTGATGTTTTTAAAATATTCTAAAGAAGGAATGCGATTTTTTCGAGATGGTTTTACAACCTTTATTTGAGAGGCTAGGGCTGTTTTTTCTTCAAGTAGATTATTGGCAATAATAGAACCCATTTTGCCACAACCAAAAAAGAGAATATTCTTCATTTTAAAAATCTTTAGGTTGAAGCAAAATTAAAATAGTATTTTAGGAACCTCTGAAGAATTAGGACTTTTTAAAGGATTTTCAGAGGTTCATTTACAAATCATTAAGCTTTGCGATCTGCTATTGCCTGTTTGATTGAAGCTATTGCTTTTGCTGGATTTAGGCCTTTCGGACAAGAGTTGGTACAATTCATGATGGTGTGGCAACGATAAAGTTTAAACGGATCTTCTAAAGCGTCTAATCTCTCGTCGGTTGCTTCATCACGTGAATCGACAATCCATCTTTGAGCTTGTAGTAAAACTGCAGGGCCTAAGTATTTGTCACCATTCCACCAATAGCTTGGACATGAAGTTGAGCAGCAAGCACACATGATGCATTCGTAAAGGCCGTCGAGCTTTTCGCGGTCTTCAGGAGATTGTAATCTTTCTTTATTAGGATTTTCAGGAGTTTCAGCTTGGAGCCAAGGTTTGATTGATTTGTGCTGCTCGTAAAAATGAGTTAAATCTGGAACTAAATCTTTAATCACTGGCATGTGAGGTAGTGGATAGATTTTAACATCACCACTTTTACAGTCAGAAATTGCTTTGGTGCAAGCAAGAGTGTTTGTGCCATCAATATTCATAGCGCATGAGCCGCAGATTCCTTCACGACAAGAGCGGCGAAAAGTTACTGAAGAGTCATGTTCAGATTTAATCTTAATTAAAGCGTCCAGAACCATTGGTCCACAGTCATCAATATCGATTTCAAATTTATCGATATGTGGATTTGTTTTTTCGATATCTTCAGGATCGTAGCGGTAAACTTCGAAGACTCGAACATTCTTTGCGCCTTCTTTAGCCTTGAAAGTTCTGCCAGCTTTTTTGTCGATCTTTGAATTTTTAGGAAGTGTAAACTCTGCCATAAATTTTTATTTTCGTTTTAATAAACTCGTTTTTTTGGAGGAAAAGCCTGAACATCGTTGCTCATTGGTTTAAGGACTACTTCACGGTAATCGATTTTTGTGTTGCCATTTTCATCGCACCACATGACCGAATGTTTTAACCAATTTTCGTCGTCACGATCTTTATAATCATCGCGAGCTTGAGCGCCACGGCTTTCTTTGCGATTAAGTGCGCAACTGATTGTAACCAAAGCTTGGCTACGCAAATTATCTAGTTCCAATGCTTCGACTAAATCGCTATTCCATATCAAGCCGCGATCTTCAATGTGAAGATCTTCAAAATTTTTAAAAATATTGTGCATTTTTTCCATGCCTTTCGACATTGAATCTTCGGTTCTAAACACGGCAGCGTGAAGCTGCATGCAATTTTGCATTTCACTTCTGATTTTGGCGGTAGGAATCTTGCCTTTAGAATTTCTGATTTTGTCAAAACGAGCAATTGATTCTTCTCCCGCATCATTTGCCAAATTTGCCTGAACCGCATTAGGCTTAACAACTTCAGCAGCTTGAATTGCAGCAGCGCGACCAAATACAACCAAATCCAGAAGCGAATTTGAACCAAGTCGATTAGCGCCGTGAACTGAAACACAAGCGGCTTCTCCAATTGCCATCAAGCCGTGAACTATCTCAGTTTTGCCATTTTTTACTGTTAAGACTTCAGCTTTAAAATTGGTTGGGATACCGCCCATATTGTAGTGAACGGTTGGTAAGACAGGAATTGGTTGTTTAGTGACATCAACTCCAGCAAAGATTTTAGCGGTTTCAGAAATTCCGGGTAAGCGTTCATGAAGAATTGCTGGATCGAGATGATTCAAATGCAAATAAATATGGTCTTTATTCGGACCAACACCACGACCACCGAGAATTTCCATGGTCATAGCTCGAGAAACTACGTCGCGGCTGGCTAA
Source organism: Rickettsiales bacterium UBA2645 (assembly GCA_002359655.1). GTDB lineage: Bacteria > Pseudomonadota > Alphaproteobacteria > Rickettsiales > UBA1997 > UBA2645. Next base: position 121,587 of record DENL01000006.1, on the reverse strand, counting down.
ATCTTTAGCGCTTGGCGCATAACGCTCCATGAATCTTTCGCCTTCGGAATTGACTAAATATCCGCCTTCACCGCGAGCGCCTTCAGTGATTAAACAGCCCGAACCGTAAACTCCGGTTGGGTGAAATTGTACGAATTCCATATCCTGCAAAGGAAGCCCAGCGCGCAGAACCATAGCATTTCCATCGCCTGTACAAGTGTGGGCAGAAGTAGCAGAAAAATAAGCGCGACCGTAACCACCAGTTGCTAAAACTACCATTTGAGCTTTGAAGCGATGCATAGTGCCGTCAAGAAGTGAAAGTGCAGTAACACCTCGACAAATGCCGTTTTCCATGATTAGATCGAGAGCGAAATATTCGATAAAAAACTGGGCGTTATGTTTTAGCGATTGCTGGTAAAGCGTGTGAAGAATTGCGTGTCCTGTTCTGTCAGCTGCGGCGCAGGTTCTTTGTGCGGGGCCGCCTTCACCAAATTGTTTAGTCATTCCACCAAAAGGGCGTTGATAAATTTTGCCGTCAATGGTGCGCGAAAAAGGAACGCCGTAGTGTTCAAGTTCGATGATTGCTTCTGGAGCCTCGCGACACATATATTCAATAGCGTCCTGATCACCAAGCCAGTCAGAACCTTTGATAGTATCGTACATATGCCAACGCCAGTCGTCTTCGCCCATATTTCCTAAAGCGGCAGAAATTCCGCCTTGAGCGGCAACAGTATGTGAACGAGTTGGGAAAACTTTTGAAATACAAGCGGTCGAAAGACCTTTTTGCGCCATGCCAAAAGTGGCACGAAGTCCAGCACCACCAGCGCCAACAACTACAACATCAAATTCGTGATCGATTACTGCGTAATTTCCAATTTTTTTCTCTGACATGATTTATCCAATTAAGTGAAGTCTGATTATGGCAACAACTGCTGCAACGGCAGTCGTAATTGAAACGAAATGTACTAACATTATAAAAAAATGCATTTTGGTTTTATTAGAAATGTAATCTTCAATTATGACGCGCATGCCAAGAGAGCCGTGATAAAGTGAAGACGTAATTAATAGAATAGACATTACAGCATTAAGAGGATAAGCAAAAAAAACTGGTAAGTATCCTTGTGGGTCTTCAGCAATCTGAATAAAAGAAATTGCGAACCAAATAACCAAAGGAATAAGAGCGATTGCAGATATTCTCTGATTTAACCAATGATGAGCGCCAGTTTTTGTTGAAGGAGCGATTTTAATTTTCATGTTTATGATATTTTAAAATAAACTACTGCGCCAATTGTAATGGCAGTAATGATAATTGAGGTGATAATTACAAGATAGCCGTTAGTAGCCGAAGTTTCTTTTTCAAAGCCTTTACCGATATCCCAAAATAAATGACGAACTCCGTTGCATAGGTGGTAGTAGAGCGCAAAGGTAATAAAAATTCCCGCTACTATGAAAGCGTAGTCAATAAGTTGATTGATCGGGCAATCACAACTTTCAGATTCAGCAGGAGCGATCACGGTTTGGTAAGTGTAAAAAACAATGTACCAAGAAAGTATTAAAACTGAAAAGTAAAGCGCTGCACCTGTAAGGCGGTGAAGAATTGAGGTAAAAGAAGAAATATTCCACCTGTAAATTTGTATATGAGGAGAGGTTGGCCTGTTTGATGTCGAGGCTTTGGAAGTCTTTTTATTAGTCATTTTCGTGAAAAAAATTTAAAAGATTTTTGTGTCTGTAATTTAAGAACTGCTGCCAATCTTTACAATAAAATTTTGAAGATTTTTTCTTGCATCGCTTCTAGTTATTTTTAGAAAATGACAAATTCTAACAAATCTCAAATTTCTAGAACAAATGACAAAAAAAGCACTAATCACGGGCATAACTGGCCAAGACGGATCCTACTTGGCAGAACTTTTACTTGCCAAAGGTTACGAAGTTCACGGCGTTATTAGAAGATCAAGCAGCTTCAATACTGATCGGATCGACCATCTTTACAACGATCCAAGAATTTTAGGAGTTAAACTTTTTTTGCACTACGGAGATTTGGCCGATGCTTCAAGCATGTCACGTTTGCTTGAAAAAATAGTACCTGACGAAGTTTACAATTTAGCAGCGCAAAGCCACGTAAAAGTTAGTTTTGATATTCCAGAATATACTACAGATGTTGATGCAACAGGTACTTGCCGTGTTTTAGATGCCATCAAAGATACGCGTATAAAAACCAAATTTTACCAAGCTTCTTCAAGCGAAATGTTTGGAAAAGTGCAAGAAATTCCACAAAAAGAATCTACACCTTTTTATCCTCGCAGCCCTTACGCTTGCGCTAAACTTTATTCACATTGGTTGACAGTAAACTACCGCGAAAGCTACGGAATTTTTGCTTGCAGCGGTATTTTATTTAATCACGAATCGCCAAGAAGGGGTGAAACTTTTGTTACTCGCAAAATCACTCGCGGCCTTGCTGATATTGTGTCGAAAAAAGCTGACAAACTTTATTTGGGAAATTTAGATGCTAAACGCGACTGGGGTTTTGCTGGTGATTACGTTGAAGCAATGTGGTTAATGCTGCAACAAGACGAAGCAGATGACTACGTTATTGCCACGGGAGAAACCTATTCAGTAAAAGAATTCTTAGACGAATCTTTCGGCTACGCTGGCTTGGATTGGAAAAAACATGTTGAAATTAGCGAGAAATATTTCCGTCCCGCAGAGGTTGATTTATTGATTGGTGATTCAAGCAAAGCCAGACAGAAACTAGGCTGGAAACCAAAAGTTGGTTTTAAAGAATTAGTAAAAATGATGGTTGATGCTGATCTTAAGAAAGTCGGAATCAAACTCTAAAAGCCAGATAAAATTTTAGCCGAATTACTGATCCTCAAAAAAAGTTAAAAGTGTTGTTAACAAAAATAATCTTCGGCCTTGGCTCAAATCTAGGCGACAAAATATCCTATTTAGAGCAAGCTGTTAATCAGCTTGAATCAAAATTACTTCTCAAAAATTTAAAGCAGTCAAAAATCTTAAAAAATCCAGCACTGCTTCTGCCAAACTCTCCGCCAGAGTGGAATCAAGAATTTTTCAACATCGCTTTAAGTGCTGAAGTTGATTTAGAAAAATTCAATCCAGAGAAAATTTTAGAAATCATTAAAGAGATTGAGCAAAATTTAGGGCGCGAGAAGCGAGATAAATGGGCGCCGCGTGAGATCGATATTGATATTTTAGTAATTGAAAACCTTACCGTAAGATTAGCCGACAAACTAATTATTCCGCATCCTGAATTACAAAATCGTGATTTTTTTTTAAGCACGATTAGAGAAATTGAACCTAATTTTGAACACGTGTTCAAAATTCAAAAAATCTCTTAAAACCCTTGATATTCAAAGCTTTAGCCTGAGTGCAAATTTTCAAGAAAAATTACAAAAATGAGCTTAAATATTCCCGAATTTACCGTCAGCGAATTTTCGCGTTCAATCAAAACTTTAGTCGAAGATGCTTTTGGTTACGTGCGAATTAAAGGTGAAATTACTGGCTTTAAACGCGCATCCTCAGGACATCTTTATTTTAATTTAAAAGACGAAACCGCCGCACTTAGTGCCGTATGCTTTAGAAACGCAGCCAGTTTAGTAAATTTTGAAATTGCCGATGGTTTACAAGTTTGCGCTTCTGGTCGTATCACAACTTTTGAAGGCAGATCAAATTATCAAATTATTATTGAGAAGCTTGAAATAGCAGGCATTGGCGCCATTTTAGAAATGCTTTCTAAACGTAAAGAAAAATTATTGGCAGAAGGTTTGTTCGATCAGATTCACAAAAAACCAATTCCGTTTTTCCCAAAAATTATTGGCGTTATTACTTCTGAAACAGGTGCGGTTTTACAAGACATCAAACATCGCGTTGAAGCACGCTGTCCAACGCATTTGAAGCTTTATCCAGTTTTGGTTCAAGGTGAAAAGTCGGCTGCCGAAATTATCACGGCACTAAAATTTTTTGCTAAATTGAAAGGTGAAGAGAGACCAGATGTTTTGATTGTGGCACGCGGCGGTGGATCTTTTGAAGATCTTTTGCCTTTCAATGATGAAGCTCTGGTGCGGGCAGTTTTTGCTTCAGAAATTCCAATCATTTCTGCAGTTGGTCACGAGACTGATACAACTCTAATCGATTACGTTGCTGATTTGCGCGCACCAACGCCAACAGCAGCTGCAGAGCTTGCCACGCCAATTCTTTCTGACTTAAAAAATCGACTTAATTTTCTTGACGAAAGGCTAAACTTTTTAGCGCAAAATTTTATTGCTGAAAAAATTCAACAGCTAAAAAATTTACAAAAATATATTGTTGATCCAGCCAAAATCTTGCTGCAAATGCAGCAGAATTTTTTAGCAGCTGTAAAAAGATTTGATGTTGCTACGACTAATTTTTTTGAAAAAAAGTCTGAAAAATTATCAACAATTCAAGTTTCAAGTAGTGTGATTTTGCACAAAATAAAGATGCTTGAACAGAAAATCCAAAATGACTTATTGCAAGTAAAATCAAGGCTTGAAAGCGATTTAAAAATTAGAAATTTACGCTTAGAAAATTTAAACAAACTTTTAAAAACTCAGCATTACGGCGAAATTTTAAAACGCGGATTTGCTTTGATAAAAAATGAAAAAGGCCAGCTAATTTCTTCAATTGATAAAATCAAAGCTAAAGAAAAAGTTACCACTCAACTTGCTGATGGAGAATTTTCTTCTTATGTTTTAAGCCTTGAAAATAAAGGTTCGAATAAGAAAGACAAAAACAACTCAGAAATAATTCAACCAAAATTTATTTAAAAATTGTGCAATTTAAAACTCCAAAATTCTGGACGAAAATAAATCTGACTTCCCTAGCGCTTTTGCCTTTGTCGCTGATTTATTTTGTTGTTACTTTCTTAATTAGTTTTTTTCAAAAAACTTACACGGTTTCTAAACCAGTAATTTGCGTTGGAAACTTGATTGCTGGCGGTTCTGGCAAAACTCCAACTGCAATTGCACTAGGCAAAATTCTACGCGAAATTACTGACAAAGAAAATTTTGAATTCGCTTTTTTAAGCACTGGCTATATGGGAGATGGCGCAAAATTTGTGGCGCTACGTGAAGGCAAACATGTCGCAAAAAATGTTGGCGATGAGCCGATGTTGTTGACGCAAACTGCGCCGACCTTTGTCGCTAAAAATCGTTTGTTTGGCGCTAAGCAAATTGACAATATGAAGAAAATCAAAGCGATTATTTTGGATGACGGAATGCAAAATAATTCGCTCTACAAAGATCTGGTAATCATGGTGGTTGACGGAAAAATTGCTTTTGGAAATAACTTATTAATACCAGCTGGCCCAATGCGCGAAACGCTTTCTAGTGGTTTAAAAAAAGCTGATTTGGTGGTTGTAATTGGTGAGGTGAATTCTGATTTAGAAAAAAAATTATCAGGCAAAAAAATTATTCAAGCGCATTTAAAAACAACTAACTTGGAAAAGTTTTTTAATAAAAAATTATTAGCATTTTGTGGTTTGGCTTATCCGCAAAAATTCTTCTCTCTAATCAAAAATAATAATTTACAATTGATCGAAGAAAAATCTTTTCCTGATCATTATTCTTACTTAAATGCAGATTTAGAAGAGTTGTGTAAAACAGCTAAAGAAAAGGGTTTAGAGCTTATTACAACTAAAAAAGATTGGGTAAAATTTCCGCCGATTTTTCAAAATCAAATTCCTTATTTAGATGTTGAGTTAGAATTTTTAGACAAAGAACTTTTGATCGATGAACTGCAAAAAGTAATTAAAATATGAGTTTGAAAGACGAAATAAAATCAAAAATAAAAACTGCGCGTTACTTGCTAGAAGCCGTTGTGGTTGATTTTGGCATCTGGCTTTTTTACTCAATTGGCTTGCAAAATGCTTCCGAAGTTGCGGCAAAAATTTCTGTCTTTGTTAGTAAAAAAATTGCCGTTCATAAATTGGCTTACAAAAATCTAAGCGATGCTATGCCAAATTTAACTGAACTAGAAAAAGAAAAAATTCTGCACGATATGTGGGATAATCTTGGTCGCGTGGTTGGTGAATATCCTCATATTGCCAAATATAAGCCTGAGCAAGTTATGAAGTTTGTTACTATTTCGCCAGAAACTTTCAGTAACTTAACTGCAATGAAAAATAGTCAAAAAGGCGGAATAGTTTTTTCTGGCCATATTGGTAATTGGGAGTTAGGGCCGAAAGTATTGCTGAATTACGGCATTAAAGTTGGCACGGTTTATCGTCCGCTGAATAATCCCTATGTTGAGGAAATGACATCTTCAATTCGCGAAACTGAGATGATTACTAAAAGTCCGCAAGGCAATCGACGCATCATCGAAATTATTAAAAATGGTGGTTACGTTATTATTTTAGCAGATCAAAAAATTTCTGAAGGTGAACCGGTAAAGTTTTTTCACGATATGGCGGTAACTACAACCTCAATTGCTCGTATCGCTTTAAAATATGATGTACCATTGATTCCGGCGCGAATTATCAGAACCGCTAAAGGATTTGAATTTAAAGCTGAAGTTGAAAAACCTCTTGAAATTCAAAAGAGCGAAAACATAAATGACAATGTTCTTAAGTTAACTCTTGAGATTAATCGTAAGCTTGAAAGCTGGATTAGAGAATATCCAGCCCAGTGGTTTTGGGTTCACAATCGCTGGAAGCGTTAATTTTTCCCTTAAACAAATTACAAAAATATGAAATTTAAACTTCGTGCAGCTCTTGTTTTGGCTTTAATTCCTCTTGTTTCTTCTTGTGCATTTTTTAACGGAAAAAAAGTTGATGTCGCAATTAACAGCACTCCCTCAGGCGCTGACGTTTTTATTGAAGGAAAAAACTACGGCAGAACCCCACTAACTCTGAACATCGAGCCAAAACCTTACAACGCTGTTTTGGTTAAAGAAGGTTACGGATCGGCAAATCTGAATATGGAAATTTGGTACGGAACAATCAGAACAACAATTGACGGCGAAAGAACTGCGGATGGAACTAGATGTTTTCTTGATATGATGTCTGTGGTGTTTTCTTTCAATGCTTGGAGCCCAAGTAAATGCGGTGACTTCAAAGAAAAAAACTACAATGTTGTGATTCCAAAAAGTAGCGGCTACTCAAAAAATTCAACCATGGGAACTGGTCAAAAACCAGCTGACATGATTCCTTATTACTACAATCAAGACATTACGAATCGTAATCAAAATCGTAGATAATTCTCTGCTGAATTAAAATTAATCGGCAAATAAAAACCCTCGTCACCAAAAAGGTGGCGAGGGTTTTTTGTTTTAATTAACAATTATTATTAATTTTTAAAACAGGGTTCCGTCTTTGATCGAAATAATACGATCAGATTTTTTAGCTAGATCTAAATTGTGAGTGACCATCAGACAACCAATCTGATAACTCTTTACCAAGCTTTGCAGAATATCAAAAATTTTTTCTGAAATTGTTGAATCCAAATTTCCTGTAGGCTCGTCAGCTAAAATCAAAGAAGGTTTAGAAACCACGGCGCGAGCAATTGCCACGCGTTGTTGTTGTCCACCTGAAAGCTGTGCTGGTTTGTGATGGACGCGATCTTCTAGTCCCACTTCTTTTAGAATTTTCAGCGCTTGATCAATAGCTTCATGATTTTTAACGCCTTGGATTAGAAGTGGTAACGAGACATTTTCTAGTGCAGAAAATTCCGGCAAAAGATGGTGAAACTGATAAACAAAGCCAATGTGATTTTTTCTGATTTTGGTTCGAGCTTCGTCATCAGATTTGGAGGCTTCAATATTTCCGATAAAGATTTGTCCAGAAGTTGAAGAATCAAGTAATCCGGCGATTTGCAACAAAGTTGTTTTGCCAGATCCAGATGGTCCAGTAAGAGCAACTAGCTCTCCTTTTTTAATTTCGAGATTGGCATCTTTTATTACCTCAATATTTTGCGCTGCTTGCGAGAAGTATTTTCTGATGCCAATTAATTTGAGAGCTAGTTCTTGCATTTTTTAAGCGGATTATTTTTTTCTCTTTTTCTTTTTTGGCTTATCATCGTCATCATCATAATCTTCGTCATCACCGCTACTACTGTCGCCGTAGTCAAAATCATCTTCCTCTTCCTCTTCTTCCTCGTTGTCTTCATCTTCATCTTCATCAGAGTTTTTATCGTAGTCGAATTCATCGAATTCATCTTTTTGATTTATTTTGCCTTCAATGCCTAATTTGTCTTTGGCGGTTGAGATAATTTTGTCTTTGGCTTCTTCAAAGTCGATTCCGTAGATTACTGAATATTCAGCAGCTAAACGATGCACAGCAGTCTCGTAAATGATACGTTCAGAGTAGGATCTATCACCATCCTCAATATCGCGGGTTAAATCTCGCAAAACTTCAGCTAAAAGCATGATGTCACCAGAATTGATTTTGGTTTCATATTCTTGGGCACGACGACTCCACATACCTTTTAGTTTTTTGACACCGCTTCTTAAAGTAGAAAAAACTTCTTCCATCAATGACTTGGAAACCAAATGTCTTAAACCAATTTTTTCAGAGCTAGTAACGGGAATTTTAATGGTGAGTTTTTCTTTTTCGAAATACATCAAATAGCAGCTAAAATCTTGTCCAAGGGCAGAAGTTTTTTCTATCTCAACAATTTTTCCAACTCCGTGAGAAGGATAAACTGCGTAATCACCAGCTTTGAAAGTTATCTTGTTGCGTGACTCGGCAAGTTTTTTAACGATTATCAGATTTTTTTGTGCTTCGCTTTTTTTCTCGGGAACAATTTCTACAACCGTAGTTTTATCTTTATTGCCACTGGCATTTTTGGCCTTGGCAATAATTTTTGCTGATGTTTTTGGATCTAAAGATTTATCAGAAAATTTAGTCTTTTTATTTTTTATTTCTTTGGTTTTAGTAGCTTTAACAGCAATTTTTTTAACTTCTTTTTTAACAACTTTTGCAACTTTAGGAATTTTTTTGCTGACGACTTTTTTTACAGGTTTTTTTACAACTTTCTTGGCCGGCTTTTTAATGGCTTTGATAGTTTTTTTAGAAGTGACTTTTTTTACCGCTTTATTTTTTGTTTTCGATTTTTTTGCAGGCATAAGTTCTAAGTTGCTCGAGTGTTTAGTTAAATTTTTAAGGGAAATTCTTTCAAGAAGCGGCAATCTAAAAGAATTGCTTTTAAAAGGAAACCCTGACGAATAAAAATTCAAAAAAAATATTCTAATTTAAAAAAGCCCAGATTTAATAAAGGCCTAATTTCATTGTTTGCAAGGCAGCGCCCTTTGTTACAAGGCTTAAGAACTTATCTAGGCAAAATCTTATCAAATCCCAAAATTTTTACTTTTGAAAAATCTAATCAAAAGACTCAAGAAAATCGATAAGGTTTTTTTATGGAATCTTTTTGACTATCTAACTGAGCATAATCTTTTCAAACCAATTGTAATCTCAATTCTGACTAGCTTCGTTTTGATCAATGGTTTTGATTATGCACAAAATCTAGTTGATAATTATCGCGACTACTCGCTTGAGAAAATTCAAAATAAGCCAATCAAGATCAATATCTCAAACTCTGCTGTAGATTTTTATCTTGAGGAGGATCAGGTTTTGGATCATCGCGTTAAGCAAGGTGATACTGTTTTGAAAGTCATTCTTGATATGGGCGTTTCAGAAGTCGATGCTTTTGCTATTCTAAATGCGATGAAAAAAATCTATAATCCTAAAAGTATTGGCAAAGGTGATCAAATTTCTATCAAATATAAGGTAAAGGTTGGTTACGATCCCAACCAAAAAGATAGTTTAAATAATATTGGCAAGGCGATTATCATTAATGAAGTTTCTATTGCGATAACTCCTGATCAAGAGATTGTGGTTTCTCGCAAAAATGATGGCAGCTACGAAGCCAAAGAGGTGAAGATAAATTTGGTACGTTTCGTTTCTAGATATTATGGATCTTTAAAAAATGGATTTTTCGTTGACGGAGTAGAAGCTGGAATTTCACCAACCGCTATGATGAATATGATTCAGCTTTACAGCTACGATGTCGACTTTCAGCGTGATATTCATAATGGCGATAAGTTTGAAATGTTGATAGAAAGCTTCTACACTGAAGATGGCAAAAAAGTAAAAGATGGTAATGTTTTGTTTTCTTCGCTTACTTTACAAAATCGTTCGATCAATTTCTACATGCATAAAATTGACGGCAAAGTCGAATATTTCGATGCCAAAGGTAACAGCATAAGAAAATCACTTTTAAGAACTCCAATCAACGGTGCGCGAGTTTCCTCTGGTTTTGGATTAAGGCGCCATCCAATTCTTGGCTATTCTAAACTGCATAAAGGAATTGACTTTGCTGCCGCTTCGGGAACGCCAATTTTGGCGGCAGGAAGTGGTAAAATCACATATTACGGATTGAAAGGTGGTTATGGAAAATTCGTTCAAATCAAGCATAACTCTGATTATTCAACAGCTTATGGACACGCCAGCAGATATGTTACAAAATTGCATATTGGATCAAGCGTTAAGCAAGGTGATGTAATAGCTTATGTTGGTAGCACTGGCCGTTCGACTGGTCCACATCTTCATTTTGAAGTTGTTTACAAAGGACAGGCAATCAATCCAGCAAAGGTGAAAGCTACCTCTGGTTTAAGACTCACGGGCAAAGAGCTTGCAAGCTTTGAAGCTTCTAGGTCTGAAATCGAAAAATATCGCAAAAATATTCCTAACCAAATTAAGAGAGTGCGCTAATGAAGATCGCTAATATTCTCTTTAATCACAAAAAGTCTAAAAACGATAATCAAATTTTGGGCGTTGAAAGATGCTTTATCGATTACGCTAAATACCTGATTTTAAATGGTCATAAAGTGGTTTCGATCACTAAAAAAGGCATGGTTTTTAAAACAGCTGTACAAGAAACTGGATCGCAATTTTTTGAAGTTCCAGCCTTTGGTCAGTCAGATATTTTTTCTATTTTGCGTATCGCCTTTTTGTTTTTTAAATTTGCGCCAGATGCAGCAATTTGCCACTCGGGCAGGGCAATGTTTTTTACCAGAATCGCCCGCTTTTTTTCTCTTAAAAAATTTCCCATAATTGCTATTGATCACGGAATTAATCCAAAAAAATTCCTGAAAGCAGACTATGTTTTAACGGTTAATTCTTATTTTAGCAAAGAGCTCATAAGCGCTGGTAAAGCTGTGGGAACTGCTTTGGTAATTCCAAACATGATTGAAGTTCCAAAAGATTTTACGCAACCAGTCAAGCCAGCTTTTCGTAAGCCACTACGAGTTGGATCTTTAGGCAGACTTTATCCAGAAAAATATTTTGATAAAATGATTCGCGCCTTGCCAATTCTAAGACAAAGAGGAATTGACTGTGAATATGTTATTGGCGGAGTCGGACATCAAGAAGATTTTCTAAACTCTTTGGCTAAAGAAATTGGTGTTGAAAATAATTTTAAAATTTTGGGTTGGACTTCCGATAAAAAATCTTTCTTTGACTCAATCGATATTTTTATCCTGCCTTCTTTTGGTGAAACTTTCGGCATAGTTTTACTAGAAGCCATGCTTTATAATACTCCAATTATAACCAGTAACAGCTGGGGCCCAGACGAGATTATCGAAGAGGGAATTGATGGTTTGAAAATACCAAGAGAAGACGGTGAAAAAATGCCAGAATTAATTGCTGATGCAATTGAGAGATTAGTTGAAGATGAAGAGTTCGCCAAACAACTTGCCAAGAACGCTAGCAATAAATTTTTTGCTACTTACACCTGCGAAAAGGTTGGTAAAAAACTAAGCGATATTGTTGAGATGATTATTAAAAAGAGCTGACTGAATCTTACCACTTCAAAACTACTGATCCCCAAGTCAAGCCGCCTCCTAAAGCTTCAAGAACGATGATGTCCCCAGACTTAATTTTATTTTTTGAAGCAGCGTAATCCAAAGCAAGTGGAATGGAAGCAGCAGAGGTATTGGCGTGATCAGAAACTGTTATAATAACTTTTTCTGGAGCGATTTCCAGTCTAGTTGCTACAGCATTTAAGATTCTAGCATTGGCTTGGTGCGGGACTAGAAAGTCGATATCTTTAATACTTAATCCAGCTTTTTCCAAAGCTTTTAAAACTGACTTCGACATTTTTTCTACCGCGTGTTTAAAAACTTCTTTTCCTGACATTTCGATGAAGCCAGTACTTTTATTGGAAGTGCCGCCGCTAGTTTTTAAAATATTATTTAGAGTTCCATCGGATTGTAGATTGGAAGAAATGATGCCGCGATCTTTCTCTGTTGAGGCTTGTAAAATTATTGCTCCAGCGCCATCACCAAAAAGAACGCAAGTGTTGCGATCAGTCCAATCAACAATACGAGATAAGGTATCGGCGCCAATTACTAAGGCATTTTTTACTTGTCCAGATTTGATAAAATTGTCGGCGGTGGCGATTGCATAAACAAAACCAGAACACACAGCTTGAATGTCAAAAGCAAAAGCTGAGGTGGCACCAATTTTTGCTTGAATGGTTGTTGCAGTTGCAGGGAAAGTCAGATCAGGAGTCGTGGTGGCCAAGATAATCATGTCGATATCTTCGGCTTTTAAATTAGCATTTAGGAGCGCTTTTTCACAAGCTTTGGCAGCGATATCAGAAGTTAATTCGCCATCAGCGACGATGTGTCTTTTTTTGATTCCGGTACGTTCAACAATCCAAGAATCTGTGGTATCAACAACTTTCTCGAGATCGAAATTAGTTAAAACTTTTTCTGGCAGATATGAACCTGTAGCAATTATTTTGCTTTTAATTTCCATAAATTTTTACGATTCCTCTTCGTCTTTAGGAGTAACTGATGATGTAGTAATTAACTCTTCGGTAATACGTTCATTGATTTTGTTTTCAACCAGTGAGATCGCAACTTTGATTGCGTTAGAGAAGCCGAGCGCATCAGTACCACCGTGACTTTTTACAACAACGCCGTTTAATCCAACCAGCATTGCCCCATTATGCAAGCGCGGATCCATACTTTTGGTTGCTTTACGAATTGATGCTCCAGCTAAAAGATAACCAATTTTCGCTAGAATAGAATTGTTAAAACCTTCTTTAACTAAAGATGAAATTAGTTTGGCTGTGCCTTCAATTGCTTTTAAAGTTATGTTACCAGAAAAGCCGTCAGTTACCACAACATCGACTGTTCCTTTTGTTATATCGTCACCTTCAACATAGCCATAAAAACAATCTTTAAGATCGCTTTCTTTGAGAAGTAAAGCGGCGCTTCGAACTGCGTCAGAACCTTTTAAATCTTCGGAGCCGATATTTAAAATTCCAATCGAAGGCTTTTCGATTTGCAAAACAACTTTGGCAAAAGCGTGACCCATGATTGCGAACTGAAAAAGAACTTCCGAATCACATTCAACATTGGCACCCATGTCTAGAAGAACAGTTGCGGTTTTCTTTTGATTGGGAATCGAAGTTACAATTGCTGGTCGATCGATTGAAGGAAGAGGGCGCAGAACAATTTTTGCAATCGCCATCAAAGCTCCAGTATTGCCAGCTGAAACGGCAACGTCTGCTTCGCTGTCTTTTACAGCGTTGATCGCCAAGCGCATGCTAGAATTAGTACCTTTACGAAAAGCGGTTGAAGGTTTTTCATCAGCTGAAATGAATTCTTCAGTGTGAACTAAAGTGTGTCTTGATTTAAGATCAAAACAACTATCCAAGATCGGATTGATTTTTTGTGCATCGCCATAAAGCAAAAAATGCGTATTTGGATTTGCTGCTGCAATAATTTGAGCACCTTTAATAACGCATTGAGGAGCGTTATCGCCCCCCATACAGTCCAGTGCTATGGTATATTTTGACACTTCAAGAAGCTTGAGTTTGTTTTAATATTACTCTTCTTGAGCAGATTTTTTTTGTTTCTTTTTTATAATTTCTCTTCCGTCGTAATAACCATCAAGCGAGATATGATGCGGAAGTTTGAATTCACCAGTGGTTTTGTCAGTAAGAACATTGGCGATTTCTAAAGAGTAAGAACCGTTGCTTCCTCTTCTCATATTACGTCTTGATTTCGATTTCTTTCTCTTAGGAACTGCCATAGGATTGCTCTAGTAATTTATAATTTTAGTTTGATTTGGATTTTAAAATGATTGCTGATGCAGTCAGATTGCGTGTCATTCATCTTTGAAAAGCGCGCTTGAATATAGAAAGCCATTTCGTAAAATCAAAGAAAATTTTTTACTCAATTTCGATCAAAAAGCGTTGCCACAAATCTAAAATTTTTCTCATGAAGCAGCTTCTACTTTATATTTTTGTAATTATGCTTCTGAGCTCTTGTATCAAGGTCTCAAAGCGTTATGGATATTTGTTTGACTTGTCTGATTATCAGCTTGTACAAGAGGGAATTACCAGCAAGGAAAGAGTTTTAAAAATTATGGGCTCGCCAACGATCATTTCTAATTTAGATTCCGAGGAAGCTTGGATTTACTATTCAGAAGATGTTGATTCAATTTTGTTTTTTATTCCCGACATAAAAGAGAGAAAAATTCTGGCTTTGAAATTTGATTCTAGTGATACGGTCAAGAATATCGAAAGATATGATCTATCAGACGAAGACCAAAAACTAAAATTTGCTTCAAATTATACTGAAGTTCAAAGCTCTAAAATTGGTTTCTTTAAATCTATCTTTAGCAATGTCGGACAAGTCAAGGCTGCTCAATAAAATTATTATCGCTATTTTTCTTCTCAGTCTGTTTGCTTCTTGCTCTGCTGAGAAAGAAAAATACCTATACAACACCGAGTTGGTTTGTCCAAACGGATCAGCAATTTTAGTAAAGTTTGTTCGTGCTAAAGATTTAAAAGCTGCTATCCGCACTTCATATATAAATAAAAGAAAACTCAAAACATCAGAAAATTATACTCCAATAAGGCTTGGAGATGAAAGATCATTTATGCTGAGAAATATATCGCCTGAATCCGCAATAACTTGTGATCTTTACGAAACTAGAGTTGGAGAAGTTGAATCTAGTTATATCCATCACTTCCGATGAAAAATCGGATTAAATTAATCTCCAAGCTGACTCGTCGTTTAAAAGTTGGTGTAAAATTTTATTATTGATTCCGTGTCCAGTTTTTATGCCAGTAAATTGTCCAGAAATGTAGTATCCCGCAAGATAAATATCGCCGATGAAATCAAGAGTTTTGTGTCGAACAAATTCGTCTTCATAGCGCAGGCCTTCTTCGTTAACAATGCCATTTTCGCCAACTAAAATTGCATTTTTTAGTGAGCCACCTTTAGCCAAACCCATTTTATGCAATTGCTCGATTTCATGTTGAAAGCCAAAAGTTCTGGCACGAGATAAATCGTTTTTGAAAGAGGCAAAAGTTGTTCTGAAGTCAAAGCTTTGTTTTTGAACATGTTTGTGATCGAAATCAATGTGAAGAGAAACCGAGAAATCATTGGCTGGTTTGACTTCAATCATTTTTCCACCAGCTTCTTCTACTCTAACTGTTTTCATTACTTCAATGATGTGGCGAGTTTTTTCTTGTACCGTAACACCAGCGCATTCGATTAAAAATATAAAAGGTTCAGAGCTTCCGTCCATAATTGGCGCTTCAGGAGCGCTAATATCAATAAAAAGATTATCAATGCCGCAACCCCAAATTGCTGCCATTAAATGCTCGATAGTAGAAACTTTGTGGCCAAACTGATTGGCAATTGTGGTTCCTAAATTGGTTGTGACGACATTTTTATAATGAGCTTTGATATTGCCTTTTCCTTGCTCAACATCAGTTCTTCTAAAAATAATTCCGGTATCAGAGGGAGCTGGAATAAGAGTTATTTCAACATTGGCATCAGAATGTAAGCCAATTCCGTTGCAGCTAACTTTACTATTAATCGTTTTTTGTGACGAGATAAACATTTATTGAAGGAAAGGAATTTGATCAAAATGACTAGAGCTTATTCTTCAACGCTACGCAGTATATTTCAAAGAGAAATTTGTTACAAAAAATTACTGATTTTTGGTTCACTCCAAGGAAATTTCGCATTGATTTTTTTGTTTAGAAAAACGGTTCTGCAGATCAAATCATAAGCGGTGGTTTTTCTTTTGGTAATAATGTGGATATGTGTCCAGAGCAAAAACAATATTCCTAAAAAAATGTTAAGGTTGGAAGAGGTAACTGATTGAAAAAAAGTTACACCATAATTTACCCGATAGGCAATCAAGTATGTTATAAAGGCAAAAGGTAGAATTGATAAAAAGTAATGAGTAATCGCAATGTTAAAACTGATAGGAGATCCATCTTCTTTTTCAATAACGATACCAAGTAAATGCTTGCCAATCGTGGCCTGCCATTTTGATGAGTTTAAAAGCGCGTGATAAAGAGCCCCAACAAAAATTACTACAGCATAAAAAACCAAAACAATTATGAAGATACTATGATGAATAACAAAATCGATATGGTCAGGATTATTTTTTACAAAATCGGTTCCAAATTTATCTTTAAAATCCATTAAAAATTTCTGCAAAGCAGATGTGATAAAAAACATTCCTAAAATTTGAGCAACTAATACGCGCAAGAACAAGACAATAGTAGCGTCAATCATAGCAGCGAAACTTCTTTTGAAAGATCCAACATAATATCCTTTTTCCGGATTTTGTGATTTTAAACCAAAAAATTTTTCAATGTTCATAGCCTAGTTTTTTTATTGTTATTTTTTGATTTTTTTCATCTCGCACAATAAGAGAAAATTTTTTTGTTGATGATTTTTTAAACTTACCAACACAAGTTAAATCAAGCTTTAAAGCTTTTGATAATTGTAGAATTTTTTTCTGATTCTTTGGATTTACGGCAAAAATTAATTCGTAATCGTCACCACCGGAAGCTAGATCTTTGATTTTTATTTGAGAATTTTTTTCTAAAAATTTTCTAGCTTGTTGTGATAGCGGTATCTGATTTAAATTAATCTCAGCGTTTAATTCTGAAGCTTGGCAAAGATGTTGTAAGTCAGCAAATAAGCCGTCAGAAATATCAATAGCACAGTTTGATAGGTTTCTTTC
This sequence comes from Rickettsiales bacterium UBA2645, assembly GCA_002359655.1. GTDB lineage: Bacteria > Pseudomonadota > Alphaproteobacteria > Rickettsiales > UBA1997 > UBA2645. The sequence continues at coordinate 104,570 of DENL01000006.1, read as the reverse complement.
TGTTAACTTTTTTCCTAAATTAATTCGTGGAGTTGGAAAGAAATGTCGACTCATTAAAAATCGATCGTCGCTTTTTCTTAAGCCCAGAAAAGCATCCCCAATTGTTCCTGAAATAAAAATCAAATCACCTTCTTTAGCTTGGTTACGAGATAAAATTTTACCTTTTTTAGCGATGCCAAAAATTGTTATTGAGAAAAAAAGTTTTTTTGAATTAACGGTATCGCCGCCAATTAAACTAAGATCGAATTCATCTTGAATAGATTTTAATCCTTGGCTGAATTGTTTTAAAAAATTGGCGTCAGTATTTTTATTTTTAGAAAATCCCAGCATGTAATAAAGTGGAGTTGCTCCAGATGAAGCAAGGTCAGAAAGGTTGGTGCGCAAAAGTTTAGAAGCGATTTTAAATCCGCCATCACGCATTAAGAAATGTACATCTTCAACAAAAAGATCTTTACTGATTATCAACTCTTCATTTTTTTTTAAGCGAATTTTTGCAGCGTCATCAATCAGATTTTGCGAGGCTTCACAAGATTTTGTTAGTGGATGAAAATATTTTTTAATTAGCTCAAATTCTTTCATAAAATTATTTTAAGCTGAATTCGATAATGGTTTCGTTTGCAATAAAACGATTTATTAAACTTCCTAAATCTGCTTCTGGATTACTTTTGCTAAGTTTCTGATAAATTTTATAAAGCGAATTTTTCTTTTTAACTAAAGATAAAAATTGAAATTCCTCGGCGTTTAGTAAAAAAACTTTATTGCTATGAATAGCTGTAAATTCTGCCTTATGAAAGTTTTTTAACTTCTTTTCTTTTTGCCAAATTGAAAAAACAGCAAATTTTGAAGAAAACAAAATGCAGTTTGGATTCAGTTTGAACTCTATTTTCTCAAACTCATTTTCTTTGAGTTTTTTAAACTTCTTTAAATCAAATTTATTTATAATTTTTTCGCTAAAATAAGATTGGTGATAGAATAATTCTAACCAAGCTAAATCCTCTAAGAACAAGGGATTATGGTTTTTTAACAAAGACGGAAATTTCAAGCCAAATTGATTAAGATCGCCACTTATTGAGGGAAATTTTTGTGAATATTCTTTGCTCAATTCACTAAATTTTTTTTCACCCAGAATTTTTTTAGTAACTATAAAAGTTGCAGATAAAACTGAGTCAAAATTGCCAAGCACATTGTTGCGGTAAATATTTAATCGCTCCAATCCTTCTTGGTTGGAGTAATTTGTTTTACCTAAAATTTCTCTAGCTGATTTATCAAAAATGTGATGAGCAAATTCTCTTTGCAATTTGAGCAAATTAGTCATTTTTCAAAATTTTTTCAGCTTTTTTTGCTTCTCTTAGTAACACTTTAAACTCAGGAAAGTCTTGATCCCACTCAATTAAAGAAGGAATCCTCCCAAAATTTTTGATAGCCATTTTGTAAATTTGCCAGACTTCTTTGCAAACCAAGCTATTGTGAGTATCTATCAGAATTTTTTTCTTCTTTTTGCCGTCAGAAATTTCTGACACTGAATGTCCAGCCAAATGAATCTCTTTGACAATCTTTTTATCTAATTCTTTTAAATAATTTTCTGCGTTAAATTGCTGACAGTTTTGCGAGCTGACATAAATATTGTTTACATCCAGCAGAAGCCTGCAGCCAGTTTTTTTACAAAGTTTGTTGACAAATTCTGCTTCATTCATTTCTGGATTTTTAAAAGCTAAATAAGCTGAAGGATTTTCAACTAGAATTTGTTTCTTTAGAAAATCTTGCATTTGTGAGACATTATCACTGATTGCTTCCAAAGCCTCTTTTGTGTAAGGCAGTGGCAGCAAATCATTTAGATGATTTTTGTCGACTCTTCCCCAAGAAATATGATCTGAAATTAAAAAAGGCTGAATCGCGTCGGCTAGATTTTTAAGTTTTTCTAAATGTTTTAAATCAAGTTTTTGTGCTGATCCTAAAGAGTTTCCGACTGAGTGTAAACTTACTTCGAAGTCTTGTCTAATCTTAACTAAGTTATGAAATGAATTGCTGTTATTGGCGTAATAATTTTCGCTGTGAACTTCAAACCAGCCAATTTTTTTTGCGATGCTTTTTAAATTTTTTTGAATATGCGGCAGATGAAAGGATCGAAGTCCGACCCCAACTGGATTTGTTGGAGTCGGAACTTTTTTAGAATTCATAACTAAAATTAGTTTTTCTTTTCTTCAGTTTTAGATTCTTCTTTTACAGCAGCTTTTTTATGTTTTTTGCCGTGTTTGTGTGCTTCATCTTTTTTAGCTGAGCATTTGTGAGCTTCATCTTTTTTAGTTGCAGCTGCGCAACCGTTAGCAGCGCCACAAGTGTTAGATTCTTTTTTCAAACCAAGATGAGAGCAAGAAGCAATAAGAGATAAAGCGGCAATACCAGTAGCAACTGATTGTAAAAATTTTTTATTCATAAGTTTTACGAAATTTAGATTTTTTATAAAGGAAAAAAATTTGTTTACTGGTGTGAGAGGTCAAGCAAATTATTTGTCAATTTTGACTTGTCAATTGTCCGGCATCAATTTTAATCTGAAGAAACTTCTCCCATCCAAAAAAATTAATTCCGAAAAAATTTCAAAAAATGATCAAAGAACAATTTATCAACAAAATTAAATCTGAGCTAGAAGATCTTAAGTCAAACGGACTTTACAAAAGTGAATACCAAATTCTTACTCCACAAAATTGTGAAATTGAAATTGCTCATGCTGGCGCGAAAAAAAAAGTTCTAAACTTTTGCGCCAACAATTATTTGGGTTTGGCCAACAATAAAAATCTGATCGAAATAGCAAAAAACTCTCTCGAAGATTATGGTTTAGGAACTGCTTCTGTACGCTTTATTTGCGGCACTTTTGACTTACATAAACAATTCGAAAGTAAGCTTGCCGAGTTTCTGGGATTTGAAGATGTCATAACTTTTTCTTCATGTTTTGCTGCAAATGGCGCAGTTTTTGCCTCTCTATTTGACGCGGAAGATGCCATTATTTCTGCCGATTTAAATCACGCTAGCTTGATTGACGGAATCAGGCTTTCTAAAGCTCAGCGTTATTTTTATAAATTTAACGATATGTCGGATTTAGAAAAAAAATTACAAGAAGCGCAAAAAAATCCTGTGCGAGTAATCGTCACCGACGGAGTATTTTCAATGGACGGCGATATTGCTGATTTGAAAACAATTTGTGATTTAGCCGAAAAATATAACGCTTTGGTTTTGGTTGATGATTCTCACGCAACAGGATTTATTGGCAAAAATGGCCGCGGAACTTTGGAGCTTTGCGGCGTTGAAGGTCGAGTTGATATTCTAACTTCTACACTTGGCAAAGCTTTGGGCGGAGCAGGTGGCGGCTTTATCGCCTCTAAGAAAGAAGTGATTGATAAATTGCGAAATAAAAGTCGTACCTATCTTTTTTCCAACAATATTTTGCCTTTAGTTGCGGCGGTTGGAATTGAAATTATCGACATGATTTTCAAATCAAAAACCTTGATTGAAAAATTAGCTGATAACACTGCTTATTTCAGAAAAAAAATGTTGGAAGCTGGTTTTGATTTGCGTGACAAAAATGCGGTTCATCCAGTTGTTCCAGTGATGCTTGGTGATGCAATTTTAGCCAGCAAATTTGCTAAAATGATGATTGAAGAAGAAGGAATTTATGTTATCGCATTTTCTTTCCCAGTAGTACCAAAAAATGAAGCAAGAGTTCGTGTGCAAATTTCTGCTGCTCACGATAAAGAGCATTTAGACCAAGCAATTCAAGCTTTTATCAAAGTTGGTAAAAAACTCGGTGTCATTTAAAGCAATAATTTTATCCCAAATTATCATTAAATTTTTTCGTAAATAAATTGGATAAAAAGCAACCTGATACATCCGATCCATTTCCAGATAAAGCTTTGCTGATGGCCAAGGCAACTACGATTGCTCTTGGAATTGTGCTTCTGACTTTAGCCTTGGTGTTTGTAATTTTAATTTTGATTAAATGATAAATTTTGAATTAGCACCATTTGCTGTTGATGAAGAAAAATCACGCGGCAGGCTTTACCGCGAAATTTATAATGACTCGAAATATCGTTCAGTTTTTGGTCGCGATCGTGATCGTATAATCAACTCTTCCGCCTTTCGTCGCTTGCAATATAAAACTCAAGTTTTTGTAAATCATGAAGGTGATCATTATCGTACAAGGCTCACTCACAGCTTAGAAGTTGCTCAAATTGCGCGTTGGATTGCAGGTGCGCTGAAAGTTAACAAAGATTTAGCAGAAATTGTTTCGCTAGCTCATGACCTTGGTCACACGCCTTTTGGTCACGCTGGTGAAGATGCCTTGAATGAAAAAATGGTCCATTTCGGTGGCTTTTCGCACAATGCGCACACGCTGAAAATTATCACTAAAATAGAAACGCGCTTTATTGAGTTTGAAGGTTTAAATTTGTCTTGGGAAATGCTTGAAGGTGTTGTGAAACACAATGGTCCAATTCTAGATCAGTCAAAGCTTCATGACTATATCCATGATTATAATTCTAAGCATGATTTGGATTTAAAAAACTTTCCTTCAATTGAATCGCAAATTTCAGCAATTTCTGACGACATTGCTTATAATAATCACGATATTGAAGATGGTTTGCGAGCAGATTTATTTAAAGTTGAAGAGCTATTTAACTTGCCACTGATTGGCAAAATTTATCAAGAAATTTTGACAAAACATCCCGCAATAAAAAGAGAATTACTGGTTGGAGAAGCCAAGAAACGCCTTACTTTAGAGATGGTAATAGATGTTATAAATATGGCGCAAAAAAATATCGCCGAAAATAAAATCAACTTCGAGCAAGATGTGCGTCAATGTCAAAAATTATTAGTACATTTTTCTGTAGAAATGGAAGAGGTACATCAAGCTTTAAAAAAATTTCTGATGCAAAATATGTATCGCCATTCGACAGTAAATCGTATGACGGTAAATGCTAAAAAAATTGTTAGTGGTTTGTTTGACTTTTATATTGAAAAACCAAGCTACTTGCCAGATGAGCGTGCTGAAGTGGCTTTACAAATTTCTGATCAAAAAACTTTAGCGATTTTTATTTCTGATTATATTGCCGGAATGACTGATCGTTATGCAATTAAAGAATTTAAAGAGTTACTCTAATGAAAAATATTTTATCTTATCGCGGCATTTTTCCAAAAATTGATTCTTCAGCTTTTGTGGCATCAAATGCAATTATTTCTGGTGACGTAATTCTGGGTAAAAATTCTGGAATTTGGTATGGCTGTGTTTTGCGCGGCGATGTGACAAAAATTGTCATTGGCGACAATACCAACATTCAAGATAATTCTGTTTTGCACGGCACTCGTCCGAATCATGCGCAAAATAAAACTGGTGCAGAAGGTGCTATGGTTATTGTTGGAAGCAATGTGACTATCGGGCACGGCGCTATAATTCACGCTTGCATTATTGAAGATTATGCTTTTATCGGTATGGGTTCAATTGCAATGGATTTAGCTCGAGTTGAGAAATTTGGTATGCTCGCAGCTGGTGCAGTTTTAACTCCGGGAAAAGTTGTAAAAAGCGGACAAATTTGGGCAGGCAATCCAGCAAAATATTTTCGTGATATGACTGAAAGTGAAAAAAATTATATTAAAATTTCTGCTGATAATTATGCTGAGTTGGCACGCGAATATAAAGAATCAGAGGCAAATCAGAAATAAGTGAGTCAATTTTTTAATCAGAATCAAATCGAAAAAATTATTTCCTTGGCGCTCGAAGCTGGGGAAATTGCGGTTAATTTTCAAAAATCTAATAATTTTGAAATTATAAAAAAAGCTGACAATACAAGCGTTACCAGTGCTGATATCACAATAAGTGAGTTCATAAATAAAAATCTAAGCCAAGATTTTCCTGATATTCCAATCATTTGCGAAGAGGGAAAATTACGCCAAGCTAATGATATTTTTTGGTTGATTGATCCAATTGACGGAACTTCTAGCTTTATTGACGGAAGCAATGAATTCGCCATTAATATTGCTTTGATAAAAAATCGTAAAGCAATTTTTGGCTTGATTTATGCGCCACTTTTTCAGTCAGGAAAAATGATTTTTTCTAATCATCAAGATGAAGTAATTTTACAAAATAAAAATGGACGAAAAAGAATTTTGCCATTTAAAAAATCTGTACAAAACTCTTTGCGTATCATCACTAGTCCAAGAACCAAAGATCATGAGATCAAAAACTATATTGCCCAATTTCGAAAAAATTTTCTGGATAACTTTGTTGTTGAAAGACTTTCTTCGGCAATAAAATTTTTTCGTATTTTAGAAAATGATGCTGATCTTTATTTACATTTTCGTCCATCGATGGAATGGGATAGTGCTGCAGGGCAAGCTCTGATTGAGCTAATGAATGGTAGAGTCAAAACCATGTCTCTTGCGCAAGATAAAATTTTTCTTGGTGATGAGTTAATTTATAAAAAAGATAATTTTTTGAATCAGTCTTTTGTAACTTTTATTAATTAGTTTCTCTTCTTTATGGCGCAGAAATTTACAACTAATTGCGATTTTGCGGGTAAGAAAATTCCCGTTACTTTGTATATAGGCAATCCATCTCCAAATAGTCATCCTCTTGCTTTTCAAGAAAAATGGTTGAGCAAAGAAAAAGGCGGCAATATTCCAAATGAAATTATGGAATCTTTTACGAAGTTAAAAAAAATTGCTGATAACAGTAAAATACCTTTTGAAGAGCTTTGTAAATATGTCGTTGACGAGCTTAACGCCTCAAGCGCTCTTGAAAAAGATTTTAATAAAGCTTCCCAGCTTTCTAAACCAAAAGAAGAAAATGAATAATCAAAATGACTAAAAATTCGCATGTCGCCGTTTTGATGGGCGGTTGGAATTCTGAACGTGAAGTTTCTTTGAGATCAGGTGAAGCAGCTTATCAAGCACTTTTAAATCTTGGCTATAAAGCAACAAAAATTGATTTTTCGCGTCAGATCTTCGAGCAAATTCAACAAGTAAAACCAGATTTAATCTTCAATGCTCTTCACGGACAATATGGCGAAGATGGCCGTATTCAGGGTTTGCTCGACATTTTAAATATTCCATACACGCACTCAGGAATTTTAGCTTCAGCAATTTGTATGGATAAAATTTTAACCAGAAAAATCTGCGAAACTGCCGGAGCTTATTCTCCAAAATACGAAATTTTAAAAAAAGGCGAAGACGAAGAAAATAAACAAAAACTTTTTAACATCGGTAAGCCTTTCGTAATCAAGCCAATTAATGAAGGATCATCAATTGGCGTGGAGATCATTTTGCCGAATATACAATTTGATTTGAGCAAATATGAGTGGAAATACGGCGATGAAATGATTTTAGAAAAATATTTAGCTGGCCAAGAAATCCAAGTTGCAGTTATGGATAACAAAGCGCTTGGTGCAATTGAAGTCAGGCCGCACGGATTATTCTACGATTATAAATGCAAATATACAGCTGGCATGACTGACTACATTATGCCAGCAGAAATTTCTGACGATAAATATCAGGAAGTTTTGGATTTAGCGCAAAGATGTCATAAGGTTGTAAACTGCTCTGGCGTAAGTCGTATAGATTTTATTTTGAATAATAAAAATGGTGGCGACAATAAATTTTATCTACTAGAGGTAAACACTCATCCAGGATTTACGCCAACTTCCTTGGTGCCAAAAATTGCTAAACATGTCGGAATTTCTTTTGAAGATATTGTTCAATATCTTGTCAAATCAGCCTCTTGTGGCATTTCATAAAACATGAAAAATTTTTCTTTAAAGTTACTGAGAGAAAAAGTTTCTGATCTTTTGCTAAAAAATTTCTTTTTGCGTAAAATAAAAAGTCTTTTTTATCGTAAGGTTCTGCCAATTTTTCTTAAAACCTTATCAGCCTTGCTGGCATTGATTTTAGTGACTTTGATTATGCTTAAAATTTTCAAGCCGGTTTATTTGGATAAGATTTATCACAAATCTACTTTTTACTTTTTTCATTATTTAAATTTGGATAATCAAAAATTTTCAGAAATTAAAATCATTGGAAATAAGCGCGCTAAAACTGAAGATATTCAAAAGATAGTTGACGATGTAAGCAAAAATTTTCCGCAGCAAGAGTTGCAAAAAAAATCTTCTGAAGATTATGAGCCGTTGATCAAAAAGCTTATAGTTGAAATCAAAAAGCATTCGCCTTGGGTTGATAAAATTGTTATTACCAGAAGTATGCCAAATCTGATTTCAATCACTATAACCGAATATGAGCCATTTGCGATTTATCAAGATGACAATAAAAAATACGTCACCGACAAAGATGGTAATGTAATTTTGCTAAATGATATTGAAGAATTTAAACATCTGGTGATTCTTTCTGGAAAGGGCGCAAATACTAATGCTAAATCTCTTTTCAATATTTTCGCCATTGATCCGATTCTTAGTAGAAGAGTTTATTCTGCAACTTGGCTTGGCGGCAGAAGATGGGATATTAGATTTGATAACGGACTTTTAATCAAGCTGCCAGAAGAAGGTATCTCTGAAGCTTGGCAAAGCTTGATAAAAGTTTATAACATGCAGGGATCGATTGTTGGGCTTAAAGTAATTGATTTGCGAATTAGCGGTAAAATATATCTCGAATATCAAGACTCATTGATCAAAGAGATGAAAAACCTATAAGAAACTTAAACTTAAATGAAGAACGTTAAAAAAGGAAAAATCGTTGCCTGCCTTGATATGGGCACTTCTAAGTTGGTTTGCATGATCGCTTCAATCAATAATAATGATGATATCCGAATTGTTGGCTATGGTCACAAAGAATCAAAAGGCATTTTTGACAGCGCTATTTCTGATATGACTTTAGCTCAGAAATCTATCACCAATGTAATTTCTGAAGCAGAAAGAATGGCAGGTTTTAATATTGATCGTATTGTGGTCGGAATTTCTGGAAGCCAAGTTACTTCGTCGCGCAAAGAAGTAAGTGTAAAAATTTTATCTGATATTGTTAAAGCTTCAGATATCGCAAACTTAGCTAATAAAATTCGCAGCGAATATAAAAAAAATAATCGTGAAATAATTCACTTAATTCCGCTGCAATATCGTATTGATGATTCCTCTCCAGTTGTAAATCCGCGCTATATGTCTGGTGAAAAACTTTATGCTAAATTTCATATTGTTTCTACTTCGCAAACAACTGTCAAAAATATCGAAAACTGTTTAAAAAGATGCCAACTATCTGCTAATAACTACATCGTTGAGCCATATGCTTCAATGCTTTCTTGCTTGAATGATGGCGAAATTAATTTAGGAACTTTGTTAATTGATATTGGTGGTAGCTCAACTTCTTTTTGTATCACGCTGGATGGAAAATTATCTTATGTAGGAAATTCACAAATTGGCGGCATGCATGTCACTAAAGACATTGCAACTATCTTGAATATTTCTTTTGAAATTGCAGAGAAAATAAAAAATCTCAATAGCTCATTGCTGATCAGTCCAATTGAAGAAAAAGAATTGATTAATCTCAGAGCCTCAATGTCAAATGACGGACCAAACATGATTCGCATAACTCGTGCAGAGTTTCGCGATATTATGAAATCGCGCATTGAAGAAATTTTCGAATCAGTCAAATCAACTCTAGAAAAAGCTGGTGTTCCACTATATTTGCTAAGCAATATTGTTTTAACTGGCGGCGTAACTTCCACGGTTGGAATTGACAAATTAGCTTCAGAGATTCTTGGCAAAAATGTCAGAATTGGCTATCCAAATAAATTCAATAACATCGCATCTGAACTTTTAAACCCTTCTCATGCATGCTCGCTGGGTATGTTGGTTTTTTTGAAAAACATGTATCTTAAAGAAAAAATCAAAAGCGGCTTTGAAAGCAAAAATAGCTGGTTTCGAAAAATGATTGAGAAGTTGGCTGGTTAAACTTTTGTTACCCGCTTCTGCCATTGTTATTTTCATGGCTTCTGTCTCGTTTTAGATGTTTTAATTTCTCAACATATCCCATATCATCAAAACTACTCACTTGCACTTTGCTTTGACCACTTTTTAAGGCTTTGATAGTTGTAGCATCAACACCAACATTGTGAAGTTTTTTTGCTATTAAGCGGTTTTGTTTTTGTTTCCAAATAACTGATCTCATCCCAGTTGTGTTGAAAACATCAGTAGAGCCCATTTTATCAACTTCTTCAGA
>DENL01000006.1:0-94345 GCA_002359655.1 Rickettsiales bacterium UBA2645 | reverse complement strand
CCGCCAACTTCGTGATCTAAATTTCTTTGTTGGCTATTGATAGGTTTGATTAGGTTTGTCTTGATAGCTGTGGCCACTTCATCTAAGGCTTCTTGCGTTTCGCTCTCTTGCTTTTTTTCTGGATCATCTTTTTTAATAAAATTTGGTTCGTCTTCATCTGCATCTTTTTTATCTTCTAATAAAGCAGTAATTTTCTTTCTGATTTCTTCTTCCTGCTTTTGCGCCAAAGTTTTTTTGTTATCTTGCAGATATTGATTTATCCTCTTCTGGCGTTGTTCTTCTTGGTTTATGATAATACTCATTCTTCTAAGAGTTTTGCTAATTGATTAATTGCCTGCTTTGCCACTGAAATTTTTATATCAGTGTTTTTTAAATCATGAATAAAAATAATTCTTTGACCTTGATGAATTTTAATTTGGTTTCTGCTGGAAAAAACCATTTTCAATAAAGCGTCGGGATTGCTGAATTTATTGTCTTTAAAGCTGATTAAAATTCCTTGAGAATTTGCTTCTAATTTTTCAATTCCAACTTTTTTGCAGGACCATTTTAATTTAGCGATTTCCATTAAATTCAAAATTTCTGACGGAACCTTTCCAAAACGATCATTCATTTCATTGGTTAAATTTTCTTCATCTTCATCATTTTTTATATTGGCAATTTTTTTGTAGAAACTCATGCGCAGGCTTAGATCCGACATATAATCTTCTGGTATAAGCAAAGAAATTCCGAGTTTAATTTGTACAGCAAAATCTAGTTCAAATGTTTCCTGAGTTTGATTTTTAGTTACGCCATTTTGATTTTTTAACTCTTCAATTGTTTCAAGTAGCATCTGCTGATAAAGCTCAACTCCTGTTTCACTGACATGACCTGATTGCTCATCACCAAGTAAATTACCGCTGCCACGAATATCCATATCGTGAGTTGCAACTGAAAATCCAACACCAAGCGAATCTAGATTTTGCATCACTTCCAATTTTTTGCGTGACTCGTCAGAAGTTTTTTTACGATTGTCCAGCATAAAATAACAATAAGCGCGCATTTTTCCTCTGCCAACGCGACCGCGCAGCTGGTAGAGTTGTGATAGGCCAAACATTTCTGACTTGTAAATAATCATGGTGTTGGCGTCGGAAATATCGATTCCCGATTCAACAATTGTGGTTGAGATTAGCATGTCGATTTTGCCATCAACAAAATCATTCATAATTTTATCAAGCTCGCTTGGATTCATCTGGCCATGAGCGTGCGTAATTTTTATTTCTGGAAGTAGAATTTTTAGACGCGGTTCCATTTCCTCGATATCACGAATTCGTGGCACGACAAAAAATACACGACCGCTGCGATTATATTCCCGCATCACCGCTTCGCGAACAATTACTGAATCATAAGGCATCACAAAATTTCTCACAGCCAAGCGATCCAAAGGTGGCGTTGAAATCAAGCTTAAGTCTTTAACTCCCGTCAGCGACATTTGCAGAGTACGTGGAATTGGCGTGGCTGAGAGCGTTAAAACATGAACTTCGTTGCGCAATTCTTTCAATCGTTCTTTTTGTGCCACGCCAAAATGCTGTTCTTCGTCAATTATAACCAGAGCAAGATTTTTAAATTTGATGGTTTTTTGCAAAAGTGCGTGAGTTCCGATTATAATTTGTATTTCGCCTGACTGAAGTTTAAGGCGAATATCTTTGGCTTGAGTTGGTGTTATCAAACGTGAAAGCTGCGCAACTTTAACATTTGTTCCTTCAAAGCGCTTGGCAAAATTTTTATAATGTTGACGAACCAAAAGAGTTGTTGGCGCAACAATAGCAATTTGTGCATCTTGATTTGAACCTACAACTATAGCAGCAGCACGCATTGCTACTTCGGTTTTACCAAAACCAACATCGCCACAAATCAAGCGATCCATTGGCGAGCCTTTAGCTAAATCTTCTTCAACTTCTTCAATTGCTCGTGCTTGATCTTGCGTTTCCACAAAGCCAAATTTTATTTTAAATTCGTCATAAAAATGTTGGTCGGGAATAAAGACAGGAGCCTTTTTTAAATGGCGCGCAGCAGCGATTTTCAGAAGCTCTTCCGCAGCAACTTTAATTCTTTTACGAACTTTTTCGCGACGATTTTTCCACGCTGCAAGACCCAAACGATCAAGCTGAATGAAAGGATTATCAGCGCCATAACGCGTGATTAAATTTATGTCATCAACTGGCACAAAAAGTGTGTCATTGCCGCCGTATAAAATTTTAATCATGTCGGTTTTAATGCCGCCAGCGCTGATGGTGTGGATATTATCAAACTTGCCAATTCCATGATCGCGATGGACAACAAGCTCTCCTGGAGTGATGCTCAAACCTTCTTCAATCAATCTTTGCGAAGCAGCTTTGCTACTTTTTTTACGCACAATTTTTTCACCAAAAATTGCTTGCTCACCAATCAAAATCATGTCGGAAGTATAAAATCCAAAATGAGTTGGCAAAACGATTAGCGGACATTTTATGTTGTAATCAGGCAGAATTTTTTCGATGCGATCTTTAAAACCTTCGCTTAAAGCAGCGATAATAAATTTTTTATTTGCGGTAAATTCTTTTACTAATTCCAGCGGATCGCGCTGATTGCTTTTTCCGGCTAAAGCGAAGTCGGGAATTGGTTTAATTTCTAAATCAAGAAGGCGCTGATTTTTTTCTTCGCTGTCAAATTGATTGAATTGAATAGTGATTTTTTGGCTAAGAATTTTTTTGATTTCTTGCTCGTTAAAATAAAGCAACTCGGGCGCAATTGGATTGTAAATTGTGCCATCTTTAATTTTTTGTTCCGCCACGCGAGCTTGATAATATTCTTGAATTAGCTCTTGGCGTTGTTTGATGTCACTAAAAATTCTGTCGCTAAAAAAAGTAACCGCGTTTTCTAAATAATCGAAAATGCTGGTTAAATTTTCTTCGAAAAAAAACGGCAGCCAATTTTCCATACCAGCGTAACTGCGCATCTCTGAAACCGCGCTGTAAAACTGATCATCAATCGATGCGCCAAAATTTGTACGATATTTCTGACGAAAATTTTCGACAGTTTTTTTACTCATAATCACTTCTGAAGTCGGCAGAATTTCTAGTGACTTAACAGATTCTGCAGTGATTTGCGTGATTGGATCAAAAACTTTGATTGACTCAATTTCATCGCCAAAAAAATCAATTCGATAACCAATCAAATCTGCCGCTTTTTGCATCACAACATCAATAATGCCACCGCGCACTGCAAACTCACCAACATTATTGGCGCAAGTTTGGCGTTCATAACCTTTTGAAGATAAAAACTGAGCAATTTGTGCTAAAGAAATTTTGCTGCCGACTTGCAAATAAAGGCCTAAATCGTGAATTAAATTTGCTGGAATAGTTTTTTGGATAACGGCATTAGTTGAAGTAATAATAAAAAATTTCTGATCTTTTTTACGATTGGCTAAAAGATAAAGAGTTTTAATTCGACTAGCCAAAATTGCTGCCTTGGGTGAGGCGCGATCATAGGGCAGGCAGTCCCAAGCTGGAAAATTTAAAATTTCAAAATGCGGCGCAAAAAAGCTGATTTGTTTTTGTAGCGTTTCCATTTCGACATCATTTTTTGCAATAAAAACAAAATCTGACTGTGAGAAATTTTTACTTATTTCAGAAACCAAGAAAGCTTCGGCATCTTGAGGAATCTTGGTTAAAATGCAGGATTCGCCGATGTTTTTAATTTTTACTTTATAATCCATTTTAAGAAATTTTTTCGACTCTGAAATAGGCTTCACTTGAATTTATATCCGGTGGTAAAATTTTTATTCCGTGGTCTTTAGCGGCTTGTAAGAAGATGTTTATTTTATCGGTGTTATCGATCTCTAAATTGATCGAAGCGGTGAAAAACTCTACTGGATAATGCGCCTTTAAATAAGCGGTTTGATAAGAAATTAAAGCATAAGCCGCGGCGTGAGATTTGTTGAAACCATATCCAGCGAATTTATCGACCAGATCAAAAATTTCGCCGGCTTGCTTTTCGGGTACATTATTTTTCATCGCACCATTTACAAAAATGGCCCGCTGTTGATCCATTTCTTCTTTAATTTTTTTACCCATAGCTCGACGCAATAAATCTGCAGCGCCAAGACTGTATCCAGCAAGGACGCGGGCGATTTCCATAACTTGTTCTTGATAAACAATTACGCCATAAGTTTCCTTCAAAGTATTTTCTAAAAGAGGGTGCGGATATTGAATTTTTTCTTGGCCATGTTTGCGACGAATATAGGTTGGAATATTGTCCATTGGGCCGGGACGATAAAGCGAAATCAGGGCAATAATATCTTCAATTTTATCTGATTTCATTTGGCGTAGAACCGAGCGCATTCCAGAAGATTCAATTTGGAAAACACCAATCGAGTTTCCCGTGGCAAGCATGGCAAAAGTTTCTTTGTCATCGAGTTTTAATTTGGAAATATCAATTTTTATGCCGCGAGTTTTTTCAATTAATTTTACGGCTTCAAAAATTGTGGTCAGAGTTTTAAGGCCAAGAAAATCGAATTTCACTAAACCAGCGCCTTCGGCATATTTCATTGAATAGCCAACTGCCGGCATTTCTGAACCTTGGTCATTATAAAGTGCGCAAATTTCGTGAAGTGGTTTATCGCCAATAACCACACCAGCTGCATGAGTTGAGGCGTGACGATTCAAGCCTTCAAGTTTCAAAGCAATATCGACTAATTTTGTAACTTGCGGATCTTCTTTGATGGCTTGCTGCAAGTCTTTATCCATCTCGATTGCTTTCTCTAAAGTGACAGCTTCGATGGCATTGAAAGGAATCAATTTGCAAATGCGATCAACTTGATTATAAGGCATTTGTAAAACGCGGCCAACATCTTTTAAAACAGCACGCGCCTGTAATTTTCCAAAAGTGATGATTTGTGCGACATAGTCTTTGCCGTATTTTTTTTGCACGTAATCAATCACTTCGTCACGACGCGATTGGCAAAAATCGACATCGAAATCTGGCATTGAAACACGATCAGGATTTAGAAATCTTTCAAAAAGAAGTCCGAAACGAATTGGATCGAGATCGGTAATTTGCAATGCCCAAGCAATGATTGATCCAGCTCCAGAACCTCTTCCTGGACCGACAGGGATTTCATTATTTTTTGCCCATTTGATGAAATCAGATACGATCAAAAAATATCCAGAAAAATTCATCTTGATGATAACTGATGCTTCAAAATCAAGGCGAGCAAAGTATTGTTCGTTGATTTTTTGTTGCTGCTCGAGAGGGATTTCTTCAATTTCGAATTTGTTTTTCAGCCTTATTTTCAGACCTTCCGTAGCTTGTTTTTTTAACTCTTCAGCTTCATCAAAGTTTTTTTCGTTGCTGAATTTTGGCAAAGTTGGTGGGCGCTCAAAAGCCATGATATGGCATTTTTTGGCGATATTTACTGTATTTTCAATTGCTTCGGGAATGTCGCTAAATAAGGCTGCAAGTTCTTCTGCAGTTTTAAAATATTGCTCGGGTGATAATCTGGGACGATCCACTTCCAGAAAAACTCTGCCTTCGCCAATGCAACTTAAAATATCTTGCGCCTCGTACATTTCTTTCGACATGAAATAAACATCGTTAGTGGCAACTAGAGGTATATTGTGTTTAAAGGCTAGATCGATGAATTTATCTTCAAGCTTTTTTTCTTTTTCAGTGCCGTGGCGAGTGATTTCTATGTAAAAATTTTGCGGAAAAGTTTTTAAAAATTCTGTGATTAGATCATTTAATTTTTTGTCTTGTGATTCGAGCAAAAGCTTGCCAATTATGCCGTCAACGCCACCGGAAAGAGCGATTAATCCAGAAGATTTTTCTTTAAGTAAATTAAAAGAAATATAGGGCGAAAGGTTATTTTCACGCTTTAAAAAGCTGTGTGAAACCAGATACATTAAGTTTTTGTAACCTTCTTCGCTCCTAGCAATCAGAGGTAGTTTTGTAAAAGAGTTTTCAATGTCTAAGTTGGAAATATTTTTGCGGTTTAGATCGTCGAAACTGATCAACATTTCGCAGCCAAGAATTGGTTGGATTCCAACTTTTTTGCAGGCGGAAGAAAATTCTAAAGCGGCAAAAAGATTTTGAGAATCCATAATGCCAAGAGCTGGCATTTTATAGGAAGCTGCACGTTCAACAATTTCAGAAACTCTTATTGCGCCTTTACAAAGAGAGTAGGTTGTGTGATTGCGAAGGGAGATGAACATTAAACTGGGAAAATTAAGAAATTTAAGAGTTGATGATCAAAATTTCCTTCAAGAAGTGCAATCGAATTTTAGTTACACCAAATCTAAAATTTATTGGTATTATTTGATTTGGTATATTGGGGATCCCCGCAAGGCAGGGCGCATCTCGTGGTGCATAAAAAAAAATTTGTACCAAATCTAAAGAATTTAGATTTGGTATAGTCTTATATGTCTTCTTAAGGAAAAATTTTTCTAAAATAGAAAAAAATAAACTCAAAACCATATGCGTATAATTTTACTTGAAGACGACTCAATGCTTGGCAAGGCAATTAAAAATGCTCTTGAGCAAGAAAACCATGTTGTTGATTGGGTTATGGATTATGAATCTTGCGAGGCGGCGCTCAAGACAACACAGTTTGAGATTCTGTTGCTCGATATAAATCTGCCAAAAAAATCTGGTTTGGATATTTTAAAAAAATTGCGTCTTCAGAAAAACTCGATGCCTATTTTAATTTTAACCGCAAGAGATTCAGTGCTGCAAAAGATTGAAGGGCTTGATTTAGGAGCTGATGATTATCTTTCAAAACCATTTGATTTAGAAGAGCTTTTTGCACGAATCAGATCTTTGGTGCGCAGAAGTAAAGGAATTGCCACAGCTATTTTAACTTACAAAAATATTGAGCTTAATCCCGCCAACTCAACAGTGACTAGAAATGGCAATAGAATCGATTTATCGCCAAAAGAATTTATGATACTAAAATTTTTACTAGAAAATATTGATAAGACTATTTCAAAGTCGCGTTTAGAAGAGCTTCTTTACAGCTGGGACGATAGTATTGAAAGCAATACGGTTGAAGTTCATATTCATCATTTGCGTAAAAAATTAGAGAAAAATCTAATCAAAACAGTGCGAGGTTTTGGTTATACAATTGAAAAAGAACCAGCATGATCAAAAAAAAATCTTTAAAACAAAATCTGATCATAAGCTTATCGTCTTTGTTGGCTGCAACTCTGATAGTAATTTATTCCATTAGCTTTGTTAACACTCACAACGAGATTCAAGAAGTATTTGATGCTCATTTGGCTAAGTCAGCAAAATTAATTTATGGACTTGTTGAGCATGAAATTTTTGAAAAAGATAAAAATAACTTTTCGATTAATTTTGATTTGGCCCAGCAAGAAAAAATTTTCCATCGCTACGAATATAAAATTCATTCTCAGATTTGGTCGGGCAATAATTTAGTTTATAATTCTAGTAAAGATCAGATATTTCAAAAGCCTGAGCAAGAGGGTTTCAAAGATGTTATGGTTGATAAAAAATATTGGCGCGCTTTTACAATTCATGATGCAAAATCCGACATAACAATTTTGGTTTTAGAAAAGCAAAGTATCAGAAATAAACTTACTAACGAGATTATCTTTTCGCTTTTTTTACCGCTGCTTTTGTCTTTTATTCCATTGCTTTTGATTATTGTAGCTACTGTAAATAAAAGGTTGCAGCCCTTAGACAAAATGTCTGACAAGATTAAAAAAATGTCGACCAAAACTCTGCAGCCATTTCACGATTCTGATACTCCACTTGAATTGAAGCCTTTTGTTAATTCTTTCAACGCTCTGCTTGCTAGGCTTTCAGAATCAATGGAGTCAGAGCGCAGATTCACTGATTATGCTGCTCACGAGTTGAAAACTCCTCTAGCCGCAATAACAATTCAAGCGCAGCTCTTACTAAAAAATAAAGACGAAGAAAAGCGCGAAGAATATTTAAATGATCTAATGCAGGGCATTAATCGCACATCGCATATGGTCAATCAGTTACTTACTCTTACAAGGCTTGCGCCCGAAGATAAAAATATTGAAAAAGAAAATTTTAATTTACGAAATTTGCTTGAAGTGGTGCTAAAAAATTATTTGTCAGATATCTCGCAAAAAAATCTGAAAGTTGAACTTATCTGCGATTTAGAAGAAAAAAAATTGTTAATCGATGCCAATAGAACTTACATCGAAATTATGATTCGTAATTTGATTGATAACGCTGTAAAATACAGTCTAAAGGACAAAAAAATTACGATTTTTTTAACAAAGAAAAATAATCTTTTGCATTTAAAAATAACTAATTACGGCGCAGAAATCTCTGCAGAAGACAGGCAAAAAATCTTTAATAATTTTTATCGAGTTAGTTCTGAGATAGAGAATGATCAAGGCTGCGGGCTTGGTTTAGCAATTGCTAAAAAAATTATCGATCTTCATGGTGGATCAATCTCCTTTGAGTCAAAGAATAATTTAAACTCTGTTAATGTTTGTTTTTCTTAAAACGGCTTAGGGGTCAAAATAAAAAACTCCCGAACACTTTTTTGTGTTCGGGAGTTTTCTGTAATTCACTTTATGCAATCAAATTATTCGAACTTAACATCAACTTTGGTAACTTTTTTGTTAAGTCTTTTTAAAACTTCGGCAGAAATGTCCATCTCGTCTTTGTAGAACAGAGTTTGAGAAGTTGGAACGATAAGATCGATATCTTTTTCTTTCGAAATTTCAGCGATGATGTCTTTGATTTTGTCGTTAACTTTGCTCATGCTGTCGATTGATGCTTTTTTCAAGCTGTTTTGTTTTTTATCAACAAATGCTTTCAAGCTATCAACTTTGTCTTCGAATTTTTTTGTTTCTTTTTCAAAAGCTTCTTTGGCTAAAAGAGTTTTTTTGCTCTCTAACTTTTTTTGTTCAGCCTCTAAATCTTTTTGTTTTTTGGTAACTTCTTTTTGATATTCGTCTTGTTTTTTAGTAACTTTGCTTTGGATTTCGCGCATTGCAGTTGATTCTTTAACAATTTTTTCAACGTCTAAAACTGCAATTGATCCAGCATTAGCACTAAAAGAAAGAAGTGCAAAAATTGTACTTAAGGCGATAAAACTTTTTTTCATAAAACTCCTAAAGAGATTGTTTGGTATTGTTTGGAAGTGGCGTCTTGCGATACTAAAGTGATGGTCGTTTTGAAGCGAGCCAAAAAAGACCGACGCAATCTATTTTTGGCTTTTTTATATTTCAAGACAGTCGAAACAAAAAGATTTTTTTGATACTTGTAATTTCTCTAATCCTTGATTAGGTTTTCGCCTCTACCGAAGTTTTACCTGACATAATATTTTCCTTAAAAAATCTAAAATGACAAAATTTTCAAATCGTGACAAGAAAGTTGCTCGTCCTTCAATAAAGCAAGCAGAGGAGGCGGTTAGAACCCTAATTGCTTGGGCGGGAGATAATCCGGATCGCGAAGGTTTACTTGAAACACCAAAAAGAGTTGTTAACGCCTATCGTGAATTTTTTTCTGGCTACGACATAAATCCTGACGAAATTTTAGGCAAAACTTTCGAAGATGTTGGTGGTTATGACGATATCGTTTTGTTGAAAGATATGCGTGTTGAATCTCACTGCGAACATCACATGGTACCTTTTATTGGCAAAGCACACATCGCTTATATTCCAAATAAAAAAGTTGTAGGAATCAGTAAAATTGCTCGTTTGCTTGATGCTTTTGGTAAGCGCCTACAAACCCAAGAAACTATGACTGCGCAAATTGCAGATACTATTAACAAAGTTTTAAAACCAAAAGGCGTTGCTGTGATTATCGATGCAAAACATCAATGTATGACAACCAGAGGTATTCATAAAATCAATACTACAACCATTACCAAAAGAATGCTTGGCGCTTTTAAAGCAGATTTGGCAATGGAAAAAAAGCTTTTAATGATGATCAATCTTAATTCTGAACAATGCTAATTGATCACAATTGTCGCTTAATTCTGGCTTCAACTTCTAAAATTCGTAAAAAAATTTTAGAAGAAGTCGGACTTAAGTTTGAAGTTATGGCACCACTTTTTGATGAAGATTTGGGCAAAAAAAAAGTAAAATTAGCTCCACAAAAATTGGCAATTTATTTGGCTAAACAAAAAGCTTTATCGATCAGCGAAAAATTTCCTGGAGCTTATGTTATTGGTTCTGATCAGGTTTGTGAATTTTTGGGAAAAGAAATTTCTAAATCAAAAAATGCTACGCAAGCAATTAACCAGCTAAAAAAATTCAACGGTCAAAATCATTTTCAAAATAACGCGGTTGTAATTGCTTTAAACGGCAAAATTATTTTTGAAAAATTCTCGCGCGTCAAATTAGAAATGCGCAAACTCTCAAATGCTGAAATCAAAAGTTATGTAAAGCATGATCAGCCTTGGGGTTGCGCTGGAAGTTATAAATATGAATCACTGGGCAAACATCTTTTTGTAAAAATTTCTGGCGATTATTACTCAGTTTTAGGTCTTGCCATTCAGCCAATCTTGAATTTCTTGCATCAAAAAAAGTTACTAAAAATCAAAAACTAAATACATGGATTTTTTTACCTATCAAACCCTGATTAGCCTTCTTACGCTTACCTTTTTAGAAATTATTCTTGGCATCGATAATCTGGTTTTTATCGCTTTAGTTGTAGCAAAATTGCCGAAAAAAAATCGTCAAATTGCCCGAGTTTTTGGTTTGTCTTTGGCCTTCGTGATCAGAGTTTTGATGTTACTAACTTTATCTTGGGTGATGACTTTGACCGAACCAATATTTTTTATTGGTGAAGATGGCCTTTCTTTTAAAGATTTTTTACTAATTGCCGGCGGATTATTTTTAATGATTAAAAGTGGTTTAGAAATATATAGCGACACTGCTCACGGCCTGCATGCTTCTAAAGAAGAAAAGCAAATTAACTTTGGAAAAAACATGATGGCGGCGATTTTACAAATCAGTTTGATTGATTTTATTTTTTCATTTGATTCGATAATCACGGCCGTTGGAATGACTAATAATATTCCCGTAATTATATTTGCAGTTGTTATTTCAATGCTTCTGATGCTATTTGCTTTAGAGAAGATCAATCACATTTTACAAACTTATCCTTCGCTAAAAATAGTTGCTTTAGCTTTTATTTTTATGGTTGGTGTGATTTTACTTGCCGATGGAATTCATATGCATATTTCTAAAGGCTATCTCTATTTTTCATTATTTTTCACTCTAGTGGTCGAGTACTTAAACATACTTGCCCGTAAACGTCATTAACCTTTTTTATGAAAAATCTTTATAATTTTTTTACGATTGTTTTGCTTTCTGCAACTTTATCTTCTTGCGCTGCTATTGAAAAATTCAAATACAAAGCAAGTGAAGTAACCTTTCTCGAAAAATCTCCTAAAATTGATATAAAATCTTTTTTTAATGGCGATGTAGATGTTTTTGCTATCACTCAAGATAATCAGGGAAAAATTATTGGCACTTATACTGCCAAAATGAATGGCAAGTGGGATGACGCTAAAGGCATTTTGCAACAAAACTTTATTAACGAAGCTGGTAAAAAAGACAGCAGAACTTGGTTAATAACTGTTGAACCTGACGGCACTTTTGAAGCTGTTGGTCACAATGTCGTTGGCCCTGCAAAAGGAAAACAAGTTGGTAATGCTATGCAGATGATTTACACCTTGTCAACTAAGCACAATGAAGGAAAGCAAAATATAAATTACGAAGATAATTTTTACTTAGTTGATGAGCGTTCGGCAATTTCAATTTCTACGATCAGAAAAGACGGATCACCTTCTGGCAGATCTATTATCTCTTACAAAAAAATTGCTAAAACTGACTAAATTATGAGCAGGCAAAGTCACATAATTTTCTCTTATGCTTTTGATGAGAGCGGGAAAGCGCAAAAGCTGAATAGTCAAAAAATTTCTCAAGAATTAGCAAATCAAGGTTTGGCTTGGGTGCATCTTGATGCTAATAATAAAATGACAAAATCTTGGTTAGAAAAAGAAGTTTCTTATCTCGATCATTTAATTATCGACGCTTTAATTGCTGAAGAAACTCGTCCCAGAATTATTGAATTTGCATCAGGAATTTTAATCATCTTGCGTTCGGTAAATCTAAACAAAGGTTCTGAGCCTGAAGACATGGTTTCAATTCGAATTTGGATTGACGAATGTAGAATCATCACCATACAGCGTCGCAACATAAAAGCTATTTCTGACATCGTAGAAAATATTGAGTCTGGCAAAACAATCAAAACCTCTGGTGAGTTTTTATATAATCTGCTTTATCAATCTTTGTCTGACACTTCTTCTTATATTTACGAATTAACCGAAATTCTTGATGATCTTGATCAAAAAGTTATGACTACTCATGACTTAAAATTTCGTGAACAAATAATTCAGATCAGAAGTAAATCTGCAGTTTTCAAGCGCTATTTAACTCCGCAAAAAGAAGTTATTAAAAGACTACAATCTCTTGATCAAAAGTGGATTAACGACTGGGCTATAAGACATTTTCAAGAAAATTACGATAATATCGCGCGCATGATCGAAGAAGCCGAAGAGGCCAGAGAGAGATCACAAATTCTGCATGATGAACTTTCAAATGCTTTAAGTGAAAGACTAAATAAAAGCATGTACAAACTTTCAATCATCACTTCAATTTTTATGCCACTAACCTTTGTCACAGGAGTATTTGGTATGAATATCGGTGGTGTTCCGGGTATTGGTAATCCTGAAGGATTCAATATTTGTATGTTTGGAATGTTGCTGATCTTTTTATTACAAGTTTTCTTCTTTAAACGTGGTAAGTGGTTTTAGTTTTAAATGAAAAAAATTCTTTTTGTTTGTACTGGAAATATCTGTCGCTCGCCAACTGCTCAAGCAATTGCGCGCCATAAAGCTCAACAATTAAAACTAGCTGATAAATTCAGCTTTGATTCAGCGGGAACACAAGGTTTTCACTCAGGAGATTTGCCAGATACTCGTTCCATGCAAGTTGCAAAACAGCGTGGAATTTCTTTTGACGGAATTTTTTCACGCAGAATCTCTGCTACAGATTTTCAGGAATTTGATTTATTAATGTGTATGGATCGAAGTCATCAAGCTCATCTTTTACAAATTTCAAAACCAATTTATCACGACAAGATAAAACTATTTTTAGAATTCTGCCAAGCCAAAAATCCTTGGAATGATGAGGTGATTGACCCCTACTACAAAGGCAATCAATCATTTGATATGGTTTTTGATGTTATTGATTCAGCTCTGGAAAATCTTTTTAGAAAACCAATCTAATAAATTTAGACATCTATTTTTTCACGCACCAATGAGATTAAAGAGCCTACTATTTTTGATAATTTTTTCTCTTGCCTCATGTGGTGGTGGAGGCGGCGGTGGCGGAGGAGGGGGAAGTAATAGTGGAAGCAGCTCCAGCTCGTCTTCATCAACTTCAGGCGTATCATCTTTTACTTCAAGCGATGCCAGCTCTTATCGTACCACTGAATACAACAATCAGTCTGGTCTTGAAACAATCGAAGCAGCGGAATCTTACGCTTATCTGGCTTTAAATAGTAAAACCAATGCTGGAGCTGGAGTTTCGATCGCCATTTTAGATACTGGCGTACAAATAAATCATAACGAAATCTCTGCAAATTATACTTCAACCGGCTCTTATGATTTTGTAAATAGTGATTCCAATCCAAGTGATGATAAAGGTCATGGGACTGCAGTTGCCAGCGTAGCAGCTGGCGTGAAAGACGGTAGCGGAATGCATGGTGTTGCTTACGACAGCGATATTATTGCCATCAAAGTTTTAAATAGTAGCGGTTCTGGCGGAAGTCACTCTGCAGTTGCTAGCGGAATTGATAAGGCAATTATTTATGGTGCAAAGGTAATAAACATGAGTTTGGGAAGTTTGGCTGGTTCAACAACTTTAAGAAATGCTCTGATATCAGCAAAAGCCGCTGATATTTTATCAGTTGCAGCGACTGGAAATGAAACAGCGTCTCAACCAGAATATCCAGCCTATTACGCTTCTGATAGCAGTTTATCTGGCTATGTTTTGGCTGTTGGATCAGTTGGAACTTCAACCTCAAGTACAACAATTTCAACTTTTAGTAATTATTGCGGCAATGCGGCAAATTATTGTTTAGTTGCTCCGGGTTATGAAATTTACGATGCTTCGTATAGCTCAAGCGGAGTGACCAATGGTTATGAAAAAGATAGCGGCACATCAATGTCAACTCCGATGGTTGCAGGTGCTGCAGCTGTAATTCGTGGAGCTTGGCCATTTTTAACGGCAGCGCAAACAGCAAATATTTTACTCTCAACTGCAACTGACTTAGGAACATCAGGAGTTGATACAATTTATGGTCATGGTCTGCTGAATCTTTACGCAGCAGTTCAAGCGCAAGGTCAAAATAATTTTGCTTACGGCAGTAGCGTCTCTTCTTCTGGTTATGATGTTAGAAGTTCTTCTTTGGTTTCTGATCCAATTTTTGGCGATGCTTTTGTTTTAAATGTAGCGCCACAACTAGCTTCGGCAGTTTTTTTTGATGATTACGGGCGCGATTATAAAGCTTTTATGAATGAAAGAATTTCAACAAGATCAAATTCCAATATCGCTGCAAGCCTTACTAATCTTGCCTTTAACAATTATTACACCCAAATAATTCCGCTTTCTTTTGGTAAAAATTCCTCAACGCAGCTGAATTTTCAGGTAAAATCTTATGAAGATAAATCAGCGCCAAATCAGTTTGGTTTAAAATTTATTACAACCGACAGAAGTAGGGAAGACAAGACTTTAACAAGCTCTAACGGATTTTCTTTTGCACAAAATTTTGATAATAATTTCAGCAGCGGTTTGAAAGCTGGATTTTCGGTAAATCGCGACGAGTTAGCGAATTTACGCGAAGATAAATTCAATAATTTTGGTTTTATTTCGGTTAACAACTTTGCCGCCAATCCTTTTCAATCCTTTGTTAATAACTCGATCACATCTTCGCTGAACTCGACAACACAAAGAAATTTCAATCAGCTTTTTGTTGGAACTAAATTTTTTGACAAAAAATTTGCTTTGAATTTTTCGCAGCAAACATCTTACGACAGCTCGTCAATATTAAGCAAAATAGGAAATTTACAAAATCGTGTTTCCGATTTAAATCTTTCTTATTTGCCAAATGACGCGACAAAAATTTCAGTTTCTTTTGGCAAGATGAATGAGTTTGACAACAATATTTTAAACTCAAAAGCAGTTGGTGCCTTTGAAGCAGCAGGCAATGCTACAACTTCTTATTTAAAAATTTCTGCTAGCAAAAAAATCTTTGGCAATTTTTCTGTGATCTCAAGCTTTGCTCAAGGCAAAACAATTGTTAGCGGAAATAATTTAGGAATATTTCGCAACTACAGTGATATTCAAAGTCGCAGCTCTTCGCTTGGTTTGGTTAATGAAAAAATATTAGGCGGCAAAGTTGGAATAATTTATTCACAGCCACTTCGAGTCTATAGCGGCAAGGCCGAGATTAACGTGCCAGTAGCAAGAGATCTGGAAGGAAATGTTACGCGCTACTCATCAACTGTTTCGCTGACGCCAAAGGGAAGAGAGCAAGATTTCGAAATTTTCTACGCCAAAAATTTAACGCTAAATTGGTTTGTTGATCCGACTATAAAATTTAATTTAGTAGCACAAAAACAACCGCAAAACATTAAAAGCGCTGCTAATGCTTATTTGGGTTTTGTTAATTTTGGTGCAAAATTTTAAAATTATTGCAAACTTTTCCAGACAAATTCTGAAGTAAACGGCAGCAGAGGAGCAGAGGCTTCACACATTGAAACCAAAACTGTGTAAAGCACGTCGTAAGCGTCTTGCTTGTCTTGATCAACTTCGCCTTTCCAAAAGCGCTGACGATTTCTGCGGATATACCAATTATTTAGTGCTTCAAAAAATTCAGTGAATTTTTCGCAGGCTAAAACTGTATCGTAATTGGCCATGGCGCTGTCGATTGCGCTAACAGTTTCTTTAAGTTTAGCTAAAATATAACGATCAAGAATGTTGCTTAGATCTTTTTTAAATTCGATTTTATTGGCTTTGACTCCATCAGCATTGGCGTAAAGACAGAAGAAATTAAAAGCATTTATCAAAGGCTTGATTGAAAGGCGCAAAGTATCGCGAATGGCTTTGCCATCTTTGTCGATACGCAGTTCTTGTCCGCGCATTACTGGTTGTGAAATCATATAGAAGCGCATGGAGTCTGAGCCTATGGTTGAAAAAATTTCCAGCGGATCAGTATAATTTTTTAGACGTTTGGAAAGTTTTTGTGATTTCTCGTCTAAAATTGTACCGTGACAAATCACGTTTTTAAAAGGTGCACGATCAAAAAGCGCTGTTGACAAAACCATCAAGGTATAAAACCAACCGCGAGTTTGGGCGACATATTCGGTGATAAAATCAGCCGGAAAATTTTCTTCAAACCATTCTTTATTTTCGAAAGGATAATGAACTTGAGCATAAGGCATTGAACCCGACTCAAACCAGCAATCAAGAACGTCGGTGACGCGTTTGAATTTTTCGCCATTTTCTTCAAAAACAATCTCGTCGATGAAAGGGCGATGCAGATTTTCGATTTTTTTGCCCGCTACTTTTTCAAGTTCTGCAACCGATCCAAAGACTTTTATTTTGCCCGATTCACTTTTCCAAACTGGCACCGGACAGCCCCAAAAGCGGTTGCGCGTGATTGACCAATCTCTGGCTCCTTCCAGCCATTTACCAAATTGTCCGTCTTTGATGTGATTTGGAATCCAGTTGATGCTTTGATTTAACTCAACCATGCGGTCTTTAAAATCTGTAACTTTTACATACCAAGATGAAACCGCGCGATAAATCAACGGCGTGTCGGTACGCCAGCAATGTGGATAGTTGTGGAGATATTGTTGAGGATCTCCAACTAACGAATCTTTTGCTTTTAGATATTTAATGATGTCGACATTTGGCTCTTCTTTTAGATGTTCAAGTTTCTCATTGTATCCAAGAACATTTCTTTCTTTAAGGCTAAGATTAACTGTTTCGCCATTTTTGTTTTTGTACTCAAAATCAAATATTTCTGATGTGAATTTTCCACCTTCATCAACTGGGCAAAGAGTTGGGATTCCATTAGCTTTGCAAAGAAGTTGGTCATCTTCACCAAAGCCGGGAGCCATGTGGACGATTCCGGTTCCTTCTTCAGTTGTGACGAAATCGCCGTGAAGAACTGTGAAGGCCTTCAGATTATTTTTAATTTTTTCGTGTTCGACTAAATAAGGAAAAAGGGGTTTGTATTTGAGTCCGACTAGTTCAGAGCCTTTGAATTTTAATAATTCGCCTTCTGAACTTCCAAATGTAATAGGAAATTTCATTGGAAACTTTGATGCAGCTTTCTCTATGCGAATTTCTCCATCAACAACTTTTGCCACATATTCAATTTTATTTCCTATTGCCAAGGCCAAATTTGAAGGAAGTGTCCATGGTGTTGTAGTCCAAGCAACCAAAAAAATTCTCGGACTATAACCCTCCCCTTGAGGGAGGGTCGAAACGCCAGAGCGTTTCGGGGAGGGGTCAAGATATTGAGCTGAGTCTTTATTTAATTTTTCTAACCCCGCCCCAAACAATTTTTGTAAAAAATTGTTTGACCCTCCCTCAAGGGGAGGGTGATTAATATCGAGTTCGAATTTTACCGTCACAGCCTTACTAGCCTTCTGACGATAAGAATTATCCATTCTCGTTTCAAAGTTCGAAAGCGGAGTTTGGCAAGCCCAAGAGTAAGGAACGACGCGAAAATCTTCGTAAAGCAAGCCTTTCTCGTGAAGTTGTTTAAAGGCCCAGATCACTGATTCCATGTAGCTCAAATCCATCGTTTTGTAGCTATTTTTGAAGTCAACAAAACGACCTTGGCGAGTGACGTAATTTTCCCAATCATCAGCATATTTCATCACCGAAGCGCGGCAGGCGTTGTTAAATTTTTCGATGCCATATTCTTGAATAGCAATTTGGCCGGAAATATTTCTACCTTCTTTAGCGCTTAGTTCTTTTTCAGTTTCCATCTCAACTGGCAAGCCGTGAGTATCCCAGCCAAAACGGCGTTCAACTTTTTTGCCTTTCATAGTTTGATAGCGCGCAACTAAATCTTTGATAAATCCAGTCAGCAAATGGCCGTAGTGCGGAAGTCCGTTGGCAAAAGGTGGACCGTCGTAAAATACAAATTCAGATTTTTCTTCTTTTGGATGTCGGCAATTAGTGTGATTCTTTAAAGCACACGGTTCTAAGACTGGTGAAATATTATCTTCATCAAGAGCATCAGAAAAATTTCTGATCTCAACTGATTTTTCAAAGATTTTTTCAGCCTGCCAAAAGCGCAGCATTTCTTCTTCCATGCTAGCAAAATCAAGGTTTTGATTTGCTTCTGGGTAATGTGATTTTTTTGTCATTTAAATAGAAAATTTTGTGAAGGGTTGCTGTCTTCAAGATAACAAACCGCTTGAATTTAGGTCAACCTAAACTTAGAAATTACACACATTCCTTTCAGCTTTAAAATCCCAAATCAAAAATGAAAAAGTTACGAATCGGTATTGCTGGCCTTGGAACCGTTGGCCAAGGTGTTTATGAAATTTTAAAAAAAGACGCTAAAATTATTGCGGATAGAAGCCAAACCAACTTCGAAATCGTTGCAGTTACTTCGCGCACTAAAAAAGATTTTGTTGATCCGAAAATTAAATTTTACACAAACACGCTTGATCTAGCAAAAGACGCGGAAGTTGATGTGATAGTTGAAGTTATTGGTGGCACAGAAATTGCTAAAGATTTAATCGAGCTGGCAATTAAAAACGGCAAAAAAGTTGTAACAGCCAATAAAGCTTTGCTTGCAGAATATGGCGCAGAAATTTCTGAGTTAGCCGAAAAACATAATAGTCACATTGGTTTTGAAGCTTCAACAGCCGGTGCTAATCCTGTTATCAAAACTTTTAAAGAAAGTTTTACTGGCAGTGAAATAACCGAGCTTTACGCAATTTTAAACGGAACTTGTAATTTCATTCTAAGCAAAATGAGCTCCGAAGGTTCTGATTATTTAGAAACTTTAAAAGAAGCGCAAAAGCTTGGCTACGCTGAAGCCGATCCAACTCTTGATGTTAAGGGAATTGATACTGCACACAAGCTGGTGATTTTATCAAGCATCGCGTCAGCAACTAAACCTGCATTTAAAAAACTTCATATTGAAGGTGTTGATCAAGTTTCAATCAATGACATCAAGCTCGCAGATGATCTTGGTTATAAAATTAAACTATTGGCGATTTATAAAAACCTTGGTGATTCAATCCAGCAAACAGTTTATCCGGCCTTGATTAAAAAAACTGAAAAAATTGCTCAAGTTGACGGACCTTTTAATGCTGTTTTGATTAATACTACAAACGCAAGTTGGAATATTTCTATTGGCCGCGGCGCTGGTGGACTTACAACTGGATCAGCAATTATTGCTGATTTAATTGATATTGCGCGCGGTAACTCAACTTATCTGTTTGGTGTTGAAAATTCTAAATTGTCGACAGCCAATTTGATCGATATTTCCAAGCGTCAGGGCAAATATTTTTTACATCTTGTTATTGATAAATCACTGGCGCAAAAAGGCGACTTAGCGGCAAAAATTTTTGCTGATAAAATAAAAATCACTCAAGCAACTTTTATTGATAAAGACTCAGAAATTATCTGTGGCTTTTTAACTGAAACTTTAAGCGAAAGTGATGTTAAGCAAGTTTTAGAAAACCTTGATTCTGACTTAGTTAAATCAGAAAAGTTTTTACGAGTTGAAGAGACTGGATTTTAAAAGCATAAATTTTTCATGACTGACTTTATTTTAGAAATTCTAAGCGAAGAAACTCCGGCCTTAATGCAAAAAGCAGCGGCAGAAAACTTTGCTAAAATTGCCGCAGAAATTTTTGCTAAAAATAATTTAACGCTAAGACAAGATCAGATTCATTCGTTAGTTACTCCTCGTCGCTTAAGCATTTTGATTACTGGCTTACAAGATTCTCAAGCGATTGCTTCGACAAAAAAAATTGGTCCGAAAATAAATGCCGATAAAAAAGCTGTTGCTGGATTTTTAAGATCAGTTGGTTTGCAAGATGAGTCAGAACTAGAGCAGGTTGAAAATA
The DNA here is from genome assembly GCA_002359655.1 of Rickettsiales bacterium UBA2645. Classification (GTDB taxonomy): domain Bacteria; phylum Pseudomonadota; class Alphaproteobacteria; order Rickettsiales; family UBA1997; genus UBA2645. Next base: position 74,142 of record DENL01000006.1, on the reverse strand, counting down.
ACGGCGCACTTTGCTTTGCCTTTGCTTCCAAAGCTTCTGAGTTAAAAACCGCAGAAATTATTAAAAATTCTTTGCCCCAAATTCTACAAAAAATGGTCAATTCTTGGCCAAAGTTGATGCGTTGGGATATCGCTGAAAATCTTGAGCAGCCTAAATGGATTAGACCTGTTAGAAATATTTTAGCTTTGTTTGGATCAGAAATTATCGATGTAGAATTTGCTGGACTAAAATCAAATAATCTAACTTACGGACATTTTTTAAAGTCAATTCAACCAATCAAAATCAGTACTGCTTCTGATTACAAAAAAATCTTAGCAGAAAATTTCGTTCTAGTTGATGCCAACTTGCGCAAAGAAAAAATTGTACAACAAGTCAAAAAAATCACCAACGATTTAGATTTAGAAACAATCGATAATGCAGAAAAATCTGTTCTTTTTGATGAAATCACTGGCCTTTGCGAATTCCCTACAGCACTACTTGCAGACATTGATCCAAAATTTATGAATCTGCCTGAAGAAGTTTTAATTCTAACTTTAAAACTAAACCAAAAATATCTCTGTTTGAAAAACAAAGAAGGTGAATTGGCAGCGAAATTTATTTTTATTTCAAACGCTGTTGTTGATCAAAATAGCTCCGAAAAAATTATCAAAGATAATGAAAAGCTGGTTCGCGCTCGTTTGAGTGATGCACAATTTTTTATCGAAGAAGACTTGAAAAAGCCTCTAATATCAAGGCTTGACGATTTAAAGCGTGTTATATTGCACAAAAAACTCGGATCAGTTTACGAAAAAGTTTCTCGCCTGGATCAGCTGACAAAATTTTTATCAATTTTTGTGCCGCACTGCGATTTAACTTCTGTGGAGCGCGCTACTCAATTATGCAAAGCTGATTTAACCACTAAAACCGTTGCCGAACTTCCAGAATTACAAGGAAAAATCGCTGGCTTTTATGCTCAAAAACAAAATGAAGATCAAAAAATTTCTGCGGCAATTTATGAACATTATTTGCCGCAAGGTTTAAATGCAGAATTACCAAAAACTCCGCTTGGAATCGCGCTTTCAATTGCTGATAAAATGGACACAATTGTTGGATTTTTTTTAGCAGATGAAAAACCAACTAGCTCAAAAGATCCTTTTGCTTTGCGCCGCGCCGCGCTTGGGATTATCCGTATTGGTTTTGAATATAATATTGCTTTTCCAATCAGAATTTTAGTCATTAAATCTTTAAGCGCTTACCAACTAAAATTGGTTAAAAATTTACTTAAAAGTGAAGAAGAAAAATTTGAAAAGAAAAAAGCCGATTTGATTGAGGAAATTATCAAATTCTTTGTCGAAAGGCTAAAATTTTATTTAAAAGAAAATGAGGGACTGCGCGCTGATATTGTTAATGTTGTGATCGAAGCTTATTTGTCTAATTTGGAAGCTCACAAAAGTTGCGATATTTTGTATTTGGCTAAAAAAGTTATATTTTTAGATTCTTTCCTGACTGATCCAAGCAATCGAAATATAATCGAGCTTTACAAAAGATCGGCAAATATTTTGGCAATTGAAGAGAAAAAAGATGGCAAAAGATTTGTCGGCAAACCACTACTTTTATCTTTAAAAAATAAATATGAAAAAACCTTGTATAGCCGTATCAAACAAATTCGCCGAGACTTTAGAAAGCTTGTAACTAAAGGCGAATTTGCTAGCGCTTTTAAACTTCTTAACATTTTGGAAGTTCCTTTAGCGCAGTTTTTTGATAATTTAGTGATTAACGAAAAAGATGAACATATCAGATCAAATCGTCTGTTAATTTTATCAAAAATCAGAGATTTGTTTGATGAAGTTGCTGATTTATCAAATATTGAAATTTCTTAAAAATGCTTCTTAAAGAGGTTTATAACCAAGAATTTCTTAAAACCCTTGCCAACACTGCTGCTAGATTTGATAAAAAATTTGCTGTCAAAAACTTTTTAAAAATTTTCGCTAATAAAGATTGGGCAAAAAAAGAGCTCAAACAAAGAATGCGTGAAATTGTAATCGCGCTTGATGAATCTCTTTCTGCAAAAAATTACTTAGAAAAAATCACTGTTTTAAAACAAATTGCCGCAGAAATTCCTAAAAATAAATCTTCTGGTTTAGCGCTGATTATCTTCCCTGATTTTGTGGAAGTCTTTGGTTTGAGGCATTTTGACGAATCAATGCAAGCTTTAGAATTCTTCACGCAATATGGCAGCTCAGAATTTGCTGTGCGCCAATTTATAAAACTTGATCAAAAACGGGCGCTAAAATTTTTTAGTAATTGGACAAAAAGTAAAAATCATCACGTCAGAAGATTAGCTTCAGAAGGTTGTCGTCCAAGACTTCCTTGGGGTGAGGTTTCGCAAGATTTTAAAAAAGATCCGTCAGCAATTCTGCCAATTCTAGAAAATTTAAAATACGATGAATCGCCTTATGTGCTTAAAAGTGTTGCCAATAATTTAAACGATATTTCTAAAGATCACGCTGATTTAGTTTTGAATTTACTCAAAAGATGGAAGAGAGAAGGCGTGAAAGAAAATCTGATTAAACATGCTTTACGTACTTTGCTAAAAAAAGGCGACAGGCAAGCTTTGAAAATTATTGGTATTGATTGTAACAATTTGTCAGAAAATTTTGCCATCGAAAGCTTTTCTTTACAAAATGAAGTGATAAAAATTTCTGAAAATTTGGTCTTTAATTTTTCCTTACAAAATCAAGCTCTAAACAATAAAATTCGACTCGAATATATCGTTTATTTTTTAAAGAAAAATGGCTCTTGGTCGAAAAAAAATTTCCAAATCACAACTAAAAATTTTGCTGAAGGTGTTTTTGTTTTTGAGAAAAAACATTCCTTTCGCGATCTTTCAACTAGAAAACACAATGCTGGTAAGCATATGATTTCATTGGTTGTAAACGGTGTTGAGTTCCAAAAACTTCAATTTGATTTAATCTAAAATGACTGCACAAAAATTCGTTTATTCTTTCGGTGACGGTAAATCTGAAGGCGATGCTTCAATGAAAAATCTGCTTGGAGGTAAAGGCGCAAACTTGGCGGAAATGTCTAAAATGGGCTTGCCAGTTCCACCAGGATTTACAATTACAACTGAGTTTTGCGACTTCTATTACAAAAATGAAAAAAAATTTCCTGACGCTTTAAAAGAAGAAGTTAACGTCGCGCTTGTCGCAATCGAAGAAAAAATCGGTGCAAAATTTGGTGATGAAAAAAACCCACTTTTATTCTCAGTGCGTTCTGGCGCCAGAGCTTCAATGCCAGGAATGATGGACACAGTTTTAAACTTAGGATTAAACGATAAAACGGTTTTGGGCTTAGCGCAAAAATCTGGTAATAAAAGATTCGCTTTTGATTCGTATCGTCGCTTTATCCAAATGTATTCTGACGTTGTGCTTGGAGTTGATCACTACAATTTCGAAGTAATTTTAGACGAAAAAAAACACGAGTTTGGAGCTTCTGCTGACACTGATTTAACTGCAGAAAACTTGGAAGAAATCGCTGCACTTTTCAAAGCCAAAGTTAAAGAAGAACTGGGCCGTGAGTTTCCACAAGATGTTAATGAACAGCTCTGGGGTGCAATCGAAGCAGTATTTGCTTCTTGGATGAATGAGCGTGCCACAATCTATCGTCAATTAAACGATATTCCAGCAAGCTGGGGCACAGCAGTAAATGTGCAATCAATGGTATTTGGCAATATGGGTGATACTTCGGCAACTGGAGTTGCTTTTACTCGCAACCCTTCAAATGGTTTAAAAGAATTATACGGCGAATATTTAATCAATGCCCAAGGCGAAGATGTTGTAGCTGGAATTCGCACTCCGCAATCAATCACTAACGCTGGCAAAAAGCAACTTGGTTCAAATCTTCCTTCAATGGAAGAAACCATGCCGGAAGTTTTTTTAGAGTTAGAAAAAATCTACAAAAAACTCGAACTGCATTATCGCGACATGCAAGATATCGAATTCACCGTGCAAAATAAAAAGCTGTGGATGCTACAAACTCGCAACGGCAAACGCACTGCGCACGCTGCAGTAAAAATTGCCGTCGATATGGTTGAAGAAAATCTAATCGATAAAAAAGAAGCTTTGAAGCGTATTGATCCAACAAGTTTAGATCAACTTTTGCATCCAACTCTGGATCCAAAAGCAAAAGTGCAAGTTATTGCTAAAGGCTTGCCAGCTTCTCCTGGAGCTGCTTCAGGCGTTGTTGTATTTTCATCACAGGAAGCTGAAAGAAGATTTGAAAATGGCGATAAAGTTATTCTGGTTCGTATTGAAACCAGCCCAGAAGACATTAAAGGAATGCATGTTTCCCAAGGTATTTTAACTGCCAGAGGTGGTATGACTTCACATGCTGCCGTTGTTGCCCGCGGTATGGGAACACCTTGCGTTTCAGGCGCTGGCGGTGTTGTTGTTGATTATGCCAATCAATTTTTTACTGCTAATGGCGTAAAAGTAAAAGAGGGCGAAACCATAACCATCAATGGTTCAACTGGTGATGTGATTCTTGGTTTAGTGCCAACATTAAAACCAAATTTATCAGGCGATTTTGAAAAAATCATGAAATGGGCTGATGAAGTTCGTGTTTTAAAAGTGCGTACCAACGCTGAAACGCCGCTTGATTGCCAAACTGCACGCGACTTCGGCGCTGAAGGAATTGGACTGTGTCGAACCGAACATATGTTTTTTAGTGAAGATCGCATCGTCGCAGTGCGTGAAATGATTTTGGCTGAAAATATCGAAGGTCGTAAAAAAGCTTTGGCAAAATTATTGCCGATGCAAAGAAAAGATTTTGTCGAAATCTTTAAAATCATGTCCGGCTTGCCAGTCACGATCCGTTTGCTTGATCCGCCTTTGCACGAATTTTTACCGCATAAAGATAGTGAAATCGCTGAAGTTGCCAAAGCTGTTGGTGTTGATGTTAATTATGTCAAACACAGAACACACCAATTGCAGGAGCAAAATCCAATGCTTGGTCATCGCGGTTGTCGTTTGGGAATTTCATATCCTGAAATATATGAAATGCAGTCCAGAGCAATTTTTGAAGCAGCCTCAATTGTGAAAAAAGAAACCAAACAAGATGTGCTTTTAGAAATTATGGTGCCTTTAGTTGCCACCAGAAAAGAGCTACAAATTTTAAAAGAGCTGATCGTTACAACTGAAAAATCAGTCGAGAAAGAATCAAACGTGAAATTAAATTACATGGTCGGAACAATGATCGAGCTTCCTCGCGCTGCTTTGATGGCCGATCAAATTGCCAATGAAGCTGAGTTTTTCAGCTTTGGTACCAACGATTTAACTCAAACAACTTTTGGATTATCTCGCGACGATTCCACCAGCTTTTTAGGTCATTATCAAAAAGCCGGAATTTTAGAAAAAGATCCATTCGCCGAGTTAGATCAAGAAGGTGTTGGTCAACTAATCAAAATCGCCACTGAAAAAGGCAAATCAACCAGACCCAATATTAAACTCGGAATCTGCGGCGAACACGGCGGCAACCCAGCCTCAATCGAATTCTGTCACAAAACAGGATTGCACTATGTCAGCTGCTCGCCATATCGTGTGCCAATTGCAAGACTTGCGGCGGCTCGTGCGGCGTTACAGTAAATAATAATTACTTATGGTCAGAATTATTGTTTTCATGATTCTTTCGATGCTTGCGGCGAAGATGATTGGCATACTTGTGGGTTCTGAGTCGCACGAAAAAAAAGAAGAAGTCGAATACTATATTACCGCTAAAGACGGCGTAATTGGTTGCTTGTCGAAAGAAAAATTTTTGGAAGAAGAAGGTTATTATAAAAGTGGAAATTTTAAGGAAGCCCAGCGATTGCTTGATGATGAAGAATGTTTCTATTTTAAAAAAGGAGACAAACTTTTTGCAGCCGTAGGAACTTGCGATAAATCCCACAAAGATGATGAAATTTTTCCTTTCAAGCCAAATGAATTCATGATGTTGCAGCCTTATTTACCTTGCGCTTCAGTGCGCTAATTTAGCAAGCAGAAAAAATTTCTTCTAACTCTAGCCATCTACTTTCTGCCTCGTCTAAATCTTTTTGGTATTTGGCAATTTCCATTGCGATGTGGGCGAGGTTAGCGGAAGAGCGGTCTTCGGTTTCACTTAATTCTTCGCTTAGTTCGCGGATTTTATTTTCAAGTTTTTCAATTTTTGCCGGCAGCTTTTCTAGTTCGAATTTTAGTTTGTAGGAAATTTTTTTCTGTGATTCTGGTTTTTTTATTTCTTTTGCCTCATCAACAAATTTATTTTCCTGAGATTTGACTTCTTTTTGATTAACTTCCTGTTTTTGATATTTTTCTTTATATTCCAAATAGTCGGAATAGCCGCCAACATTGGTCGTAATTATGCCGCTTCCTTCAAAAGCCAAAATTGAAGTTGCAATATTATCTAAAAAATCACGATCGTGCGACACCACAATTAGCGTGCCATCATATTTTTCTAAATATTCTTGTAGCATGTCCAAACTATCCATGTCGAGATCGTTGGTTGGCTCATCAAGAATCATAAAATTTCCGGGATTGGCCAAAGTTTTTGCTAAGAGTAAGCGATTTTGCTGTCCGCCAGAAAGTGTTCCAGCCAAGGCTTCGCGATCATTTGGATCGAAAAGAAAGTTTTTTAAATAGCCGCAAATATGCATAACTTTTCCGCCAGCCATAGTTACATATTCACCGCCAGTTTCGCATAAAATTTCTTGAATTGTCGAAGTTGGTTTTATTTTGCTGCGACTTTGATCGAAGTAAGAAAGCTTGATGTCACGCGCTGGTTTTACTTTGCCTTGATCAGGAAAAACTTCGCCAACCATCATTTTCAGAAGCGTTGATTTGCCTGAACCATTTTTGCCAATAATTCCAATGCGTTCGCCGCGCAGAATTTTAAGAGTGAATTTGTCGATTACTTTTTTTTCACCGTAAGATTTGCTGGCGTTAGCAAAAGACAAGATAACTTGCGGCGCATCTTCTTCAACTTTCTGCGCTTCAATTTTTATATAGCTTTGATTGGTGCGAACTAACTTTCTTTGTACTTCTAATTTTTGGCGTAGCTCTTGTAGATAATGTAAACGGCCAATATTTCTTTTCCTTCTGCCAGTTACTCCAGTTTGTAACCAGCCACTTTCAAGTGTAACTTTTTTTTGCAGATTTTCCAATTTGCGCTGCTCATGTTCAATAATATTTCGCGACCATTCGTCGAAATTTTTATAGCCTTCGTAATTAATTTTAATTTGCCCAGCGCGCAGCCAAAAAACTTTATTAGAAACTTTTTCTAAAAATTTACGATCGTGCGAAATCACAATCAGCGCGCCTTGAAAGCTTTGTAAATAATTTTCTAACCACTCAATTATTTCTAAATCTAAGTGGTTGGTTGGTTCGTCAAGCAACAAAATATCTGGTTCTAAAACTAAAGCTCTAGCTAAACTAACGCGGCGTTTTTGTCCGCCAGAAAGATTTTGCGTAAAGGCGTTTTTATCAATTTGTAAATTGTCGCAGACGATATCGACGATGTAGGATTTATGTTCGTCAATTTTCAAACCCGATAAAATAAAATCGGCGACAGTTAGATTTTTTGGCAAAGTTTCATTTTGCGAAAGATAGCCAAGAGTGCAGTTTGGTGAAATCCAGCGCTCTCCAACATCAAGATCAAATTGTCCAACAATTGCATTCATTAAAGTTGTTTTGCCAACACCATTTTTGCCAATCAAGCAAATGCGATCGCGTGGAAAAAGATTTAAATGTAAATTTTCGAAGAGAATTTTTTTAGCAAAAGAGATCGTTGCTTCGCGAATTGACAGTATTGGGGAAGATTTCATTTATTTTGTGATTAAGAAAATTTAAGCTGACGCGCCTCTTTAAAAAATTATTTATAAGCCATGAAGTTATTTTTTCTCTTCATTTTATTAATACTACAGCAAACCAGTTTAGCGCTGGCTAAAACTTATGATTTAGAAGTTAAAAAACAGAAAGTTTTTATAACTGGCAAGGCAGTTGAGGCGATCACGATAAACGATCAAATACCCGGACCAACCTTGAATTTTAAAGAAGGAGAGCAGGTTGAGATTCGTGTTAAAAATTCAATGGACGAAAAAACTTCAATTCATTGGCACGGAATTTTATTGCCAGCAAATATGGACGGCGTTCCAGGATTGAATGGTTTTGAAGGTATTGCGCCAAATACAACTTTTACTTATAAATTTAAAATTCGCCAAAGCGGAACTTATTGGTATCACTCGCATTCTAATTTTCAGGAGCAGCTCGGAATGTATGGCGCGATTGTGATTGGCGCTAAAGAGTCAGATCAAGTTATTTTGCTTTCAGATTTTTCTGAAGAGAATCCACGGCAGATTTTGGATAATCTCAAACTCAACTCTAGCTACTACAATTATAATAAGCGCACAGTCGCAACTTTTTTTGCCGACGTAAAAAAAGAAGGATTATCTCAAGCTATTGATAATTATAAAATGTGGGGCGAGATGCGTATGGATCCTACGGATTTAAGCGATGTCAGCCGTTATAAATTTTTGATTAATGGCAAAACTAATGAACAAAATTGGACAATAATTTCTCAGAAAAAACCGCTGCGTTTGCGTTTTATAAATGCTGGCGCGATGACTTTTTTTGATGTTTCAATTCCAAATCTAAAAATGAAGTTAATAGCGGCTGACGGACAAGATGTTAAGCCAGTATCAATAGATGAATTTAGAATTGCGCCAGCAGAAACTTACGATGTGATTGTTAATCCCAAACAAGATAAAGCTTATACAATTTTTGCCGAGTCGCTTGATCGAACTGGCTACGCACGCTCAACTATTGCACCACAAAAAGGAATGTCGGCTGAAATTCCAAAAATGCGTCCACGCGCTTTACTTTCAATGTCGGATATGGGAATGGGTGACGAAAAAAGTGGTTGGGCTCAAACTTTCACGCCAGAAAATCATAAGGCTTTAAATTACTCTGATTTAATTTCTAAAAATCCGCAAAAAGATCTGCGCCAACCAACTCGTGAAATTGAATTCCGCTTTGGTGGAAATATGAATCGCTACATTTGGACAATTAATGGTGAGAAATTTCCTCAACCAATTCACTTAAAATTTGGTGAGCGTGTGCGTTTAAAATTTATCAACGATACGATGATGGCGCATCCAATCCATCTGCATGGCATGTTTACACAGCTTGAAAATGGTCAAGAAAAAAAATGGCTACCAAATAAACATACAATTATCGCTGCTCCAAGGCAAACAATAACAACGCTTTTAACGGTTGATGAAGAAGGTGAGTGGGCATTTCATTGTCATCTACTCTTTCATATGGCAAGTGGCATGATGACCAATATAACCGTTGATCGAACTCGGTAATGAATAAAAAATTTCTAACTTTATTTTTATTATTTTTTGCGCCGCAACATCTTTTTGCAGCAATGCAACATGGTGCTGATCATCCAAAAATCTTTCATGCTTTTACTCTTGATTCTGATATTGGTGAAGGAAATAGCGGACTTTCTGGAGCCATCAATCTCAATGGTTGGGTTGGAACAGATTACGATCGCCTTTTGTTAAAAAATGAAACTAAAGCCTTTAAAAAATATGATACAAAAACTGAATTTCAGGCGCTTTACGGAAAAAATATTTCGCAATTTTGGGATGCGCAAATTGGTGTTCGTCATGATTTGAGTACTGATTTCTCATCTCAAAGTCTGGATTATGTAACGCTTGGATTAGAAGGTTTGGCGCCATATTTCTTTGAGACTGAAGCGCAAGTTTTTTTAAGTAATCAAGGCAATTACAGCGCTCATTTAAAGCAGGAAATTGATATTTTTATTACTCAAAAATTGATCACTCAGCCTTATTTTGAAGCTGATTTTTTTGCTCAAGATGTACAAAATATTAAAGTTGCTTCTGGTCTTTCTGAAGTTGAAGTTGGAGCTTTAACACGCTACGAAATAACTCACCGCTTCGCGCCTTATATTGCGTTGCGCTATAATCGTAAAACTTTTGGCACTGAAGAAATAGCTAAGCGCAATCATGATCGCATCTCTGATTTTATTGCTTCAATTGGTTTAAGGTTGAGGTTTTAATAATTGTCTATAATCATCCCCGCAAATTCAAACATTCAATCTGAACAAATTATAATGACTAAAAAAATAATTACTTTGCCAAACGCATTACGTGTTGCTGTTGACGAAATGAAAGAAGTTGAAACAGTATCAGTTGGAGTTTTTGTCAACACAGGAAGTCGCAATGAAGGCTTGGAAATCAACGGTATTTCACATTTTCTTGAGCATATGGCTTTTAAAGGAACTGCAAAAAGATCAGCGCGTCAAATTGCCGAAGAATTTGAAGGAATTGGTGGACGAATCAATGCTTACACATCGAAAGAAAAAACGGTTTATTACGCTAAAGTCTTGAAAAAACACGCTGAATTCGCCATCGAATTTTTAGCAGATATTTTGCAGAATTCTACTTTTGACAAAGTTGAGTTGGAAAAAGAGCGCGGCGTAATTTTGCAAGAAATTGCTATGACTAACGATACTCCTGACGACATCGTTTTTGATTATTTTCAAGAAGCGGCATATCCTAGCCAAGCGCTCGGGCGTTCAATTTTAGGGCCAGTTAAGAATATTAAAAAATTTACACGCGACCATTTCGTCAACTACATCAGCAAACAATATAATTACCAAAATATGTGCGTAGTTGCTGCTGGAAATATTAAAGAAGCGGATTTGGTAAAATGGACAAAAAAATATTTCAATCAGCTTGGAAGCTCTAAAATAAAGGCCACAGAAAAAGCAAAATATTTAGGTGGCGATCTCAGAAAAGAAAAAAAGTTGGAACAAATAAATTTAGTAATGGGTTTTAAAGGCTTGTCTTATCTTGATAAAGATTATTACAGCTTACAAATTTTATCGATGATTTTGGGTGGCGGCATGTCATCGAGATTATTTCAAGAAGTGCGTGAAAATCGCGGTTTAGCTTATTCGATCTATGCTTTTAATTTTGCTCATCAAGATTCAGGACTGTTTGGAATTTACGCAGGTACAACTCCAGAAAAAACTAATGAGCTAATCACTGCAACTTGCAGCGAGGTTAAAAAAATCTGCGAAAAAGTTTCTGACGCCGAATTACAAAGAGTTAGAAACCAATTCGAAGCCAGTCTTTTAATGGCTAAAGAAAGCACTAGCACCAGAATGCAAAAACTTGGTAACGATATTTTATCTTATGATCGCTTGATTGACGATAAAGAAATTTTAGAAAAAGTTTTGGCGGTAAAAAAATCGGATATTAAAAAAATTGCCGAGAAGATTTTTACTAATTCAAAACCAACATTTGCCGCGATTGGTAAGGTTTCTCAAGTTTTGCAATATTCAAAAATTAAGATTTAGCGACAAGTTAGTGATTAAAAACTATATCCCAAAATCAACTTATAGATGCGACTTGGAATTAGCTGATTGCCTCTAGTGTTTTGGTAGATTGGGAACTCGATATCAGCATAAGTTTTAAACTGGCCAAAAGTTAATTCTAAAGCAGGTGCAAAGTAAGCGTGGCTGTAGCCGCTGTTAGAAGGTTCTGAATTCCAGCCAGTATCATGAGCTCTTCTTGAACCAGTAAATTGAAGAATTGGTACAAGTTTTTTAGCTGCAAAAACCGATCCAGCGTTATAAGAAATTCCTGAGGCGGCAGAAATTTCATCTCCAACACGGTAACCGTTGCGAGTAATAATCGCATGCTGCCAATTTGCTTGCGCAAACCAGTTTAATTTTCCTTCATTGTCAATTCTGCCTAAGTGATAAGCGCCCAAAATTGAATCGGTACTGCCAGTACCAATTTGTAAATCTCTGCTATCAAATCCTTTCGCGTTTGCTTGGCCAGTTGGTAACTTTAAACCAAAAGTAATTCCGCTCGACATGTCGGAAGAAAAGCCAGAGTAGATTCCGTTAACGCGAATATCGCCAAGAGAATTGACACGAGAAAAATGATTCATCGTTTCGCCTCTATCTTCATCAACTTCACTCATCTTAACGCTACGAGTTAAATATGGCACACGAACCGCAGCGCCCCAACTACGGTTAAACATATATTGCATGCCGGCAGTCACGGTTTGTGATTTAATTTCTTTATCTTCGTTGTCGGAAGCGTTTGCTTGTTTTTCTTTGTGCCAGTTGTGATCTTGATTGATGTAATCATATTGCAAAAAAGCAATGCCACCTTGGCAGTTTGGAATTAGTGCGCTTGTTCCAACATTAAAAACGCCACAACCGCAAGCGCAGGCATTGGCTTTTTCTGGTTTGAATCCGAGCAATAAAGAAAAGAGGGCAAGAAAAGTTAGAAGTTTTTTCATGTACTAAAGCTGAAAGAGATTTTTTAAAAAAGAAAAAGATTGGTAGAAACTTTTTAAAAATTAGCTTTATTAGTCGCAAAGATTTTTTGTTGAGTGAGACAATTTGTCCAACGCGTTTTTTGCTGAAACTTCTTTGAATATTGAAAAAATGAAAAATCAGATTACAAATTCTACAAATAAAAAAAACCTGCTGCAGCTAATATTATTAAGGACGTTCGCCATTATTGCTCAGCTTGTCACTATTATTTTTGTCAGTCGATTTTTAGAAATTGATTTGCCAGAAAAACAAATGTTTTTCGTGTTGCTGCTGCTTTTGATTTTGAATTTCATCAGCTTTTATCGTTATCGTTATCAAAAAAATATTAGCGATATTTCACTGTTTTTTGAATTGATTTTGGATGTCACGGCTTTCGCAGCGCAGCTTTATTTTAGTGGTGGAATTTCAAATCCATTTATCTCTTTATTTTTATTGCAGGTTATCATTGCAGCAATTTTGCTACGCCCAATTTTTGCTTGGATAATTGCCGTTGTAACAATTTTTTGTTATATTCTGCTTAGTTTTAAGTATAATTTTTTGCACGAATTTCACCACCATGAAAACTCCGAAAGTCTTTTCAGCCTACACCTTCAAGGCATGTTGATTAGTTATGTAGTTGCGGCAATTTTATTGCTGATTTTTATAACCAGAATGGCCAAAAACTTGCGTGAACGCGATCGCAAATCGGAAGAAGAAAAACAAATTTTACGCTCAGCAATGTTGGCAACTGCAGCAGCCCATGATTTAGGAACGCCTTTAAATACTATTACAGTAGTTCTTGAAGATTGGAAAAACTTTAAAGAAAAAAATTCAGCCAGTGACTTAAAACAAGATATTAAATTAATCGAAAACCAAATAGAGCGCTGTAAAAAAGCGGTTTCGCAAATTCTTCTAGCTTCAGGAAATCAGCGTTTGGAAGAATCTAATGCAAATTTAAAAAATTAAAAAATGGATTATAAATCAGTTTTAATTGTTGAAGATGATGAAGACTTGGCAACAAGTTTAGCGCGCTCTTTTTCGCGTCGCGATTATCAAGTCAAAACTGCGCGTAACTTAAAAGAAATGAGTGAAGTTATAAAAAAATTTCATCCAAATTTTGCTCTCATTGATTTGAAATTAAGCGCTGAATCTGGCCTTCACTGTATCAAAGCTTTATATGAATTTGATTCGCAAATCAAAATTGTTATGCTCACAGGCTATGCCAGCATTACCACAACGATTGAAGCAATTAAACTTGGAGCTTGTTATTATTTAGCTAAGCCAGCAAATGTTGAAAAAATAATCAGCGCCTTTGCAGGCGAGGTTAAAGAACCAGAAAACAATTTGCAGAAAAAAACTTCGATTAAAAATATCGAATGGGAATATATTCACCAAGCTTTAATCGAAGCAGATTTTAACGTTTCAGAAGCAGCGCGTTTGCTTGGAATGCACCGCCGGACTTTAGCGCGTAAGTTAGAAAAAAGAAGAGTACGAAATTAAAAAATTTAATTGCAGCCAAACAAAGTGTTGAATATCTTCCTCGTCCCTCAAAAAAATTGAATTCCAGAAAAAATGTCAGAAACAGAAGCTCGCAAAGAGCTGTTTAATATCGAAGCCGAGCAAACAGTGCTTGGTACCATTATTTTAAATAACGAATATTTAAATCGTGTTTCAGAGTTTTTGCGCGAAGAGCATTTCTACGAGCCAGCACATCAGCAAATTTTCGCCCAAATTTTGCATAATGTTGAAAAAGTTAACATCGTTGCCAATCAAGTTACTCTGAAACAATTTTTTGATTCCAATACTTCAGTAAAGGCACTTGGCGGTGCTCTTTATCTTTTAACGCTTTTGGGATCAGCTTCTTCAATCATCGATATTGCTGATTACGCCAGATTAATCCACGACTTGAGTTTGAAGCGCGAATTGTCAATGGTTGGCGAAGAAATTTTTAATCGCGTTCACAAAGTAGAAGAAAAAACTTCTGCTACCGAGCAAATTGAAATCGCTGAAAATCAGCTATTCAAGCTTTCTGAACACGGTAACGGCAAAACTGATTTTCGTAATATTTCTACGTCGCTTAAAGAAACTCTGGATAAAACAATAATTGCCAGACAACGCGACAGCCACATCAGCGGCGTTTCCACTGGACTTACCGATCTTGATAAAATTTTGTCAGGCATGCAGCAATCGGATTTAATTATTCTAGCTGGACGCCCGTCAATGGGAAAGACAGCTCTGGCAATCAATATTGCGGTGAATGCTTGTAAGTTTTTGAATCAAAATGTTGTTGATGCGAAAGAAAAAAAAGCGGTCGGATTTTTTTCGCTCGAGATGTCTTCGGATCAGCTTTCGGCTCGTATTCTTTCGATGGAAAGTAGTATTAATGCTACAAAATTCAGAACTGGTCAATTAACTGATATGGAGTGGGAAGCAATCGCCACGCGCTCTGCCGAAATTTCTAAATTACCATTTTTTATTGATGACACGCCAGCGCTTTCAATCGCAGCGATTCGTACTCGTACCAGAAGAATGGTGAGAAAACATAATTTAGCTTTTCTTTTGGTTGATTATTTACAGCTGATCAAAGGTTCTTCAACTCGCTCAAGCGATGGTCGTGTGCAAGAAGTTTCAGAAATTACCCAAGGTTTAAAAGCGATCGCCAAAGAGTTTAATATTCCGGTAATTGCTTTGTCACAATTGTCTCGCGCTGTTGAGCAAAGAGATGATAAAAGGCCGCAATTAGCTGATTTGCGCGAATCAGGTTCAATCGAGCAAGATGCTGATGTAGTAGCCTTCATCTATCGTGAAAGTTATTACTTCGAAAGAAAAAAACCGGCAGAAAGCGATCAAGAGCAATTTCAACAATGGTCGCAAAAAATGAATGATCTACGTCACGTTTCAGAAGTGATTATTGCCAAGCAACGCAACGGCCCAATTGGTAACGTGCATTTATATTTTGATGCTGAGTTCACCCGTTTTGGTAATTTAGAAGTTCATCATCATTATTAGATCATGAAAATTCTTGGAATAGAAACCTCTTGTGATGAAACCGCTGTCGCAATTGTTAATGGTGAGAAAAATATTTTGTCTCATGTTTTAAATTCACAAATTGAGTTGCATCAAAAATTTGGCGGAGTTGTTCCAGAAGTCGCGGCGAGAAGTCATGTCGAGATTTTAGATGATTTAATTTTACAAGCTTTACAAGAGGCCAATCTAGATTTTAAAGATATTGACGCATTTGCTGCAACCGCTGGTCCGGGATTGATTGGCGGAGTTATTGTTGGATTATTGGCGGCAAAAACTTTAGCTTCGGTTTATCAAAAACCTTTAATTGCAGTGAATCACCTAGAAGGACACGCTTTGACAGCGCGACTAACTTCTAATCTTGAATTCCCTTATTTATTACTTTTGCTTTCTGGCGGACATTGCCAAATTCTTTTTGCCAAAGACGTTGGTGATTATGAAAAGCTTGGTGAAACAATCGATGATGCACTTGGTGAAGCTTTTGATAAAGTAGCACAAATGCTTGCACTTCCTTATCCTGGAGGGCCGGCGGTTGAAAAATTGGCTGTGATTGGAAATGAAAAACGCTTTAAATTTTCTCGTCCATTAGTTGGACATAAAGATCATCTTTGTGATTTTTCTTTTTCTGGTTTGAAAACTGCCGCTAGGCGCGAGATTGAAAAACTAGCTGGCGAAGAATTCTCACACTTCACAACTCCGCAAAAAATTATCGCGCAAGATAAAGCTGATATTTGCGCATCTTTTCAGTATGTGGTTTGCGAGATAATTTTAGATCGTCTGGAAAATGTTTTAAAATGCTCTGATGTTGCGGTACAAAATTTAGTAATTGCTGGAGGTGTCGCGGCGAATCGTTATATTTTTCAAAAACTAAGCAATTGGGCCAAAACAAAAAACATTAAAGTTACTGCGCCGCCAATAAATCTTTGCACCGATAATGCTGTTATGATTGCTTGGGCAGGGATTGAAAGATTCAGAATTGGTCTTACTGATGAGTTGAATTTTAAACCAAGAGCGCGCTGGCCTTTAGCTTAATCTACTCTCAAAGGAGTCTGTAACTCCTCAAATCTTTGTTGAAGTTGCATATGCTAAAGATGATCTATTTAGTATCTTAAAAATTTTTCAGTTGGCTTATCAATTGTTTCAAATCTATCTCTTTTAACTTCTAAAATTGCTAGATTTCTTTGCACTAAGCCATTTGGTAAAAATCTAAATAAACCGTCAATTCCTTGAAAGCCGTTTTTTGGCCAGACGCTGTAATTTGTGAAGTCTTTGATTTCAAGATTGCCCTTGTTTTTTTTATCGACCAAATCAGCAATTACACCGACTGAGTCGTAAACAATTGAAGTAATTCTTGGCGGAAATTTATTGAAAGTTTGATAGTAAGATTTTTCAAAAATACGAAATTTTTCATTTTCGGGAGCAGCAACCCAAGCCCCAACAAGATTAGAGTCTGAAAGAGTTAAGATATCGTCCCATTGGCTGGTGCCAACAATTTGAAAATCTCTTTCATCTGTGTTTTGTTCTTTAATTGCTGCGACAATTTTTGATAAAGTTTTACCTGATTCAGGAATGACAATTACTTTTGGGTAAATGCGATCAGATTCTTTGATTGTTGCATCTTTTTTTAATTTATTGCCACCACCTTGAGCAAGATTTGAAGGAACTTTAAAAGCATTTACGATGCGTTTGGCGATTTTGCTGAAATCTTTTTCATCTGATTTATAGAGCTCAGAAATTATAAAAGTGCCATCTTTTTTTTTGACCATTGTTTTGAGTAAGTCGGTCATGATTAATCCATATTGATTATTCGGAGCAATGATGGCAAAGCTTGATTTGCCTTGGCCAATAGAATAGCTAGTGATTTTTTCAATTTGTGCTTCTGGCAATATACCGCCTAAAAATATACCGCTTTTTTCTGTTGTTTTGCCAACTAATTTTGGATTGTTAGAAAGCGAAATTACTACTATGTTGTTTTCTTTTACATCTTTGGCAATGGCCTCGACCGAAGAGCTAAAAACTGGTCCAATTACAAGTTTAATTTTTTGATTAATAATTTCTTTAAAAGCTTTTGCAGCATCTTCCGCAGAGTCTTTGCTGTCGATTAAAACTAACTCGATATTGTTATTTAAGTCATTATCAAAAAGTGATAAAGTTGCGGCGTTGAATAGATGCAAGCCGAGCTCTTTATTTTTGCCAGAAAAAGGTAAAAACAGTGCCACTTTAACTTTTTGTTTTTTGGATTTTAAAGTTACTAAATCGCGTGATTCTAAAAAATCGCGATTAGCTTTAACTGGAGCGGTTTCTGTTGGTTGAGAAATTACCTGAGGTTCTTCTAATACTAGATTATCTTTTGGCAAATTACAGGCGAAAAGAAAAAGCGCTAAAAACAATACTGATTTTTTAAATGAATTTTTCATGATCTGATTTTCGATTGGAAATTGAAGCTGCGAAGCTAACTTAAAAACCAAAAAATATGCAAGATTTTTTCCAGAATCTCTCAAAGCAAGAGTTACAAAACGCTCTTTATGTTGCCGCAACTCCGATTGGAAATTTACTCGATATTAGTTTGCGTGCTTTGCAGGTTTTGCAAGGTGCTGATTACATAATTTGTGAAGATAGTAGAGTTACCGCTAAGCTTTTAAAGCATTACAATATCACTGATAAAAAAATGATTATTTATAATGATCATTGTGGCGCTGAAGTGCGTGAAAAAATTCTGAATTTTTTGATTCACGGCAGTGTGATGGTTTTAGTTTCTGACGCTGGAACGCCTTTGATTTCTGATCCGGGATATAAATTAGTTGAATATTTACGTGAGTATAAACAAAAAATTATTCCACTTCCAGGAGCTTGTGCTGTTACTACAGCTCTTTGTGCTTCAGGTCTTGCTTGCGATAATTTTTTATTTTTAGGCTTTTTGCCAACAACCAGAATTCAAAGAAATAATCTGCTCAAAAATTTACATAAAAATTTGACGGTAGTTTTTTTTGAGTCAGCAAATAGAGTTGAGGCAACTTTAGAGGCTATTCTTGAAGTTTTAGGCAATCGTAAAATTTCAGTTGCCCGCGAATTAACTAAAATTCACGAAGAAATAATTTCTGATGATGTAAAAAAAGTACAAATTTTTTTTAGTTCTAATCCGCAAAAGCTGCGCGGAGAATTTGTTTTAATAATCGAAAAAGTTGGGCGAGATGAAAAAAGTTTAAGCCAAGAGCAACTAGAAATCGAAATAAGAAAAGCTTTCAGCGCTGGATTTAGTATCAAAGAATTATCGCAAAATTTAGCAGAAATTTACGATTTAAATAAGAAAGATATTTATAAAATCGCGCTACAAATTTCACAAAAATAAGTTTTATCAAACACTGCAAATGAAGAAAAAAACCTATCAATTCGGAATTTTAGCCGAGAGAATCACAATTTTGTTTTTACGCCTTAAAGGCTACAAAATACTAGCTTGGCGCTATAAAACTTATTTTGGTGAAATTGATATTGTTGCAAGCAAAGGTAAAGTGGTGGCTTTTATTGAAGTTAAAGCCAGAAAATCGAAAATTAATTTTGAAGAAGTTGTACGACCAAGACAAATTCAGCGTGTAAAAAAAGCGGCAGAATTTTTTATCTCTCGTCACAAAAAATTTCATAATCATCAAATCAGATTTGATCTTGTAGTTGTGGGTAGCTTACTCTGGCCAAAACATTATAAAAATTTTTGGGAATAGTTTTATATAACTTGAAGCCAGCCAAAAGGGAAAATTTCTGCCTAAGCAATTGAGTTGAAATTTAGAAGTGGCTGTCTAATTTGCGCCGCCTCTAACTTTCATTTCGTTTGAGAAAATTATTTTAACAATTCAAATAAATCTGTGAAACCAACAAAAAATCTGCCAGCGCAAAATTTCGATAAGCTGTTTCGTATCAACGAACAAATCAAAGCCCGCGAAGTCAGGCTTATTAATCAAGATGCTAAAATGGTTGGAGTTGTAGGAATTGATGAAGCCCTGAAAATGGCCCAAGATGTTGATCTAGATTTAGTCGAAGTCTCGCCAAATGTTACCCCGCCAGTTTGCAAAATTGCTAATTTTGGCAAGATGAAATACGAATTACAAAAAAAAGCGGCCGACGCCAAGAAAAAACAAAAAGTTGTTGAGGTCAAAGAAGTAAAGATGACAATCAACATTGGTAAAGGTGATTATGATACTAAAATTCGTCACACTAAGGAATTTATCGAGAAAGGAAACAAAGTTAAAATCAGTATCCGAATGAAAGGTCGTGAAATCACTCACCAAGATCTAGCTGAAAAAATGATGCAGAATATTTTAAAAGAAACCGAAGAATTCGCCAAACCAGAAGTACGCTATAGACTTGAAGGAATGCAGATGGTTGTCGTTCTTATCAAAAAATAATTTTACATAAGTTTTATGGAAAAAATACAAAATCTTATCGATCAGATTGTCAGTTTTTCTCACCAACAAAAAAAATATGAGAAAAATTTTTCGCGTGATAAATTTCTTGATTTTGCCAAGTTATTCTACCTGCAAAATCAAGGTCGTGATTTCGTAAACTATTCTCTGGAAGAGATGTATAACTCAACTCTTTTGAGCTTTAATTTTATTGCTGAAAAAACAGCGATTTTTAAAGTTAGAATCTACAACCCTAGAAAAGAAATTGATGGTTTTGAGTCAAGTAACACTTTCTTGGAAGTTGTGAGTGATGATATGCCTTTTCTGGTTGACTCAATTGTTGGTCATTTAGACAAAATTGGTCTTAGGATTAAAAATATTTTGCATCCAATTTACCAAATCTCGCGTGACGAAAAAGGTAAGTTAATTTCTGTAAGTACCTCAGAAAATTCTAAGCAAGAATCTGTGATACAAATGCATCTAGATAAAATCACTGCTGCAGATGACATTAAAATGCTACAAGAAGATATTTCCAAAATAATCGAAATTCTGGTCTTGGTTGTGAGAGATTGGCAAAGCATGAGCAAAACTGCTTTGAAAGCCCAAGCAGAAGCTGATAGAGCCAAAAAAATTATCAAAGACGATAAAGAAATTTCTGAAATAAAAGATTTCTTATCTTGGATTACGCAAGGAAATTTTATTTTTCTTGGTATGAAAGAATTCAAAATTAAAGAATCCGAAAAAGATAAATATAAACTTGAAGAAGTTAAAGGTTCTGGACTTGGTGTTTTCAATTCTAGTGACCCAGAAGTTGTGCCGGAAGTTTTGAATTCTTCTTTGGAAGAAGTATGCGAAACTGTTAAAAACCCCTACGTAATCGAAATTCTAAAATCGCGCTATAAATCACGCATTCATAGAATTACTAACGCCGAAAGAATTCGCATACAAAGAATTTCTGAAGATGGTAAAGTTACGGGCGAATTCAGATTTGTTGGCTTGTTTACCTCTTCTGCTTACAACAATAGCCCTAACACCATTCCTTTAGTTAGAAATAAAATCGATAAAGTTATTGCTGATTCCGGCTTCATTAAAGGTAGTCACAACTATAAAGACTTAATTTCAGTTTTAGAATCTTATCCACGTGATGAATTATTCCAAACCAATGCTCACGACTTATTGCGCATCGCTACAGGAATCGTGGCAATCTGTGGCAGATCGCAAGTTAGATTCTTTCCGCGTCGAGATAAATATAATCGCTTTGTTAGCTGCTTAATTTTTACACCAAGAGATCGTACCAACTCTGAGTTAAGAGAAAAAATAAAAGATTACCTTTCTAATATTTATAACGGTGAAATTGCCGATTCTTTTGTTGAAATAACTGAATCTAGATTGACCAGATTTCATGTTATTGTTCGCACCAATAACGGAATTCCTGTTGTTGACGCAAACAAAGTTGAGCGCGAAATTACTAACATGACCAGATTGTGGAGCGACGATCTTCGCGAAGCCGTTTCAGCAAAATTTGAAAATGAAAAACGTATCGCTCTTTTCGCTAAATATAAAAGTGCTTTCTCGGTTAGTTACATTAACCGCTTTGATCCAAAGCGTGCCGCGATTGATATTGGCAGAGTCGAAGAATGTTTAGAAAAAAACTCGGTTTTATTTAACTTATATAAATCAAGTGATGCTTTAAATGAAGAAGTCACTGAACTGAAAATTTACAATCCACAAAAAGAGCTGGATCTTTCTGACATCATGCCAGTTCTTGAAAGCTTTGGTTTCAACGTAATTCAAGAACATACCTATGTCGTAAATCCAGAAGAAGAAAATAGAAAAACTGTTAAGAAAAAAGTTTGGATTCACTATTTCCACTTAAACTTAAGTAAATCAGGCGAAAAATTTTCTGAAAAAATCAAACTCAATTTTGAAAAAACAATTTCTTTGCTTTGGCAAAAAGTTCTTGATGTAAGCTCGCTAAACAGATTAGTCGTTGGTGCAGATTTAGACTGGAAGCAGATTTACTTACTTCGAGCTTACACAAAATATATTTATCAAACTGGTTTCAGATACAGCCAAAGCTATATTGCTGACGTTTTAATTAAATATAGCGATATCACCAAGCTTTTGATTGAGCTTTTCGAGGTCAAATTTAATCCAGCTTTAAAACTTAATAATTCGGAGAGACAAAAAAAATCTGATGCAATTGCAAGCAACATTACTAAAAGCTTAGTGCAGGTTAAAGATTTGCTTGATGACGCAGTAATTAAAAAATTTTTCAGCGTTATTAAAGCAACTTTGCGTACTAACTATTACCAATCTTCAAAAGAAGGTGGTTTTAAAGGTTACGTATCTTTCAAATTTGATTGCACAAAAGTTCTTGATTTACCTTTGCCACTTCCTTACGCCGAAATTTTTGTTTATTCTTCAACAATGGAAGGAATTCACCTGCGCGGTGGCAGAGTTGCTCGCGGTGGTTTGCGCTGGTCTGATCGTCAAGAAGATTTTCGTACCGAAGTTCTTGGCTTAATGAAAGCCCAAATGACTAAAAATGCGGTGATCGTTCCAGTCGGCTCAAAAGGTGGTTTTGTTGTAAAAAAATCAACAGAAGGTTTAAGTCGTGATGAAATTTTAAAAGACGGTATTGAATCTTATAAAACTTTTTTGAGTGGTCTTTTGGATATCACTGACAATGTGATTGATGGTAAAATTGATCATCCACAAAATTGTATAATGCACGACGCTGCGGATCCTTATTTAGTCGTTGCCGCTGATAAAGGTACTGCAACTTTTTCAGATATCGCCAACTCGGTTTCAGCCCAATATAATTTTTGGTTGGGCGACGCTTTTGCCTCTGGCGGTTCGGTTGGATATGATCACAAAAAAATGGGAATTACTGCTAAAGGCGGCTGGATCTCAGTTAAAAGACATTTTGCTGAAATGGGTCACGATACTCAAAGCCAAGACTTCACTTGTGTTGGAATTGGCGATTTAGCTGGTGATGTTTTTGGAAACGGCATGTTGCTTTCAAAGCATATCAAGCTTATTGCTGCCTTTAACCACATGCATATTTTCTTCGATCCAAATCCTGATGTAGCAAAATCTTTTGCCGAACGAGTTCGTATTTTTAATTTACCGCGTTCAACTTGGATGGATTACAATCAATCGCTGATTTCAAAAGGTGGTGGAATTTTTGAAAGAAGCGCTAAGTCAATCAAAATTTCTCCAGAAGTAAAAGCGGTTTTAGCAATTGAAGAAGACGAGCTTGAACCAAACGAATTAATAAAAGCAATTTTAAAAGCTCCGGTAGATTTGCTTTGGAATGGTGGTATTGGAACTTATGTCAAAGCAACTGACGAATCTCATCAAGAAGTTGGAGACCGTGCTAACGATCATCTGCGCATCAATGGTTCAGATTTAAGATGTAAAGTAATAGGTGAGGGCGGAAACCTTGGCTTCACTCAAAAAGGTCGTATCGAGTATGCTTTAAATGGCGGTCGTATCAATACTGACGCGATGGATAATTCCGCTGGTGTTGATTGCTCGGATCATGAGGTCAATATTAAAATTGCTTTGATTCAAGCAATGCGTGCTAAAAAAATTACTATTGAAGAAAGAAATAAAATCTTGGAAAGCATGACTGATGAAGTTTCAGATCTAGTCTTGTCTGACAATAGATTGCAAACTCAAGCAATTTCAATCGCCGCTTCTCAAGGAGTTTCAAGTCTTGGCGAGCAAGCACAATTTTTAGACCGTCTAGAAAAATCAGGATCGCTCAATCGTAAAATTGAATTTTTACCTTCGAAAAAAGATTTAGATAAAAGACAAACAGAGAGAATTGGTATGACCAGACCAGAGCTCTGCGTTATGTTGGCTTATTCTAAAATGGACATCTACAAATCGCTTTTGACCTCCGATTTACTAAAAGATAAATATTTCGAACATGAATTATTTTCTTACTTCCCGAAAGCGATGCAGAAAAAATTCTCTGATGAGCTTATCTCCCATCAATTGCGCAATGAAATTATTGCAACTCAACTTACTAACTTCGTTGTAAATCGAGCCGGCATTACTTTTGTAAGCCAATTATGCCAAGAGAGTGGATTTGCAATTGATGATGTAGTGAAAAGTTTTATCATTGCTTGCGACTCTTTCAGATTGCGCGAGATCTGGGAAAAAATCGAAAAACTAGATGGTAAAGTTGTGCCGCAAGTTCAAGCGCAAATGTTTTTGGCTTCAGGAAAATTACTTGAAAGATCAACCATGTGGTTGCTGCGTAATAAATCAAAAGGTGAAATTACTCCCGTCATTACTCGTTTTAGAAAAATTGCTGACGAGCTTTCTGCGGTTATAATCCAAGTTTTAGCGCAAGCTTCACTAGAATCTTTTGAGCGCAAAATTGAAAGATATTGCTTAAACAATGTCGATCGTAAATTAGCAGAAAAAATTGCTGCTTTTGATCCTCTAGCTTCAGTTTTTGACATTGCCGAA
Source organism: Rickettsiales bacterium UBA2645 (assembly GCA_002359655.1). Taxonomy (GTDB): domain Bacteria; phylum Pseudomonadota; class Alphaproteobacteria; order Rickettsiales; family UBA1997; genus UBA2645. The sequence goes on along the minus strand of DENL01000006.1, from coordinate 49,864 downwards.
ATTTCTGCTGCTTCTAACTTTGATTTAAAAACAATCGCCAAACTTTATTTTGCTGTTGGAACCAGATTTTCACTAAAATGGCTACGCAGTAAAGTTTCAGCAATGAGTTATGACAATCACTGGCAAAAACTTTCTAGTAAAACAATTCTTGAAGATCTCTACAGCTATCAAATGAAAATCGCTAAAAGCGTTGTTGAGGAAAGCAGTAAAGATAAAATTCTTTCGGAATCAGACTCGCTAGAAAATTGGATTAAAAAAGTCGACTTTTTAGTTGAGAGATTTGATCAATTTATTTCTGAATTAAAAGTTCATCCAAATCCTGATATTTCAGTTTTTGTTGTAGCTCTGAATCGCCTAAAACCTTTGGTAAAATAACAAGTTAAAAATATGCGGTCGTGGCGGAATTGGTATACGCGCAACGTTGAGGTCGTTGTGGGGTAAAACCCGTGGAAGTTCAAATCTTCTCGACCGCACCACTCGCTTACGCTTATACTACAGCGCAGCTAGCTCGCAAAGATAGTTGCGATGAAGTGTTAGCGAAGCAAGTGCTTCGCTCTATTCCCTAGGACGCAAGCGGGCTTTCCAAGCAAATTCAATATTTTTTATGAAACTTCTCGTACTAAAAGAAACTGCTGCCAGCGAAAATCGTGTGGCGCTTACTCCTGATTTATTTGCTAAATATCAAAAACTTGGAGTTGAAATTTTTGTTGAAAGTCAAGCTGGTGAAAAGTCAAAAATTTCTAACGCAGCTTATGAAAATCTGGGAGCGAAAATTATTTCTGATATCAATCAAATTCTGCCTGAAATCGATATTATAATTTCTGTTCAAAGAACCGAAATCGATTTAACAAAAATCAAACCAAATCTTGTTTTCATCGCACTTTTAAATCCAACTTTTCAAAAAGAAAAAGTCAGCGCTTTAGTGCAGGCAAAAATTTCAGCTTTTGCTTTAGAGTTAACTCCGCGAATTACTCGTGCTCAATCTATGGATGTGCTTTCGTCGCAAAGTAATTTGTCTGGCTATGTCGCTGTTTTAGAAGCGGTTTATAATTTACCAAAAGTTGTACCAATGATGATGACTGCTGCTGGCACAATTTCGGCGGCAAAATTTATGATTCTTGGCGCTGGTGTTGCAGGGTTGCAAGCAATTGCTACAGCAAAAAGACTTGGTGCAATTGTTTGTGCTTTTGATGTTCGTGCTGCTGCCAAAGAGCAAGTGCAAAGTCTTGGCGCAAAATTTATTGAAGTAAAATCTGATGAAAAAGTTGACGGAGTTTACGCCAAAGAAATGAGCGAAGATTATAAAAAACGCCAAGAACAACTTTTAAAAGATACAATTCAAAACCAAGATGTTGTAATCACAACCGCTTTAATTCCTGCTAAAACTGCGCCAATTTTAGTTAGTGAAGAAATGGTAAAACTAATGAAGACAGGCTCCATCATTGTTGATATTGCGGCGGTAAATGGTGGCAATTGTGCTTTAACAAAAGTTGGACAAATTGTTGAAGTAAATGGTGTAAAAATTATTGGTTACGAAAATTTTCCAAGCCATGTTGCAGCTGACGCTAGTAAATTATTTGCTAAAAATATTTTTAACTTTTTTGAGCTTTTAGTTAATAAAGAAAATAATTCTATCGCCATAAATCATGAGGATGAAATCATCAAAGCGACTTTGATGGTTTAGGATATTTTTGTCTCTATCAAGTTTTATCAAGACAAATACGCAGATGCTAAAAACTAAATCCTGAGGTGTAAAATGGTCATCGAAAAAAAAGAAAATAATTACGAATCAGAATTTGGTATTGATCAAAACATCAAAAGCCACATTTTAAACTCACTAGAAAACGATCTCACCAGCCAAGTAAAAAAGCTCTTTCTTGAGCTTCATCCAGCAGACAAAGCAGATTTTATTTCCTCTTTAAACTTCGAGCAAAGAACAAAATTAATTTTGATTATTGCGGCAGAGTTTGATCCAGAAATTTTAACTTATCTCGATGATAAATTAAAAAGTGACGTGATCGAACTTTTGGGCAGTAAAAATAGCGCTAAAGCGATTGATCAACTTGAAATTGACGATGCAGTACAAGTTATCGAAACCCTGGAAAATGAAGGTATCAGCAACATTCTTGATCATGTTTCTGAAGAAAAAAGAAGTGAAATCGAAGAAGCTTTATCTTATCCAGAAAACTCAATTGGTCGTTTGATGCAGCAAAACTTTGTTGCTGTAAAGCAAGATTGGAGCGTTGCGCAAGCCACTTATCATTTACAAAATACTTTAGATTTGCCTGAAGATTTTCATAACATTGTAATCGTTGATGACGATTTTCGTCCAACTTCTGAAGTGAGTGTCAGCAAAATTCTGAAAAATAAAAAACAGGTTTTGATGTCAGAAATAATGTCTGAAAAACAAGAGCTAAGGGTTTTAGTTGCCAATATGGATAAAGAAGAAGCGGCGCATCTTTTTAGTAAATATTCTCTCGATTACGCGCCAGTTGTCGATGAAAAGGGAATTCTGGTTGGTGTAATTTACGCCAATGATGTAATCGACATTTTGCAAGAAGAAGCCGAAGAAGATATTTTATTACTTGGTGGTGTGAACTACATCAATCTTCACGCATCATCTTTTAATACTGCAAAGTCTCGAGTTTCTTGGCTTGCAACCAGCCTTGTCACCAATTTATTTTCAGCAACTATCATTGCATTTTTTTCTGGTGAGATTGAAAAAATCGTTGCCCTTGCAGCACTTTTACCAATCGTTTCTTCGCTTTCAGGAAATTCAGGAACGCAAGCTTTAACAGTTTTGGTACGAGCAATTGCTACCAAAGAAATTCAAAATATTTCTCTTTTTAAAATTATGTTCAAAGAAATGTCGGTTGCTTTTATAAATGGTGCATTGCTTGCAACTGTTGCTTCGGCAGCTTGTTATCTCTGGCAACATAACTTACATTTAAGTTTAGTTTTTGCTTCGGCAATTTTAGCAGCGGTCACCATATCAGGATTTTTTGGTGTTTTTATTCCATTGATTCTTTACCGATTAAAATTCGATCCAGCAATTTCTTCTGGAGTTTTTCTCACAACAATGACTGACATGTTTTCCTTTCTAACTTTGCTTGGTCTTGCAACTTTAGTTCTATAATTTTTTATCAAGAAATTACCCGCATAAAAAATTGCAGATTATTTTTTCGATTGTTAAATCCGCGACATATACCAAAGTCCTTCAGATTTCGGTATATTTTAATTTTTTTTCCGCGACACGAGTCGCGCCCCGCGTTTGCGGGGAGCCCCGATATACCAAAACAAACTGTTCGAGTTTTAAGTAGCTTTGGTATATTTTTCTCGAAGAATTTTTCCCCCGCTATGAAATCAACAAGAAAATCAAAAAGCCTCGATATGTCCTTGAAAATCAATATTCCGCAACCTGAACTTCTCAAACCAAAAATCACAATTTTTGGAGTTGGCGGAGCAGGCGGAAATGCCATAAATAATATGATTCGCTCTAACCTAGAAGGAGTCGAGTTCATTGCAGCAAATACTGATGCACAAGCTTTAACAAGTGCTTTAGCACCAAATCTTATTCAGCTTGGAATTACTACAACCAAAGGTTTGGGAGCTGGTTCTTTTCCTGATCGTGGACGCGCTGCCGCGGAAGAAAATATCGAAGAAATCGAAAAATATTTAGAAGGCAGCAATATGGTTTTCATCGCTGCTGGTATGGGCGGTGGTACTGGAACTGGCGCTGCACCTGTGATTGCAAAATTGGCTCGCGAAAGAGATGTATTAACTGTTGGTGTTGTAACAAAACCATTCCACTTTGAAGGAAAATACCGCATGGAAACCGCCGAAGCTGGTATCGAAGAATTAAAAAAATATGTCGATACTTTGATCGTAATTCCAAACCAAAATCTTTTTAGAATTGCCAACGAAAATACCACTTTTGAATCCGCTTTCAAAATGGCTGACGATGTTTTGCATGCTGGCGTGCGTGGTGTGACGGACTTAATCACTATGCCCGGTTTAGTGAATCTCGACTTTGCCGATATCAGAACCATCATGACTAAAATGGGCAAAGCGATGATGGGAACAGGTGAAGCTGAAGGGCCAAACCGCGCTATTGCTGCTTGCGAAGCTGCAATTTCTAACCCATTACTTGATGATATTTCAATCAAAGGTGCAAAAGGTGTTTTGGTGAACATGACTGGCGGCCCAGATATGACCCTATTTGAAGCTGATATGGCTGTTAACACAATTCGTAAAGAAGTTGATTCTAATGCCAACATTATTTTTGGATCTGCCTTCAACGAAAACATGAAAGGTAGAATTAGAATTTCAGTTGTTGCTACAGGAATTGAAACTGAAGACTTTAAAAAAGACTCGGCAAAACCATACGAAATAAAAGAATCTAGCCGCTTTATAATTGACTCAGCATCTGAAGCAAAAACTAATAATACGAATGGAAAAACTTTTTTTAATCCAGGTTCAATTTTAAAACCTGCGGAAGAAATGTTCGAAGAAATTAGTCAAACAGATCTTAAACCAAAACAAACATATCTAAAAGAAGCCAATCCAAATTATGGTAAAGAAGATGAAAAACCTGTTTTGGAAGATAAGTTTGATCAAGCCAGTTTTTTTGGCAGCATAGAACAAGAAGAACAATTTGAAGAAGAAGTTTCTCAAGTTGTTGAGACTTTAAAACCAGCATCTAAAGCAACTTCAAAAAAAGAGAAAAAAGAGTCTGGTAATGGCTTTAGTTTGTTTAGTTTTATGAATGGCTCAAAAAATAAGGCCGAGACAAAAAAAGAAGAAGAGATCAAATTTCTTGATATAATGCCTGAAGTCTTGCCAGTAAAGACAACAAACATCTCAGCACAAAATAATCAGCAGACAATTAGCCAAGAAAAATCAAAAGAAGCAGCTAAAAAACATCAAGAATTTTTTGGATCAACTGTTTTTGATGATGAAGAAATCAAAGAAAAAAACGAAAAAATCGAAGACGATATTTTGAACGTTCCGGCATTTTTTAGAAGAAGAAATAGCTGATAAAATGGCGCAAATTTATCTAATCAGTCCACCAAAAATTGAGCTTAAACAATTCTCAGTGCAATTAGAAAAAGCTTTAAAAACTTCTTTGGTACCAGTCTTTCAACTGCGTTTAAAAGATTACCAAAATTTAGAAGTAAAAAAAATCTCTAAAGAATTACTAAAAATTTGTTACGCCAATAATTGTCAGCTTTTAATAAATGACTTTTTTGAAATAGCTCTGGAAATTGGTGCCAACGGCGTTCACCTCGGCGCTGAAGATGGTTCAATAAAAATTGCCCGCGAAAAATCTAAAAAAATAAATCCCAATTTTGTTATTGGTGCTAGTTGCTACGACTCAAAACATCTGGCCATGGAAGCTGGTGAACAAGGCGCTGATTACATTTCGTTTGGAACTTTTTTTCCAAGCAAAACCAAAAATTCTCAAGGCAAACCCACAACTGAAATTTTAGAGTGGGCCAACGAACTATTAAACATCCCAACTGTTGCCATTGGCGGAATCACCGACCAAAACTGTGCCGCACTAGTAAAAGCTGGTGCTGATTTTTTAGCTGTAATTTCTTATGTTTGGGAAAATCCTGCAGGAGTTGAGGTGGCTTTAAAAAAGCTTAGCACAAAAATTAAGTAGAATTATTTAAACTCTTCCAAGCGCTTTTTTTGTTTTCCTTCCGCATCAAAATTTTCTTCAGCAAGCCATTTCTCAAAAGCATCTCGTCTTTCTTTCCATTCTGATTCAATGATTGAGAAAAATTTACTGTCGCGGCTTTGGCCCCTTACGATCCAGTGGTTGCGTAATATTCCTTCTTCTTTGAAACCAAAACGTAAAGCAGCTTTTTCTGAAGGTTTATTGTTAACGTTGCAGATCCATTGTAGTCTTCTGAAGGCAAGATCTTCAAAAGCGTAGCGACTTAAAAGATAAACTGCTTCGGTAGCAATTGTGGTTCTTTGTAGTTTTTTGGAAAAGAAAATTCCGCCTAATTCAACACTGGCATGTTCAAGTTGGTAGTCCATCAAACACAGGGCACCAAGCGCATTTTCGTTTTTATCAATAACTGAATAATAAGTGCGAGTAGGGTGATTTTCGCAGAATTTTAACCAATCAAAAAATAGTTGTTCATTTGCAAAAGGGCCGTTTGATAAATAAGTCCAAACTTCTTCGTCGCTGCCAGCATAAAGCCATAAATCTTTACCGTGAGTTTTTGAATTGATTGGTTCAAGTCGGCAATATTTGCCTTGGTGGATTATTTTTTCTGGTAAAGATTTAGCGGGCGCAATCATTTTTTAGAATCCATGTTTTTTAACTAAAACTTCGGCGATCTGCACAGCATTTAAAGCTGCACCTTTTCGTAAATTGTCTGCAACAACCCAAAGTGACAAGCCATTTGGAAGTGATTCGTCTTTTCTGATTCTTGAAACAAAAACTGCGTCTTTAGTTGAAGCGTCAATTGGAGTTACAAATCCCATTTCTTTTGGTCTGTCGATAACAATCACGCCGTCAGATTTATCCAAAGCAGCGCGAGCTTGTGCAACTGTAATTGGTTTTTCAAATTCAATATTGACGGCTTCAGAGTGGCAGTTGAAAACAGGAACACGAACGCAAGTTGCTTCAACTTTAATGTCAGCGCCCATAATTTTTTGGGTTTCAACTTTCATTTTCCATTCTTCTTTTGTTACGCCGTCATCCATGAAAGAATCGATTTGTGGAATAACATTAAAGGCAATTCTTTTGCTGAATTTTTTTGGTTCAGAAAATTGGTTGGCGTAGATTTTTTTAGTTGAATCGTAAAGTTCATCCATAGCTTCTTTGCCAGCACCTGATACGGCTTGATAAGTTGCAACAACGATACGTTTAATTTTGGCAATGTCGTGCAAGGGTTTTAAAGCAACCAGCATTTGAATGGTTGAGCAGTTAGGATTGGCAATGATTCCGCGTTTTTTATATTCAGAAATTGCTTGCGCGTTAACCTCAGGAACAACCAACGGAATATCTTTTTCCATTCTAAAATGGGATGTGTTGTCGATCACAACGCAACCTTGGGCAGCAGCTCTTGGAGCATGAATTGCAGAGATTGCTCCGCCTGGAGAAAACAAACCGATTTTAGTGCCAGTGAAGTCGTAATTATCCAAAACTTGTACGCTTAATTCTTTATTGCCGTAGGAAACTTTTTTGCCCAAAGAATTAGAGGAAGCCAAAGCGACAACTTCATCAGCGGGAAATTTTCTTTCCGCTAAAATGTTTAAAATTTCACGACCAACATTGCCAGTTGCTCCAGCAACAGCGATTTTTCTTTTAGACATAAGATTGATTTTAGATTTGAGATTTAGGATTTTAGACTTGTGATGTTCAGACATTGGCAAAAATTGTAAATCGCAAATCTTAAATCTTAAATCCTAAATGAAGAAATTTTTCATAATTGCTGGAGAAGCTTCTGGTGACTTGCTTGGCAGTAAGTTAATTAAAGAGTTAAAATTACAAAATCCTAATTCTGAATTTATTGGAGTTGGCGGCAAGTTGATGCAAGAGCAAGGATTAAAATCGATTTTTTTGATGGAAGAATTATCGGTGATGGGATTTTTGGAAGTTGTGCCACACATCAAAAAATTGTTAGATTTGATCAAGCAAACAGCGCAGGCAATCGAAAAAGAAAAGCCAGATTTTGTGATCACGATTGATTCGCCTGATTTTTGTTTTCGAGTGGTCAAACTTCTTTTAAAGGCTAAAGATTTGAAATGTAAAAAAGTTCATCTCATCGCGCCTTCAGTCTGGGCTTATCGTGAAGGCAGAGCAAAAAAAATTGCCAAGCTTTATGATTTACTTTTGGCGATCTTGCCTTTTGAGCCGCCATATTTTGAAAAATATGGACTAAAGACAATGTTTATTGGCAATCCTGTAGTTGAAAATGCACCCGACTTTTCGCAAAAAAAATTTTTTAAAAATCAGTTTCGTCAAAAATATAATATTTCCCAAAGCTCTACAGTTCTGCTTTTAACTCCGGGAAGTCGAAATGGCGAAGTTAATAAAATTTTTCCTGAATTTATCGCAGCAGTAAATTTACTGTCTGAGAAAAAATCAGATTTGAAAGTTGTGATTCCCTTAATTGATAAAACGCGAGAGTTGGTTAAAGAAATGGCTAAGGCGTTAAAAGTAGAATATTTTTTAGTCGAAAAAGAAGAAAAAAAATCAGCCTTTTTTGCTGCAGATTTTGCTTTGGCGAAATCTGGTACCAACACTTTAGAAATCTCGCTTTATCGTTTGCCGATGATTATTGCTTACAAGATAAATTTCTTAACCCATTTTCTTGTTAAAAGAATGGTTAAGATCAAATTTGCTAACTTGATTAATTTGATTTCTAACCGCGAAATAATTCCGGAAATGCTGCAAGATAAATGTCGTGGTGATTTAATTTTTATAAAAATGCAAAAGCTAATTGTTGATCAAGAATTAGCCAAAAAACAAATTGAAGACAGTATGTTTGCTTTAAAGTTGATGGGGCTTGGAAGTGTTGAAAATCCTAGCTTTAAAGCAGCAAGAGAAATTCTGAAAAACTCTTAAAACAATGCGAAAAATAATTTTATTTCTAACTTTTTTATCCATCACTCTGCCTGCTTTTGCGCAGGAGAAAGATTGTAGCAAAGATTATTCTTCTTTGGTGATTGAAGAAAAAACTGGTGCAATTCTTTACGAAAAAAGATCAGATAAATTTTCTTATCCGGCTTCGTTAGTAAAGCTGATGACGCTTTATTTAACTTTTGAAGCTTTAGAGAATAAGCGTTTAGAGCTTAACCAAGTTTTAACAGTTTCAGATCGCGGCGAAGAAATCGCCAAAGTAAATATTGTTAACACTTCGCGCTTAAAAGCGGGCGATAAAATTACCGTGGAGCAGGCAATTAAAGCTGTGATTGTAAAATCTTTCAACGAAGCCGCTGTCACCTTATCTGAAGCTGTTGCAAGTAGCGAATGGGAATTTGTACGCAAGATGAACAACAAAGCTGAGAAACTCGGAATGTTTAATACCAGCTTTAGAAATGTAACTGGCTTGCATGAAGAAGGTCAGTACACAAATAGTTACGATTTGGCTCGCTTAGCTTTGGCGATTAAAAAAGATTTTCCGCAATATTATCATTTTTTTGCCTTAAAAAAATTCACAATGAATGGCCAAAAATATGAAACCCACAATTATGTTTTGTTGGATTATAAAGGCGCGGAAGGCATGAAAACAGGGTTTACTAATGCTTCAGGTTTTAATTTGGTTAGCGCAGCAAAAAAGGAAGAAGATAGAATTATTTCAATTGTTCTTGGTTGCTCAACTGCAAAAAGCCGCGATCAGTTAACCAAAAACTTACTCGATATTTGTTTTAAAAAGTTGCAAAATGAAAAATCAAAAAACCAATTAGCGAGGTTCAATATCCTTAATTTAAAAGGCTTTGACTATTGTGCCAAAGACGAAAATCTGGAAGAAGATCACAAAATTATAACTAGTAATAGCGATTAATTTTTTTAACAACGTCTGATTTTTTTTAAAAAAACGCTGTAATTTTGCTTCAAGTAAAAGCTGATTTTTTGTAATTTTTTTGTGAAATTTGCCTATGGGCTTGGCGCTTTGATTTTAAAGGGTTAAGGACAGTTTTTTTGAATTTTGAACACGTGTTCAAAATTTGGTTTTTTTGCGACTAATTTGGGATTAATTTCACTGCATCAATTTTTTCTGAGCTGAGGAAATTAAAGCAAAAGAGAAAGCTCCAATCATTCCAATAAAAGTCTACGCGACTAGCTCGCAAAAATCTTTTTTCATTTTTGTTGTATTTTTTTTTGTGATCAAAAAACTGCTGGCAAGTAAAATTCTAGTTTTAAGTAGAATCTCGTACTGGTCTTACAACCAGTAAAATCAACGATATACAGGACGTAATGGCAGAAAAAAACACTCTTTCGATTTTAGAAAACATCAAGAAAAAAATGCAGAAATTTGATCGGGAGCCAAAAAGAATTGATACGGTTTCTGGTGTTGATGATGAATTTGAATACATTGTTCCAGCCAAGCTAAAAGAGCAGCCAGAAAAAAAAGATCAGGATGAAAATCTGTCTAATAAAGTTGAAGAAGCAAAGCTGCAAGATGATGAAATTGAGATGAAGAACATTGCGGCTGAAAATACCGCGAAGCAAAATTTACCAGTCAGAGAAAGCTTGGTTCACGATGATTTTGATTTGGATGACTTAAGCGATCTTGATCACTACGAGCCAAAAAAAGATTCGCTCTCCACTAACTCAGTCCAGACAGTCAACCAAAACGAGTTTGAAGAAATTCCGCAAGCGCCAATACCAAGCTCTGATCAAGAGTTAACTGTTAATCAAAAATCAGAAGAGCAAAAACTAGAAGAACATTCTGATGAAGATCTTAATCTAAATTTAGATATTGATTTAGAAGATGACTCTGCAGTGCTTGAGCAAAAAACAGTCGAGAAAAATCCTAAAAAAAATTCAAAGCAGTTTGAAAACGATCCACTAAACGATCCGCTATTTGGTTTAGAATTGGATGACTTAATTAAAAATGATTTGAAAGACGCTGAAAAAGAAAAGCCACAGCCAAAGCTTGCCGAAATCAAACTAACCGCAGAAGCTGATGATGAAGAGTTTTTAAAAAACTTAGAAGATGATATTGCTCAGATTGAAAAACCAGAAGCAGAAAAAATACCAGAAAAAGCTCTAGAGCCAAAAAAGAGCAAAGACGAATTATCAGACGACCTCGATCTAAAAGATTTAGATAATCTTGAGAAAGATATGAGTACCGCTTCAGAGGCTGTTAAAAAACCACAAACAAATTTGGAAGATGAAGAGTTAAAGCAAAAAGATATTAGCAAAGAAATGGATATTATTGCTAATGAAGTTGTCACTGCAAAAGAAGACTCAAACTTTTTAGATCTTGATTCACAACAGATCGCAAAAAAAGATTCTTCCACAATAAGTGATCAAGATGTTGAAAATCTTTTGCGGGATGAAAACTTCGCCAAAATCGTTGTTAAAATCATCGAGCCAAAATTAGAAAGCTGGCTTGATAAAAATTTGCACGATTTAGTTGAGAAAATTATCCAAGAAGAGGTTAGGAAATTATTCGAGAAAAGATAAATCCGCCTTGTAATTTAACTAGCCAGCTGCTTTATTTTTCTTCCTCTCATTGCTAACCCTCTGAACTTAAAATTTCTTTAAATCCAAATGGATAAATTTAATACAATAACATCTGTTGCTGCACCTTTGCCTTTGATCAATATCGACACCGACATGATCATTCCTAAACAATTCTTGAAAACCATCGAAAGAACTGGCCTTGGTAAAAATCTTTTTTTTGAAATGCGCTTTGATCTAAATGATAAAGAAATTTCTGATTTTGTTTTAAACAAGCCAGCTTATAGACACTCTAAAATTTTAATCGCTAAAGATAACTTTGGCTGTGGCTCAAGCAGGGAGCACGCTCCTTGGGCTTTGGTTGATTTTGGTATTAGCTGTATTATCGCTCCATCTTTTGCCGACATATTTTTTAATAACTGTTTTAAAAATGGCATTTTGCCAGTTATATTGCCGGCAAATCAGGTTGCAGAGCTTTTGGAATTCTCTGTTGATGAAAATAATAGCGTCACAATTGATTTGCCAAAACAAGAAGTTCGTGCTGCTAACAAAATTTACAAATTTGAAGTTGATAGCTTTAAAAAATATTGCTTGCTTGAAGGTCTTGATGACATTGGTTTGACTCTGAAAAAACAAGATAAAATCCAAAACTTTGAAACTCGTAACAGACAAGAAACCCCTTGGCTTTACGCATAATTTTATTAACCAAAATTAATTAAAAAATGACAATTCTTGCAGGAAAAAAAGGCCTAATTATGGGCGTTGCCAATAATCGCTCGATTGCTTGGGGCATTGCCGAAGAGGCAAAAAAATACGGTGCTGACTTGGCATTTACTTATCAAGGCGAAGCTTTACAAAAGCGTGTTGAGCCTTTGGCTGCATCGGTTGGATCTGATATTGTTCTGTCTTGCGATGTTAGTGATCCTGAATCGGTTAAAAAAGTTTTTGAAGTTTTGGAGAAGAAATGGGGCAAATTAGATTTCTTGGTTCACGCAATTGCCTACTCTGACAAAGAAGAATTGCGAGGCAAATATTTAGACACCAGCCCAAATAACTTTGTTAATACCATGAACATCTCCGCTTTCTCTTTGGTTGCAGTTTCTAAAGAAGCTGAACTTTTGATGAAAAAAGCAGGAGGCGGAAGTATTATTACGCTTAGCTACTATGGCGCTGAAAAAGTTATGCCACATTATAATGTGATGGGTGTTGCTAAAGCAGCTCTTGAAGCTTCTGTTCGTTATTTGGCAATGGATATGGGTAAAGATAATATTCGTGTTAATGCAATTTCTGCTGGGCCAGTTAAAACTTTGGCAGCCAGCGGAATTGGTGACTTCAGATTAATTTTCAAATGGAATGAGTATAACTCGCCACTGCGTCGCAACATCGACTTGAAAGATGTTGGCGGTGCTGGTGTTTTCTTACTAAGCGAACTTGGCTCAGGAGTTACCGGTGAAGTTCTGCACGTTGATGCTGGATATCATATTGTTGGCATGAAAGCTCCCGATGCACCAGATATTTCAATTGTTAAGGATGAGGAATAAAATTTTTCCTGTATGTCCCTTTGACATACGGGATTGGGTTCCCCGCAAGGCGGGGCGCGACCCGTGTCGCGTTTCCGTATCCCGAAGGGATAAAGGACAAATTTTTTAATTCATACCATCAATGATGAAAATTGATGGTATGCAACTCGAGTTGTTTCGTAATTTAAAATTCCTCATGTTCATCAATCACGATCCATTCTTAATTATCATTTCATCTCCATCTGGCGCTGGTAAATCAACGCTTTGCCGCATGGTTGTGCAGAATGATCCGCTGATTAAATTGTCAATTTCAGTCACAACCAGAAAGCAAAGACCGCAAGAAGTTCAAGGTCAGCATTATTATTTTGTCAGCAAAGATGAATTTGACGAGATGATAAAAAAAAATGAATTTTTAGAGAAGGCAGAAGTCTTTGGTTACAATTATGGTACACCAAAAAAGCTTATTGAAGACGAACTGAAAAACGGCAACTGCATACTTTTTGATATTGACTGGCAAGGTGCTAGACAAATCAAAGAAAAATTTGATTCTGACTCGGTAGTTTCAATTTTTATTTTGCCACCATCGCTAAAAGAGTTGGAAAGAAGGTTGCGCGGTCGCGCTCAAGATCCTGAAGAGATAGTTCAAGCTCGTATGAAAAAAGCTCAAGACGAAATTAGTCATTTTGATGAATATGATTTTATTTTAATTAATGACGATCTTAACACTACTTATAACAAAATTCGTTCTATCATCGAAAGCAAGCGCAGCGCCAGAATTTCAAAAGCAGATTTGCACAAATTCGTGTCACAAAATTTATCCTAATTTGTTATGCATGAATTAATCGACCCAGCAATAAATTTTCTAGTCACTTTCATTTCTAATATTGGCTATCTCGGAATTTTTATTGGCATGTTTTTAGAAAGTACTGCCTTTCCACTGCCAAGTGAACTTGTGGTTATTCCGGCTGGTATTGCAGCTTCTCAAGGTCAAATGAATCTTCTTTTGATTATTTTTGTCGGAACTTTGGGGAATGTTTTAGGAGCAATATTCAGCTACTATCTAGCAAAATCTTTAGGTAGAGCAGTGCTGCTTAAAATTGGCAAATATTTATTCGTTAAGCCTGAGACAATAATCAAAGTTGAAGAATATTTTAAAAGCCACGGATCGATATCTGTATTTGTTGCCCGCCTTTTACCAGGATTGCGCCATTTTATTTCCTTACCCGCCGGAATCGCCGGAATGAATTTCAGACTATTTTGCTTTTATACCACGCTTGGATCTTTGATTTGGACGATAGTTCTAGCAATGCTTGGATATGAAATTGGAGAGAATAGGGCTTTAATCAAAGAATATATTCACATCATAATTATGTGCTGCGCTGCCACTTGTGCCTTAATTATTCCTTGTTATTACTTTTTCAAGAAGCGTAAAAAAGTCATTTCTAAAGTTTGAATTGCGCTAATTTAAATCCAGAGTGACAAAATCTTCACTTCAAAACTTATCTCTTTCTGACCCTCACTGTCATTAGACTACAAAACTCTTCATATGGTTTAAAAGAATTTTTTGGTTTATTATTTATTTCTGGTTTTTTCGTTAGTTCTTTTTTTTGCTCCTTAACTTTTTGCTCCCTAACTTTTTGCTCCTCTTTTTGATCCTCAACTTCTCTCTCATTAATGATTTGTAACAAAGTTTTAAAAGTATGCGAATCGCTTGGAACTTTTTCGCAAGGTCTGTTTTGCTGCTGTAACTTAATAGCTTCTGATCTTGCTCTTAATTTAGCTGCATTTTCTTTTAAATCCTCTTTAAAAAGACTCCAACTTTCCAGCCCTGAGGATGATATTTCGTAAAGATTTTGAGTAAGCGAACCAAGAAATTGGTTTTCAGTTTTTTGGTAAAAATAATTCGAGACAGAAGCAGATTGTTCCAAAAGCAAGGGTACTAAAGGCAATCCAAGTGTAATAGCATTTGCTACGGACCAGAGCCAAGTTGAGTTATTTTTTGGCGTACTTTTGCATTGTGAATAATCTGTGGGCCCGTTTTTGTGTTTCGGAAGAGGTTTTAAATTCGAAGAGGATTCTAAAAATTCAAAACTCTGTATTTCTTGCCTTGGCCCGTCTTGAATAAAGAGACGTTTAACATCTTTATTTTTTAAATATTCAGACTCAGTTCGTTCATAAAATTCAAACTTCACTTCAACAAGTTTAGATTTAGTATGATGATCATGAAAGTGGTTATGCTCTAAAGTTACGGAGTATACATCTTTTTTATTAGTACTTTCTTTGACTTTTTGTATTTCATAGTGCTGAAGAAACCCTTTAGCATTATGAGCTTTGATACCCATAATTTCACCATGAGCAACTTCTTTGAGAAAAGCCCTAGGAGAAAATTCTTTTTCTGCAAAACCTTTTAATTTATCTGATCCAGACCCCATGGTATCGCGCTTTGAATTTTAATTTTTTTGGAAAAAATTAGTTGATGTCTTGAGTAGAAAAACTCTTTTTTGACGAAGTTTTTAGCTTTTTAAAATAATTTTGAAAGTGCTTTAGTGATTTTTTCTTTGGCTTCTTTTACATGATCAGAAGTTATAATTAGCGGTGGCATGATTCTGATCACGTTTTCACCGGCGGGAATAACTAATAATTTATTTTCAATTAGTTTTTTGACTAACTCGGTATTTTCAATTTTATCGCTTATTTTCAAGCCAAGCATCAAGCCAATTCCGCGTACTTCTTCAATAAATTGTGGAAATTCTTTTTGTAGGTTTTGCAATTCGTTTTTTAGCTCGGCTCCAACTTTTCTAACATTTTCTAAAAATCCATCAGACAGCATTACTTTTAAAACTGAATCAGCAACAGCCATGGCTAAAGGATTTCCGCCATATGTTGTGCCGTGAACTCCAAGAGTCATTCCATCAGCGGCATCTTTTGTCGCAAGACAAGCACCCAAAGGAAAGCCGCCAGCAATGGCTTTAGCGGTGGCCACAATATCTGGTTTTACGTCGTAATAATCGTAAGCGAAAAGATTTCCTGTTCTGCCCATGCCGCATTGGACTTCATCGAAAGCCAGTAAAGTATCATTCTTCGTTGCTAACTCTCTTAGCTCTTTAATAAAGTTTTTATCAGAAACGCGAATACCTTCTTCGCCTTGAATGGGCTCGATTAAAATGCCAGCAGTGTTGGCGTCGATAGCTTTTTTAACAGCTTCGATATTGCCAAATTCAACATTGTCAAAACCTGGCAATGCAGGTTCAAAACCTTCGAGATATTTCTTTTTAGCAGCGGCAGAAATTGTTGCAATTGTGCGTCCGTGAAAAGCGCCAGTGAAAGTTATGATGCGATTTTTTTCTTTCTGACCTTTAACATAAAAATGACGCCGGATCATTTTGATTGTGCATTCAATTGCTTCGGCGCCAGAATTGCAGAAAAAAACATAATCAGCAAAAGTTGCATCAACCAATTTTTCGGCGTAGTTATTCAGTTCAGAAATATTATAAATATTAGAAACATGCCATAATCTGTTGGCTTGATTTGTAAGAGCGCTGACCATCTTTGGATGACAATGGCCAAGAGCATTTACAGCAATGCCAGAGCCGAAATCGAGATATTTTTCTCCCTCGTTAGAAACAAGATAAACCCCTTGGCCACAACAAAACGAAACATCAAATCTTTTATGAACGGGAAGAAGTTTTGCAGAAGTAATCATTATTGGTTTAAGATTTAATATTTAGCTTTTAAGATTTTTTGTGAGAAATTAAGTATTGCGCCTACTTAAAACTTAAAACTTAAATCTAAAATTATTTTTTGTGCTTCTTGATTCAATCGAAACCAAGGAAAGAATTCTCAGTGAATTTCTAAAGATTTGCCCTTTTGAAGGCTGGACCAAAGCCGCTTTGAACTTAGCAGTTCGAAATTCAAATATTTCTGAAAGTTTCGTTGATCTAATTTTTGAAAATGGTTGTCTTGATCTGGCAGAATTTTACATCAAATCACAAAATGAAAAAGCGGCAAAACAAATTGCTGAAATTGAAAATTTCCACTCTCGAAAAATTCGCGATAAAATTCGTTTAAGTCTTTATGCCAGAATTGATGTTGAAAAAGATCATCAAATTGTTTTACAAAGACTGATTAATTTTTATCTCGATCCTAAAAATTTTATTCACTTTGAAGTTGGCGCAAAGCCAATGATACAAGCTTTAAAAAGCTGTTACAAAATTTCTGATTTTATCTGGAAAGAAATAAACGACCAATCGACCGACTTTAATTTTTACACTAAAAGACTTACCTTAGCGAAAATTATTTTACGTACTCTTTTGGTTTTTACAAAAGACGACTCAGAAAATTCTTTAAAAACTAAAAACTTTATTGATTCTCAAATTTCAAAAGTGATGAAATTTGAACAGCGTAAAATGCAATTAAAAAAAATGCTCAACACCACTTTTTTAGATGAAAATGGTACTCCAAAAAATCCTAAAGAAATCATTAAAAATTTACCCTTCTTTCGCTTAATAAAATTCAAATAAACTATGGAACAAGTCTTCAATACCTTTGATCTGATATTTATTGCGCTTTCTCTAATTTTTATAACTGTAGCCTTTTTCCGTGGCTTTGTAAAAGAAATTTCTTCTTTGGTGATTTGGATTATAGCACTTTCTATTTCATATTTTGGCGCGCCAATAATGTCTGAATTACTTGCTTCTTATTGCAGTAATAAAGTTGTTCTTGATATCGCTTCGCGATCTATTTTGTTTATTGTTTCATTCTTTATTTTGCTGCTTTCAACCTCTGGCTTGATTAATGATCTTAAAGAAAAAGTTCCGCCAATTTTTGATCGCTCGCTGGGTATTTTATACGGCATCTTAAAAACTTTATTAATCTTTGGCGCCTTTTACGCCGCAACCGCCAATATTTATTCTTATTTACTTGGCAAAAAACAAGATTCAGACAGCAAGAAAGTTCCAGCTTGGCTTGCTAATGCTAGCTTTGGTAACATCGTTAGAATTTCTGGTGAAATAGTTGATCCAGCTGTTGAAGCATTTATTGGGGCTATTACAAAAAATTTTGATAAATCAAACTTTATAAAAAAAGATCAAGAATCAGAAGATAAAACTCTTGATGATAAAATTAACGAAACAGTTGATGAAGACGTAAAAACTATTGATCAAAAAAAAGGCTCAAAGCCTTCAAAAAAGATCGATAATAAAACCTCTGAAGATCTTGAAAAAGAAACTGGCTACAACAAAAAAGATATCGATAAAATGAACCGTTTGATCGATGTTATCGGTAAAATTAATAACTAAAATTTTTTAAAAATGTTCAGACTTACTGGAAAAAACGCCTTAGTAACTGGTGCAACTGGAGGCCTTGGAGCTGAAACTGCCAAAGCTTTGGCAAAACAGGGCGCTAAATTAATTTTATCCTCAACCAAAGAAGATAAGTTAAAAGAATTAGCCGCTGAAATTGGTGGTGACGTAAAATATATTGCCTGCAATTTATCTGATTTTGCTGCTGTGGAAGAATTATTTGATAAAGCTGAAGAGCTTGCTGGTGGTCAGATTGATATTCTGGTTTGTAATGCCGGCATCACCAAAGATAATTTGGTTTTGCGTATGAAGAACGAAGATTTCGACCAAGTTTTAGACATAAATTTAAAATCAACTTTTATCTTAAATCGTAACGCTATCAAAAAAATGATGCGCAGAAAATATGGTCGCATTATCAACATTGCTTCTGTTGTTGGAGTTACTGGCAATCCGGGACAAGCTAATTATGTCGCGTCTAAAGCTGGTATGATTGGCATGAGCAAATCAATGGCCATGGAAGTTGCAAGTCGTGGAATTACAATCAACTGCGTTGCTCCCGGATTTATTTCTAGCCCGATGACTGAAATTTTAAACGATCAGCAAAGAGAAGCTATTCTGGCCAAAATCCCTGCTGGAAAAATGGGTGAATCTTCTGATATTGCTAAAGGTGTTGCTTTTTTAGCAAGTGAAGACGCTTCCTACATAACTGGTCATACACTTCATATTAATGGTGGGATGTATATGAATTAGTAAAATTTTTCTGATGAAAAATTTTAGGTTAATTTGCATTACTACGCACAGGCAAAGCCTGCGCATTCGTAACAATTTTATTTTTTACAAATGACAACAACTCACAAAACAAAAGTAGCGATTATTGGTTCTGGTCCTGCTGGATATACAGCGGCGATTTATGCTGCGCGTGCTAATTTAGAGCCTTTCATTATCAATGGAAATACTCCGGGTGGACAATTAACTATCACAACTGAAGTTGAAAACTTTCCCGGATTTGCTGAAGCAGTTCAAGGGCCTTGGCTGGTTGAGCAAATGGAAAAACAAGCCATTCATGTTGGTACTAAAATTTTTCATGATCACATCAAGCAAGTCGATTTTTCTAAGCGTCCTTTCAAAATGATTGGTGAATCAGAAGACGTTTACGAAGCTGATGCAGTAATTATTGCAACTGGTGCCCAAGCAAAATGGTTGGGTTTGGAATCTGAAAAAAAATTCCAAGGTTTTGGTGTTTCTGGTTGCGCTACTTGCGATGGATTTTTCTTTAAAAATAAAGATGTGATTGTGGTTGGTGGCGGAAATAGCGCAGTTGAAGAAGCGCTTTATTTGACTAATCACGCTAAAAAAGTTTTTGTAGTTCATCGTCGCGATAAATTTAAATCTGAAAAAATTCTACAAGATCGCTTATTTAAAAATCCAAAAATCGAAGTGATTTGGAATCATGCTTTGGAAGAAGTTCTGGGCTCAGAAAATCCTAAAACAGTTACGGGAGCACTTCTGAAAAATACTGTAAATGGCGAAATTCGTGAAATGAAAATTGACGGAATTTTTATCGCTATTGGCCATAAGCCAAATTCAGATTTGTTCAAAGAAACCGGAATCAATATTGATGAAGAAGGTTATATTTTAACCAAGCCAAACTCTACAGCGACAAGCGTTGCTGGAGTTTATGCTGCCGGAGATATTCAAGATAAAATTTATCGTCAAGCAGTCACCGCTGCAGGAACTGGTTGCATGGCAGCTTTAGAAATTGAAAAATTTTTAGCGCACTAGAAAGAAAGGTCTTAACGGCCTTTTTTGGCAATGACAAACTCGATTATTTAAAAATCAAAATAAGATATATATGCAAAGCGAAGCACTCACATTAAAAATTGAAAAAAATGGCGTAGCTAATCTGATTTTTGATTTGCCAAATGAAAAAGTTAACAAGCTTTCAGCTCCGGTTTTGATCGAGCTAGAAAAAGCAATTAATGTCATTGATGGCAATAAAGCGATTCGAGTTTTATTAATTACTTCTGAGAAAAAAGATATTTTTATCGCAGGCGCTGACATCAATGAAATCAAAGGAATTACCGATGCAAAAGACGCTCACGAAAAAGTTTCGCGCGGCCAAAATATTTTACACAAAATCTCGCAACTAAAAATTCCAACAATTGCCATAATCGACGGTGCTTGTCTTGGTGGTGGTTTAGAACTGGCTTTGGCTTGCAAATATCGCGTTGCTGTTACCAACAAAAAAACTTCGCTTGGCTTGCCCGAAGTTAACCTTGGAATAATTCCGGGATTTGGCGGAACACAACGCTTACCAAAATTAGTCGGCTTACAAGAATCTTTAAAAATAATTCTTTCTGGCAAAGCAGTTGATGCTAGAAAAGCCTTTAAAATCGGACTTGTTGATCAACTTGTTCGTGAAGAATTTTTAGAAGATACTCTTAGCTCTTTTGTCAGCGAAATTCTGGAAAAAGGTGAAAAAAATAATTATTTAGAAATCCGCAAAGCCTCTGCTAAAAAGCGTTGTTGGTTTGAAACTTTGAGCAAATATTTAATTTTTTATTTGGCCAAAAAAGATTTAATTGCCAAAACCAAAGGCCAATATCCTGCACCTTTGGCTGCTTTAGAAGTAATTAAAAAAACTTATAAAAAACCAATTGAAAAAGGCCTTAAAATTGAACTCGATGCTTTTTGCAATTTAGCAATTTCGGAAATTTCAAAAAACTTGATCGAAATATTTTTTACTTCCGAAGCTTTGAAAAAAGATTCTGGCGTTGAATCAGAAGTCGAAGCCATTGATGTTAAAAACTCCGCTCTCCTTGGTGCTGGTGTGATGGGTGGCGGAATTGCTTGGCTTTTCAGCAATTATGATATCGATATTCGCGTAAAAGATATTGCTCAAAAATCTATAGCTCTTGGTTATAACCAAGTTATCAAAATTTATAATCAGCTGAAAAAAATTAGAAAATACAACGCTTCAGAAGCTGAAATTAAAATAAACAAAATCTCTTCTGGCCTTGATTACACTGCTTTTGACAAGGCTGATATTGTAATTGAGGCTGTTGTCGAAAATATTGAAGTTAAGAAAAAAATCTTAGCTGAAGCCGAAGCCAATGTTAGAAAAGATACGATCATTGCTTCTAATACTTCTTCTTTATCAATTTCTGAAATGGCTAAAGCTCTAGAAAATCCTGAGCGTTTTGCTGGTATGCATTTTTTCAATCCTGTTAATCGTATGCCTTTGGTTGAAGTCATTCGCGGTGCAAAAACTTCTGATAAAGCAATTACTACAATCGTTAAACTAGCAAAAAAATTAGGCAAAACTCCAATTGTTGTGAAAGACTCTGCTGGTTTTGTGGTGAATAGAATTCTTCTGCCATACATGAACGAAGCCGCATTTTTATTGCAAGAAGGTGCTGAAATCCAACAAGTTGATTATCTGATTGAAAATTTCGGTATGCCAATGGGACCTTTTGTTTTAGCCGATGTGGTTGGAATTGATGTTGGCGTAAAAGTTGCCCATTCATTGCATGAAGCTTTCGGCCAGCGTATGGCAGTGGCTGAAATCCTTGATGAAATTTATAATAATCACAAAGACTTGCTTGGCAAAAAATCTGGACAAGGTTTCTATTTGCATAGCGTAAAAGAAAAATCACAAGCTCAAGTCAATCCAAAAGTTATTGAGCTGGTTCATAATTTGCGCAAATCAAAATCTATTTCGGCGGTTGAAATTTCTGATTCTGAAATCGTCGATCGCTGCGTTTTGATGATGATCAACGAAGCAGCAAAATGTTTGGAAGAAGGTGTAGTTAAAAATGCCCGCTATCTTGATATGGCGATGATTATGGGTGCCGGTTTTCCAGCTTTTCGTGGCGGAGTTTTGCGCAGCGCTGATTCTTACGGAATTAAAAAAATTGTCGATCAATTAAGTGAGTTGAACAAAAAACACGGATCGCGTTTTGCTGTCAGCAATCTTTTAATTGAAATGGCTGACAAAGATCAGAAATTTTATTCTTAAATGAAAATTCTTGGAGTCGATCCCGGACTTACCAAAACTGGTCTTGGAATTATTGAAGTGAAAAATAATTCCCTGCATTTCATCGCTTCTGCAACAATTCACACTTCACCTTCTGATGCTCTTGCAATTCGTTTACAGCATTTCCACAAATTACTCACCGAATTTGTAAAAATTCATCAACCAGACGAAGCTGCAATTGAAGAAACTTTCATTAACAGCAATCCGACATCATCACTAAAATTGGGTCACGCCAGAGGTGCTTTGATTTTGAGTTTAGGATTATGCGGACTGAAAGTTACAGAATATTCAACAACAGCAGTAAAAAAAGCTGTTGTTGGAGTAGGGCGCGCAGAAAAACAACAAGTACAAATGATGATCAAAATTTTATTACCAAAAGCTGGATTCCAAAATGAAGATGAAGCTGATGCCTTGGCAGTAGCGATTTGTCATAATAATAACCGCAGAATTATTAGACAAAATTCATAAAATATTATCAGCAGTTCACCCTGTTCTTGATCGTAAAAAATAGCTAAGCAGAAAATCCGATATCATTTTAATCTTAATAAAAATTAGAGCAGAAACATCTTTTAGAAAATCCGTTATGAAAAGATTTACAAAGCTGATAGTTAGGAGATTTTTTCGATGTTATTAAGAAAAGTCAGAAAACTTAATAGTTCAGGAGTCCCAGAAAATAATATATTTTCAATTAACCAATTCACCGAAAGAGGTTTAGATTTATTGGTTGATTATTATAACGCTAAATACCCAGATCGTGGACAAATTCATCGTATTCGAGCTGTCGGTATTTTAAATCACGATCCTTGTGGAATCTTCGAAACACCTGAGAAACAAATTTTGCAAATGGCAACTCTTGGCATCAATGAATTAAAAAAAAATAATCCATCACCAATTAAAGTGATGTTAACATTTTTGCAAAAAGATACTCCGAAAAGTGATGATCCAGTTGAAAGAGGAAGGCACTCAGTTCCTTTGTTGATAACAAATGAAAAGCTGATAATGCTCAGAGATGATACAAGAAATCCTGTGGTTATAAGAATTCTTGGTGATATTGCCAAGAATCTATCGATCAGTTTTATTCATCAAAAAGAACCAGCGTTCAATGACAAAGGTAATCAAACCTCAATTCAATCTGATTATTTAAACTGCGACGGAATTGCGATTGGTATTTTAAAAGATTTAACAGCAGAAGATTTGTCGATAGTTTCTGCATTTGAAAATTTCTACATACCACTTCCCAAAATGCTGAAATATTCTCAATCAAAAAATTTTATTTTAAAAAATTATCCAGAGCTGGCCAACGAGCCAATAAAATTTAATGAGGACAAAACTATCAAAACTACCCTTATCGATTATGTCAGAGAAAATAGCCGATATAAAGTTAGTAATCTCGAAACCGAGCAAGAAGTAAAAGAGAAAGTTAGTAACAGAATTAGCAATAAAATGGATAGAATGCGTCAAGATATGGCTGAGTTGAGTCCAGAGGATCAAAGCAACTGGACAAAAAAAATTCTAGAAAAACGCATGCAAGAAAGACAATCCAAAAAAGAAGAAACTGAAAGATGAGATTTAGTTAATTTTTTCTTTAAAATTTTTATAAAAACAAACGGGAAACAAAAAGTTTGATTCTAGCCAAGCTTCTCTTCCAAAGCCTTGACTTGCTGCAAGATATTTTGATCTGAGTTCATCAACTCTTGTACTAGCTTTACCGAGTGAATTACGGTTGCGTGATTTTTGCCGCCGAATTCTTTGCCGATTTTTGGCAGGCTTTCACAAGTGAAGTTTTTTGATAAATACATGGCGATTTGGCGTGGACGAGCGATTTGGCGAGCGCGGTTTTTTGAAGATAAATCGCTGATTTTAATATTATAAAATTGAGCGACGATTTTTTGGATCTTCTCAATTGTTGGCGCAGTGGCAACTGAAGCTCGGATATAATCTGCTAAAATTTCTTTAGCGTTTTCTAGAGTAACTTCTTGTTCATCTAAAACTTTACTGCAGACAAGTTTTCTCAAAGCGCCTTCAACATCACGAATATTGGTGGTAATTTTTTCAGCCAAGTAGCTCAAAATTTTTGGGCAAATTTCTTGCTCCATATTTTTAGCTTTAGCTTTCAAAATTTCTAAACGGTCTTGATAATCAGGATTTTTAAAATTGATGATCATGCCGCCAGCTATTCTGGACTTCAACTTTTCATCAATGTTTTCTAAGTCAGAAGGGCGACGATCACAAACTAGAACCACTTGTTTATTCTCTTCCACCAAGTGATTGAAGCTATTCATAAATTCTTGCTGAGTGCTTTCTTTACCAGCGATGAATTGTACATCATCAACAATCAAGACATCGATTGAGCGCATTTTTTCTTTGAAATCCATCATGCCGTTGCTTCTGATTGATTGCACAAAATGGTACATGAATTTTTCAGCAGAAAGGTAAACTACTTTTTTATGCGGATTAGAATCTTTCAAATGCCAAGCGATTGCTTGCGCCAAGTGCGTTTTGCCAATACCAACATTGCCATGAATAAAGAGCGGGATTTTATCGTCGAATAAATTTATCTGCGCATCAAGACCAGCAACGATTTTAGCCATTGAAAGCGCTAATTTATTGTATTTAGCGCTGACGAAATTTTCAAAAGTATAGCGTGGATTGAGCTCGGTTCCAAAAGCAAAAACGTTGTTGGTTTTAGAAAGGTTTAAAACTTTATTTTCTGAAGTTATTGCATCTTGCGCTGCTGCTTCAACTTTTTTAGCAACATGAATTACAGAAATTTTTTTAACTTTTGGCAGTAATTCTTGAGTTAAAGTTTTAAGATTTTTTTGCCAAGATTTGGATTCAATAAATTCTCTGATCAACCAGTCGCGAACAAATTTAGAAGGTGCAGCAAATATTATCTCACTGCTTACATCAAGGTTTGAATTCGAGATTATCTCAAGGTCAGCAAACCATTTTGAGAAGTTTTCTTCGCCAAATTCTTTGCGGCAAGCAATAAAAAGATTGCTTAAAAAGTCGTGACTATTGATTTGAGTATTTTGTTTTAGAATAGCTTCTATTGGCATTATTTCTGCCTCCAAGGTAGAAGCTTAGCTTTCCAGCCGTTGATTTTTCCTCTTTGGGAAAATTCGTCCAAATCACCTTCAAAGCCATTTACTAAGTTGTAAGAATTTTCATAACCAAGAGTTAAAGCTTGATTTGCAGCTTGGTTAGATCTTCCACCAGTGCGGCACAAGAAAACAACTTTTGCTTTAGTTGCTTTTTCTTTGAAGAGTTTTTCTAACTCTTTTTTAAGCGAGATATTGAAGTTATGATTAACTTCCATTGATGGCATAAGTTGCCAAGGCAATAAAATCATACGATTATTGAATTCTGAAGCGTCTGCTACGCCAACAAAATTGAACTCTTCAAAAGTTCTGACATCGACAAGAACTGAATCAGGATCTTTTTTCAGAAGTTCGAAAGCTTCGATTGGATTAATTTGTTTTACTACTGACATTGGTAATTTTTAGAGCTCGCATTTTTCAACTTTTTTGCAAGCGAGATTGGAAATATTTTTTTGAAAGTTGGCGGATTTTTTGGCAGTAATTCCTGCGAGTAAAGAAGATTATTTTTGATTTTGTGAAATAATAATCTTGACAGGTCATGAACCTAAAAATCGTAAGCTTTAATCTTTTTGATAGCACTGAAACAAAGGTTTAGCGGCATATAATAACCTTTGCCCTTTAGAGGAGAAGGGGGTGATTTTTTGACAAGAATTTTTTTTAACTTTTTCCCTTTTGAGACTCAGAATTTTTGGCAGAAAAAATCAAAAAAACTCCAGAAAAAATTAGTGGCAAAGAAAGCAATTGTCCCAAGGTTATGTTATAAAATAGAAAACCAATTTGGGCGTCGGGCTCGCGGAAGTTCTCAATTAAAATTCTAAATAAACCATAAAACATAAGAAATAAGCCGCTCAAGCGTCCATAAAATTTTCTGATGCTAGTGAAATGGTTAAGCGAGAACAGGATCAAGAAGAGTAAAAGCCCTTCCAGAAAGGCTTCGTAAAGCTGGCTTGGATGACGAGGAAGGTTTCCGGCATTTGGAAAGATAATTCCAAAATCTGAACCAGAAACTCGACCGTAAAGTTCCATATTCATAAAATTAGCCAAGCGACCAAAAAATAATCCGACAGGAGTGGCTATGGCAAGAGTGTCGGTTAATTCTAAAAAATTAATTTTGTATTTTTTGGCAAAAAGCCACATTCCTAAAATTGATCCCAGTAAACCGCCGTGAAATGACATGCCACCTTGCCATAAAGCAAAAATTTCTAGCGGGTGATGTAAGAAGTAAGATGCATTGTAGAACAAAACATATCCCAAGCGACCGCCTAAGATTATCGACATAACTGCCCAAACCAACCAGTCATCGTAGGCTTCGTGAGATAGGAAATTATATTTTTTATTGGTTTTTTTAATCCAAAATAAGGTGAACAAAATGCCGGCAATATAGGCTAAAGAATACCACCTTATCGCCAATGGCCCCAACTGAAAAAAAACCGGATTTATCTCAGGTAAAATGATGGGAAAATTTATCATTATTTATCTGGCTTTATAAGTTGGAATTCCTTGATCAGAGAGCCATAAATCTTTTGGCGGCGCCGAAGTTTGGAAAAAGATATCAATTGGAATTCCACCGCGAGGATACCAATAGCCACCAATTCTCAACCATTTTGGTTTGATCAGTGAAATAATGTCCTTGGCAATTTGTATGGTGCAGTTTTCATGAAATGCGCCGTGATTACGATAAGAAAATAGGTATAGTTTTAAGGCTTTGCTCTCAACAATTTTTTTATCAGGAACGTAATCAATAACCAGATGAGCAAAGTCAGGCTGACCAGTAATTGGACAGATTGAAGTGAATTCAGGACAAGAAAGTCTGATTGAGTAGTTTGTGTTGATATGTGGATTATCAACGCTTTGCAGAATTTTTTTATCGACTTCTCCAAGTTGATATTTGGTTTCTTTACCCAAATTTAAAGCATGTTTTTTTGCAGGCATTTTTAATTGAATGGGGATTTTTTAAATTTGACTAAAAATTCTAAGCTTAGAGCGGCGCTTATTTTCAAGTCATCTTCTTCGATTTGCGATAAATAATACAAGCAGTTTTTGATTGTGGGATCAATTTTTATAAAGAGCGATAAATGCTCTTGAATTTCTAAAGATGTCGTGTTGAAAATTTTAGAAAGAGTTTGGCAAAGCTCTGTAAAATCAGTATTGGTAAGACTTGTCATGTTTTAAGTGATGATTATTAAATGAATTTTATGGTGAATTATTGGCGGGATTTTTTCGTGAAGTAGAATACAATTCCTTAGCAATTGCCAAACAGTCAAATATTTTTTATTTCTGTTTCTAGAAAATTGAAAAATTCACCTTGATTTAGGAATCGGCTCTTAAGCCTTAATTACCAAGGCTTCTTCGACACTTTAAAAAAATAAAATGCAAAAAAATATCATCGAAAATCTTAGCAAAATTATTAGTAAGCTTCCTGGTATGGGACCTAGAGTTGCTAAGCGTATAGTTCTTAGCTTGGCCGCGAACAAAGAAAAAACTTTGCTACCCCTGATTGCAAATTTACAAGCTTTACATGATGAAATTCATAATTGTGAAATTTGTGGAAACCTCGACGAAGCCAGCATTTGCAACATTTGTAACAGCTCGCAACGTGACGCAAATTTAATTTGTATTGTCGAAGAAGTGGCAGATTTATGGGCAATTGAACGCGCTGAAAATTATAAAGGGCATTACCACATTTTGGGTGGAAAACTTTCGGCAATTTCGGGAATGAATATTGAAGATTTAAAATTAGATCAGCTTTTTAAGCGTCTAAAAAACTCAGCGGTAAAAGAAATTATTATTGCCACAAGCGCAACAATAGATGGTCAAACTACAGCACATTTTTTAGCGGAAAGTTTGAAGGAATTTAATCTCAAAATCACGCGCTTAGCTTACGGAATTCCAGTTGGAAGTGAGCTTGATTATTTAGATGAAGGAACAATCAGTATCGCCTTTAAAACAAGATCAGATTTTTAAATAAACTATCTTGCTCTCATTTTATCGACGATATTGATTGGCAGTAAAATGTAGTATTGACCGCGAGCTGCAGTATAAGAAGCGCGTTCTTCCGCTTCTTCTCCATAACCAAAAAATATATCACCGCGAACTACACCTTTTATTGCCGAGCCAGTATCTTGTCCGATCAAAAGGCGCGAATATTTTTCTTTAGCGCCACTTTTTTTATACAAAACGGTATCAAGCCAGATTGGTAATCCGTAAGGAAGAACTGCGTTGTCAATGGCAAGAGATCTTTCGGCGGTGAGCGGAACACCTTGTGCTCCAACCACATATTCACTTTCAGATTGTTTAAAGAAAGTATAGGCAGAATTTATATTCATAACCTCCTCAGCTTTATCAGGATTTTTTTGTAACCATTTTTTTATGCTTTCTGCATTTAATTCGCTGCGATCAATATAACCTTTTTCCAGCATATAATTTGAAATGCCAATAAAAGGCTGGTTGTTTCGTGCCGCAAAACTCAAGCGCATAACAGTATTGTCAGGTAAGTTTATACGACCTGAACCTTGAATATGCATAAAAAATAATTCGGCAGGATCATCAACGTAAACAAGTTCCAAACCTTTATTTTTTAAAGCGCCATCTTCGATTTCTTTTCGAGTTAAATAAGGATTGGAATTCAAATCATGAGGTTTAGTGTAAATTGGATATTTAAATTTTTCAGTTTTGATTCTGCTGCCTTGAAGGTTGGCTTCGTAGTATCCGGTGAATAATCCTTTGCTATTTCCTGATCTGTCGGAAACCAAAAAGGCTTTGAACCAATTTTCAAAAAAATTCTGCGCTTGCTTAGTACTCATGGTTTTAACAACTTGAGCGATTTCACAAACATCACGAAAATCTCCGGCAGTTATATCACCAATTTGCACACCAATTATGCGGCTTTGCGCCATACGAGCAAACTTATTACAAGACTGAATAAAAGCTTGCAGAGCTTTTTTGTGATCATCACTTTGCCAGCCATCAAGTTCGTTAAAATCAACTTGCTCAAGTTTTATATTGCCTTTGCCTTTAATAATAATTTTTTGATGAATGAAGCAGCCCTGCAAGAGTAGGATGCAAAGTAAGACAGAAAAATTCGTAATTTTTCTTAGCATAAAGAATTTTGATTTATGATTTATGATCTAGGATTTTTGAAATGTTATTTAAGTCATACTTAAAATCATAAATCTTAAATCATAAATAATTTTTCAAATGTCTCTTCAATGTGGAATTGTCGGTTTGCCAAATGTTGGTAAATCAACTTTGTTTAATGCGCTAACTCAAACCGCTGCTGCACAAGCTGCTAACTATCCTTTTTGTACGATTGAACCAAACATCGGAAAAGTGAATGTACCTGATTTTCGTTTAGAAAAATTAGCAAAAATTGCTACTTCAGCTTTGATAATTCCGGCGCAAATTGAATTTGTAGATATTGCTGGTCTTGTGCGTGGAGCAAGTACTGGTGAAGGTTTGGGCAATAAATTTTTATCTCATATTCGCGAAGTTGATGCCATCATAAATGTTGTGCGTTGTTTTGAAGATGAAAATATCACCCATGTTGAAGGTAAGGTTGATCCGCTGCGCGATATCGATTTAATTCAGCTTGAGCTGATCATCGCCGATATGGAAAGTTTGGAAAAAAGAATTCCAACCCTAGAAAAAAAAGCGCGTTTAGACAAAGAAATCGCCGCGCAAATTGAAGTCGCTAAAAAAGTTTTAGAAGTTTTAAAAGATGGAAAAGCGGCGCGTTTAACAAAAATAAAATCAGAAGAGGAAAAGATTTTTAAAGAGTTGCAATTAATCACTTCTAAGCCGCAGCTTTTTGTTTGTAACCTGAAAGAAAATGAATTGTCGGGAAATAAATACTCTGAGTTAGTCGAGAAATTCGGCCAAGAAAATGGTTACCAAGTTTTAAAAATCTGCGCTCAAGTTGAAGCAGAAATTGCTGCTCTTGAAACTGAAATCGAAAAAAAAGAATTTTTAGAAGCTGTTGGTCTTGCGGAAACTGGCTTGGCGCAAATTATTAAAAGCTCTTACTCGCTTTTAAACTTAATCACTTTTTTTACTGTCGGCCCGAAAGAATGTCATGCTTGGACTTTGAAAAAAGACTCGAGCGCACCAAAAGCTGCTGGTATAATTCATACTGATTTTGAAAAAGGTTTTATCCGCGCCGAAACAATCTCTTACGACGATTATATAAACTTAAATGGAGAAGAGGGCGCTAAGGCAGCAGGAAGATTAAGGTTGGAAGGGAAGGATTACATCATACAAGATGGTGATGTTTTTCACTTTAGGTTTAATGTCTAAGTAAATCTTTATGACAAGTTTTGAAAAAAAAATCGCCGAAATAATTCGCGTTGATCACGCTGGTGAAAAAGGCGCGCAAGTTATTTACGACGGACAAATTGCGGCACTAAGAATAAAAGGTGATGTTGAAACTCTCGAGTTATTCGAACATATGAAGCAGCAAGAAAATACTCACTTCGATTATTTTAATAACGAAATCAGAAAACAAAAAATCCGCCCAACTCTGATGCAACCAATTTGGAAAGTTGGCGGCTTTGCTTTAGGTTTTTTAACCGCTTTAGCTGATAAAAAAGCTGCGATGACTTGTACCACAGCTGTTGAAGAAGTGATAGATGAACATTATCGAGAGCAGCTTGAATCTTTAAATAAAGAAGAAGAATTTTTAAACGAAGATCAAAAGCAGCAAGTGAAAATCTTGAAAGAAAAAATTGAAAAATTTCGTCAGGAGGAATTAGAACACCGTGATATTGGCTATGAAAATAAAGCCGCAGAACTTGGTTGTTTTTCAGCGCTTTCCAAACTCATTAAATTTACTACCAAATCTGCGATCGCAATTTCAAAAAAGTTATAACTACTCTGTTTTGCGCCCAAACAAAATTTTTTCACGAATTTTAATCATTTCAGTGCAGGCATAGGCTGCGAATCCTCCACGATCTTTTTTTGCGGAGTCAGCGCGTTCAAGTGCTTGAAGTTCATTTTCAACTGTTAAAATTCCATAACCAATGGCCAACTTTTCTTTGAAAGCAAGATCGTTCAAAGCTCGAGCACTTTCTGCGCAAACATAATCATAATGGCTAGTTTCACCGCGAATAACACAGCCCAAAGCAACATAGCCATAATATTTATTATAACTCTGAAAAAACTTATCCTTAATATCTTTATGCATTGAGATCACCGCTGCAATTTCAAAAACTCCCGGAACTGAAATTACATCAACTTCATATCCAGCATTTTTAAGCTCTTTTTTAGCTCCTTCCAATAACATTGCTGAGATTTTTTCGTAAAAAACTGCTTGTACGATTAAGACTTTTTTCATTGTTTTTGATAATTTTTTTTAAGTAAGTTGCCAACCGCAATACAAATCTTTAAAGCCGATTTTTAAATGCTCAATATCTTCAATCTATTTTTATTTTTATTGACGCTATGGATACTTTTTATGATCTCGGCGGGAAGTATATCTTGGTTATATTTGTTTATTGGTGTCTTGTCTGCAGCCTTTGTTTCTCTTAGTTCTTATAGATATAAACTTATAGGAGAAAAAAGTGAGTTACTATATTTAAGCTTTGGATTTTATCGTAATTTTCTAAAAATTTTTTTCAGAAACTTTTTTAGCTCAGTCAAGCTGATCATTGCTTTAGCGTTTAGAAGAGAGCCTTTCAAAGCAGGAATCCATGTTTTAAATTTTAAATATAATCCAAATCTAAATTTAGCCTTGCTTGCAACAAGCATTAATATGCAAACGGGTTTGTTTTGTGTTTCTTTGCGGCCAAATCAAGTTTTTGTTCACGCAGTTGATAAAGAGCATCTCGCTAGATTTAATTTTCAAAAACTGGTTTCTGAGCTCACTTATGTTAATGACGATCATTTGGTTTAATAATGGAAAAAATTTTGCAAGAAATAACCAAGCTTAAAGCTAAAATATCAAAACATGATGAGGCTTATCACACTTTTGATGCGCCACTAATATCTGATTTTGAATATGATTCTTTGCGTAAAAAACTTGAAGAATATCGACAAAATTTTCCGCAATTTTTTGATTCTAAAAAAGAAAAAGTCGGCGCAAAAACTCTGGATAATTTTTCAAAAATACGCCACAGCAAACCAATGCTTTCGCTTTCTAATGGCTTTAGCAAAGAAGACATTCAAGATTTTATCGATCGCGTTAATCGTTTTTTAGGTTTTGATAAAAAAGAAGAAATTATCGATCTATTTTCTTCCGCCAGGTCTCGCGATTTAGAACTTTTTTGTGAAGTAAAAATTGATGGATTATCTTTTGCTGCGCGTTATGAAAATAACAAATTAGCTTATGCAGTCACTCGCGGCGATGGTTTTGAAGGTGAAGATATTACGCAAAATATAAAAACTTTGCAGGGATTTCCACTTCAATTAAAATGTGCTGAAACTGTAAAAATATTTGAAGTGCGCGGCGAAGTTTACATGAAAAAGCAAGATTTTGCTGAATTGAATTTACGCCAAGAAGAGCAGGGTGGAAAAATTTTTGCTAACCCACGCAATGCTGCTGCAGGTTCTTTACGACAACTTGATCCGCAAATCACTGCCGCAAGAAAATTAAGTTATTTTGCTTATTCGCTTGGTGAAGTTTCTGACGAGTTTAAATGTAAGTCACAAGTGGAGCTACATCAAAAATTGCGCGAGTTTGGTTTTAAAATTGAGCCGCATTCTAAACTTTGTCGTAATCTTGATGAAATTATTGAGCTTTACCAAAAAATTGCCGATTCACGCTATCAGCTTGATTACGACATTGATGGCATGGTTTATAAAGTTAACAACTTCGATTTACAAAATCGTCTTGGTTTCGTAGCACGCAGCCCAAGATGGGCAATTGCTCATAAATTTGCTGCTGAAAAAGCTAAAACTGAAATTGAAAATATCGTCATTCAAATTGGCAGGACGGGAGCTTTGACGCCGGTTGCAATTTTAAAACCAGTCAACATTGGCGGTGTTGTTGTATCGCGCGCTACTTTGCATAATCAAGATGAAATTGCTCGCAAAGATATTCGTATCAACGACATAGTTTTAATTCAGCGCGCTGGCGATGTTATTCCGCAAGTTTTAGAAGTTGATTTTACCAAAAGAAAAGCGGACTTAAAGATTTTTTCCTTTCCAAAAAATTGTCTAGTTTGCGGAAGTGAAATTATAAAAATTGAAGAAGATGTCGTTTTACGCTGCTCTGGAGGACTTTCCTGCGCAGCTCAATTAAAAGAAACTTTAAAACACTTTGTTTCAAAAGATGCTTTCGATATTACAGGACTTGGGAAAAAGCAGATCGAAAATTTTTTCAATGAAGGAAGAATCAAAAATTTTGCCGATATTTTTCGTTTAGAAGCAAATGAAAAAATAGCAGAAAATCCTCTGAGTAAAAAAATAGGTTGGGGCGAAAAATCAATTGAAAATCTTTTTTTGGCTATAAATTCTAAACGAGAAATTGCCTTAGAAAAATTTATTTATGCTATTGGTATCAGACATGTTGGTGAAACAACCGCCAAGCTTTTGGCGCAGCATTTTATTTCTGCTAAACATTTTTTAGAAGTAATGCTGATTTTGTCGAAGCACGATAATCAAGCTTTAAACGAAAATCGCGAATATCAAGATTTTGTAGCGCTTGACGGAATTGGTGAAAAAATGGCGCAAGCAGTTCTGGATTATTTTCGTGATCAACAAAGTTTGAAGATGGTTTTGGATTTAGAAAAAGAACTGAAAATTTTAGATTCTGTAGTTAAAAATTCTGATTCTCATTTATCGGGTAAATCAGTTATTTTTACTGGCACTTTAGAAAAAATGACTAGAGCTGAAGCTAAGAAAAAAGCTGAAGATTTAGGCATGAAAGTTGTGGGTTCAGTTTCTACTAAAACAGATTTTGTTGTTGCTGGCGCTGAAGCTGGATCAAAGCTGAAAAAGGCACGCGAATTGTCATTAAAAATTTTAGATGAGGCAGAATGGTTAGAATTAATTTCATAAAGTTTCTTGAAAAAGTTCTGACAAAAACCCTATTCTTTTTGATAAAAATCTATCAATTCTTTATCGCGAGATTACTTGGCGGTTGCAATTGTAGATTTGAGCCAACATGCTCGCACTATATGCTGGAAGCGGTTGAAAAAAAGGGTTTGATTAAGGGAATTTTTCTTGGAGTAACTCGTATTTTAAGATGTCATCCTTTCTCTAAAAAAAGCGGATATGATCCGGTAAAATAATTCACAAATAAATGCTTCGAGTTTTTTTTATCATAATTTTTTACTCGCTCTGTTTCGTTGCTCAAGCTGCAAATCCTGAAACTTTAGAGCAAATTAATGCCGATCTTTTGACTAAAAAAGCTAAGAATGAACCCTTTAAAGATAAAGATGTAAAGGTTGATCTTGAATCTCTCGGCCTTGATGAGATTGATGCAAAAGATGGTAAAAAGCCTGTAGCAGAGTCTTCTAAAGTGCCAGAGCCATTAGTTAAAAACTCTGTAAATGAAAAAAAACCAGAAGAAAAGAAAGAGGAAAAGTCTTCCTCTGACTCATCGATCGCTAATAAAATAAGTGAGCAAACGGGTGGAGCTCTTTCTAAAATTCAGAATTTCTTAAGCAAAACTAGTCCACAAAAAGATGATGATAAAACTAAAAAGTTAAAGGCAAATAGCGGTCTGGCAAAGACTGAAAAAAAAGATAAATATATTAACTCACAAAAAAAACTTAACTTAAAAAAACTTTTAACAGCCAAGAAAAAAGCCGCAGAGAATGAAAAAAAGCATAAAGCCAAATTAGCGAAGCTAAATAAATTGCGTGAGAAATACCTAATAAAAATAGATCAAGAACAATCAAATCAGATAGAAAATTTTGATGACGATTTAGTTGAAGGTGATGAAAAAATTATACCTCAAAGAAAAAATATTAATAAGTTTTCTCTCTACGAAACTCCTCCTCCACCAATACTCGATCGATATCGAAGCAGTGATAATGTGGGAATTCCAATTGTATTTACCAAGGCGGAGAAAGTTGACATTTTATTTAGATCAATTGGCAGGGAAGATATTTCATATTTTAATAGTGCTTATAGCGACTTAGAAAATCCTGATTTGCGTAATTATGCTGGCGACACGATACTAACTTATTCTCTGCTATTGCAGAAGCGTGATGTTGCAGCTTCAATTTTGGCGAAGGGCGCCAATCCAAACTTATTGAACGGGCTTGGATACACAGCTTTACAGATTGCGATTGAAACTTTGGATTTAGCTTCTTTTGACTTATTGGTTAATAGCAATGCTGACATTAACTATGTTGATGGTTTTGGTAGGACTTATTTGATGCACGCTGCGCGAGTTGGTTTTTTGCCAGCAATCGAAACTTTGATTAAAAAAGGAGTCAATATAAACGCCTTGGATTTTGACGGATTTAGTGCTTTGGAAATTGCTAATCGTTACAAACAAGATTTATCAGTAGCCTTGCTTTTAAAAAACGGAGCCAAACCTTGGGTTGAAAAACCTTACGATCCAAATTCTGAATCTATAATTAAACAGTTGGAAAATAGATGGAAAAAATAACTAACGTTATTTCTAGTAAAATTCTGGCAACATAGATTTAAGTTTTTTCTAGCAAATTTTTTTTAAAAAATCATTCTGCAAATTATTCAACCTTATTGTAACTATCCCAAATTTAACTTAATAAGCGAAGCCTTGTTCTGTAAAGGTTCTTATTGGGTTATCTAATACAAATCATTAAAGCAAAAATTCTTCCTTGTTTAAGATTAATAAAATCAAAAGCAGAAAATATTTTATATTGCCTGTATTCTTTTTGTGCGTTTGCACTTTTGGGATATTAATCGATAGCAAAATAATCATCGCCCAAATCAAGAGTATTTATAATCAAAACTCTGATGAAGTTGCTGGCATGAGCTCTTTAATTTCAGCTGTTGCCGTAAATGATGTGAATGGTGCAAGATTTTTTAGCAAAGCAGGGCCAGCTCTAGTTAATCAAAGAAATATTGGTGGCGCTACCGCCTTGCATATTGCTAGTCGTGAAAAAAATTTGGAAATCGCTACTTTATTAATAGTCAATGGCGCTGATGTTAATATCGCCGACAATGAAGGTTGGACTCCTTTGATGCGCTCTTCCTTAGCTGGGTCGAGCGAAATTGTTGAACTACTTCTTCTTAAAAATGCTGACGCAGCTGCGCTTAACTCCGTTAATGAATCTGCCATAATTCACGCTGCTACTTCAGATTGTGATCAATGTTTAAGAGCCATGTTTGAAAAGTTTAACTTTATCAAAAATATGGAAGAAACTGTTTTGAAATCACAAATTAGCGATGCTTTTGTTATTGCCAAAAACCATGACAATCAAAAGATCCAAGACATTTTAGAAAAATATCTAGATCAAATTGTTAAGATGTCGGCTCTTAATAATAGAGTTACAGAAGAATTTGGAGCGGTTTCTATTTCTAACGAAACTCCGCTCAACTTGGTAACAAAAAACAAAGGCAGCTTTGTTGAAAAAGATCTTTCGCCAGACGGAAAAATTATAGAAAAAAAACAGATCGGTAAAATTAAAAGTAAGTTTAGATTTGTTTCTCAAGGTTCTTCCGAAGATCAATCAGATTATTCTGCTTACCAAGTTTCAAAAAATCCAAACCAACCTTCGAAAATCAAGTTTTCTAAAAAATCAGGACTAAGCATTAACGAAGGTAATAAATTTAAAATTGAAGAAAAAATTCCAGCGAAAGAATTTAAACCAAATGACAGCAATCAAGTTTTTTTACGCAATTCAAAAATCGGTAATAAAGAAGTAACTGAAATATTAAAAAGTAAAAAATTTAAATTTTTACAAGGTCCGAAGAGCAACCAAAACCAGGTAAAGGATTTAGAAGTCAAAAAAAATATTGAAGATTTCACAGATAAACAAAATCAAAAAGCAGCAGCCCAAAGCACTGCTGAAGACATAGCGCCAATTCCAGCAGTTGTTAATAGTTTTAAATTCTCTCAAGGCCCAAAAGGCATCATCATTGACGATAAAAAAGTGAAGCAGGGCAAGGCAATAAAAAATACTAGCTCTAACGATAACTATTCCGAAGCTATAGCTATTCCAGCTTACACAAAGACAAAAAAAGCCTTTAAATTTTCACAAGGCCCAAGGCCCATCTAGCTCGAGCTCTGTCTTGAAACCAGATTCTTCTGAATAACTCAGAATTATTGATAACGGTAAAGGTTTTCCTCGTTTCGTTGTTTCGCTTTCCTCATAATTACTATTATGTAAAATTAACATCCAACCAATATATCCGATATTTCCGACTAAGATATTATCTTGCCTTACTAAGATATTATCTTGCCTTATCTTCATTTCTTTGGAGAGTTGACTTGTTGATTTTTTAACTAAATTTAAATCACAAAATGACTAACTTCTCTGAGGAAATAATTTTTAAAACCAACGGAGTTTTAACTCTGGGTGCAGAAATTGAGTTTCAGTTGATTGATAAAGATAGTTTAAATCTAACACCACGAGCCAATGATTTGCTTGATGCTGGCAAATTTATTAAAAATCTTAAACAAGAATTTTATCTAAGCACGGTCGAGATCTGTACCGATAAAAGAGATGATGTGCATCAAATTAAAGATGATTTAAAACTATCTTTTGAAGCATTAACTCCAATTGGAAACGATCTAGGTATTAGATTTTCCACAACTGGTTGCCATCCTTTTGCACGCTATTCTGACTGTGTTATAACTCCGTCGAAACGTTATATTGCCTACATTCATTTATTGGCGCATTGTTTTAACGATAACTGCAGCTGGTTTAATCAAGTTCAACCTTGTCCAAGATTTCTTCTCAGAGAAAATAAATGATGAGGTTGAAATGTGGCTAGACATTAATAAAGATTATGCCAAAAAATTTGGATATGAAAGTTATCTTAAAACTTTAAGAGAAATCATGAGCCGCGGCATCTCTTCTGATTGTCAAAGGGCGGTGTATAACAAAACAAATTCAATAAAAGAAGTTGTTAAACTCAACATTCAAGAGTTTTTAAGTCAGTCACCAATATGGGATATATAAATTTCTTTAAGTATGTTTCGTAAGTTTCGTAAAGTTAAAAAAATTTTTGAACTAGAAGCTTCAACCGGAGCGCTGCTTTTGATTGCAACTATTGCTGCACTCTGCGTTGCTAATTCAAAAAGTTTTGTAATTTATCACGAGTTTTTTTCGCTAAATTTACCGCTAAATCTAAGCTTTATTGGAGTTCAAAAAGATTTAACAATTCATGATTGGATCAACGACGCCTTGATGGCGATATTCTTTTTATTAGTTGGATTGGAATTAAAAAAAGAGATTTGTAAAGGAGAACTAAGTAGTAAGTCTAAAGCCATGCTTCCAGCAATTGCAGCGTGCGGCGGGGTTATCGTCCCTGCCCTGATTTTTTACTTTTGTAATTTCAGTAACCCAGAAAACTTACGTGGATTTGCTATTCCAACTGCAACGGATATCGCTTTTGCTTACGGCATAATTTGCCTGTTTGGCAATAAAATTTCTAAATCTTTAAAAGTTTTTCTAGTTTCTTTAGCAATTTTTGACGACTTAGTCGCAATCTTAATTATCGCTCTCTACTACACTCAAAATCTCGATCCATTTTGTCTTACTTTAGCATTTTTAACCGTAGTTATATTAGCAATTCTTAGTCTTAAGAAATCTGACAAAGTTATTCTCTATTTAATTTTTGGAATAATTCTATGGTTGATGATTTTAAAGTCAGGAATTCACCCAACTATTGCCGGAGTAATTTTGGCAACGTTTATTCCAATACAAAAAGATATTCTTGATAACTTAGTTAAAAAAATTTCTCCGCTAGTAAATTTTTTGATTCTACCACTTTTTGCCTTCTCTAATAGTGGAGTTAGAATTGAAAATTTTTCCCTAGAAATTTTTAGCGATCCGCTAGTTTTTGGAATCATCTTGGGATTATTTTTTGGCAAGCAATTTGGTGTAATGCTGTTTAGTTTTTTAGCCATAAAGCTTGGTCTGACTAGCCTTCCCCAAAGTTTCAGAAGAACTTCAACTTGGTTAGAATTTTATGCGGTAACAATTCTTACTGGAATTGGTTTTACCATGAGTTTTTTTGTTGGATCGCTAGCTTTTGCAAGCCATCCTCTAGTTTTTGAAAATGTAAAAATTGGTGTTCTTTGTGGATCTTTTTTATCAGCAGTTTTTGCGGTAATTATGATTTATATCTCCTTAAGAGCTTCAGAATCAAGTCGAGCAATTTCTTTAAAAAAGCTTTTTGACTTCTAAATCACCAATTTTTAGAGTGAGCTTCCCAAATTTTTTACTTTTTAGATTTTTTCTTTTGGGTGGGCTTGGCTAAATTTTAGAATTAATACTTCAAAATTTGGCCAAGCCTTTTTAATTGCCAAAATTTCTAACTTCATGGGCCTCTGTGGCGGAATTGGTAGACGCGATAGACTCAAAATCTATTGTCCCTTGGGACGTGTCCGTTCGATTCGGATCGGAGGTACCACACAAAACTGCGTTTTAATTTAGGTGTTTTTGAATTACTACGCGCCAAGCAAATTGGCACTCGCAATCAATCAGTTTATCTTCTTTAAATATCCCTCATGTTCAATTTGGTTGATCTTTTCAAAGCTATTTTTCTTGGAGCTATTGAAGGTCTAACTGAATTTATTCCCGTTTCTTCAACTGCGCATTTGCTGATTGCTTCTTATTTAATCGATTTCCAATCAATCAAAAATAATCTTTTTGAAATCGTCATTCAGTTTGGCGCTATTCTGGCAGTTTGTTTGATTTACCACAAAAAAATTCTTGATGTTATCTTTAACCTTCACAAAAAAACCAACCAGAAATTCTCTTACAATTTAGCTTTAGCATTTTTGCCAGCGATGCTGATTGGTGGCCTTTTCCACGATCTTATCAAGAAAATATTTTTTTCTAATTTAGTAATCGCAATCAGTTTAATTGTTGGCGGTTTGATCATGATTTTTGTTGAAAAAATGCCAAGAAAATCAGTTGTCGAAGACATTAATCAAATTTCAGTACCACAAGCTTTTTACATCGGATTATTCCAATGTTTGGCAATGATTCCTGGAACTTCAAGATCAGGAGCAACAATAATCGGCGCCTTGTTGCTTAAACTTAATCGTCAAGTTGCCACCGAGTTTTCTTTCTTCTTAGCCATACCAACAATTTTTGCTGCTACGACATTTGATCTGATAAAAAATTATCACGAGATAAATTTTGCTAATTCTGAGCTAATTTTGGCTGGTACTTTATCAGCATTTCTCTTTGCAATTCTGGTAATAAAATGGCTGATAAATTTTGTGAGCAAAAATAGTTTCATATCATTTGGTATTTACAGAATCATCGCTGGAATAACGATTTTGATTTTTATTTTCTAGCCAATGTCCAAACAACAAGATCATAAATTAGCAATCAGATTTGGCCTTGGCGCCATAAAAGCCGTTGGCTTTAACATGACTGATGCTGCGGTGAAAGAACGCCAAATTAACGGCAAGTTCAAAGATATTTATGATTTTGCTGAACGCTTAGATCCAAAAACCATCAATAAAAAATCAGTTGAAGCTTTAGCTAAATCCGGCGCTTTTGATTGTTTTACTGATAATCGTCGTCAAATATCAGAATCTTTTGACATACTTTCTTCTCATGCGGTACAACAAAGCGAAGCTGCTTCTTCAAATCAAATGAGTCTTTTTGGCGGACTTCCTGAAGCCAATAAAAAACCAGAATTAAAAAAAGTAGAAAACTGGAATCGTGTTGAGCGCCTGCAAAAAGAATTTGAAGCTTTCGGATTTTTCTTAAACGAGCATCCAGTTGATGAGTTTGTGCCCGACTTAAAAAAGCGCGGTATTATTTTTTCTGACAAAATTGAACGAGACGAATTACAAGATAATAATTTGGTAAAAATGGCTGGTATAGTTGCTTCCAGCAAACACAGATCTGGGCCGCGTGGTCGATTTGCTTATCTTACTATTTCTGACCCGCTTGGAATTTTTGAAGCAATGATTTTTGACGAAGCTTTAATAACCAACGCCAGAGATTTAATTGCTGATGGCAGCATGATTTCTTTAGAATGTTTGATCCGCAAAGATGATGGCGGTATTAGAATTTTGGTTAGAGATGTTAAAAAGTTGGAAGATTTTATTCGTATTACTCAGCCAAAAGATCAGGATTTTGAAGATATAAAGCAGCAACCAGCTCGCCAAAATCGTGGCAATTCTGGGTGGCAGAAAAATAATTCTGAAGCAAAAAGCTTTAATAAAAACTCTGCTAATGAAAACGCTATTTCAAATCAGCAAGATAAAATTTCGGTTTTAAAATCTAAAAAAATCGCTGCCTCAGTGCAGATTATAATTAAAGAGCGTGAGGGAGTTATCGCAGTAAAATCAATACTTTCGCAGCTAGTTGCTCCGAAAGATTTTGAAAAGTTTACTAAAGTTTATTTTGTGGTAATGCGCGCTGGCAAAGTAACAAAAGTTGAGTTGGCAGAAAAATATTTGCTCGATAATGCAGATATTTCTAGGCTACGCAGCATTGATAAAGTTATGGATGTCGAATTTTTTTAGTAAAAATTCTCTGATAAAATTTTCTTTAGCAAAAAAATTATCTTTGGCTTCGTCTAAGTTTTGACAGATTTTTTCTGTTTTATATTGTTCATCAAAAGCATTTCCGTGTATCTGATTTAAAGGCTTGGTGTCATTTTCAATGGCGTATAAAATCGTAATCAAAATTGCCGATAAACAAAGCTCAACACTGCAATTAGCAGCTGCAACTCGATATTCCAAGCGTTTACCAAATTTATTATTTTGATTCTTTGGTGGCGCAGCTACGCGAATTGCGCAAGTCCGATTATCAGCGCCAAAGCTTAAATTTACTGGTGCGGTGAATTTACCTTTTTTAAATAAATTAAGATTCAAATCGTAGGAAAATCTTTGATAATCTTCTTTGGCTGGCGCTAAAAAAATCATCATCGCATTTGTTATTTTTAAAAGACTTGCTGCTAATTGTTGTAGAATTTCCTGGTTATCATTGAAGAGACTTTTATCGCTTGAGTCGTGTAGCGAAATATTGAACTGCAAAGCGCTACCGCAATCGTCTGAAAACTTTTGTGCTGCAAAAGAAACATCTAAATTTTTTTCTAAGGCTAAATTTTTTGCGACTATTTTGATTGAATTAATCTCGGCGCAAATTTTTAACAAATCAGAATTAAACAGAGTTTTAACTTCAATTTGTCCACTTCCCTGCTCTGGTTCTATTTTATAAATTAAAGAATTTTGTGGGATTTTTTTTGATAAATCGAAGATAAAGTTTTCGACTATTTTTTTATCTTCAATTTTATTTTGATCGGCTTGTAACAAATAGAATTCAAGCTCGATACCGATCTTAATTGTTAGAAAAGTTTTTGAAAAAAAATGCTGCGCAGCTTCTTGTAAAAGCTCATTTTTTGAGTTTTCAAGATATTTAAAAATAGATTCTTCAAGCAATTTAGGTCGATCGCTTGAAGAATAATTTTTTGTCATTTCCTAAGAGTTATTTTTTACCCATTCGTAAAGAGCAGCTTTAGAAAGAGATCCAACTTTAGTATCAACCAACTTGCCTTCTTTGAAAATCATCAAAGTAGGAATGCCTCTGACAGCGTATTTTGAAGGAGTTTCGGGATTTTCATCGATGTTGCATTTGTAAACATCAATTTTGCCTGCCATATCTTTGGCTAGTTCTTCCACGATTGGAGAAAGTTGGCGGCAAGGACCACACCAAGGCGCCCAAAAATCTACCAGCGCAATGCCTTTGGATTCTAAAATATCTTTTGAAAAATTATTATCGGTAAGATCGTGCGCCATATGAAAAATTATTTATTGGTTAGTGCCGATCAAATTTAACTGATCAACAATTTTAGAAATAGTAACTCAAACAATCTTTTACAAGTTCTTAAAAGATATGCTAAAGGTATAAGAGGTTGAAGGTTTGGTTAAATTACTTTGGTTGCTTTGGGTTGCTGTAAAACTAAAAATTGTACAACATCCTTCTCGATTAAATGCAAGGCTACGGCTTAAAATACGTCC
Source organism: Rickettsiales bacterium UBA2645 (assembly GCA_002359655.1). Lineage (GTDB taxonomy): Bacteria > Pseudomonadota > Alphaproteobacteria > Rickettsiales > UBA1997 > UBA2645. Next base: position 6,661 of record DENL01000006.1, on the reverse strand, counting down.
GGTTACCAAGTCTTTATTTGCCATTACGGTTGTTGAAAATTGTGGTGTAAAACTAAATTTTGATGAGAAAGAAATCTGCTCTTTTTTTAAGTCATTTTGAGAGTTTCTTAGTAACAAGAGGTAGTTACTTGAGAAGGTAAAGCGATTGAGATTAAGTGAAGCAATAACTTCGTTAACTTCATTTTGGTAGTTAGATTCATTAAGCTGAAAAGCATAAGAAATATTAAAATATTTTTTAGCTTTATAAGAAGTTAAGCCAACAAAGTTTGATTTATTATTATTGTTAAATCCTAGAATAGAGACATCTTGAGTTTGATCTTTAATACGAAAACTTTGTCCTAAAGTTAAGCCATATTCGCCATATTGATTGAAGAAAGAAGTTCTGGCGCCGTAGCTGGTTCTAGTTCCAGATTCGTTGCGATCATAACCTGAAATTCGATCATTTAGAAATAGATTGCTTACGGTTAATTCCGGAACGCCAGTATCTTCACTTGGAACGCCAGTATAGTTTTTCTTAAAACTACTAGTCACGATGTTGGCCATTGGCTCAATCATAAAATTATTGGTTTTTGATCTTTTAATTAATGGTAGTGACCAGTTTATTGAAGCACTTGGTTTGTAGTTAACCAAGGTTGAGTCGTATTTGTTTGTCGCAGCTGTGCCCTTAAAATTATTTTCTAGCGAGTAGAAATCGCTTTGAACTTTGGCATTAAAGTTAAACAGGTTACCACTTATATTGACTGGTAAGTTAATTTCTGGCGTTGCTGTGGCGCGACGATATTGTAATCCATCTTCTCTGGTGAGAACTGAAACATTAGAAGTTAAAGCATATTTTTCCTTCCAAGACATCGGGCCAGTTTCGATGTGAGAATCAATCATCGGAAAAATTGTCGGAGCAGCTTTTTCAGTTATTGGATTTTCTAATTCTTGAAATTTTACTACCTTAACTGCGTAGTAGTCGCGGCGATGTATGTAGTCGACATTAATTTTTGATTGAGTGTAGCCAACGTAATTATTGTGATAGTCGCGCAAATAGTTGCGGTCATAAACATCGTTTATATCAAAGTCTAAACCAGTATTTCTGGTGAAATCAAAAATACCCTTACCTTGTAAATTCCATCGATATGGACTAGTGGAGCGACTGATAGTTGTAGCGTCGTTAGAGTAAGTTATGTTGTTATTAGCGATTTCGGGAATAATTTTATACTCCCCGTAGGAAGTCAGATGACGAAATTCATTCTTAACAATAAAAAGATTCTGTCCCGGATTGGCATAAGTTGTAACCGTCAAATCTTTATTTGGTGCGATATTGAAGTAATAAGGAATATTAACACCAAAACCAAATTTATTCCTAACATAAGATGGCGCTAAAAATCCTGATTGCCTTCCCTTCTGGGGAAAAGAGGATTTTAAATAAGGTGTATAAAAAACAGGAAAATTATAGAGTCTTATTACGCCATGTTTGATTTTAAAATTTTGTTCTCCGCGATCAATTGTCGTAGTTTGTGACTTTATTGAAAACAAATCCCTCTTTTTCCCGGCAAGAGAGTTGTCGGCGCTGATTTCTGGATTAGGACAAATTGAGTAGATTGAAGATTGCAAAACAGTAACTTGCGGAGTTTCTCGATCAATTTCTGGTGAAGTTAAATAAGAGCCATCAGACATCACCATCACGCTATTTGAAAAAACACCAGTTGAAAAATCGTCTTTGATTTTGGCGTCAGTGGCAACGACATTGCCAATTTCAATATTTTTGATTTTAATGTGACCAATTGCTTTTACCCAGCCTGTATTTTTATTGTAAGTTATTTGATCGGCGTAAACGGTGCTATTTTCACGCCTTAATTCAACATTTCCTGTAGCATCAAGTAAGTTATTTATTTGATCGCTATTTACTGCATCAGCTTTCAAAACTGAAGGCAAAGGTGCTTGAGTTTTTGAGGCAGATTTTATTTTGGTAAAGGCGTAGGAGTTTGTTGCCGAGCTTAAAAATATTGAGATAAATAAAAGTCGGCGAAGAGGAGTCATTAAAGATTAAGTTCTTAAATCAGATTTAATTTTTTTGGTCTTCTATTTTTTATCCATAAGGCAATCATCATTCTGGTCAGAACTATCGCTGCAAACATTGATGAGATTATGCCAATTGAAAGAGTTACAGCAAAGCCTTTAACTGGACCATTTCCAAAAACATAAAGAAAAAATGCCACGATCAAAGTTGTGATATTAGAATCGACAATAGTACGAAATGCCTGTGAAAATCCTTGCTCAACAGCACCAAGAATAGTTTTTTTAGCGCGCAATTCTTCTTTAATTCTTTCAAAAATAAGCACATTCGAATCAACCGACATGCCCATGGTTAGAACAATTCCGGCAATTCCGGGTAGAGTTAAAGTTGCGCCAATCATTGATAAAATTGCTATGATTGAGGCAATATTGATGAACATGGCAATATTGGCTAAAAGGCCAAAAAATCCGTAAAACAGCATCATAAAAATTGCTACGAAAGCAAGTCCAGCAACAGCTGCCAAGCTACCACTTTTGATTGAATCTGATCCAAGTGAAGGACCAACTGTTCTTTCTTCAACTATTTTTAAAGGTGCAGGAAGTGCGCCAGCTCGAAGTAAAAGTGCCACTTCATTAGCTTCTGCAACTGTAAAATTTCCTGAAATTACACCTGAACCTTGATTGATGACTGTATTAATTCTTGGCGCTGTGACAACTTTGCCATCTAAAACAATGGCAAAAAATTTACCGATATTTTCTTTAGTGATTTCAGCAAACTTTCTTGAACCAACATCATTAAAACGAAAAGCAACAGCTGGTTGACCTTCATGATAAGTTGCAGAAGCATCGATCAATAAATCTCCACTTAAAACCACTTCTTTTTTGATTAAATAAGCACGACCTTGATAGTCGAAAAGTCTTTCTAAGTCACTGTCAAAACCTTCATCAGAAGCAGAAAAAGTTTTATCAGAAACATTATGAAAAGTCATTTTAGCAGTTTTGCCTAAGATTGATTTAATCTCGTCAGAATTTTCAACTCCGGGAACTTGCAACAGAATTCTATTTTCGCCTTGAGCTTGAATTGTAGGCTCTTTGGTTCCGCTTTCGTCAATTCTTTTTCTAACAATTTCAATTGATTGTTTGATCAAATTTTGTTTCATCAAAGCAATTTCTTGATCAGAAAAATAAATCTGAAACTGGCCAGAATTTTCATCAACTTCAACCCGATTACTTACTTTTTTAATCAGTTTTTTTGCTGATTTTTTTTGCTCTTCGTCGGTCAAAGAAAAAGTAATTTTATCAGCGTTGATCGAAGGAACCGCCCTCACCGCTTCATCTCTGAAGCTAGATTTTAATTCTTCTTTAAGATTGTTGAGTTGTTCTTTTATGTAATAATCAAAGTCGACTTCCATCGTCAATTGTGATCCACCTCTTAAATCAAGACCAAGATTAACTTTTTGACTTGGTAAAAATTTAGTGAAAGCAGGATTTTTTTCAAAAAATGACGGAGAGATAAATGATGGAAGTGCGTAAAATAAAGCTAAGAAGCACACAGCTAAAATAGTGATTATTTTTGTTCTAGAAAAATTAAGCATATTTCTTGGTTATTTTTTAGTTTTTTTCTCTTCTTTTTTTACAATATCTGCGACATGGCTTTTGATAACTTTTACTGTTACGTCTTGAGCAATTTCAACTTCAAAGAGATTTTCTTTCGTATCAACTTCTTTGATAACGCCAATGATTCCGCCAGAAGTGATAACTTTGTTTCCTACTTTTAAGCTGTCGACCATAAGTTGGTGATCTTTATATTTTTTGCTTTGCGGTCTGATAATCAAAAAATAAAAAACGGCAAAAATTAAAATTAATGGAACAAAACTGGTAAAAGAAAATTCTGGACTAGTAGCAGCTGCGGCTACTTCACTTGTTTGAGCAAAAGCATCAGAAACAAAAATTTGGTTTAGCATTTTTTAAAAATTTAAGAGTTAATAAAATTGAGGTTAATTAATCACTTTGCAGTAATAATTCTTTTAGGCGCGCAACGCTTTCTTCTTGCTGTTCTTTTGCTGGCTTTTCAGGATTGTTTAAGTCTGGCATCTCAGTAAAGTTAGGCGGCACAATCAATGGATCATCAACCTTACTTTTAAAGCAAGAGTAAAGCAAAAGAGCTAGAGAAAGCGTAATGATTTTTTTCATTTTTTTTTGAAAATAAGATCATCAAGAAGAAGAATCACAACTCCAATAAAGACCGAAGAGTCAGCTAAATTAAAGGCTGGCCAATGATACGATGCAATATGAAAATCTAAAAAATCTGCAACTGCGCCATTTTTAATTCGATCAACTAAGTTTCCTAAAGCGCCTCCAGCTATAAGTCCAAGAGCCCAAGTAAAATAGATATTTTCATTGCGATAAAGCCAAACAAATACGATCACCATAATCGCGAATTGTAGTAAAGAAAGAATCACCGGACCACTTTCAAGTTGATTAAACATACCAAAACTAACGCCGCGATTCCACACCAAAACCAAATTAAAAAAACTAAAAATTACAATTTCAGGGTTTTTAATATTAAGCTCTAAAGCTTGATTTTCTAGGATTGCGAATATTAGTCTTTTCGTTAGTAAGTCAAAGAAAGCCACGGCAAGAGCGATGGCTATTCCTAGCAAAAATAATTTTCTGATTTTCAAGGGATTAAAATTTTGAATTTAAATATGAGCTGTAAATAATCTAAGGCACGAATCTTAAAACTTAATCTAAAATTCATGAAAGTTATTTTTATGGGCACGCCGCAATTTTCTTGCCCAACTTTAGAAAAATTAATTGCTGATCCTAATTTTAAAATTGTTGCAGTCTACACGCGCGAGCCACAAATTGCAGGGCGTGGCCATAAGTTACAAAATTCGCCAATTCACAATTTGGCGCTGCAACATGGTTTAAAAGTAATTACGCCAAAAACTTTAAAAACCGCGGAAGCGCAAAAAGAATTTTCTGATTTTAAAGCTGATGTTGCAGTTGTTGTTGCCTACGGACTTCTCTTGCCACAAGAAATTTTAGACGGTACCAAGTTTGGCTGTTTTAATATTCATCCTTCGCTTTTACCAAAGTGGCGCGGAGCTTCTCCAATTCAGCGTCCAATTCTTGAAGGTGATACAGAAACTGGTGTTACTATTATCAAGATGGATAAGGGTTTAGACAGTGGTGATATGGTTTGCCAAGAAAAATTTTCTTTAGATGGAAGTGAGACTTACAAAAGTTTAGTAGAAAAATTATCAGTAATAGGCGCAGAAATTTTATTAAAATCTTTAAATAATTTACGTGAAGGCAAAATAGTTTTAACTAAGCAAGACAACGCTTTAACGACTTATGCCAAAAAAATTGAAAAGTCTGAATGCGAAATCGATTGGAATAAATCAGCCAAAGAAATTGAAAGAAAAATCCGCGGTTTGAATGGCTCACTTGAAGCGCACTTTATTTTGAATGGTGAAAAAATAAAAATATTTGCCGCAGAAATTTTGGACGAAAATTCTTCTGAAAAAGAAGCGGGGGAAATTTTGGATAATCAACTCGCAATTCAGTGTGGCAAAGGCATAATAAGACCTTTAATCCTGCAACGCCAAGGCAAAAAACCAATGCCGCTAAAAGAATTTTTGCTCGGACTTAGAAGTAAATGAGATAACTAGGACCTACTTTTTAAAACTCGGTCTAATCACTCTCCCCTTGAGGGAAAGTTGGTGAGTGGTCAAAAAGCTAAAAGGAATTTTCTAAAAGTTTTTTAACCCCTCCTTGAATCGCTGCGCTCTTCGATCCTCCCTCAAGGGGAGGATGATTAGACCGAGTTTTCTTATTTTCATGCGTAAGCTCTACTTAGTTAACGCTTCAATAATTTTTTAATCAGCGAGAAGTTTTTTAATCTCACTGCTCAGACTTAAATAAGATGTTTTTATTTTTTCTATTTCGCCCTGCTCTATTTTTGACTCGGTGTTTTTTAAGACAGATTCAATCTCGACAATTTGTTGAAATAAAATTTCAGCACCAACATTTCCGGTAATTCCTTTTAAAGCGTGCAGAGTTTTTTCCAGAAGAATGGGATTATTTTCTTGGTAATATTTTTCTATTCTATGCAAGTGATTCAAACTATCTGCAAGAAAAATTTCTAAAAATTCTTTTCTGTTGGAATCATTAAAATATCTCAGCTTATCGGTATTAATGATTTTATCTTCTTTGGTCTTCGCAGCTTCTGATACTAGCTTTATCTGCTCTTTGTTAAAATAGATTTTATTTGGACTTAAATAGAGTGCGATAATCTTGATAAGATTTTCTGGATCAGATCCTTTAAGAAAATAATCAGTCATTTGCGATACAAAAAATTGTCTGACATCTTCCTCACCGCCATCACCACTTAAAGCAATTATTGGAACGCGATTTTTATATTTTATTTTTGATGCGATCTCGATTTTTCTGATTTGTCTAGCTGCCTCATCACCACTCATCAAAGGCATTTTGATGTCAGTAATTATCAGATCAAAAGCTTGGTTATTTTTTACAGCTTCTTGATAAATATTTACTAACTCTTTTCCATTTTTTGCCTGAACAATTTCTAAACCAAGATTGATAAGTTTTTTCGAAACAATTTTTAAATTTAATTCCTGATCATCAGCTA
>DENL01000015.1:9607-73158 GCA_002359655.1 Rickettsiales bacterium UBA2645 | reverse complement strand
GGATTATCCCGAATTGGCGTTTTAAGAGACGCATCGCATTTTGAAAAAAATTGTTGCAGGCGAGAAGATTTAAAAGATATTACAACTCTCGTAAATTCTGAAATGATAGAACATTCAAAAATCTGAAATAATGCAACTTACTCTACTTAAGGCCAAAATCCATCGTGCTACAGTCACACAAGCTGATCTGCATTACGAAGGCTCAATCTCAATTGATACTAAACTTCTTGAAGCTTCAGGAATTGTGGTTCACGAAAAAGTAGATGTGCTAAACATCAATAACGGCGAACGCTTCACAACTTATGTTATTCCCGCCAAAGCTGGCTCAGGTGCAATTCAAGTCAATGGAGCAGCAGCTAGAAAAGTACATGCTGGCGATCATGTTATCATAATCGCTTATGCATCTTTTTCTCAAGATGAAGCCAAGAATCACAAACCAGTAGTAATATTGGTTGATGAACAAAATCGAGTTAAAGATTAGTCCACTTGCATTTAAAAAAACGCCGCGTAAGGTGCGCCGCTTCTCATTAGATGACTCAATAAAATTTCAATAAACATAGGTAATTTATGAAAAGAACTTGGCAGCCAAGCAAATTAGTGCGCAAAAGAAGACATGGCTTTAGATCAAGAATGGCAACTGTTGGTGGTCGTAAAGTTCTAGCTCGTCGTCGTTTAAAAGGTCGCGCTTCCTTGTCAGTTTAAGGAGTATGATTTTCAAGCTTGGTTTCCTAGCTTAAGCTTGAAAATTCTTAGAATTTCTCACCGCATTTTTCCAGTTACACTTATCTAAATCTGATCTGAAGATTTTTGTATATTCCAAGAATGAAAATCCTTTCAGTAAAAAAATCCGTAGAGTTTCAAAAAATAAGTAAAAAAGGTCAAAAGTTTCACTCAAAAACTTTATTGTTACTTTCCTTTCCTTCCTCACAAATTTACTTCAAAAATATTGCTGAAAACAAAAAGGCTGATGACTTCTGCCGTGTTGGCTATACTGTTGCCAAAACTGTTAGCAAATCTGCAGTTATTAGAAATTTAGCTAAAAGAAGACTGCGTGAAGCTTTTCAAATTTTAGCTCCAAATTATGCAAAGCTTCATCAAGATTATGTGGTGATTGCCAGAAGAGAAATTATTAATAGCGATTTTGCAAAAATTTCTGCTGATTTGAAATTTTGTCTAAAAAGAATTCATCAACCTACAAATCCAAAAAATCAAACAAAGCCAAAACAATGACAGATAAAGAAAGTAGCGCGACAAAAAAATCAAAAATTCCTTACTTTTTTTTCGTGTTTTTCGCTGTAATTTTGCTGGTTAACATTATTTATATTTATCTTTCGCAAAAGACTTGGCGTGGTTTAGTAACAGATGATGCTTATCATAAAGGACTACATTACAACGATGTGATTGCTGGCGCCAACGAACAAAAAGAGCTTGGCTGGAAGATGAAAATTTCTTACAAAAACTCAAAAAATAAATCAGGCGAGTTAGAAATTTTTTTGCAGGACAAAAATAATAAAAAAATTTCCGATGCTGTTGTAACCACGTTTTTCAAGCGTCCAACTCAAGACGGAAAAGACTTTTCACAAGAAATAAGATTTATAAATGGCAGATATTTTGCTAAAATTAATTTTCCACTTGCTGGTCAGTGGGACTTTATAATCAATGCTAACAAGGGCGAAGAAGCCTTTCAAGAATCTAAGCGCTACATAATTCAATGAAAAAAAACTGCTTACATTGCGGCGAAGAAGTAAAAAAAGAAGGTGAAGATTTTTGCTGTGCTGGTTGTTCTGCTGCCTACAAAATCATCAATAAATTTGGTTTTGAAAATTACTATAAATTGCGAGAAGTAGATAATTTTAGCGTTGGAAAAATTAAGCCAGAAACCTTAGAAGCTGTCGATATTTCTGAATTTATTTTAGAAGAAAAAGATGGCTTAAATTCTGTCTCGTTAATTATACAAGGCATGCATTGCGCTGCTTGTGTTTGGCTGATTGAGAGTATTTTGAAAAAACAGAAAAATATTGTTACTGCCCGAATTAATTTATCAAAAAAAACATTATTTTTACGCTTCACTGGCGATAAAAAAATTGGTAATGATTTAGTGCACTTAATTCACGAAATTGGCTACAAGCTTCTGCCTTTCGATCAAGAAATTTTGGATTTGGCCGATAAAAAATATAGCGATAAAATTCTTCGTGCTCTTGCTGTTGCTGGATTTGGAGCTGGTAATATAATGCTATTTTCTCTATCTTTGTGGTTTGCCGACGCAATTGATATGGGCACGAATACCAGAAATTTGCTGCATTTTTTTTCCTCTCTAATCGCACTTCCTGTTATTATTTTTTCAGCACGACCATTTTTTTCATCAGCTTGGAAGTCAATAAAGCAAGGCTATCCAAACATGGATTTGGCAATTTCAATTGCAATTTTTTTAGCTTGCGTTGTCAGCTTGCTTGAAACTTTTCGCGGCGCTAATCACGTCTATTTTGATTCTGCCGTGATGTTGGTTTTCTTTTTGCTGATTGGTCGCTATTTAGATTTAAAAGCGCGTAAAAAAGCCTTTGCTGCCGCATCAGAATTTACAATGCTTGCTGCTAGCTTCGGACGAGTTGAAGAAAACGCTAAAATTAAAATTTTGCCAAGCAAAAATCTGCAAGAAGGCATGATTTTGCTTGTTGCTGCCGGAGAAAAAATTGCTGCCGACGGAATTGTCATTGAAGGTGAAAGCGAAATTGATACTTCGTTAATTACTGGCGAATCTTTACCAAGAAAAATTTTGAAGCATGATGAAGTCTTTGCTGGCACGATTAACCTCAACTATCCGTTGAAAATAAAAATTACTAAATCGCCGCAAACCAGCCTTTTATCAGAAATAATTCGTTTGAGTGAAGAGGCGGAAAGCAAAAAAATTCACTATATTCGTATTGCCGATTATCTGTCAAAATTTTACACGCCAGCCGTTCATTTGATTGCCTTAGCAACTTTTTTATTTTGGCTGAAAAATGGTTGGGAAATTGCTTTGATGAATGCGACTGCAGTTTTGATTATCACTTGTCCATGCGCTTTAGCATTGGCTGTACCGATTGTACAAACAATTGCAATTTCAAATTTTATTAAAAAAGGAATCATAGTAAAATCTGGAGAAGCTCTGGAAAAGCTGCGCCAAGCCGATGTAATTGTATTTGATAAAACCGGAAGTCTGACAGTCGGCTCGCCAAAGTTAGTTAAAATAATTTCTCTCAAGGGCGATCAAAATCATTTAAAACTAGCTGCCAGCCTTGCTAAAAATTCGCGTCATCCAATTGCGCAAGCAATTTTAGCTAGTTATGATGGAGATTTATTGGAGTTACAAGCTCAGGAAAATCAAGGCTTAGGAATGTCAGCAAACTTTGAAAATAAAATTTTAAAATTGGGCCGTAGAGAATTTTGCGGCATAGTTTCTGATCTGCCAAATGATGAAAATTTGCCCAGTTGCTTTTTGAAATTTGGTGAAGATGAAGTAGCATTTTTATTTTCTGACGAAATTAAATCTGATGCAAAGCAAGTCTTAGAGATGCTTGGCACTATGAATAAAAAAATAATTTTACTTTCAGGTGATACAAAAAACGCAGTACAAAAAGTGGCAAAAGAGTTAGAAATTTCTGAATTTCATTTTTCCAAAACTCCAGTTTCAAAAGTAGAATTTTTAGAAAAATTAAAATCTGAAAATAAAAAATTTATTATGATTGGCGATGGGCTTAATGATGCGCCAGCTTTGGCTTTGGCCCATGTTTCAATTTCTTTTGCGAAGGGATCTGACATCGCACAAAATATTGCCGACATAGTAATCCAAGGTCAAAAACTAATGCCAATTATTGAGTTGTTAAATTCATCGAAAAAAGCTATCATGTTGATGAAGCAAAATTTGTTGATTGCTTTAATTTACAATATGCTCGCAGTTCCTTACGCTATTGCTGGACATGTTGTGCCATTGATTGCGGCGATTGCAATGTCATCTTCTTCGCTTTTGGTTTTGTTTAATTCTTTACGCATGAATTCTAAAAAATGTCGGTTTTAATTTTTTTGATACCAATCGCTCTTGTAACTGCAATAATTGGCTTAGTAGCTTTTTTGTGGAGTTTGAAATCAAAGCAGTATGAAGATTTGGAAGGAGCAGCTAGTAGAATTTTATTTGAAGATGCCGATTTAAATGAAGAAAAAAAAGAAGATAAAAAATAGTTATTGATTGTCTTTTGCTGCTCGCAAATTAGTTTTCTGGCACCAAAAATAATTCAACCTTGCAAAATTTTCACAAATAAAACTTCGGCAAAAATGGCTAGAATTTTCTCTCGAGCTTCATTTAAAAATTTTCTGATTTTCTCAATTTTGTTCCTATCCGCTTGCGTAAGAAGCAATGACGATAGCCAACCTTTTCGTATTGTTGGTTTGAATGGCAAGCCAAGCAAAGTAAAAACCAGAGTTCCAGAATTAAACGCTCGCATCCTTGAGTCGCAAGGAAAAGTGGTTTCAAGTCCAGATGCTGTTGTGATACCAAATCAAGAAGTATCGAGTCAAAATCAGACTAATCCATCTGAAAGCAAAATTTTAAAACAAGATCAAGCTCAACAAGATCAGGGCGTTCCTGCTTACAATTTACCAAAAGATGACTCAGCGTCGCAGCCACAACAAGAAAAAATTTCAGTTGGTGCTGTGGAAGAAAAAGAGCAAGAAATCCAGTATGATTTATCTGATTCTGCTCAGCAAAAAAAATCTCAAGGTAAAAAAATGAGATTAAAAAAAGGCGCTACTAGCGTAAGCAAAAATGAAGATGAAGCCTTGCCAAAAAAAGGCAAAAAAATCTTTATTCAAACTGGATCATTTTCTAACGAAGAGAACGCCAAACAGGCTTTGCTAAAAACTCAAAAATTTTACAAAAGTCGTATCGAAGAAATTGCGCTTGACGATAAGAAATTCTACCGCGTTTTACTTGGACCATTTGCAAGTGACAAAAAAGCTAATCTTATACTGCGTAAAGTTAAAGCAGCTGGCAATGATGCAATTATTGTAAAAAGCAAATAACTCAGGGTATGAAATTTCTGAATCTAATTTCTTTTTGGAAAGTGCTGCAGATTTTTACCTTAATTTTTACTTTTTCCTGTCGTTCTAGCGTCGTAGATCAGAATAAAAATTTTAATGACAAATACGGCGCCATAATTGAAAAATTAAAATCTACTAGAGTGGAACCAAAACCTTTGGATTTAAAAGCCAAACTTGAATTCACTGCGCCAGTTGATCAGAATCTAGCACGCTATACCAATACAAATATTACGATTCCCGAATATTACTCTCCTCAACAATTTGCTAACCAACAAATTTCTCCAGCTGGCTTTGCCTTTCCTGCTGAGATGTTTGAAAATTACTACAGACCAACAATTAACTCTCCCTTTAGAAAAATCGGTGATGAATTTGATAAAATTAAAGTTCCAAGCCAAGACGCTTATGGTATTAAAGCCGATATGACTGAAAAAGAATATCTTTTGGTTAGCAGAAAATTACTGCAAAAAAATGTCGACCAAATTAATTCAGAAAGAACAGCTGATGATATTGAAAACAGTCAAACTCTAATTGCGGAGCAGGGTAAGCTGAAAAGAAAACTAAAAATGGTTAAAATTTTTGGCTCTGAGTCGGTCGCAGCCTTGAAAAATTAATTATTAAAATCAAATTCATGAAGAGTTTTAAAAATTCTTACATTTTATTTTTTGTAACTTTGCTGCTTTTACCAAGCCTAGGAAATGCTGGGCACCTCAGTAAAGTTGCTAATAAAAAAAATGTAAAAAAATCCGCCAAAGAAAATTCGCAAAAAGTCGCAGAAAAATCAGACTTATTAACTTCGGATAAACAAAGCGCATCTAGAACGATAAGAGATTTAAAAGAAGCGCAATTTTATTTTTTGCTCGATGCTGATACTAAAGAAGTTTTATTGGCAAAAAATCCTGATGTTCGCATACCGCCGTCTTCAATGACAAAAGTCATGACTGCTTATGTGGTTTTTGATCAAATAAAAAAAGGTCGCGTTAATTTTACTAATCAATGTTTGATTGGCAAAGATGCTTGGCGCAAATCAGGCTCAAGCATGTTTTTGAATTATGGTGACATCGTTACAATTGATGAATTATTACAAGGTCTTTTAGCAGTTTCAGGAAATGATGCGGCAATTGCTTTGGCTGAAACCACTGCCGGCGGACTGAGTAATTTTGTTAATCTAATGAATATGAAAGCCAAAGAGCTTGGTTTGAATAATAGCCATTTTAAAAATCCGCACGGCCTTTACGAAGATGGTCATTATATGAGTGTGCGCGACCTTGCAACTCTTACTTCTAAAATTTATCAAGACTTTCCGCAATATTCACATTATCTCGGAATCCAAGAGTTTACTTATCGCAAAATTACTCAGCATAATCGTAATCCTTTAATCAAACAAAATTACGAAGGAGTTTTGGGTGGCAAAACAGGTCACACTGATGCTGGAGGATATGGCGTTCTTGGCGCAGTGCGCAGAGATGATCGTATGTTAATTGCTGTAGTTAATAAAGCGCCAACTCCGAAAAAAAGAGCGGCAATTATTACTGAATTGATGGATTACGGTTTTGAAAACTACAACAAATTAACTATTTTTCACAAAGATCAGTCGGTAGCAAAAGTACCGACTTGGCTTGGTGTAAAACCAAAAATTGAAGCTGTTACCAACACCGATATTGCCTTTAATATTCCTCTAGAAAAGTCGATTGATAATATTGATGTAAAAGTGAAATACAAAAATCCGATTTATGCGCCAATAGCTAAAGGTGACAGGGTTGGCACTTTATTAATTGAGATTCGTGGATATAAAAATTTTGAGTATCCTTTATTTGCCAAGGAAAGCGTTGACAAAGCAGGATATTTGAGAAGAATCAGTCAGATTCTGCACTACAAAATCACAGGATTTCTTAAAATATTTAAACACTAATTTCACCCATACAAAGATACTAAACTCCGAACTTTTTAGGCGGAGTGAATAAAAACTTAAATTTCGATTCAGATAAAATTATGGACATGAAAGCTCTGATGCGCCAAGCGCAAGAAATGCAAAAAAAAATGCAAAAAATTCAAGATGATCTAGCTCTGAGTGAGTTTGAAGGTTCATCTGGTGGGGGAATGGTGAGAGTGATAATTAGCGGTGCTGGTCTGGCTAAAAAAATTGTGATTGATGATTCTATGATCAACAAAGAAGAAAAAGAAATTCTCGAAGATTTAATCGTTGCTGCTTTTAACGATGCCAAAAATAAGGCTGATGAAGGTTCTGCCAATTCAATTCAATCAGTTACCAAAGGCATTCCACTTCCCCCTGGATTCAAGTTATAATTTTTGATCAAAATCAGCTTAAACGTTTTGCCTTCGCTGAGTTAAAATTTTTCGATGTTACAATTTTATTCCTTTTTCAAGATTTATGAAAGTCAAGTTATGTGGTTTTACCGAAAGCAAATCAGTCGCAGCAGCGATTGCTAATAGAGCCGATTTTATTGGTTTTGTTTTTTGCTCTAAATCTATTCGTTACATTGATCCTGAAAAAGTTACAGAAATTGCCAAAATGATTCCGCCAACAATCAACAAAGTAGCGGTTTTTGCTAATACTGATTTGGAAGTTATCAAAAAAGCCTACAAAAACTTAGCGCCGCAATATTTTCAATTTCACGGTTCAGAAACCCCAAAATTCTTACAAAAAATTCGTGAAATTTTTCCGAAAGTGAAAATTATCAAAGCCTTTAAAATCAATACCAGACAAGACTTAAAAGAGGTCAGGGCTTTTGAATCAGTTTCAGATATGTTTTTATTTGATAGCAAACCAAAATCAGCACAAGACGCCGCTGGAGGAAGTGGACAAGCTTTCGATTGGAAAATTCTCTTTGGTTTCAGAAATCGCAGAGAATGGTTTTTATCTGGTGGTATCGACATTAATAACGCTCTTGCTGCCGCTAAGATTACTGGCGCACACTTTATCGATGTTTCTTCGGGAATTGAAAAAACCCGCGGCGAAAAGTCTGTTGAGTTAATTGAGCAATTAATGAAAAAAGTTAAAGGCCATGTTGCTTAAAATTAGAAATTTTCTTTTTGGTAATCCGCGTGATCCTTTTGATAAAGAAACCAGAAAACACATTTCTCTGGTAGCATTCTTTGCTTGGGTTGGTCTTGGTGCCGATGGAATTTCATCTTCTTGCTACGGTCCAGAAGAAGCATTTTTAGCACTTGGAACGCACGAAGAATTAGCAATTTATTTGGCCATTGCCACTGCCATTACTGTCTTCATTATTTCTTACGCTTATAACCAAGTAATCGAATTATTTCCTAGAGGCGGCGGTGGATATCGTGTTGCAACTAGGCTGCTTGGCAGAAATGCTGGCTTAGTTTCGGGCTCAGCGCTTCTGATAGATTATGTTTTGACTATCTCAATTTCAGTAGCCAGCGGCATTGATGCTGTTTTTAGTTTTCTGCCAATCGAGTGGCAAAAAGTAAAATTAATTTTCGCCATATTATTTGTTGGGTTGCTGGCAATACTTAATTTGCGTGGCATGAAGGAATCAATAAAATTTCTTATGCCAATTTTTCTTGGCTTCATCATCACGCATTTTGTGCTAATTATTTACGGAATTGTTGCTCATCATTCTGGTATTTTGGATTTAATGCCAAAAGCAATTACAGAATCTTCCGATCTAAAAAACTCAGCTGGTTTAGTGTTTGTAATTTCTTTATTTCTAAAAGCTTTTTCGATGGGCGGCGGTACTTACACTGGTTTGGAAGCCGTTTCTAACAATGTCCATTCTTTGGCTGAGCCAAGAGTTAGAACCGCCAAGTTAACCATGTTTGTGGTTGCAGTATCTTTAGCCTTCATGGCCGCTGGGATAATAATGCTCTACTTGCTTTGGGATGTTGTAAAAATTGAAGGACAAACTCTAAACGCCACAGTTTTCTACACCATCACTGAAAATTGGTTTATCGGAGATTTTCAGCTTGGCGCCGCAGTAGTTACTCTCCTTCTTATTTTTGAAGCTGGCCTGCTTTTGGTTGCTGCTAATTCAGGATTTTTAGCTGGTCCAAGCGTTATTGCAAATATGGCTGCTGACGAGTGGATGCCAAAATCTTTCAGCTCACTTTCAAGTCGCTTAGTAGTTAAAAACGGCGTATTATTCATGGCTGTTTCGGCAATTTTGACTTTGTTAATCACTGGAGGATCGGTCCACATCTTGGTGGTGCTTTACTCGATTAATGTATTTATTACATTTTCGATGTCGCTGCTTGGCCTTGCAATTTACTGGTTCCGTAACCGTAAAAGAAAACCGCATTGGAGAAGTAAATTAATAGTAGCAATTATTGGCTTTGTGGTTTGCTTCGCAATTTTGATGGTAACAATTTTCGAAAAATTCTACGAAGGCGGCTGGATAACATTAGTAATTACATCTCTATTTATAGCCATAGGCTGGGGAATCAAAAGGCTTTATTGCAAATTCAAAATGCGTTTAGCGCAAACCGAATTACAATTTTTTGATTACGAAAATATCGCACCAACTCTGGAAGAACAAATAATCGATAAGAACGCGCCAACAGCTGCAATCATAGTTGATCAAACATTTGGTAGTGGCATGAATTGCTTGCTGCAAATCAAAAAATTATTTCCGGGAATTTTCAAAAATTTTATTTTTGTCACAGTCGGAGAGCTTGATTCAAATACTTTTCGTGAAGAGCAAAGATGGCGTGAGATGCGTCGGAAAACTAAAATCTCTTTGCGAAAATATCGTAATTACTGCAACGCCAACGGCCGCTTTGCTAAAGCCTATGTTGGTTATGGAACGGATATTGTTGAGAAGTTGACCAAGCTAACTGAAAGAGTCGGCAAAGATTATCCAAACACTGTTTTCTTTGGTACAAAATTCATTTTCGACAACGAAAATATTTTTACTCAAATTTTGTACAACCATGTTCCTTACATTATGCAGCGTCGTTTGCATGTGCGTGGTCAAAACATGGTTATCTTGCCGATGAAGATTTAGGCGAAGTTTTTTAGAGGTTTCTAAATCTTGTTAAAGCGCGCTGGCTCTATCTTCAAAAGCTGACATCATTTTGTGAGTGGCTTTTTCAAAAATTACTCCAATCACTTTGCTTAAAATTACTGAGTTAAATTCGAAGTCGATAAAAAATTCAATCTCGCAGCTATCATTTTTCAAATCAGTTATTTTCCACTGATTAATAAGTTTTTTAAAAGGCCCTTCAATTGCTACGACATCAACGAAATAGTCGCCATTTTCTGTTTTGCCATGCTTGACGTCAGAGCGATATTTCTCAAAAAATCCTTTAAAATTTATCAGCAAATCAGCGCGTAAATTATCTGCAGAAATTATTTCAATAATCTTGGCAGATTTGCACCACGGTAAAAATTCTGGATATTTTTCGATATCCATCACCAGAGAATACAATTTTTTAGCGCTATGTGGCAGAATTTTTTTTTCTGAAAATTTTGGCATTTAAGAAATCTGATCAATTTTTGCGGCAAGAATAAAATCGTTTTCGCAAAGTCCGTTAATCTTGTGAGTTTGAATTGAAACTTTGGCAATTCCCCAAGTGAAATCAATATTTGGGTGATGTTGTTCTGCTTCAGCAATTGCGGCAATTTTATTTACAAATTCCAAAGTGCTAACAAAATTTTTGAATTTGAATTCTCTCAAAATCCATTTTCCGTCAGCAGAAATTTTCCAATCTTTAAGTTGTAAAAGATATTTTTCGCAAGCTCTGCGATCAAATGCTGTTAAATCTCCAGAGCATGCTAAACATTTTTTTTCAGAAAGTTGCATAGTAAAATAAAGTTGGTTGATCAGGTTTTATACCAAATCTAAAATTCATTAATATTATTTGATTTGGTATAAAAAACTATCCTTCTTGCTCTTTCATCATTTCTTGTATTTTTGCTGGTGAAATTTTGCCGAATTTTTTCATCATTTTTTGCATCTGTTTGTATTTTTTTAGTAAACGATTTACTTCTTGAATTGTACTGCCTGCACCTCTAGCGATTCTATGTTTGCGCGATGAATTTAAAATATCTGGATTGCTTCTTTCTTTTTTTGTCATCGATAAAATCAAAGCTTCTTGGCGTAACATTTCTTTTTCAGCATCACCTAATTTTCCGAGATGTTCTTTCAGTTGAGAGGCTCCGGGTAAGAATTTCAACATGCTGCCAATGCCACCCATTTTACGCATATTTCTGATTTGTGATAAAAGATCGTTTAGATCGAGATGACCTTTCTGCATTTTTTTGGCTGACTTTTCCATTTCTGCCATGTCGAAAACTTCTTGTGCTTTTTCTACTAAAGAAACTACATCGCCCATACCAACAATTCTTGAAGCGATACGATCGGGATTAAATTCTTCCAGCTCGCTAGATTTTTCGCCAACGCCAATAAATTTAATTGGACAGTTAGTTGCGGCTTTCATAGTCAAAGCTGCGCCACCACGAGAATCGCCGTCTAAGCGTGTTAAAATCGTGCCGCTTAATTGTAATTTTTCGTTAAAAATTTTTGCCACATTTACTGCATCTTGACCAATCATAGCATCGACGACAAGTAAGATTTCTATTGGATTGGCAAGATTTTTGATGCTGATTAATTCTTGCATTAATTCTTCATTAACATGAGTTCTGCCGGCGGTGTCTAAAATTAAAACATCATGGCCAACTTCTTTGGCTTTGTTGATCGCGCGTTTAGCAATTTGTAATGGATTTTCTGTCGAAATAATTTCTAGCGAATCGACAGAAATTTTATTTGCTAAAATTTCTAACTGATTTTGAGCAGCTGGTCTGTAAGTATCGAGTGATGCTAATAAAACTTTTTTGTGATTTTTATTTTTCAAACGCAGCGCTAATTTGGAAGCGGTAGTAGTTTTGCCAGCGCCTTGCAAACCAACCAACATAATAATTGCTGGCGGTTGAGTGTTAAGGTTGAGTTCGGCACGCTCGCTGCCCAAAAGTTTTACCAGCTCATCATGCACAATTTTAACGATCATGTCACCTGGTGAAACGCTTTTAATTACTTGTTGTCCCAAGCTTTCAGCTTTTACTTTTTCAATAAAATCTTTAGCAATTGGCAAGCTAACATCAGCTTCCAAAAGTGCGATTCTGATCTCACGCATTGTCGCAGCCAGATCATCTTCTGAGATGAATTTTTTGCCAGAAATAGTCTGAAAAATTTTAGTGATCTTGCCTGAAAAGTTATCGAGCATCGAAAAGTTTTTTTATGTTTTGAGGAATTTTTTTTGGTCCAAAGCTATCAGTTGTGACGCAAACAATCTCTACTTTTAAGTGTGATAAAATTTGCTTCTTATTTTGCTTTTCAAGCAAAGTGCCATGAATTGTCTTTGAAATATCTTGTTGCATAACAATTGATACCGCAGTGATTTCTTTTACTAAAACTGAAACATCAATCAAATCGTCAAGCTTTGCAGAAGCAATATAGTCGATCTCGCATCTTCTAACCACAAAGGCTAATTTTTCTTCTGTTAAAAGTTGTGACTGTGAAATTTGCAATGAACGCAAAAAGTCAGTTCGGGCGCGTTCAAAAAATTTTAAATAGTTAGCATAATAAACTATGCCGCCAGCGTCCGTGTCTTCGTAGTAAATGCGATATTGTGCAGAAAAGTTAAACGACATTGGTGTAACAGTTTGGCGTTTCGTAAAGTTTTATTGCCACGCATTTTACATTTTTTTTAGCAAAAAGTTTCGGGCAAATCTCTGTAAAAATATGGTTGGCAATATTCTCAGCTGTTGGATTTTCTTTGATGTAATAAATTTTTTGTTTGGTTTCTGAAGCGATTTTTTCGCCCAGTTTTTTATCTGCAATTGACAGGATTGTGTTGTGATCGAGATTGTCATCAATCCAAGTTCCAAGCACTTCACGAATGATTCCAAAATCAATCACCCGACCAAGATTATCTAATTTTTTTGCTGCAAAAGTTGCTTCCAAAGCGTAGCGATGACCATGCAACATTCTACATTTGCTCTCGTGGTTGATGATGCGATGCGCCGCGTCAAATTCGATGCGTCTTGTACAAGTAATCATTTTGTTGATTTTTGTGTTGGAGAATATGAAGTGCAATTAAAGCCTTCAGCTCAGAATTATCAACCTTCTTTAAGCCATGATAGAAATATTTAAAAAACTTAAATTCGATGAAAACGGATTAATTCCAGCAATCGCCCAAGATGCAAAAAACAATCAGGTTTTAATGATGGCTTGGATGAGTGAAGAAAGTATCAAGGCTACTCTGGCAAGCGGATATGCTACATATTTTTCTCGTTCACGAAAATCTTTGTGGAAAAAAGGCGAAACTTCTGGACACTTGCAACAAGTGATTTCAATCAAAGCAGATTGTGACTTCGACTGCATTTTATTAAAAGTAAAACAAATAGGTGTCGCTTGTCACACTGGTGAATTTAGCTGCTTTTTCAACGAAATTTTATGAATCTGACTTGGCTTGAAATCAGCAAGGCTGCGCTTTTAAATAATGTTTCTGAAATTAAAAAACGCCTTCCTAAAAAAACTAAATATATTTCTGTCGTAAAATCTAATGCTTACGGAAACGGGCTTTTACAGGTGGTTTCGGCTATTAAAAAAAATGTCGATGCTTTTGCGCTTTATGATTTTGCTGATGCTTTGTTGTTGAGAGAGAAAAAAATTCTCAAACCAATTTTGCTGCTGGGTAGAATATTTTCTGAGCAAATCGCAGCAGCTGCGAAAAATAATATCGAGTTATCAGTTTCAAATTTTGATATTTTAGAAACGGATAAAAAAATCAAAATTCATCTTTGTCTTGATACTGGTTTGGGGCGCGATGGCTTTGTTTTAAGCGACATGAAAAAAGTTCTAACTTTGCTTAAGAAGAACAAAAATATTACAGTAGTTGGTCTTTACACTCACTTTGCAGTGCCTGATGACAGTGCTTTCAGAGCTTATACCCAAAAACAAGTTCATGAGCTTATGTTGTGGAAAAAGGCTTTGTCAGAAATTAATATTATGCCTTTAATCCATGTCAGTTCTACGGCAGGAATTTTTATTGCTGAATTTAATTGTTGTTTTGATGCGGTAAGAGTTGGTGGCGGAACTTATGGATTATGGCCTTCAGAAGAAGTTGGTTTGCTCAATCATAAGCAAACAAAATTATTGCCAGTCTTGTCTTGGAGGGCTATGGTTGTTGAAGTTAAGTCACTTGCAAAAGGTAGCCATATTTCTTACGGCTGCACTTTTACTTTGCAGCGTGATTCTAAAATTGCTATTTTGCCAATTGGATATTTTGACGGAATTCCTCGCAATACTTCAAATAAAGCCAGTGTTTTAATTAATGGAATCAAGGTTCCTCAACTTGGCCGTGTGACGATGAATATGATTGTAATTGATGTAACTGACGTACAGAAAATCAAAGTTGGCGATATTGCAACCATTATTGGCAGTGATAAAAAACAAGTTGTAACTGTCGAAGATTGGGCAATGTGGTCGAATTCTTTCAGCTACGAAATCACCACCAGAATCAACCCAACATTACAACGTACTCTTGTTTGAAACTATGAGATATCGCGTGTGCAGGTGACATTTATGTAGCTAGCTGGGAAAATTTCAATAGAGACCCTATGCTTTGAGCCCGCTGCCTTACAGTAAATGCCGCCTTTTCACGCGACAAATTATTTTCTACCTTACTCTTTCTAGGTGAAGAAATGTTATTTAGAACAATCTTTAGCTATGAATTTGTCTTTTATCAACCGCTAGTGCAGCTTCTTTAACCGCTTCATTGTAAGTTGGGTGAGCGTGACAAGTTCTGGCAATATCTTCTGCAGATCCGCCAAATTCCATAGCAACTACAACTTCGTGAATTGTATTTCCAGCTTCACGACCAATAATGTGCGCACCTAAAATGCGATCAGTTTTTGCATCAGCTAGAATTTTTACAAAACCTTGCTCATCGTTTGTTGCGCGAGCGCGAGAGTTTGCCATCATCGAGAATTTTCCGACTTTATATTGAACTCCGGCAGCTTTTAATTCTTCTTCAGTTTTGCCTACGGAAGCGACTTCTGGATAAGTGTAAATTACATTTGGAATTACATCGTAATTTACATGTCCTGCTTGACCGGCAATAATCTCGGCAACGGCCATGCCTTCATCTTCGGCTTTATGCGCTAACATTGGGCCGGTTGTGACATCACCAATTACGAAAATATTTTCAACATTGGTGCGCAGATGATTATTCTCAATAAAGCCGCGTTGATTAGTTTTAATGCCAACATTTTCTAGGCCCAGATTTTCAGTGTTTGGACGGCGACCAATCGCCACTAAAACCACATCAGCAGCAAGCGTTTCTTTTTTGCCATCAGCGACAGATTCTATTTCAACTTTTGCCTCATTTTTGTCTTTTTTCACTGACACAACTTTTGTTGAAAGACGGAATTTGAAACCTTCTTTTTCCAAGATTCTTTGAAAGTTACGCGATACTTCTGCGTCCATTGCTGGAGTGATTTTGTCTAAATATTCTACCACTTCAATTTCAGCACCAAAGCGACTCCAAACCGAAGCCATTTCCAAACCAATTACGCCAGCACCAATCACTATCATTTTGTTTGGAACTTTTTCTAAGTCCAAAGCGCCAGTTGAAGAAACGATAACTTTTTCGTCAATTTCAACACCAGGAAGTTTTGTAACTTCTGAACCAGTTGCGATGATGAAATTTTTTGCCGAAATCTTTTCTTTTGAGCCGTCAGCTTTGGTAACTTCAATTGTATTTTTATCCAAAAATTTTCCGGCAGCTTCGATATGCGTAACTTTATTTTTCTTAAACAAGCCAGCAATTCCGCCAGTCAGCCCAGCAACGATTTCGTTTTTATTTTGTAAAAGTTTTTTCACATCAATTTTTGGTTTAGAAACAACAATCCCGAGCTTCTCAAATTGATGATTAGCATCGTGAAATTTATGTGAAATTTCGAGCAAAGCTTTCGATGGAATGCAACCGACATTTAAACAAGTGCCGCCCAGAGTTTTGCGTTTTTCTACACAAGCAGTTTTCAAGCCCAATTGCGCCGCACGAATCGCCGCCACATATCCACCAGGCCCTCCGCCAATTACTACTACATCAAAAGTTGTTTCAGTCATAAATTATATAAAAGTTATTAAAAAAATTGACCCCTCCTCGAATCAATTCGCTGAAGCGAATTTCTTCGATCCTCCCTCAAGGGGAGGATAATTTGAGCTCGTTTTAATCACTCTCCCCTTGAGGGAGAGTCGAAGAGCGTAGCGATTCGGTGAGGGGATTATTTACTAAATTGAAATTTATACTTCTTTTATTTTCCAAGAGCTCTATAAGTTGCTTGGATATTTTTTGTCCACGAAGTTCATTTTGTTCCCAACCACGCGGTGAGTAAGCTTGATTAAGTAGCTCTAATTTATCCATTTCATATCCGAGTATTTTTCCTATTTGCTTTAAAAAAGCTGACAAATTGTGATTAATTTTTTTTGAAAAAACTTCCATTTGTTTAGAATCTTTTTCATCACAGTCTTCACCAAGAGTTTTACGATAATCTTGCCACAATTTTATTACTTCTTTTTCGTCATAAAAATCTAATTCGATTAAATTTAAAGCGGTAACAAAATCAGGGTGAAGTCTTATATTCCTGTGAGCCATAAGTGCTCTCAATATCCAAAGCTGCCGATCTCTCTTTATTTTATTTTTTGTTATTAATTTTTCTCTTTCAGATCTTCTATTTTCCTGCCACAGTGTAAACGCTACAGCTGAAAATGGGCCTAAAAAAGTTGCCAGTACTACTTCCAATGTATCAATTGTCATACTTATTGGTATCAAATTTATTGGTAAGTTCTGAAAATTTTTATTCATAATTCAACAATATCCGCAAGAATATATTTTTTTAAAAAGGGCTTAATGCTTTTTTCGGTGGCTACATCAGCTTTGCGTTTTATTAATTGTTCTACCTCTATTTGAAAAAAATTTCTAAGCCAACCTCCTACGCAGTATTTCTCATAATCGGTAACTTCTACCAACAAATCCACATCAGATTTTTTTGTCTCTTCCCCACGCGCAACTGAGCCGAAGACACGGATGTTAGACACGCCGTATTTTTCAGCTATTTCGTAAATTTTTTTGCGATTTTTTTGTAAGAGTTGAAGAGTTTTCATGAGTTAGAAAATATTTTTGCTGCGTTTAAAAATCACTCAATTTCTTTGGTGATCCAGCCGCCGCCAAGAACACGGGAATCTTGATAGATCACGCAAGCTTGTCCCGGTGTGATAGCGCGAGTGAGAGAATTCATTTTTACTTCGGCTTCACCAGTTTTTGAAAATTTTATTACCGCATTTTCTTCTTCGTGATTTGAGCGCAGACGAACTTTGGCGTGAATTTCATTTTTTAAATCGATGTCGTTGGCAAGCCAATTTATGTCACGAATTTTGAATTTTCGATTTTGTAAAAACTTTTCTTCGCCAACAAAAACTACATTTTCTTTCGGATCAATTTTTACGACATAAAGCGGATCTGGATAAGAAATACCAAGGCCGCGGCGTTGACCCAAAGTAAAATTTATGATGCCAGAATGTTTGCCCAACACTTTTTTAGTTTCGTAGTGAATAAAGTTTCCTTCTTTGAAAGCAGTAGGGCGATGATGTCTAATAACTGCTGCGTAATCGCCATTTGGTACAAAACAAATATCTTGCGAGTCAGGTTTATTTGCAACTTCTAGGCCTAAGCGTTCTGCTTCTTTGCGAGTTTCTTCTTTTGAATTTCCGCCCAAAGGAAAACGTAAAAAATCTAACTGTTCTTCAGTGGTGGCGAATAAAAAATAACTTTGGTCTTTGTTGTCATCTCTGGCTTTGTGCAATTGCGATTGGCCATTTTCTCCAACCTCACGACGCACATAATGACCAGTTGCCAAAGCATCAGCGTTGAGGTCGTATGCTACTTTCAACAAGTCACGAAATTTTACAGATTGATTACACTTAATGCAGGGAATCGGAGTTTCACCCTGCAAATATGAATCAGCAAAATCGTCAATTACCGATTCACGAAATAGATTTTGGTAGTTCAAAATGTAATGTGGAAAGCCATGTTTTTCGGCAACTTTTTTGGCGTCGTAAATATCTGTTCCAGCGCAACAAGCATTTTTTTTCTTCAGTGCTTCACCCATATCATAGAGTTGCAAAGTGATTCCGATGACGTCGTAACCTTGTTCTTTTAGTAAGCAGGCCACAACAGAAGAATCAACCCCTCCCGACATTGCGACAACAACTTTTGTATCTTTAGGATTTTTATTAAAACCAAGTGTATTCATTTAGGAAAATCTCTTGAAAAAAGAAGTTGGGCAATCAACATCAAATCAAATTAATTCCTCTCTAAACTTAATCAATTCCTGATTTTATGAACGAATCTGCCAAACTTGTTTTGCCAAACGGCAAAGAAATTAATTTACCAATTCGCAAAGCAACTATTGGTCAAGATGTGATTGATATCACACAGCTTTACAAAGAAAGCGGTATGTTTACTTACGATCCTGGATTCTTAGCAACGGCTTCTTGCGAATCAAAAATTACTTTTATTGACGGCGACCAAGGTGTTTTGCGTCACAGCGGCTATTCAATCGAGGAGCTGGCAAAAAAAAGTGAATATTTGGAAGTAGCTTATTTGCTTTTAAATCGTGAATTGCCTAACGCTTCGCAATATAAAGATTTTAGAAGTGGCATCATCAGAAATATGCTGGTTCACGAACAAATCGGTATTCTTTATCGCGGCTTTCCAAGACGCGCTCACCCAATGGCAATCATGGTTGGAGCTGTTGCCTCGCTTTCCGCTTTTTATCACGAAACCATGGATATCGCATCACCTGAAGGCAGAATGGATGTGGTTTACAAGATAATTTCTAAAATGCCGACATTGGCTGCGATGGCCTACAAATATTCAATTGGTGAGCCGATTATTTATCCAAATAAAGAATATGGTTTTGCCGAAAACTTTTTGCATATGCTGTTCGACAAGCCAAATCATCCGCACAAAGTCAGTCCAACAATTGCTAAAGCCATGGAAATGATTTTTGTTTTGCACGCTGATCACGAACAAAATGCTTCAACTTCAACGGTACGTTTGGCTGGCTCAAGTGGGGCTAATCCTTTTGCTTGTATCGGTGCGGGAATTTCTTCACTTTGGGGCCCAGCTCATGGTGGTGCTAATGAAGAGGTTTTAGAAATGTTGCAAGAAATCGCTTCCAAAGATCGTATTCCTGAATTTATCGCGCGCGCTAAAGATAAAAATGATTCATTCCGTTTGATGGGTTTTGGTCATCGTGTTTACAAAAACTACGATCCGCGCGCTGCCGTTTTAAAGAAATCTTGCGATGAAGTTTTAAGCGAGCTTGGCATCAAAGATCCGCTTCTAGATATTGCAGTTGAGCTTGAAAAAATCGCTTTGAATGATGAATATTTTGTATCGCGTAAACTTTTCCCAAATGTCGATTTTTATTCTGGAATCATTTACAAAGCTCTTGGAATTCCATCGAATTTATTCACGGTAATTTTTGCAATTGCGCGCTCTGCTGGTTGGATTTCTCAGTGGAAAGAAATGATCGAAGATCCAGCTTTTAAAATTGGAAGACCTCGCCAACTCTACACCGGCGACGTAAAAAGAGATTACACTGAAATAAGTAAAAGATAATGAACTTATCGAAAAGTCCGATTAAAAAATCAAATCCCACTGGCAATAAAGTTTTAGCAACAAAACCAGATGAAGACTTTATTCCTTACGTTTGTCATTACGATCCTTACACCATAATTACTAAAAATGGTGAATTGTTGCAAACCATTCGTATTAATGGTTTTGCCACTGATTCAGTCGCAACCGATTTGCTTTCTTTGCGCGATACTTTGCGCGACTCAATTGTTGCTCATGTTAAAGATACCGAATTCGCCTTTTGGTTTCACACTTTTCGTAGAAAAAAGAATGTTGTGCCAAAAGGTGAGTTTCCCGATTTTTTTTCGCAAAAGGTCAACGAAGCTTGGGATAAAGAAAACAGCTGGTCAGACAAATATGTCAACGAACTTTACATCACAGTTATCACTGAAGGATTAGACACTTCAATCAGTAACTTTAGCGCATTTATGCGTTCATTTTCTTACTCTACGACTAAAAATTTACATCAAAAACATTTAACCGCAGCTCATAAAAAATTATCGCAAGTTATCACCAACATCTTGGTCGATATCGAAGAATACGGCGCCACATTGCTTGGTCTTGATGAATATGATGGCGTCTTATACTCCGAGCCAATGCGTTTTTTTGGCAAAATTATAAATCTTTATGAAGAGCGCTACCCGCTCTGGGTCAATGACATAGCATCTGATTTGGCTAGTCACAAATTTGCCTTTGGTAGTCGCGGGTTAGAAGTTTTGGGTTATAATAACAAAAATTTTGCAGCGATGTTGTCGCTGAAAGAATATCAAGAAGCTTCCGTTGAAGCGCTAGATCGCATCTTGCAGTTACCCTTTGAATTTATTATCAGCCAATCTTTTGATTTTAATTTTAATAAAAAAGATCTCGAGCACTACGAATATCAAAACTATTTATTACAAGTTAGTGGCGATGAAGAAACGCGTTATTTAAGCGGCATTGCTGACTTTATTGAAAGCCAAACTGATTCGCCAACTGATTATGGCAAATTGCAAACCACAATCATGATCATTAGCAAAGATAAAGAAGAGTTAGAAAGAGATGTGAAAGTGGCAATGGAAAAATTCTCCTCTTTAGGTTTGTTGGTGATTAGAGAAGATATTTTTTCTGAGCATTGTTTTTGGTCACAATTACCTGGCAATTTTCGCTATTTGCGTCGCCAAAAAATCATTAATCCTTATCGTGTTGCTGGTTTTGCTGCTTTGCATAATTTCCCTTCAGGCACTTTATCTGGAAACCACTGGGGTTCGGCAATTTCTGTTTTAAAAACTATTTTAGATACGCCGTATTTCTTCAACTTTCATGAAAAAGATTTGGGCCATAGTTTTATTTTTGGGCCGCGCGCCTCTGGCAAAACTGTTTTAGTAAATTTCTTGATCGCGCAATCAAGAAAGTTCAACAATAAACTTTTTTATCTCGACCTAAACCAAAGTTCTAAAGCTTTCATAAAAGCACTTTCAGGCCAATATTACAGCTCATCTTACGATGTTAATAGCGAAGAATTTCTACAATTAAATCCACTCGCTTTAGAAAAAAATGACAACAACAAAGCTTTTTTAAATTCTTGGTTTCAAAGCCTAATTGCATTTTCAAAAGATCACGCCAAACAAGAACAAATCGATTTCATACCAAAAGTTATCGAGAAAATTTTTGCCGAAAACATTACTAATTTCGTTGCCGCAGTTGAGTGTTTTAATATTCCTGAAACCCAAAATATTTACGAAAAATTAAAAATTTGGAGTAGCGGAAAACTATCTCATATTTTTGCTGCTAAAACTGAAATTAACTGGTCAGACTCAATTTTGGCTTTTGATTTTAGTGATTTAGTAAATCAAAAACCGGTCTTGATCCCGATTGTAAATTATTTGCTGCATAGATTTGAGGAAAGTCTCAAAGGATCGCCAGCAATTCTGGTTTTGGACGAGGCTTGGAATTTGATTGATAATGTAATTTTTGCGTCGCAATTAGCAGATTTTCTAAGTCGCATGAAACAAAAAAATTGCGTGGTTATTTTTACTTCATCAGATCAAGAAGCGATAAGTTCTAGCGACACTATTTTTGAAATTAAAAAATTTATCGCTAACGAAATCTACACTGCAAATGGCAATCCTGATCAATTCTATAAAAATATTTTAGAGCTTAGACAAGAAGAGATCGATATCATTAAAGCGATGGAAGACGACGAAAGACATTTTATTTTCAAGCGTGGTAATGAAACAATAATTGCTTCACTTAATCTTAAAAATTATCCAGAAATTGTAAAAATTTTATCTGCTGATGAAATTTCCAACACAGCTGCTCAGGAAGTAATTTCAGCTAATAAAGACGAGTCAGGAAAAATCGCTCCAACAGAAGTTTGGGTGCCGCAATTATTTAGCATCTTGCAAGAAATTCAAAGAGATCAAGAAGAGCAACAAAAACAGGCTTTAATTGCATCTATTCAGGCCGAGAGAAAACGCAAAGAAGCTTTGGAACTCAGCGCCTAGAAATATCATTTCCGCAATGAGCTTCAAACATATTATCTAATATAGTTTTCTTTGGCCTTTTTCAAAAGTTCATTAACCAACTGCGGATTGGCTTGTCCCTTGCTGGCTTTCATCACTTGACCAACAAAAAATCCGTGAATTCTTTCATCTCCCGATAGATATTTTTCAAACTGTTCAGCATTCGCTGCGATTACTTCTTTGATAATTTTTTCAATCAAACCAGAGTCTGAAACTTGCTTTAAGCCTTTGCTTTCAATGATTTTTGCCGCCTCTTCGCCAGTTTCAATCATGATATCCAAAACATCTTTGGCGATTTTTCCAGAGATTTCTCCGCTTTTAATTAAGTCTAAAAGTCCAACTAATTTATCAGCGCTAACTTTTAGATTTTCAAAGTCAATTCCTAGCTTTTTCATGCGGCCAAACAGCTCAACGGTAAGCCAAGTGATGGCTAGTTTTGCTTCGTGTTTTTGAATTAGTTTTTCAAAATAAATCGTCAATTCACCATCATTGGTGATAACTCCAGCATCATATTCAGGAACTCCTAGTTCTCTGATATAGCGTGCTTTCTTTGCGGCAGGTAATTCAGGCAATGATCTTTTTATTTCGTCAACAAATTCTTGCGTTAGAACCAAAGGTGGCAAATCAGGATCGGGAAAGTAGCGATAATCCATGGCATCTTCCTTGCTACGCATGGTTCTAGTTTCTCCAGCTAGCGCATCAAACAAACGAGTCTCTTGTTGAATTTCCCCGCCATCTTCCAAGATTTCAACTTGGCGTGCCGCTTCAAATTCAATGGCGCGCGCGATGTTGCGCATTGAGTTTAGGTTTTTTATTTCGCAGCGTGTTCCAAGAGTTGTAACTCCAACTTTGCGCACTGAGACATTGGCATCACAGCGTAAATTGCCTTTTTCCATGTCGCCGTCAGAAGTGTCGAGAGCACGTAAAATTCCGCGAATTGTTTTAACATATTCTGCAGCTTCAGCAGGCGAATTCATATCGGGTTTGGAAACAATTTCCATCAAAGCAATACCTGAGCGATTCAAGTCAATCAAAGATAAAGAAGGGTGTTGATCGTGAATTGATTTTCCAGCATCTTGCTCAAGGTGAATTCTCTCAATGCGAATAATTTTTTTTGCACTATCTTCTAAAGATATTTCAACATGTCCTTCGCCAACAATTGGCTCAAAGAATTGCGAGATTTGATAACCTTGAGGTAAGTCAGGATAAAAATAATTTTTGCGATCAAAAATTGAACGCAAATTTATTTTAGCATTAATTCCAAGGCCAGTTTTTACGGCTTGCTTTATGCAGTGTTCGTTGATGACGGGCAACATTCCGGGCATTGCAGCATCAACCAGAGAAACTTGTGAATTTTGTGGTGCGCCAAACTCAGTTGCGGCGCGAGAAAATAATTTTGAATTTGACGAAATTTGTGCGTGAATTTCGCAGCCAATTACTATTTCATAAACATTATTTTTGCCTTGGATTCTGTAAGTCATTTTCTGGAAAAGATTATTTTTTTGACGCTGTTATCTAATTATTTTCTCTTGCTAAAATGGAAGTGCAACAATCTTGTAATTGAAACATTCTTTGCTCTTTAAATTTTAAAATCATCTGTGACCAAAATGCCGATTTTTCTCTCCCAACTTTTTTTGATAATTTTATTTTCAATCTCAAGCGCGCAAGCCAAAAGCTATTTTTCAGCCGATAAAATTCCCCCAGATTTGCTTGATAAACCTTTGGGTCAAAACAGCGCTGAGTATAAAAGTGAGATTGAGCAAATTATCAAACTACAAAAACATGTCAGCAGAGCAGAAATAGAAAAGGCGCAGTCAGAGGCTCAACTTTCAATTGAACTGATGACCAAAGCTGTTGATCCAAAATTATCACCGCAGAATTTTCCGCAGCTTTATAATTTATTGGAGCGCAGCTTTGATACTATGATTTCAGTAAATGACGACGCTAAAAAATATTGGAATACTAAAAGACCTTATTTGGTCGATAAAAGAATCAAGCTTTTAGTCAGCCCTGCCAACAATCCTGCCTATCCAAGTGGACACACTTCCGCCAGCTATATTTTGGCAAAAATTTTGGGTTTATTAATTGAGAAAAGAAGTGCAGATTTTCAAAAAAGAGCTGATGAAATTGCCAATCATCGAGTTGTAAGCGGAATGCATTTTCCAAATGATTTGAAGGGCGGTAGACAGCTTGCGCTTTTGGTTTTGGGAGGATTATTGCAAAACAATGAATTCTTGGTTGATTTAGAAAAAGCCAAAAAAGAATTACGCGCCGCTGAAGCTGCTGAAATAAAAAGACAAATTAAGTAAGATCAGCAAGATAATTGAAGTTAAGCTCAGAACCATACCACCAACACGAAAACGAAAATCTTCCTTTTCAGAATTGATGGCAATTGCGTGAAAAATCCTGCCCAAAACAAAAATAATTCCACAGAAATGTAGTATCAAACTACTTGCCATGCTGGCTTCAGCAAGGATTAGCAAAATTACCGCAATTGGAGTGCTTTCGCAAAAATTTCCTTGGGCGCGAATGGCTTTTTGCAAAGCTAGATTTCCAGCATCGCCAATTGAAACTTTAGCCGATTTACGAATTTTTACTACTTTGATAGTAAGGATTAAAAAAATTACAGCGAGCAGAGATGCGTAAAGAGAACTGATCATAGTTTTTATTACTTAAAATTATTAAAACTGCCGCAAAAATAAGCGGCAGTGAAACAAGTCTTTATTCAGCAGCAGAAGAGCTTTCAGAGGTTTCAAGATTGTCGCCAATTTCTTCGCCGGTTTCTGCTTCGTCAACATCTTTATTTCCAGTGTGAGCAATTCTAGCAACTGAAACAACGGTTTCATCTTTAGTTTTAATCAAAGTTACGCCTTGGGTATTTCTACCAGAAATTCTCACTGAACCAACTTCAGTTCTGATTAAAGTTCCTTTATTAGTAATGATCATAACTTGGTCTTTAGCTTCAACTGGGAAGCTGGCGACAACATTGCCATTGCGTTTTGAAGTTATGATATTGGTAATGCCTGAGCCGCCGCGGTTGGTAATGCGATATTCGTAAGCTGAGGATCTTTTGCCAAAGCCATTTTCAGTCATAGTCAAAATAAATTCTTCGCTGATGGCCATTTCTTCAATTTTGCTTTGCGGTAATTCTGCGCCTTTGATTTGTGGAATTATTTGCGGTTGCAACAATAAATCTTCTGGCGGATTTTCTTTTAAATTTTTGTTAAATAATAATGCATCTCTTAAAGCCAAACGCTGGTCAAGATCGATTTTTAAATATTTTTCTTTCACTTCTGAATCTTCGATTGCATGTTGTAGAACTGACATAGCAATAACTTCATTACCTTTCTCAAGCTTGATTCCGCGTACTCCAGTAGAATTTCTGCTTTGGAATAAACGCAATTTTCCAACTGGGAAACGGATGCATTTTCCGTCTTTAGTTGAAAGAAGAATGTCGTCTTTTTCGGTGCATAAAGATACTCCAATCAAAGCTTGGCCAGCTTCCAACTTCATAGCGATTTTTCCAGATGAGCGAATGTCAACAAACTGATCCATCGAGTTTCTTCTGATGTCACCATGCGAAGTGGCAAAAGCGATGCTTAGATCATTCCATTTCGATTCATCTTCTGGTAGCGCTAAAATTGTTGAGATTTTCTCGTCAGCTTCCAAAGGCAATAAATTTACCAAAGCGCGTCCACGAGCTTGCGGATTGCCAAGAGGAAGTTTGTAAGTTTTTAAGCGATAAACTTTTCCTTTGTTTGAGAAAAACAAAATTGGCGTGTGCGTGTTGGTAACGAAAATATCGGTGGCTATATCTTCATCGCGAACATCCATAGCGCTGCGACCTTTGCCGCCACGTTTTTGTGTACGATAAGCATTTAAAGCCACACGTTTGATGTAACCGTTCATGGTGCCGACCACGACCATGTCTTCTTTTGGAATTAGATCTTCGATATCAACCTCGAATTCAGAATCTTCAATTGTTGATTTTCTTGGAGTAGAGAATTGCTCTTTAACTTCAATCAATTCTTTTTTTACTGAATCCTGCATCGCACTTCGATCAGAAAGAAGTTTTAAATAGCCTGAAATTTCGGCGGCTAATATTCTTAACTCTTCGTTAATTTTATCCATTTCCAAGCCGGTCAAGCGAGCTAATCTCATTTCAAGAATTGCTTTTGCTTGCGCTTCGGTGAAGTAAAATTGTCCGTCTTTAATGATATTTCCTTTGTCTTGAACCAACTTTATGATGGTTTCAACAGTGTGAGATGGCCAGCTTTTTGCCAGCAATCTTTCTTTAGCTTCAGCGGCGTCTTTTGATTTTTTGATTAACTCGACAACTTCATCAATATTTGCAACTGCAACGGCCAAGCCAATTAAGATGTGAGTTTTATCGCGGGCTTTGTTAAGCAAGAAGTTGGTTCTTCTAGTTGTAACATCAAAGCGGAAAGCGGTGAAAATTTTAATAACATCTAAAATGCCCATCAATTGCGGCTTGCCATGATTTAGAGCCAACATATTGACGCTAAAATTGCTTTGCAATTCAGTAAAGCTGTAGAGTTGATTGATGATAACTTCTTCCATTGCATCACGCTTTAACTCAATAACTACGCGGATTCCATCGCGGTCAGATTCATCGCGCAGATCAGTGATGCCTTCGATTTTTTTCTCTTTCACTAAGTCAGCAATTTTTTCGACAAGCTTGGCTTTGTTAACTTGGTAAGGAATTTCAGTGATGATGATAGCAACTTTGCCGCCAGTTTTTTTCTCGATTTTGTGACGACCACGCATCACAACCGAACCTCGTCCCATGCGCGCTGCCGAGTCAAAACCTGAACGACCAAGAATAATTCCACCAGTTGGGAAATCAGGTCCTGGAACAATTTTAATAATGTCTTCAATCGTAATTTCGTTATTGTCGATGTAGGCCAAACAAGCGTCAATTACTTCGCCCAAATTGTGTGGTGGAATGTTTGTTGCCATACCAACTGCAATACCACCAGAACCATTAACTAAAAGATTTGGAAAGCGTGCTGGTAAAACTTGTGGTTCTTTTTCGTGACCGTCATAATTAGGCATGAAGTCGACAGTATCTTTGTCGAGATCATCGAGCATAGTGTGTGAAATTTTTTCCAAGCGTGATTCAGTATAACGCATCGCAGCAGCAGGATCATCATCGATTGAACCGAAGTTACCTTGGCCATCAATTAGCGGAACGCGCATTGAGAAATCTTGCGCCATACGCACCAAGGATTCGTAAATTGCTGAGTCGCCATGTGGATGATATTTACCCATTACTTCACCGACAATTCTAGCAGATTTTTTAAATGGTTTGTTGTAGTCGTAGTTGCCTTCATACATTGCGTAAAGAATGCGACGATGTACTGGTTTTAAACCATCACAAGCATCAGGAATGGCGCGCGCAACAATTACGCTCATGGCATAATCGAGATATGATTTCTTCATCTCTGTAACCAAAGAAACCGATTGAATATCTTTGCCAACAGCAACTTGAATTACATTTTGATCAGTCATTTTAAAAATTTTTTGGAGGTGGAAATTTCGATTTGAAAAGGAACTCGCATTCTAAAAACAGCTCTAAGCAAGTGCAACAAAATTTTCGGGGATTTTCGGGATTTTTATTTGCCTTCGCACAAAGTGATTTGTAACTTCTAGTTAGTTTTAATTTAAATTTAAAAAATATGAAAATCGGAGTTACAGGGCTTTAGGCGTTAAAAAACATGCTTAACGCATGTTTTAGCTTAAAGCGGGCGGGAGCTATGCTAACGCCCCGGTGCGAGTTGTCTTCGAGCATAAGCGAGAAAAGCAACGAAGCGTTTTCAAACATTAACAAAATTAGAAAAAATATGAAAATCGGAGTTACAGGAATCACCGGCCGCATGGGCCGAACCATTGCCAGTATTGTATTGCAAGATTCACTAGTTGAACTTTCTTGCGCCTTAACTCGTAAAGGCTCGGGCCAAGAAAGTGAAGATTTAGGAGAATTTTTAGGTTTTGAAAAAAACGGCAGCAAAATGATTTCTGATGTCGATCAATTCTTACAAAATTGCGATGCTGTGATCGATTTTTCTGCTCCAGCTTTAAGTTTGGAAATGGCAGCAAAATGCGCTTTAGCCAAGAAAGTCCTGGTTTGCGGCACTACGGGATTTTCTGAAAGTGAAAAACAGCAATTCGCTTCTTATGCCAAAGACACAGTAATTATCTGGTCTTCTAACATGTCGCTGGGAGTGAATCTGCTAATGAATTTAGCTGAAAAAGTCGGTGCAATTTTGCATGATGATTTCGATGTTGAAATTGTAGAAATGCATCACAGAAACAAAGTTGATGCACCTTCTGGAACTGCTTTATCACTTGGTGCTTCTGTTGCCAAAGGTCGCAACATTGAACTACAAAAATCTGCTGTAATGGCCAGAGTTGGCAAAGATGCCAAAAGAAATAAAGGCGAAATTGGTTTTGCCACTTTGCGCGGCGGCGATGTTATTGGCGATCACAGCGTAATTTTTGCTGGCGAAGGAGAAAGAATTGAACTTACTCACAAAGCTTCCAACCGTGATATCTTCGCCAAAGGCGCCATCCGAGCTGCTATTTGGGGAAGCGCTAAAGAAGCAGGATTTTACTCGATGCGTGATGTCCTAAATTAAAAACAAATATTAAAATTTGGTAAGCTCTACAATTTAGCTGCCCCAAAAATTTTTAAACTTCAATTAGTCAGAAAATGAAAAATTCTTTAAGTCACCTGCCGCAAAAGAAGCAACATGAGTTGCAAGATATCGTAGAAGTAATTCTGAAAAATTGCACTGAAGTTGAGATGATTATTCTTTACGGTTCTTATGCACGCGGTACCTATAAAGAGCCTTGGGATTTGGAAGATAAATCAGGATTCAGACAAATTTCCGATTACGATATTTTAGTTGTGACTTCGACAAAAGAAGTGGCGCAAGATTTATTGCTGTGGGATAAGATTTACAAAGTTTGTCAAAGTTTAAAAAAATATATTGCCGATCCAAGAATTCTTACTCATGACATTGAGACTTTGAATATAAAGCTTGCTGAAGAACAATATTTCTATAGCGATATCAAGAAAGAAGGAATTATCTTATATGATTCAAAAAAATTTAAGCTTGCAGAGCCCAGAAAATTAATGCCTAAAGAGCGTCAAAAGATAGCTCAGGATTATTTTGAATCTTGGTTTACAATCAGAGCAGAAGGTTTTTTTGAAGGATATAAATTTTTTTCAAGCAGAAGTCTTTATGCCATTGCAGCCTTTAATTTACATCAAGCCGCAGAATCTGCCTACAAAACAATTTTATTAGTTTTTTCTAATTATTTACCCAAAGAGCATTTTTTAGAAATACTTGGTAAGCAAGCCGAGTTATATTGCTCGTTGCTTGAAAATATTTTGGCAAAACAAACTTCTGACGAAGAATACCGATTTAAATTACTAGACTATGCTTACATTGGTGGTCGCTACGATCCTGAATATCGCATACTCCCAAGCGAGTTAGAACTTCTTGCCGCCGACGTAAAAAAACTTTTGGATCTCACCGAAAAAATCTGCAAAGAAAAGATCGAGTCTTTTGCTTGAATGGTTTAGATATTCAAAAAGTGAGTAACGGTTAGAAAATCGTGAGCGAATTTTTAAGAATTCCTGTATGTTCCTTTGACATAGGGATGGTGTTCCAAGCAAGGCAGGGCACGACTCGCGTCGCGTTTCCGTATCCCGAAGGGATAAAGGATTAAGAATTTTTGTTAAAAAAATAATGGTAAATGTTAGTGAAGTTTTTCACAAAAAAGTTGAAGAGATTTTTGCTGTGCAGAAGTTGCCTGAAAAGCTTGCAGTAGGGGTTTCTGGCGGTGTTGACTCTTTGGCATTGACGATTTTGCTCAGTGAGTTTTGCGCAAAAAAAAAGATCGAATTAGTAGCGCTGACAGTTGATCATAAAATGCGAGAAAGCTCGTCAAATGAGGCTTTAAAGCTTTCAAAAATTTTAGCGAAGAAAAAAATTACGCATCACATTTTAGAAATTGATGCAAAAAAATTACCGAAAAAAAATATTGAAGCCAAGCTGCGCGAGATGCGCTATGATTTGCTTTGCGAGTTTTGTAAAAAAAAGAAAATTTCTTATTTATTTCTTGGCCATCAACTTGGCGATGTAGCAGAAAACTTTTTAATTCGACTATTCCGTGGCTCTGGTTTAGACGGACTTTCAACAATTGCTGAAGTTTTAGAAGTCAGCAAAATCAAGCTTGTGCGTCCACTTCTGGATTTTGATAAAAGTGATTTAGAAAAATTTTTGCACGCTAAAAAAATCAAATGGTTTGAAGATGAAACCAACTCGGATGAAAAATTTTTGCGCAATAAAATCCGTAATTTTTTTGCCACATTTGAAGAAAAAAATTTACTGCATAAGCGCATCAAAAATGCAACGGATGAAATTGCTAAAATGCGTGATTTATTTGATTCGTTAATGTTAGTTGAAGCAGCAGAAATTCTGGAGTTTAAGCAGGATGAATATTTTTTGATCGATCACAAAAAATTACAAAAATTAGACGAAAAGTTTGCCCTGAAAATTTTGGCTTTAGTTACGATGGAAGTAAGCAAAAAAAAATACAAACCACGCTTGAAAGATCTGAAAATTTTCTACGAATATTTACTGAAAAATTCAAAAATTAAACCGCGTAATTTTTATGGTTGTGAGATTATGCAATATGGCAAGAAATCTTTGATTGTAAGGTCGCAAAAGCTGAGAGGAAAGTTTGAACTACGAACTATTTTAAAAAAAATTTTCTAATTAAATTTTTGCATTTTGTTTTTCTTTTTCAGCCACCACAAAGCAATTCCGGTGATTGAAAAAAGTAGTGGCAGAAATCCAACTAAAAATATTGTAGTTTCGCCAAAAGTGCCAAGAGCGCTGCCATCGTGGATTGAATGCCAAATTTTACTGCTTCGATTGCTTTTAAAATAAATTAAATAAATGCCCGTAGCGCTTGTTGCCAAAAGCGGCAACATAAACCAAAAGCCGACTGCGCCGTGCAAATCGCGGTGAAATTTTTTGCCGCTCTCAGAAATTTTAAAAGTTAAAGCGCGTTTTAAATTACCTTTTTTGGGCCACCATAAAACCAAGCCGCTCAAAGCCATAAATAGCATTACGATGCCAAAAATTCCGACGATATTTTTACCAATTTTGCTCAAAAAAAGTTCTTCGTGAAATTTTTTTGTTAAGCGAAAAAAGTTTTGGCGAGGATCATTTATTTCGATAATTTTCAGCGAAACCGGATCAAGCAAAACTTCTAATATTGGTTTTCTCTCACCATTTTTGCTGAATCGAACTTTGGCGGCCTGATTTTTTTTCTCCGGCATTTTAAATGGCACAAGCGATAAATCTGTGTCTACTTCTTTTCGTGCTATCTCAATTATGGTTTCTTGCGAAGCCATCTCTCCTTTAGCAAAATCATATTTGTAATTGATTATCGCATCAGAAATTTCGCTACGAAAAGCCATCATCGAGCCAGTCAAGCCTTGCAAAATCAGCGGAAGACAAAGAGCGAGCGCTAAATAAAGATGAATTTTTTTTAGAATTTTTCTCATATTATTTTTAGCTAAACTTCAGCCCAAAGGCGGATAAGATTGTGATAAATTCCGGTCAGGTGAATTGTCGACTCATGATTTGGTACATCAATATTTAAAAGTCGGATTGAATTATCCATATCAAAAAGCAAAGTTCTTTTTGCGTCATCACGAATCATACTTTGAATCCAAAAAAATGAAGCGACTCTGGTGCCTCTTGTTACTGGCGTGACATGATGCAAGCTACTTGCGGGATAGAGGATCATATGGCCTTTAGGTAATTTTACCTTATGTGTGCCATATGTGTCCTCCACCACCAACTCTCCGCCGTCATATTCCAAAGGATCAGAAAGAAATAGAGTGGCGGAGAGGTCGGTTCTGATTTTAAAAGGCGTGCCCTGAATTTGACGAATAGCACCATCAATGTGTGTGCCATAATTTTGACCGCCAGAATAGCTATTAAAAAGTGGAGGGCAAACCTTGGAAGGCAAGGCTGCTGAGATGAAAGTCGAATTTGTTTCCAGTGCGATTAATATTTTTTCTCCCAAAAGTTTTGCTTCAGCAGAGTCAGTTGGTAATTGAATATTGTTTTTGACTTTAAGCGATTGATGGCCCGCGGTTGCACGACCATCAATCCAATTTGCTTTTTCTAGAACTTCGCGAAATTCAGTAACTTGATCTGTAGTTAATATATCTGGGATATGAAGCAGCATATTAGAATTTTACTTTTGTTGTTAAAAGTATAACGCGCCCTTCTCCGGGAACAGCCGCTTGAGTTCCACGAATCTGATCGAAATAGTATTTATTCATGATGTTGTTGATATTGAGCTGCATCTCGATGTTTTTATTAACTGTATATTTTGTCATAGCGTTGAACACCACATAGCTTGGAACTTTGCGAACTGTTCCCGTTACAGGATCAGCTGCTGAAGTTGGCGTGACATAGCGTTCTGAAAGGTAGTTTCCACCTCCACCAAATTCTAGGGTTGGTGTCATTTTGTAAGTAGCGAATAAATTGAAACTGTTTTGCGGGGTGTTAGCCAATGGACGGTTTTTATAGTCCGAGCTGATTGCAGACTTAGTAACGCGACCATCTAGATAAGAGTAGCCAACAATTAATTGTAACTTATCGGTAACTTTTCCGGTCGCTTGGGCTTGCAAACCATAAACGCGCTGACTACCAGAAAGCACATTGCTGGCAAGTCCAGTATTTTCACGAGCGTTTTCTTTATCAGCTCTAAATAAAGCCAAGCTGGTGGAAAGGCGTTTTTTTAAAAATTCCCATTTAGTACCAATTTCAGAAACAATATTTTTTTCTGGAGCGACATTAGAAGTTGTGGTTGAAAGCGATAAAGATTCTGCCGAAGGGTTGAAAGAAGTTCCGCGACTAATATAAACACTACCATTTTCTGCTGGCTTGTAAGTAAGGCCGCCGCTGTAGCTCAGTAAGTTGTCGCTGCGTGACAAAGTGGTTCTGACTCCAGTTGAAGCCAAGCTGTCATAGCTGGTTTGTAAATTGTCGTAGCGGCTACTGACAACTAATTCCCAAGAATGGTTGATTTTAATGGTGTCAGCGAAATAAGCGGCCATCGTATCAAGTTTGGTTTTTGTGTAAGATGAAGTTTGCGATGTGTAACTAAAAGACGCCAAATCATTTGGATAGTTTAGATTTGTTGAGGGAACTCCACTATAAGTTAGTGCTGTTGGAGTTGATGTTTCGCTTTCAACTGCAACGCCAACAATAGCTTCATGCTTAATGCCAAAAGTAGAAAATTTATTAGTTAAATCGGTTTGATTGCCCATATAGCTTTCAACTGAATTTCTAGCTTTGATGCTACGAGTTACTGTATTAGGGTCTGTCGTAATTTGTGGCTCTGTAACTTGAACATTACGGGCGTAGCGAGCGTATCTAGCTTGGCTGTGCAGAGTTGAGTCTTTAGAGAAATCATGCTCAAACTTTGCAGTAGTTATATTCACGTCAGTTTTCAAATAATCGCTATTTTTAAAGCCATAATAATTTGAACGATTAGTGCGAGCTGGTTTTCCAGCATAAAATGGAATACCATAATCAGGCACATCATTTTCTGCTTGGTAAAGATGGCTAAGATTGAAACGAGTATCAGTGCCAATTCCAAATGCTAGAGTTGGCGCAAAACCACCACGACTATACTCAGTATCTTTGCGCTCGGCGACATTGTTTTTATTACCCATAGCGTTGATACGAATTGCAGAAGTTTCGCTGATTTTGGCATTTACATCAGCAGTTGCACGAGTTGTTTGATTGGTTCCAAGCATGACGGTAGCTTCTTTTTTTGATCCCAAAAAAGCTTGTTTGTTGGTTTGTTGAATTGCGCCACCAGTTGTACCGCGACCAAACAATGCAGATGATGGACCCTGAATCACTTCAATATTTTCCAGATTAAATGAGTCGCGATAGTAGCTACCGAAGTCGCGCATGCCATCAATAAAATAATCATTTCGTGCTGAAAAGCCGCGAATACTGACATTATCACCTTGGCTACTTGCTTCGCCTGCTGCCAGTGAAACACCAGGTACATTACGCAACGCTGCCGAGACAGTTGTTGCGCCCTGATCGTCCATCAATTGACGAGTAACGGTTGAAACCGTTCTTGGCGTGTTAACCAATTTTTGATTTAGTTTGTAATAAGAGCTTTCGTTTGAGTTGTAGCGATCATCGGAGTTACTCTCGATCACTGAAACTGTTGGCAATTCAGTTTCATTTTCTTTGGCTTCCAAATTATAAGGTGACAGGGTGGAAATGCTGAAAATTACTGTGCTGGTGAGCAAGCGTGAAAGCGGATTATTTTTTGCTTTAGTTGCAAGCGGGATAAAAGTTTTTGACATTTTTTTAAAAATTAAATTGCGATCCTTATAAATTTTAAACTTTGATCCTTTAAAATTTTTCGACTAACGCGGCTCGGTAACAAAACCGATATTTGAAAGTCCAGCGCGCTGTAAATCAGAAAGCATGTGACTTACTTTGCCGTAACTGACATCAACATCAGCGCGCAAATGAATTTGTTGTTTTGGATTTTCTTTGGCAGCGGCAATTAGTTTTTTCTCTAACTCTTTTTCTGAAACTGGCTTGTCGTCAACGAAATATTCACCAGCGCGGTTGATCGAAATCGTGATAGTTTTTTGCTCAGTAATTTGCGCCGCGCTTTCTGCTGGTAAATTCAACTTTACTGCGCTGTTAAGCATTGGCGCAGTGACCAGAAAAATCACCAGCAAAACCAACATTACATCAACCAGCGGCGTCATATTTATTTCTGAGAGTGGCGCTTGTAATTCTTCGCGTTCGAAAGGGTTTTGCATGACTAATTTTTTTTCGATTCGTTAGATAAGTAAACTGTCATTTGCTCGGCGACGTGGCGCAAATTTTGTACTAAAAGACGATTCAAGCGCACAAATGTGTTGTAAGCCAAAACAGCTGGAATCGCTGCAAATAAGCCAACTGCTGTTGCAATCAGAGCTTCGGCGATTGGACCAGCAACAACTGAAAGACCGGCATTTCCTTGAGCGGCTATACTTTGTAGTGCATTGTAAATTCCCCAAACTGTGCCAAATAATCCGATAAAAGGTGCGGAGCTACCAATCGAAGCAAGAATAGTCAAACCCTTATCAAGCATAGAGCGCAGACCATCAAGAGTTTGCAATAAATGCATAGTTAAGATTTCTGCTTTAGCTTCATGAGTTTCGTATTGCGGTAAAATTGTTTCTAATTTTTTTACTTCTTCGATCAAAAAATTCACGCTGCCTTGAGTAGTTTCAAAACTTTTGCGAGCAGGCCAGTTTTTGATATTTGTGTGCTCCTCGCTAAATTTTAGATAAGCGCGATTTTCACGGCGAATCATCATGCCTTTCCAAAAAATTATGTACCAGCTAACAAAAGACATGGCGACAAGAAGAATAAAAACCGCGATCAAAACAGGGTTGCCTTGCGAAAAAATTTGCGAGAGATTCATTTTATATTATTTTAAATTCGACAGGAACAATAACGCTGGCTTGCACAAATTGGCCTTTGTTGCGAGCGGGAATGAACTTCCATTGTTTTACGGCTTCGAGAGCAGCTTCATCTAAATCACTTGATCCACTTGAGCGCGAAACATTTACAGCAGCCGCAGTGCCATCAACTTTTACTACTACGCTAAGCAAAACTTTTCCTTGAATGCCTTTGCGTTTTGCCGATAGCGGATAATAAGGAGCAGGGTTGTTTAAATAGTTGGCGTTAAAAATTGGATCGCTTTCTGCAGCTTTTGTGGCTGTAGCATTTGGATCTTCACGGCCAGAAGTTTGTTTTCCAGCTAGCTGATTTTTTTTCGTCTCGCTTTCCGATTTTTCAACTTTGTTATCTTGTTTTTGTTTGAGGGCATTTTCACGATCAGTATTAATGGCAATTTTTTTGTGACTTGCTTCAAAACTTTTTTTATCTGAAGAACTTGGCGCAACAAAACTAACCCGAATTGCTTGTTGATTTATAACGATTGGACTCGAAGGAAAAATTGCCCAAGCTGCAACCAGAGAGTGAACTAAAGCCGCAGAAATAAAAGCAGTTAAATGTGAGGTTTGGTAATTTATATTAGTCATTTTGATAATCGTTCTCAAAAAAATTTGTGAAGACGCAAACTATTTTTGATGAAAATGATAGTCAATATCAGAAATGAAAAAAGTTATCAAATTTTAGAGGAAAGCTTGAATAAGGATTTTTTATAAATTTATTTTGTGAATTTTTTTTGCCTAAATCAAATTGCAAACCGTAATCATTTTAAAAAATTTCAGAAATAAAAATGAAAATTGCTAACGCTCAAATTGATTTTTATATTCAAAAA
The DNA here is from genome assembly GCA_002359655.1 of Rickettsiales bacterium UBA2645. GTDB lineage: Bacteria > Pseudomonadota > Alphaproteobacteria > Rickettsiales > UBA1997 > UBA2645. Next base: position 36,463 of record DENL01000015.1, on the reverse strand, counting down.
ATCGCTGAGGAAAAAATTGCTGGATGCCTGATTTTTGGGCCAGAAACTGCAGTTATAAATTATCGCTTCGATTTAATTGCAAAAAAAATTGCACCAGATTTATCCGATCCGTTTTTGGTTTCCAACCTAAGCAAAGAAAGACTTACAGAAGATAAAGGAATTTTAGCTGACGAGTTTTTTTCATTTTCGATGCTTGGCGGTAGAAAATTAATTTTAGTCAAAGATATTGATATTGGCTGCGCTGCAGCACTTAAAATTCTTTTTGAAGATAAAGAATTCGCCAAAAAAAGTGACAATTTTATTTTAATTCAAGCTGGCGATTTAGACAAAGGATCAGCTTTGCGCAATCTCTGCGAAGATAATAAAAATTTTGCCGCAATCGCTTGTTATGAAGATGATGAGCGTGTAATTAAAAAATTTATTGAAAGCGAACTGGCTAAGAGACAAATAAAATCAAGCTCTCAACTCGTCGAGATTCTTTTAGAAAAATTCGGAAAAAATCGTCAAATAATTTTATCAGAGCTAGAAAAAATCTCGCTTTATTTAGGCGAGGGGAAAGAATTAAATCTTGATAAGATCAGTAAAATCAGTGGTCTAGAAACAGAAATTTCAGCAAATGAATTTATTTCCAGCTTTGCTGCGAAAAAATTTGATCTAGCAATTTTACAAGCTGAGAAGCTTTTCAAAAATGGATTTGAGCCGATTGCTTTGATGCGCTTTCTTTCAAATTATTTACAAAAACTTTATCAAGCAAAATGTGATATAGAATTTGCAGGCCTTGATTTTGAAGAGGCAGTTAAGGCTCAAAGATTATTTTTTAAAACTGAAATTGAGTTTCGTAAAAGTCTAAAGCTACTTTCTTTGAATTTTTTAACAAAAAATCTGCAAAGACTTTCCGAGTTTGAAATAAAAATGAAAAATTCATTAATCGCACCGAAGCTTCTCTTTATTAGTTTTGTTCAGCAGTCAAAATATTATTAATTATTTTTCACAAACCTGCTTGACATTGAAAAAGACGGCGACTAAGTTGCCCGCCCTCTTCTTTCCATGAAGAACCAATTTAGTTTTTATTAGAAGTCACTCCAGCTCTTCAAAAGCAAGAGCGAGAAGCCTCAAGTTAAATTCAAAAATTCCCGTTGTTTTACATCGTAAATAATCACGTTTTTTTGTTTTTTTAAAAAAAGCAAAAGAGAGAAAAATAAAGGCGATAGCTCTGCTAAGTTATACATTTGAGCTATCTACTTTATTAACTTTCGAGTTTTTAAGTAGATTCAAGCTATGATTAAATTCTCAACTTGAGAGTTTGATTCTGGCTCAGAACGAACGCTGGCGGTATGCTTAACACATGCAAGTCGAACGGGTCGTAGCAATACGATCAGTGGCAAACGGGTGAGTAATACAGAGGAACCTTCCTAGCAGTAAGGAATAACTTTGGGAAACCAAAGCTAATGCCATATATTACCCTTCGGGGGAAAGATTTATCGCTGTTAGATGGGCCTCTGCCGGATTAGCTAGTTGGTAGGGTAATGGCCTACCAAGGCAATGATCCGTAGCTGGTCTGAGAGGATGATCAGCCACACTGGAACTGAGACACGGTCCAGACTCCTACGGGAGGCAGCAGTGAGGAATNNGGAGGCAGCAGTGGGGAATTTTGGACAATGGGGGCAACCCTGATCCAGCCATGCCGCGTGAGTGATGAAGGCCTTAGGGTTGTAAAGCTCTTTTACCCGGGACGATAATGACTGTACCGGGAGAATAAGCCCCGGCTAACTTCGTGCCAGCAGCCGCGGTAATACGAAGGGTGCTAGCGTTGTTCGGAATCACTGGGCGTAAAGAGTACGTAGGCGGTTGAGTAAGTCGATTGTGAAAGCCCCAAGCTCAACTTGGGAATTGCAACCGAAACTGCTCAGCTTGAGTATGGTGGGGGATAGTGGAATTTCTAGTGTAGGGGTGAAATCCGTAGATATTAGAAGGAATACCGGTGGCGAAAGCGACTATCTATGCCATTACTGACGCTGAGGTACGAAAGCGTGGGGAGCAAACAGGATTAGATACCCTGGTAGTCCACGCAGTAAACGATGGGTGCTAGTTGTCGGGATCTTAGATTTCGGTGGCGAAGCTAACGCGTTAAGCACCCCGCCTGGGGAATACGGCCGCAAGGCTAAAACTCAAAGAAATTGACGGGGACCCGCACAAGCAGTGGAGCATGTGGTTTAATTCGATGCTACGCGAAAAACCTTACCAACCCTTGAATCTGGTTGACCGATACAGAGATGTATCTTTGGAGCAATCCACAGCCAAGACAGGTGTTGCATGGCTGTCGTCAGCTCGTGTCGTGAGATGTTGGGTTAAGTCCCGCAACGAGCGCAACCCTCATCCTTATTTGCCATCAGGTTATGCTGGGAACTATAAGGAAACTGCCAGCGACAAGCTGGAGGAAGGTGGGGACGATGTCAAGTCATCATGGCCCTTATGGGTTGGGCTACACACATGCTACAATGGTGGTTACAGCAGGAAGCGAAAGAGCAATCTGGAGCAAATCCCTAAAAGCCATCTCAGTTCAGATTGAGGGCTGCAACTCGCCCTCATGAAGTTGGAATTGCTAGTAATCGTAGATCAGCACGCTACGGTGAATACGTTCTCGGGTCTTGTACACACTGCCCGTCAAGCCATGGAAGTCGTTTCTACCTGAATAGAGTGAGCTAACCGCAAGGAGGTAGCTCTACACGGTAGGAATGGTGACTGGGGTTAAGTCGTAACAAGGTAGCCGTAGGGGAACCTGCGGCTGGATTACCTCCTTAAGAAATAAGCCATTTCTTTGGAAATGGCTTTAAAATGCGGAGCTATCGTCTTTATTTTTCTCTTTTAAAAAACATGATGATTTAACGACTAATTCAATACTTCCGATTCTGATGCCGCATCTAATCATTGAACACTCCTCCAATATTAAACCAAAATCTATTATCAAGCTAGAGAAGCACATTCAAAATATTATGAGTGATGTTGCAGGAAACTTTGACCCTGATCAATGCAAATGTCGTAGCTTTTCTTTTGATGAATATCTTGTGGGTAGGACTGATCAAACAGAGTCCTCTTTTATTCACATCACCTTTAAAGTTTTAAGCGGTAGATCAGTTGAGGTAAGAAAAAATCTTTCTCAAAAAATTATTGAACTCACTGAAAAATTTTTTACCGATTTGAACCTTCCAAACAAACGCTGCGATATAACTATCGATGTTGTTGAAATGAATCGTGATACTTACCAAAAAATTTGTCTTCAGTAGATGTTTGGTAAAAATAAGATTCTTAAAGCTGAAGTTCATGAAGGACTCAGTTTAGATATTCAAGAAATCTTTCCAACTCTTCAAGGAGAGGGGCCATATGCTGGTTGGCCTGCCGTCTTTATTCGTCTTGGTGGTTGCAATTTAGCTTGCGAGTTTTGTGATACTGAATTCGAAACTTATCAAAATCTTTCACTTGAAAAAATCATTACTGAAGTTTTGTGTTTAGCAAAAAATTCTGAAGAAAAAATTATTAGAAAATTAATTGTAATTACTGGCGGAGAGCCGATGCGTCAGCCAATTACAAAGCTTTGTGAGGAATTAGTAAAATTAGATTTTCTACTACAAATCGAAACTAATGGTTTGATTTTTCGTGAATTGCCCAAGCAAGTAAAAATAATCTGCTCGCCAAAAGTTACTAATAATATCTACCACCAAATCAGGCCAGATCTTCTTTCGCGTGTTAGCGCTTTCAAATTTATAATTTCTAAAACTAATAAAAACTATTCTACTATTACTGAAGTTGGGCAATCAAAGTTACATATTCCAGTATATGTCCAGCCAATGGACGAGTATGATGAAGTCAAAAATAAAGCTAATTTGAAATATGCAGCGCAGCTTTGCGATCAGTACGGATATTTTCTTTCCATGCAGATGCACAAAATTTTGGGAATCAGATAAAGCAAACAAAAAAGCCGTTCATCAAAAAATTTGATAAACGGCTTTTTTTATAATTAATTTTAATCCTTATAAAGGCAGATTGTCGTGCTTTTTCCAAGGCTTGATGATTTCTTTATTTTTCAAAATCTGCAAAGATTTGCAAATTCTTTTGCGCGTATTTTGCGGACGAATTACTTCGTCAATAAAACCACGTGACGCTGCTACAAAAGGTGAGGCGAATTTCTCGCGATACTCGGCAACTTTTTTGGCTTTACTTTCTGGATCTTTAGCTTCTTCACGAAAGATAATTTCAACCGCACCCTCAGGGCCCATAACGGCAATCTCAGCATTAGCCCAAGCGTAGTTTACATCTCCACGCAAGTGTTTTGAGTTCATTACAATATAAGCGCCACCGTAAGCTTTTCTGGCGATTACAGTAATTTTTGGAACCGTGGCTTCGGCATAGGCATAAAGCAATTTTGCGCCGTGACGGATAATGCCACTATGCTCTTGATCGCAACCCGGCAAAAATCCTGGAACATCAACAAAAGTTAAAAGTGGAATGTTGAAAGCGTCACAGAAGCGAATGAAGCGAGCCGCCTTTTCGCTGGCTTTGATATCTAAGCAGCCAGCCAGATTCATCGGTTGATTAGCAATAATACCAACTGTTTCGCCTTCTAAACGACCAAATCCAACAATAATATTTTTGGCATAATTTGGTTGTATTTCAAAAAAGTCTCCTTCGTCCAAAATTTTTTCTACCAACTCAGTCATGTCGTAAGGTTGGTTTGGATTTTCTGGAACCAAAGTATTTAAAGAAACATCAACGCGATCAGCTTCATCATCAGTTGGAATTTGTGGAGTCGATTCTTTATTGGAAAGTGGTAAGAAGTTTATCAAGCGACGAGTTTGTAAAAGCGCCTCAATATCACTTTTAAAAGTTAAATGGGCTACGCCACTTTTTACGCCATGAACTGAAGCGCCGCCCAAATCTTCTTGAGTGACAGTTTCGTGAGTAACGGTTTTAACAACTTCTGGTCCCGTTACAAACATGTAAGACGAGCCTTCAACCATTATGGTAAAGTCAGTCAAAGCCGGCGAATAGACTGCACCACCAGCGCAAGGTCCCATGATTAAAGAAATTTGTGGAATCACGCCGCTGGCATCAACATTTCTTTGAAATATTTCGCCATATCCGCCAAGTGAATCCACGCCTTCTTGAATACGCGCTCCGCCGGAATCATTAATGCCAACAACTGGTGATCCAACTTGCATAGCTTTGTCCAAAACATGGCAGATTTTTTTAGCATGAGCTTCACCAAGAGATCCGCCCATAACAGTAAAGTCTTGGCTATAAACAAAAACCAAACGACCGTTGATAGTTCCTTGTCCGGTGATTACGCCATCTCCTGGATGTTTTTTATCTTCCATCTCAAAGTCCGAGCAGCGATGTTCAACATAAAGACCATATTCTTCAAAAGAATCGGCATCAAGTAAGACTTCGATTCTTTCCCTGGCAGTCAGTTTACCCTTTGAGTGCTGCAGGTCGATTTTTTTTTGACCGCCACCCATTCTAGCTTCTTCGCGTTTTGAATTTAGCTTTTGAATATTTGGAGAACGCATTTTTGATTTTAATTTAATTTCGCAATGATGGTTTCGCCGCCAATCATGGTTTGGCCAATCATGGCTTTTATTTCAACGTTTTCTGGGAAGTAAAGATCAGCACGGCTACCAAAACGAATAATGCCATAACGATCTCCAGCTTTAACTTCTTGTCCTTCTTTGATGTCAGAAACAATACGGCAAGCGACCAAGCCAGCAACTTGTACAAAAATAATCTCAGTACCATTTTCAGTTTTAACAACGACCGAATTTCTTTCATTTTCTGTGCTAGCTTCTGCAACGTTGGCGCTTAAGAATTTTCCAGCTTTGTAGCTAACTTTAGTAACTTTTCCATTAACTGGAATACGATTTACATGAACATTAAAAACATTTAAAAAAACGCTCATCTTGTTGAATTTTCTATCGCCAAAACCCAAATCTTCAGGTGCTGCAACTCCATTTTCAATTAGGGTAACAACCCCGTCAGCTGGGCTGATAATAGAATTTGCTTCAGTTGGAATAACTCTTTCAGGATCACGAAAGAAAAAGATGCACCATAAAGTTAAAACAAGTCCAACTAATCCTAATTTGCTGCTAAGAAGAGAAATCAGAATTGTTACTAGGGCGAAGATTATGATGAATTTATAACCTTCTTTATGAATTGGAAAAGAGGCTAGCTTTAAAGCGTCGATGAAATTTTGCATAAATTTTTAGTTAATTGTTTGAATATGTTTAGATTTATAAATCTTCGGCACTGGCTTTTTGCCAAGTTTTGTCCAAATCTTTGATTGAGATCTTTTTCTTTTCGATTGCCTCTTGTGATAGGATGAAGTCGATAGTTTTCTCTTCAATTATTGAACCTTTCAATTGTTGAATTGCATCAGTGTTTTTTTGATAATATTCCATCACGGCTTTTTCTTGGCCTTGGAAGCGAGATAAAATTTTTCTCAATTCCTTGTTGATGTCATCATTGGTGACTTCAATTTTGTGTTTTTGCGCCAATTCGCTTAAAATAATGCCGCAACGAATCATACGCTCGGCTACTTCGCGTTTTTTTGATTTTTCTTTCTCTTTCTCTTTATCGTTTTTGAATTTATCTGGATTGGCTTTTAACTCTTCTTCTACTTCAGCCCAAAGAGTATTTAGTTGTTCTTCGACCAAGCCATTTGGTAATTCGAAATCATATTTTTTATTGGCAAAGTCGAAAAATTCTTTTTTAAACAAATTGCGGCTGATGCCATGATAATTGCCCTCAACTTGTTTTTTGACTTCTTCTTCAAGTTTGGATTTACTCTCAATTCCAAAGTTTTCTTTGATGAAGGCATCATTAATTTCTGGCAGTTTGCCAATCAAAATTTTGTTTATTGTTACATCGAATTCGGCAGCTTTGCCAGCGAACTCAGCTTTATGATATTCTTTGGGAAATTTCACCTTCACTTTAACTTGATCTCCAGCTCTTTTACCAACTAATTGATCTTCAAAATTATCGATGAAGTTTTTGGAGCCGAGCTCTAATTGATAAGATTTTGCGGCTCCGCCTTCAAATTCAACTTTATCGATTTTGCCAACATAATCGATATTAACTGTATCACCAGTTTTAGCTTTATATGATTTGTCTTGTTCATCCCAAGTGCGGTAGTATTTAAGCAATTTATTCAAAGCTTCATCAACATCATTTTTTGTAACTTCAGCTTCTCTTTTTACTACTTTTGCTTTGGCTAATTCGATTTCAGGAACTATGGGGTAAAGTTCAAATGATGCCGTAAGCTCAATGTTTTTGCCTTCTTCAAAAGTTTTGACATCGATTTTTGGCGGCAAGGCAGGTTTAAAGTTATTGTCTTTAACGATTTTTTTCAAAGTATCAGAAATGATTTTATCCGCCTCATCAGCCATGATTGATTGGCCATATTTTTGCTTGATTACATCATTTGGTACTTGACCTTTTCTAAAGCCTTTAAGAGAAAAGTTAGATTTAATTTTAGCTATATTTTCACTGATCTTGGTATCAATAATTTGGTGCGGAATGATGATTTGGTAATCTTTTTTTAGTTTTTTATCCAAGGTATTTTTTATTATTACTTCCATGAGAAGAGCCTTTGTTATCTAGGTTAAAATGGATTGTGAAAAAATATTTAATGAGCAAAATTTGCCTAAGTGATTGCGAGCTGAATTGACTGAGAAATTCTAAATCAAAAAGCCTAAAAATAGCAATCAGATTTCTTGATCTATTAATAAATTTTTTGGGAAAAATTTATCGAGTGGGTTTTTGTAAAGAGGAAATTTTATGGTGCGGATAGAGGGACTTGAACCCACATGCCTTGCGGCGCTAGATCCTAAGTCTAGTGCGTCTGCCAATTTCGCCATATCCGCGACTTGATTTGAAAAGAGATTCAAATCCGAAATAAAAAAGCCCAAATAAATCGGGCTTTTGAAAAACTAGTTTGCTGCAGCAATCGGATTTACATCGATGTAAATTCTGTCTTTGCGCGCGCTTTTAACAAAGGTAACGATACCTTCAATTTTAGCAAAAATTGTGTGATCTTTACCGATCCCAACATTTTTACCAGGATGCCATTTTGTTCCTCTTTGGCGAACAATAATGTTGCCTGGGATAACAAATTGCGAACCGTATTTTTTAACGCCTAATCTTCTGCCTGCCGAATCGCGACCGTTTCGTGAACTACCGCCGGCTTTCTTGGTGGCCATGGTTACTCCGTGATTTGATTAAACAACTCAATCAACATAAAGACTGAAAGTTGCTGTATTAAAATGAATGTTAAGCTTTAATTGACAAGATTCTGATCTCAGTTCTGAACTGGCGGTGACCTTGTTTTCTTCTAGAGTTTTGTCTTCTTCTTTTTTTGAAGATGATAACTTTTTTACCTTTGTAAGTTTTTACGATTTCAGCTTCAACTTGTGCGCCTTTGATTAGAGGGCTGCCAAAGGTTGTTTCAGCTTTTTCGTTTTGAAAAAATAATACATCATTCAAAGTGATTTTCGATCCAACTTCGCCTTCGATTTTTTCAACAGTGATTCTTTCGTTTGGCGCAACGCGATATTGCTTGCCGCCAGTTTCAATGATTGCGAACATGTTAAATTTTTAAGAAAAATTATGCTGTCAGAAGAGATAAGCAGCTAAGAGCATCAAAGAGCAAATCTGACAAAGAGGCGCGGCAAACTAGAGATCAAAGATTTTTTGTCAAGCTCTGATTTAAATGAAAGATTTAGCTAATATTAATAAAGAGATTTTTTTATCATCAACTTTAAATCAAAAAATAATTTATCCCAAAACTTAAAATATAAAAACATGGCAAAGCTTTTTGAAGCCAAGAAACGCCTCTATCCACAAAATGTAAAAGGCAGATTTAGAAAAATTAAATCAATCCTGAATATAGTTTTTTTAAGTATTTATTTGTTGTTTCCTTTAATCCGTTTTGATCGCGGCGAAGGCGCGCCAAATCAGGCAATTTTGATCGATTTATCCAATGGTAAAGCTTATTTTTTTGGCATAGAAATTTGGCCGCAGGAAGTTTTTTACTTGGCTGGAATTTTAATAATTGCCGCTATCACGCTATTTTTTATTACTTCACTTTTTGGTCGAATTTGGTGTGGCTATGCTTGTTTTCAGACAGTTTGGACTGATATTTTTATCGTTATTGAAAGATTTTTCCAAGGTGATCGCAATGATCGAATTATTCTGGATCGCAGAAATTCTTTTGAAAAATTTTGGCGCAAATTCGCAACTCATATTTGTTGGATTTTGGCAAGCCTGATTACTGGAATTGGTTTCGCATCTTATTTTAACGATGCTTTTGATCTGCTTAAAAACCTTATTTCTCTACAAATTGGTTTTGTGGCTTTGGGCTGGATTTTGGGAATCGCCGCTGCAACTTATATCATGGCTGGTTTTGCTCGCGAACATGTTTGTACTTATATGTGTCCTTATTCGCGCTTTCAATCGGCCATGTTTGACGAAAATACTTTAATCATCACTTACGATAAAAATCGCGGCGAGCCACGCGGCAAACATAAGCAAGGTGAAACTTTCGAAAATCGTGGTGATTGTATTGATTGCAAACAATGTGTTGTGGTTTGTCCAACTGGTATTGACATCAGAAACGGTTTGCAAATGGAGTGTATTGCTTGCGGTTTGTGTGTTGACGCTTGTGATAATGTGATGGAAAAAATTGGCAGACCAAAAGGTTTGATTCGCTACGATACTGAAAAAAATCTACTCAATCCAAGCGCTAAAAATAAATTCCGCTTTTTTAGATTCAGAACTTTTTACTACTGCGCCATTTTACTTATCGTATCGGGTTTGATGATTTTTAGTTTGGCAACCAAATCAGTTTTAGATGCCAATATAGTTTCTGATCGCAATCCAATGTTTGTAACGCTTTCCAATGGCTCTGTAAGAAATGGATATGCTATAAAAATAATGAATAAAACTCACGAGAAAAAAACTTTCGAGCTTTCAATCTCTTCTCCTGAAGAAGCTGAGATCAAGTTTCAATCTTTTGACCAAAGTAGTGAAAAAAATATTTTTGTTGATCATGACTCGATCGAAACTTTCAAAGTTTATGTGATTTTGCCAAAAAGTTTTGTAGAGAAAAATACTGAAGGAAGAAGTCTTATCGATTTTGTAATTAAAGATAAATCAAGCTCTGAGATCAAGAAACTGCAGGCTGTTTTTGTTAGTGCTGAGTAAATTTAAATCTCTGATTTAACCCACTTATTATCTTCTTTTTTGTAGGAGTTAAATTTCGTTGCCAGCTTTTGATATTTTTTTGCTGCAGCTTTTGCTGTTTCTAAATCAAGAATATCAAAAAAATAAAAGATGCGTGAAAAGCTTTGTAAAAAGCCTTCCGAAGCGAGGTCAGCTAAAATCAAATAATCGGCCTGATTAGAATTCTCTTCTTTGTTAGAAAGAAAAATTGGTTGTCTTTCTAGTTCAAAATCTTTGTCGAAAACTGTGACATGTGGAATGAATTTATTCTTGCCGTAACTCCAAAGCCCGTCGTCAATTTCTTTGATGCGAATCTGATCTTTAGCAAAAACAAAAGCTTTTTTATTTTCTTCTAAAATTTTCAGAGTCAGCGGAGCAATTGATTTAACAAGGCTCTCATCACATTGGTAGAAATTAATTTCCATTTATATATTTGGTTTTGGTTGGTCAGCAAATCACTTTTATTGATTCTTCTAGCTATAAAAGACTATGAAATTCTTTTAAAACATCTTCATACATTTCGCATTTAAAAGAAACAATTGAGCTTACAATATCAGACTTTCCAACCCATTTCCATTCTGAAAATTCTGGATCTTCGGTTTTGACATTAATTACAGAATCGTCGCCCAAAAACTCAATTAAGTACCATCTTTGTTTTTGGCCTAAATATTTTCCACCCCAAAATTTTTTCTGTAATTTGTAGGGTAGATTGTAGTAGTAATGAATATCACTCTTCTTCAAGAGTTTTACATTATCTTCGGTGATGCCAGTTTCTTCTTTTAGTTCGCGCAGCATTGCAGTATCTTCGCTTTCTCCAGCATCAAGTCCACCTTGTGGCATTTGCCACGCGTCAGAATTATTGTCGATTCTTTTGCCAACAAAAATTTTTTTTTCGGAATTAATTATCATAATTCCAACGCCGCTACGATAAAGATAATCAGGCTTTTCAGAATTTTTATCTGCTTGTTGCGACATATTAAATGGTATGAGAATTTGACTTATTTTGCTAGCGCGAGTAAATTTTAAAAAGAAAGTAAAAGCTGTCGAAAAAAAATCAAACTCCAATCTAATCCAGTTTCATGAAATATATCTCTACCCGCGGCAACGCGCCTATTCTATCTTTTGAAGATGTTGTTTTGCAAGGTTTAGCGGTTGACGGCGGTCTTTATGTGCCAGAATTTTTACCGAAATTTTCTGAGAGTGAAATCAGTCAAATGAGATCAATGACATATCAAGAATTATTTTTTGAAGTTACCCAACATTTTATTGGAAATGAAATTGACTCGGAAACTTACAAAAAAATCATCGCAAAATCTTATCAAAATTTTTCTCACGAAGCGATAGCACCTTTAAAGCAGCTAAGCCAAAACGAGTTTTTGCTTGAGCTTTTTCACGGACCAACTCTAGCTTTTAAAGATTTTGCTCTGCAATTTTTAGGAAATTTGCTCGATTATTTACTAAAAAAACGCGGCGAAAAAATTGTTATTATTGGTGCAACTTCAGGTGATACTGGATCAGCTGCAATCCAAGGTTGTAAAGCTTGTAACAATGCCACAATTTTTATTCTACATCCATATAATCGCGTTTCAGAAGTACAAAGAAAACAAATGACCACCATAATTTCGGACAATGTTTTCAACATCGCGCTTGAGGGAAATTTCGACGATTGCCAAAGTATGGTGAAAAAAATGTTCGTCGATCAAAAGTTTTTAAATGGCAAAAGAATGGTGGCAGTAAATTCCATTAATTTTGCTCGTATCATGGCGCAAATTGTTTATTATTTTTATGCGGCTTTAAGACTTGGTGTTAGTGCAGAAAATAAAATTTCATTTTCAGTTCCAACCGGAAATTTTGGCGATATTTACGCAGGCTTTTTGGCAAAAAAAATGGGCTTAAATATTGGTACTTTAATTATCGCCACTAACTCTAATGACATTTTGCACCGCTTCTTGCAAAATAACGATTATAGTCGATCAGATGCTGTAGATACTATTTCTCCCAGCATGAATATCCAAGTTTCAAGTAACTTTGAAAGACTACTTTTTGATTCTTATAAAGAGCAGAAATCAGAAGAAAAAATCATGGATTTGATGAAAGAATTTGAGCGCACAGGTTTTTTAAAAGCTGATCAAGAAGTTCTGAAAAACATCAAAAAAGATTTTGATTCCTACGCTTTTGACGACCAAAAAACTACTGAAAAACTAAAAGAAGTTTTCGCAAAAACTGGCGAAGTACTTGATCCGCACACTGCAATTGGTGTTGCAGCAAGTAATGAATTTGTCAAAAATAAATCTTATCAAGGCGAATTGGTCGTTACTTTAGCAACCGCCCACCCAGCAAAATTTCCTGATGCGGTAATTTCTGCAGTTAATAAAAGTCCTGAATTGCCAAGCTTTCTAAAAGATTTATTTTCTCGCGAAGAAAAAATGTCAGTGATTGTAAATAGCGTTGAAACGGTGAAGAAATTTATCTCTGAGAGAATATGAAAATCACAAAAGAAATCTCTGTTCTTGAGCTACAAGAAATGTCGGCAAATTTTTTTGGCAATATGGTCAAAGCGGTTGTTGATATTGACAGAGAGCTTATTGCCGTTGACGCAGAATTGCATTCTGATCTTGAAGCCTTATTGATTGAAGACGGTTCGCAGCAAAAAAATTTATGGGGAATCAACTTTTATCCCGAAGAAAAAGAAGATTTTTTGGAATTTGATTCGATGATTAATATTCGTCCTTCTCAAGGTAACTCATCAAGAGGAATCGAAAGTGAGGCAATTCGCCAAAAAATTAATCAATTAATTTCGCAGCGAGTAAAAAAATGAACTTTCAATATAAAGAATTGGCTCAAGGTCGCTGGTTTGAAATGTCTTTAATGGAGCAGCTGGGCAACATTGGAAGTGAAGTTAGTCGAGCTATTAATTGGAAGAATAAAAGTAATGCTCTGAATTCCAGAAAGTCGCTTGAAAGAGCTTTGGAACTAATAGATTTAACAATTTCCGATAAAAAAAATATCTCTCGCCTTCGAGAAATTTTGCGTACTCGCGAAGTTTTAATAGACTTTTTTATCGATAAAAACTCCTTCAAATCGACCGATCTTTCTTGGCAAAAATATTTTTTAAATTTTGCCATTGCTGCGCGTAAAAATCGCTAATCAAACTAAACTTAAAAATGGCGGCAAATTTGGGTTTTGCATTATTACTTCTAGTTTTTTCGACTAGCATTTTTTTGCCATTTTTTATTTTTTTTTCCACTCGAGCTACAAAAAAAAATATTAAAAATGAAAGCGCTTTTGAGGAAATTAAAGTTGCTAAAATTTTAATTACGCTGATTTTTTTCAGTGCTGTCTTTTCGCAGATTTCGCTGATTTATTCTTATGTTACTTCCGATTATTCGGTTCTTAATGTTTATCAAAATTCGCATCATTTAAAGCCGCTAATTTATAAAATTTCTGGTAGTTGGGGAAATCACGAAGGTTCGATGCTGCTTTTGATCACAGTGCTTTGTGCCTATAGTCTGGCTTTTATTTTTTTGAGCAAAATCACACCAGAAAAAAAAATAATTATTGCTGCAACTCAATCGATAATTATCAGTGCTTTTGCAGCTTTCACTGCTTTCACTTCAAATCCATTTCAGAGAATTTTTCCAATACCAAGCGAAGGTTTGGGATTGAATCCTGTATTACAAGACATCGGTCTATCAATGCATCCGCCAATGCTCTACACTGGATATATTGGCTTTTCGCTGATTTTTTCTTTCGCTATTGCTGGATTAATAACTGAAAAAATCGATCGCGATTTTGCGCGATATTTAAAAGGTTGGCTATTTTTTTCTTGGGGATTTTTAACTTTAGGAATCGGCCTTGGATCTTGGTGGGCTTATCGCGAATTAGGGTGGGGAGGGTATTGGTTTTGGGATCCAGTTGAAAATATTTCTTTGATGCCTTGGCTTGCAGCAACTGCTTTGATACACTGTTTAAAATCTTTGGAGAGCAAAGAGATATTTAAAAAATGGACAGCATTTTTAGCGATTCTGACTTTCATTTTATGTTTGCTTGGAATTTTTTTGACACGCTCCGGAGTCTTAACTTCAGTGCATTCATTTGCGGTTGATGCCAAAAGAGGATTTTTCGTAATTTTATTAATCAGCTTGATTGGTGGTTTGGGTTTGCTGATTTTTGGCGCCAAATCAAACAAGCTAGCAAATAGTAAAATCGAGTTCCATTTTTCGTCAAAAATAATGGCAATTTTGATAAATAATTATTTTCTGATTTTGGCCTTATTTATTGTGCTTCTTGGTACTTTATATCCGCTTTTTTCGCAGAGTTTTTTTGATCAATTTATTTCAATTGGGCCAGAATATTATAACAAATTATTTACCGTTCTGCTCTTGCCATTTTTGATTTTTTTAAGTCTTTCTTACTCGCTAAATTATAGCGAAAAAACTGCATTACAAAAAATATTAAATCGCTCTAATTCCTTAGTTTGTTTGCTTGCAGCAAGCATCACTTCTCTAACATTTGTTTATCAAGAAAAAGCAGATTTTAGCCAAATCATCATTTTATTTTTAGCAATTTTTGTAGCACTTTTAAGCATTTTATTTTTCGCAAAAAATTTATTTAAAGATAAAAAAATTAAATTTTTCTCAAGCCAAATAATTACGAATGCACCTGTTAGTGCTGCTCATCTTGGCTTTGCTTCTGTAGTAATTGGCATTATTCTAACTTCGTCGTTTGGTTTGACTAAAGAATTAAATATCAAAGAAAACGAGTCGGTAAAAATTTCTAATTACGATATAAAACTCAGTCGCGTCACTTACGAAGCTGGCGCAAATTTTGTGGCTCGCCAAGGTGAGTTTGAGGTGAAAAAAAATAATTTATTCTACGCAATTTTGAAGCCGCAATTGCGTTTTTATCCAGTATCAAATCAAACTACCAACGAAGCAGCAACTAAGCATAGTTTTTTTGGTGATCTTTATTTGGTTTTAGGACAAAAAGATGAAAATAATTTCTATGCTTTAAGAATTTATCACAAGCCATTCATATATTTGATTTGGCTTGGTTGCGCCATGATTTTTGCGGGCGCGATGATTAAAATTTTGCAAACAACATTAATTTCTAAAAAAAATGCACAGTAAAATTTTTGCCGTTATTTTTATTTTTTTCGCCGCGACATTTTCGTTTCAGACAAATTTACTTCAGGCAAAAAATTTATCAGATGCTTGGGTTGGTGAACCAGCTTCAAATTTCAGAAAATTAAAATCAGTTTCAGCCGATAAATATATGATCGTAACCGCTGATGAAGCGGCAAGCAAGGCTGGTGCAGAAATTTTAAAAAAAGGTGGCAGCGCAGTTGATGCGGTGATTGCAGCACAATTGGTTCTAAATGTTGTTGAGCCTCAATCTTCAGGGATTGGCGGCGGCGGATTTTTACTTTATTATGACGCTAAAACCAAAAAAACTTCTTACTTAAACGGGCGCGAAACTGCTCCAGAAAAAGCCTATGCAAAAATGCTTTTAGATAAAGAGGGCAATCCTCGACAGTTTGAAGAAGTGGTGCAAGGTGGCTTATCAGTTGCAACTCCGGGAGCTTTAAAAATTATGCAAGAAGCACATGAAAAATATGGCAAACTAAAATGGAAAGAGCTTTTTGAGCCAGCAATAAAATTAGCCCGTGATGGTTTTATAGTAAGCAACAGATTGCACACTTTGGCAGATCATATTTCTTACTTAAAAAACTTTGATGAAGCGGCAAAAATTTATTTAAAATCAGATGGAACAGCCTATCAAGTTGGTGAAGTTATTAAAAATCCTAAATTAGCAAAAACCCTACAAACCCTTGCAATTGAAGGTATTACGCCATTTTACTCCGGTAAAATTGCCAACGATATTGTTCACACAGTACAGCACTCAAAAATAAATCCGGGGATTTTATCACTAAATGATTTGAAAAATTATCACAGTCACCAAGGTGATTTGATCTGTGCAAGCTATCGCATAAAATATAAAATTTGTTCAATGCCACTGCCAAGTTCTGGTGGTGTAACTTTGTTGCAAATTTTAGGAATTTTAGAAAATTTTGATTTAGCAAAACTAAAGCCGCAATCTCCAGAAGCGTTGCATTTAATAATTGAAGCAACGCGCTTGGCTTACGCAGATCGTAACGAATATTTAGCCGATGTCAGCGGAGTACCGCTAGAAAAAATGTTGGATAAAAAATATCTCAAGTCGCGCAGTGCTTTGATCAAAAGAAATCAAGCTTTGCCAAAAGTTGCGGCGGGAAAATTTGCTTTAGCTAGGCAAAATTTTATCGTTAATAATAAGACAGTAGAATTGCCTTCAACAACTCATCTTTCTGTGGTTGATGAAGAGGGCAACGCGGTTTCTTTCACTAGTTCAATTGAATATTTCTTCGGCTCTGCCTTGATAGTTGATGGATTTTTGCTTAACAATCAAATGACAGATTTTTCTTTCTTGCCCGAAATTAACGGCAAAAAAGTTGCCAATGCTATCGAGCCAAACAAACAGCCACGTAGTTCGATGACGCCAGTTTTTGTTTTTGACAAAAATGACAAACTATTGATGGTTGTTGGATCTCCTGGTGGGCCGCGCATCATTCAATATAGTTTGCGCACAATTTTAGATTATCTCGACTGGAAAATTGATATACAAAAAGCTATTTCAATGCCAAATTTTGTAGTGTTAAATGATGTGGTTGAGCTCGAAAAAGATACTGCGATTGTCAAGCTAGAACCTGGTTTAAAAAAGCTAGGACATCAAGTTACAGTCAAAGAACTTACCAGCGGAATTCACGCAATTACTATCAAAAATAAAAAACTAACAGGTGGCGCTGATCCCAGAAGAGACGGCGTTGCGTCTGCTCTTTAAACTTTATAAAAAATGAAAGTTAGAATTTACCGACAAACAAAATCAGCCATGCAATCAGGCAAAAATAATATAAAAAAATGGCTGCTTGTGCCAATTGAAGAAGAAAATATTAGAAGCGTTAATCCTTTGATGGGATGGACTTCATCTGATAGCACCCAATCGCAATTAAAATTATTTTTTGCTTCAAAAGAAGCAGCGATTGATTATGCAAAAAGCCAAAAATTTGATTACGAAATCGAAGAGCCAGAAATTTCTTGTGTGAAGAAAAAATCTTATGCCGCCAACTTTACTGGATAAAAATGTCAAAAATTACCGAAATATTGCTGCAAAAAATTATTGAAAAAAGTGCTGTGATCGACGCTTGGTTTTCTAGAAAATTCCAAGAAAATTCGCCATTAATTTATAACTCAGTTGATTTGCGTCATGCTGATTTTAAGATTGCGCCAGTTGACACGAACTGCTTTCCGGCTGGATTTAATAACCTTTCTGAAGTTTCAAAAAATTTAGCAAAAAAAACTGTTGATGATTTTTTAAATAAAAATTTTCCTAACGTGAAAAAAATTTTAATCACGCCAGAAAATCACACGCAGAATTTGCGTTACCTAGAAAATGTAAAAAATTTGCAAAAAATTTTGTCTGACAAAAGAGAAGTTTTGATTGGAAGTTTGATCGAAGATTTAAAAGAAGTTGCGAAGATTGATCTGGAGAATGGACAATTTATCGAGCTTCATCCTTTGACGAAAAAAGATAATAAAATTGCTGTTGTTGATTTTATTCCCGATCTAATCGTGATGAATAACGATTTAACTTCTGGCGTTGCGCAGATTTTACAAAACATAGCAATACCAATAGTTCCAAGTGTTGAGCTTGGTTGGTATCAGCGTACTAAGTCGCGGCATTTTACAATTTATAATCAACTTGCAGCAGAAATTTCAGCTTTGATTGACCTTGATCCTTGGCTGATTTCAACCATTAATGATGTTTGCCACGATATTAACTTTAAAGATCAAATTGGCATCGAGCCTTTGGCAAAAGCAGTTGATGATCTGATTGAAAAAACTGCAGAAAAATATCGTCAATATGGCATTGATGAACAGCCTTATTGTTATGTGAAAGCTGACAGTGGAACCTACGGAATTGCGGTTTGGTCAGTTATGTCTGGCGATGAAGTTTTGCACATCAATAAAAAAGAGCGCAATAAGATGAACATGCTGAAAGGCTCGGTACAAAATACTTCGGTGATAATTCAAGAAGGCGTTAAAACGGTGGATAAAATTAATTCTGAAATTGCCGAACCAATGATTTATTTAATGAATGGTGAAGTGGTAGGAAATCTATTCCGCGTCAATAACAGTCGTGATGAAAAAATCAGTTTAAATTCTACCGGCGCCAGTTTTTTCGATTTAACAAATTTGAGCGAAAATCAAATTCAGCTTGGTGCTGATAAAAATAATATTACAAAAATTTACGCGCTGATCGCAAGGCTCGCAGCCCTTGCTGCAGCAGTTGAGCAACAGCAAATGTTAGGTGTGAAATGATAAATACTAAATCAACTCGTCCATTAATTGGTATCGTTCCTGATTATCGCGAAGGCTGTGAAAACGGCTATTCCAGCAGAAATTATTACGCTTTGCGTGCTAATTATGTTGAAATGGTAAACAAAGCTGGAGGCGCTGCTGTCATACTCACTTACGATTACGATTTGATCGATTCTTATTTAGAATCTCTCGACGGTTTGGTTGTAGTTGGTGGATATTTCGATATTAATCCGCGACGTTATGGCGAAAAAAATATTCACCATACCGTTAAGCTAAACGACGTCAGAGAAAATTTTGAAAATGCTCTGGGAGATAAAGTAATCAAAACTTCTTTGCCCTTTCTTGGAATTTGCAACGGCATGCAACTGATCAATATTTTGCATGGCGGAAATGTTATTCAGCATATTCCTGATGAAGGAAAATATGTAGATCACGAACAATCTCACATTGAAGGATTCAAAGATTACGCTACTGGTTATCACGAAGTTGAAATTGTCAAAGGCAGTAAACTTTTTGAAATTATCGGCCAAGAAAAAATCATGACTAACTCGTCCCATCACCAAGCGGCAAAAAATGCCGGAAATAACTTGATAGTTAGCGGCAAAGCCAGTGATGGAATTATCGAAGCGATTGAAAAACCAACTCACCCATTTTGTATCGGCGTACAATGGCACCCAGAATTTGAAGTGTCGCAAGCTGATTACAAAATTTTCCTCGCTTTGGTTGAAGCAGCAAAAAAATATAAGGATAGCAAATAATGGTTGAAAAAATATCCGCAGAAGAAAAGGGAATTAGAATCGCAAAATATATTGCTCACGCAGGTTATTGCTCGCGCCGCGATGCTGAAGTTTTAATTGCCGAAGGCCGCGTTAAAGTTAATGGACAAGTAATTGAAACGCCGGCCACTTTGATCACTGATCATTCGGTGAAAATTGATGACAAATTAATTAACGCCAACAAAGAAATCAGATTGTGGCTGTTTCATAAACCAAAAGGCATCATCACCAGCAACAAAGACGAAAAAAAACGCAAAACAATTTTCGACTTTATGCCAAAAACCATGCCGCGCACAGTGACGATTGGCAGGTTAGATTTCAACACTGAAGGTTTGTTACTTCTTACAACCAACGGCGATTTTGCGCGCTATCTCGAACTTCCAAAAACCAAATTACAACGCAAATATCGTGCTCGTGTTTTTGGAAAAGTTAATCATGAAAGGTTAAAAAAACTTGAAAGAGGAATCACGGTAGAAGGCACTAGATATGGCTCGATCAAAGTTGAAGTTGACAATGAAGGTGATTCAAATTCTTGGCTAACAATAATAATCGAAGAAGGAAAAAAACGTGAAATCAGAAAAGTGATGGAACATTTAGGTTTGCAAGTAAATCGCCTAATCAGAATTTCGTTTGGCCCTTTTGAACTTGGCGCTTTAAAGGTTGGTGAACTACAAGAAGTCTCGCGCCTGTCCCTTAAAAAACACTTTGGCGAGAATTTTAAATTCTAAATCTTCTAACCGCTGCTGATAATTTTTAAGCAATCGTCGTAACCAAAAAGTTTTAGCAGGTCTCGATATTTCTGGCTCTCAATAGTTTTTAGATTTTGATCTTTGTGTAAAATTAGCTCGGCGTTTTTGTGGGCGATTTTCAGAATGTCGGAATCGAAAGTTAAGTCGGCGATTTTAAATTCAGGAAAGCCGCTTTGTTTGGTGCCAATTAATTCGCCACTGCCGCGCATTTTTAAATCTTCTTCAGCAATAAAAAATCCATCATTTGATTGGCGTAAAATATTCAAACGTTGACGGCCGTTGACGCCATATTTTTCGCCGTAAAGCAAAATGCAGAAAGATTTTTTTTCGGATCGACCAACGCGTCCGCGCAGTTGATGAAGTTGCGAAAGTCCGAAATTTTCAGCGTTTTCGATTAAAATAATTGTGGCCTCAGGCACATCGATTCCAACTTCGATGACTGTGGTTGAAACCAGTATTTTCAAGTCTCCATCGCTTTTAGCAAATTCGTTCATTATTTTTTCTTTTTCACTTTCTTTCATTTTTCCGTGCAACAGAGCAACATTTTTACTGCCAAAAATTTCTGCTAATTCACTAAATTTTTTTTTGGCACTGGCCAAGCTAATTTCTTCATTTTCTTCAATTGCTGGACAGATCCAATAAATTTTCTCTCCGCGAGAAGCTGCGCGTTTAAGACTTTCATAAGCTTCATGAATTTTTTTTGCTGACATTATCAGCGTTTCAATTGGCTGACGATTTTTTGGTTTTTCGGCTAAAATTGAAATATCCATGTCGCCGTATAAACCCATCATCAAGCTTCGTGGAATAGGTGTTGCGCTCATCAATAAAACATCAACATCACTACCTTTATTAACCAATTTTAAGCGCTGCATCACACCGAAGCGATGTTGTTCATCAATTATCGCCAGACCGAGATTTTTAAATTTTACATCATCTTCTAAAACAGCGTGAGTACTGATTAGAATGTCAATTTCTCCGGCAATTAAATCGCTACAAATTTTTGCCTTTTGTTTTTTTGTGGTGGCCGACGTTAGAATTTCAACGCTGATTTTCAACCCTTCTAAAAGCCTGCGGAAATAATGTAGATGCTGTTTAGCAAGAACAGTTGTGGGTGCGATAACGCAAGTTTGTTTATTTTGTGAAATGACTTGCAGGCAAGCAGCAATTGCTACGACAGTTTTTCCGCTACCAACATCGCCTTGCAAAAGGCGCAACATTTTTTTATCAGAATTTATTTCGGCTGAAATTTCTGTGATAGCTTTTTTCTGTGCTGCTGTAGCTTCAAAAGGTAAATTGTTTAAAAATGTTTCGCTTAAATTTTTTACAGCTTTAGTAAAATTTTTCTTTCTTTGCGATTGGCTTTTCGCCATTAAAACCGCAATTTGCCAAGCAAGTAATTCATCATAAGCTAAGCGTTTTCGTGAAGGATTTTCTGGCGAAAAGTCGTTTTCAGATTTCGGGCTGTGAATATTTTTCAGCGCTGCAGAAAAGTTCGGCCAATTTTGCTGTTTTAATAAATTCTCATCAATCCACTCGTTATTTTTTTCATTAATTTTTGCCAAAGC
This sequence comes from Rickettsiales bacterium UBA2645, assembly GCA_002359655.1. GTDB lineage: Bacteria > Pseudomonadota > Alphaproteobacteria > Rickettsiales > UBA1997 > UBA2645. The sequence goes on along the minus strand of DENL01000015.1, from coordinate 14,687 downwards.
TTCGTGGATTTTTTGCGTCAGAAATTTTTGTGAAATCGCTGCTCCAAGAGGATAAATCACGTTAAAGCGTGGCAATTTATCGATTTCTGCGGCCGATAAAATTTCTTGCGGATGAATGATTTGATTTTCACCAGTTAGTTTTTGTAAGTTTCCTAGAATCACAATTTCAGCATTGATTGGCATTTTAGAAATTTGCGTCGGAAAAATTTTAAAAAAAACCAAAGTCAAGTAACCAGTTGGCGTGTAGCAAACAACTTTGTGAGGCTGGCGAGATGTTGTTGGTTTTATGTGGGACTCAACTTTAGCTTTTACTATTATTAGTGCGTCATTTGGAACTTCAAAAAGTCGCGGCAGAATCAAGATCGGTTCAACGCGAACTGGCCTGTGTAGAAGTAAATCAAAGATTCTATTTTGTCCGACTAACTTAGCTAAAAATGTTGTCAGAGTTGGTCCTACACGCTTTAGAGAGGAAAGAGGAAGTGAAAGGATTTGTTGATTTGTCATTCTTCGCCGCGCTGATTTCTTCTGGTTTCATCACGTTTTTTGATCGACTCGCGCTTGTCGTAGAGTTTTTTACCACGACCCAAACCAATCAAAACTTTAGCGAAGTTTTTTTTGTTAAAGAAAATTTTAATTGGAATTGCCGAATAACCTTGAATCTGCATTTTGCCGCTAATTTTTTCTAACTGTTTTTTATGCAGCAAAAGTTTGCGTTTTCTTTTTGGTTCGTGGTTGAATTTGTTGGCACCTTTATATTCAGTGATATTGCAATTGATTAGAAATAGCTCGCCTTGAGATTCTGCAATGTAGGATTCATTGATTGTAGCTTTGCCTTCGCGAATTGACTTTACCTCGCTTCCAAGCAGCATGATTCCAGCTTCAATTTCTTCCTCGATGGCGTAATTAAAATGGGCTTTACGGTTTAGGATTTGCATAAATTTGCGGTTGATGAAAATATTTAGTTTTTAATTCTTAGCGGTTAATAACTTTATGTTGCAATTAAAAAACTTGGCCGCTAGTTTGCCCGCCTCTTTTTGCCCCTGTGGATCTCAAGTTCTGATGGTCTTTCATTCAAGAAAATCAAACACCAGTAAGAGTTACTTATAGCTTTATAGACTCAAGCTAAATCAGGGCAAATCATCATCTTTTTTAAAATAAATATTTCGACTTATGGCTCTTTACGAGACTGTTTTTATTGCCAGACAAGATCTAACCGCTGAAGACGTAGACGCTTTGTCAAGCAAGCTAGCTAAAATTATCACCGATGCCAACGGCAAACTGGTTTCCAAAGAATATTGGGGCCTTAGAAATCTAGCTTATAAAGTTAAAAAGAATTCTCGTGGACATTATGTTCTTTTCAATATTGATTCCGAGTATGCAGCAGTTGCTGAAATGAACCGTGTTATTGGCTATAACGAAGATATTATCAGAAGTTTAACCTTCGCAGTAGAAACCCATTTTGAAGAATCTGAGCTATTTGTTTCTGCTAACGCCAAAGATTATAAAGCTGGAAAAGTTCCAGTTAAAAAAGAGCCAAGCAAAATAGATCTAGTGCTTGATCAAGTCCAATTCGAAGCTTAATTTTTTTGAGGTAAATATGGTTGCTAGAGTAACAAAAAAGAATAATAAAAACACCACTTACACCAGCGAACATGATGGTGAAGAGGGTTATGTAAAAGTATCTTTGGTCAATCAAAGTGTTTTTATCAGAAAGAAAAAATCTTGCCCACTACGCGATATTTCGATTGCTGAAATCAATTACAAAAATTTAAGACTTTTGAATAAATTCCTTTCTGAAAGAGGCAAAATTATTCCAAGTCGGATTACTAATGTAACGGTAAAAAAACAAAAAGCCTTGGCCAACGCCATTAAAAGAGCGCGTCACCTAGCTTTGATTTCTCCGATAAATAAAGAAGTCGCTCAAAACTAAATTTACAAAGAACCATGAAAATTATTTTAACAGCTGCAGTTTCTAATTTAGGGAAGATTGGTGACGTAGTCGAAGTAAAAAACGGGTACGCAAAAAATCTTTTAATTCCAGGGAAAAAAGCGATTTGTTTTAGTACCAATAACTACAAAATATTCGAATCTAAAAAACAGGAATTCGAGCAACAAAATAATGATGATCTCGCTGTTGCCAAAAAAGTTAAAGAGCAACTTGTTGGTAAAGATGTAGTTATAATTCAAAATGCTTCTGACGACGGTAGACTTTACGGATCGGTAAACTCATCTACAATTGCGACTAAGATCAACGAAATTTTAAAACAAAAACTAGTTGCCAGAGTTAATATCTTTTTAAAAAAACCAATAAAAGAAATTGGTGTCTATCAAGTTAGAGTTTCCTTGCATTCTGAGGTTGTAATTGAAGTAAGATTAGTTGTTACCAGAAGTGAATCAGAAATCGAAGCTCTTTTGAAAGCTGAAAAAAAATCTGAAAAAGTAGCTGAAGAAAATTTAGAAAAAAAATCAGAAGCTAAAGAAGTTCTAGAGGTTGAAAAACCAAAAGTTGCTGAAGAAAAATCTGAAAAAGTAAAAAAACCTAAAAAGAAAAAAGCTGACACAGCTTAAAATATCTTTCACAAATTATTTTCTAAAAAACCGCTTCCAAATTTAATTGTTGGAAGCGGTTTTTTTATTTTTCATAGTTTGAGTATTTTAGAAATTTTTTTCGTTAGTTAATTGAGCTTAATTCTGATGAAGCAAAGCATGTTAAAAAATTAAAGCCTTTGTACTATACCTAGAAAGGGGTATACAAAATCAATATTGAAAAGGCTTCTAAGCGCTATCTCAAATTTATTAAATTTTTTCTTACCCAAACCTAAGTAAAATTTTCTTGATGACTTCATCTTAAATTTTTTTGTTAACATTGTTCAAGTAGTTAATTTTAAAGGCTTCAAGCCACTTAAATAATATTTAAGAAACAAGCTTGACTTCTAAAATCTCAGCTGATTATAATGTGCGCCCTCCTAACTTTTTGGATGTGTTTATTTAGATAGATGGTCAAGAGTCGGTAAAACGACTTAAAACATTTACTTCAGAACTTATTTTATAAGCTTAGTTAGTAAAACTAATCCCTCATAATTTTTTATAGAGAAAAGTGCTCAAAAGCAGCAGCTTCTGAGTGTTTCTTGTTTTAAAATTTTGCAGGTTGAGAGATTGCTGTTTAAATCGTGAATAATTGATAACTAGAGAATATCGCAATTAATGTATTTCAAGAAATTGAATGCGAATTGCAAATATATATAATCTCAAGAGCCGATAGATCTGTGTAGAATTTATTCTGCACATAACTTTGGAAAGTAAGCAAATTAAGGGCATTCGACGGATGCCTTGGCGTAGAAAGGCGATGAAGGACGTAACAGGCTGCGATAAGCCTCGGGTAGCTGCCAATAAGCTTTGATCCGAGGATTTCCGAATGGGGAAACCCACTCTCTTTTAGAGAGTATCTTTAACTGAATTCATAGGTTAAGGAAGCGAAACCTGGTGAACTGAAATATCTAAGTAGCCAGAGGAAAGGACATCAACAGAGACTCCGTTAGTAGTGACGAGCGAACGCGGACCAGGCCAGTCCTGAGAATTTGTTAATCAAAATAACCTGGAAAGGTTAACCATAGAGGGTGATAGTCCCGTATGAACTGCAACAAATTTTTAGGCTCGAGTAGGGCGGGACACGTGAAATCCTGTCTGAACATGGGTGGACCAGTTCATCCAAGCCTAAGTACTCTTCTACGACCGATAGTGAACAAGTACCGTGAGGGAAAGGTGAAAAGAACCCCGATAAGGGGAGTGAAATAGATACTGAAATCGAATGCCTACAAGCAGTTAGAGCCTCTTTATGGGGTGATAGCGTACCTTTTGTATAATGGGTCGGCGAGTTAATTTTGTCGTGCAAGCTTAAGCCGTAAGGTGTAGGCGTAGCGAAAGCGAGTCCTAACAGGGCGCATAGTACGGCGAATTAGACCCGAAACTAGATGAGCTAGCCATGGCCAGGTTGAAGGTAAGGTAACACTTACTGGAGGACCGAACACATTAATGTTGCAAAATTACGTGATGAGCTGTGGTTAGGGGTGAAAGGCTAAACAAATCTAGATATAGCTGGTTCTCCGCGAAATCTATTTAGGTAGGGCGTTGAGTGATTACCGTTGGGGGTAGAGCACTGTCAAGGCTAGGGGGTCCAAAAGACTTACCAAACCTTAACAAACTCCAAATACCAACGAGTACAGCTCGGCAGGCAGACGGCGGGTGCTAAGGTCCGTCGTCGAGAGGGAAACAGCCCAGACCATCGTCTAAGGTCCCTAAATTATCACTAAGTGGGAAAGGAAGTGAAGAGGCCAAAACAACCAGGAGGTTGGCTTAGAAGCAGCCATCCTTTAAAGAAAGCGTAATAGCTCACTGGTCTAATTAAGCCTTTTTGCGCCGAAAATGTAGCGGGGCTAAAGTGATATACCGAAGACATGGATTCATTACTATTGTTGTAATGAGTGGTAGCGGAGCGTTGTGTAAGTCTGTGAAGGTGAATCGTTAGGTTTGCTGGAGATATCACAAGTGAGAATGCCGACATGAGTAACGATAAAAAATGTGAGAAACATTTTCGCCGAAAATCCAAGGTTTCCTGCGTAAAGTTAATCTGCGCAGGGTTAGTCGGAACCTAAGGTGAGGCCGAAAGGCGTAGTCGATGGCAATCAGGTTAATATTCCTGAACCAAGTGGTGAGTGACGGAGCGTTCTTTTGCGTATCTTCTTATTGGATTGAAGATGCGTCGAAGTTGCTTCCAGGAAATAGCCCCACGTTAAGTCCGTACCAAAACCGACACAGGTGGATGGGTTGAAGATACTAAGGCGCTTGAGAGAACTACACTGAAGGAACTAGGCAAAATGCATCCGTAACTTCGGGAAAAGGATGGCCTGTTGTGGCGCAAGCTGCAATGGGTGGCACAGAAATGGGGGTAGCAACTGTTTACCAAAAACACAGGGCTCTGCTAAATCATTAAGATGAAGTATAGGGTCTGACGCCTGCCCGGTGCTGGAAGGTTAAGAGGAGAGGTGCAAGCTTTGAATCGAAGCCCCAGTAAACGGCGGCC
>DENL01000015.1:0-7500 GCA_002359655.1 Rickettsiales bacterium UBA2645 | reverse complement strand
TTTTTGCTGATGTGGCTGGCATTGATGAAGCGAAACAAGAGCTTACAGAAATTGTCGACTTTTTAAAAGATGCCAAAAAATACACTGATGTTGGCGCAAAAATTCCGCGTGGTTGCTTGTTGATTGGATCTCCCGGAACTGGTAAAACCTTGTTGGCTCGTGCAATTGCTGGTGAAGCTAGCGTACCATTTTTTTCAATTTCTGGTTCTGACTTTGTTGAAATGTTTGTCGGTGTTGGTGCAAGTCGTGTACGTGATATGTTTGAGCAAGCTAAAAAATCGGCACCTTGCATTATTTTTATCGACGAGATTGATGCTGTTGGTCGTCATCGCGGTTCTGGAGTTGGTGGTGGAAATGACGAGCGTGAACAAACCTTAAACCAAATGTTGGTCGAAATGGATGGCTTCACCGAAAATGAAGGTGTTGTTATTATTGCCGCGACAAACCGTCCTGATGTTTTAGATCGTGCTCTTTTACGTCCTGGTCGTTTTGATCGTCAAATTACGGTACCAAATCCTGATATTCTTGGTCGTGAACAAATTTTAAATGTGCATTTAAAAAAAATCGCTGGTGCCGCAGATATTGATACAAAAGTTATTGCACGTGGCACACCAGGTTTTGCTGGTGCTGATTTAGCTAACTTGATTAACGAAGGTGCATTGCTTGCAGCTCGCAAAAATCAAAGAATGGTAACAATGCAAAATCTAGAAGAAGCTAAAGATAAAATTATGATGGGCAGTGAGAGAAAATCCATGATCATGCAAAGATCAGAAAAAGAGCTCACGGCTTATCATGAAGCTGGACACGCTATTACTGCGCTTAACTGCAAAAATTCTGATCCTATTCACAAGGCGACAATAATTCCAAGAGGTCGTGCTCTTGGTCTGGTAATGCGTTTGCCAGAGACTGATCGATTTTCAGTCACTCGTGCCAAATTGCATGACGATCTAATCGTTGCTATGGGTGGACGCGCAGCTGAAGAATTAATTTTTGGTTACGATCAAGTTACTACAGGAGCTTCTTCAGATATTTCGCAAGCAACAGCAATGGCCAGAAATATGGTTACGCGTTGGGGTCTGTCTGATAAAGTTGGAACCATTGATTATGCTGAAGATGAAGGTTCAAGATTTTATGCTGCACAAAAAACTTTCTCAGAAGAAACTGGTAAAATTATTGATGATGAAGTCAGGCGCATTGTTGCTGAAGCTTTACAGAGTGCTAAAGAAATTTTAAACGAAAAAAAATCTGATCTAGAAAAATTAGCGCAAGCTTTACTGGAGCATGAAACTCTGACTGGTGAAGAAATCAGAGAACTAATTGCTGGAAAAGAAATTAGAAAAAACTTGATTGAAAGCGGTGCGGTTGTTGAAAATTTAAACAGCTTAGTCCCAAAAATATCTGATTAATGAAGAAGTTAATCGCCATACTTTTTTTGTGCTGCTGCTTTAGTCAAGCTTACGCAGCTTCTGAAGCTGATAATATTGCAAACCAACAAGGTCAGGTTATTCAAAACCAAAAACAAATTGACCGCCAGAAAGAGCTGCAAGTTGAGCTAAAGCAAGTCACTAAAGATCAAGCGATCAAAGGCGAGGAAGAAGAACTCGAAGAAGATCTTTCCGAAAATGATGGAAAAATTATTCAAAATTTAAGATCAATTCAGTGTTTTCGGCCGCAAAAAATCACATTTTTAGGCAGCAAATTGCTTACAGCTGAGGAAGAAAAATCTCTGTCAGAAAAATATCTAGACAGATGTTTTACTCTTGCTTGGTTGAAAAAATTCGATCAAGAAGTTGATCAAGTTTTATTTGATAAGGGTTATGTTACTTCGCACGCAAAGAGCAGTCAGCAAAGCTTAATTAGCGGCGATATGACGGTTGAGATTACTGCAGGAATTTTAGAAAAAATTATCATTAATGAAGATAGTTTTTCTGATAAAGCTAAATTATTGACAACTTTTGGTTTTGATAATTTTCCCAAGGGTGGAAGAATTTTAAATATACAAGAAATCGATCCAGCACTAAAGCGCTTTAACAAGCTGCGTTCGAACAACGCAACGATAAAAATTACTCCAAGTAAAATTCCAAACCACTCGATTATTGTAATAGAAAATCATCCAAAAGATACAGCAAGAATCAATTTCACCTACGACAATATCGGCAGCAAAACAACTGGTGAAAACCGTGATACTATTGCTTTTGCTAAAGATAATTTATTGCATTTAAATGACAGTTTTAACATTAGCAGAACTTCGAATGATCTAGATCCTCAAAATAATAGACGCTACAACCAAGCTCTCAGTGGCAGTTGGTCAGTGCCTTTTGGTGTACATAATTTTACTTTGAGTGCTACAAAAAATTCTTATTCTTTTTTAACTGGCTCAAGCGGAAAGGTTCTGGCGCAAGGATTCACGCTAAGTAAATCATTTAGCATTGAGAGTCTTTTGTTTAAAAGTAAAGGTTACAAAATCAGCTCTAACTTCGCACTAAATAATAGAGATAACCAAATTTTTACTAACGATGTGCGTAATGAAAGCCAAAGTAGAAAAGCTTCAATTGTTACTCTGGCAATTCCCAGTAGCTTTTTATTTGATTCTTCAACTTTGTTTTTAAAACCTTCTTACAGCAAATCTTTAAATATTCTAAATGCCAAAACAGATAATCCCTCCGTATCAAGATTTTCAACTCACGCTGAGATAGAAATTTTTAAATTCTACGCCAATTATGAAAAAAAAATTGTCGTTCCATATTTTAAAAACGAAGCTTTTTATAATGTGAGTTTGGACAGTCAGCTTTCAAAAAATCATCTCTACAGCGTTGATCAATTTTCTTCAGGTGGATTTTACTCAGTGCGCGGATTCAGGTCTGGCAGTATTTTAGGAGATTCTGGTTATAATATTCGTAATGAAGTGACAATGAATTTAGGAAAATTAATTTCTGCAGAAAATAATTTAAAAAACTTTCCCAATCTAAATCATTTTTCGCTAAGTCCTTTTTATGATTATGGTAGCGTGCAAAATCGTGGCGTTGCAACAAATGGACGTTTGAGTAGTGTTGGTTTCAAAATTGGTTTTAGTAAGAAAAATACTAATGCATCTTTGACTTTTTCTCACGCCCTTTCTAGGTCGCGAATTTTAAACCAAAGTCAAAGCGACAATAATGCGATTTATTTTGATACTTCGTTTGAACTAGATTTTCTGTAGGAAAGTTGATTTGTCATCAGTCTCAGTAAGCTTTAATTAAAATGTCAAAGAACAATAAAAATAAAATTAGTGATCTTCTTCTTATAATTATCAGCTCAATTTTTTTTGTAATTCTCTATAACTTTAAAATCATTGAATCCTCTCTTTTGCTTTGTTTGAAAGACTTTTCTTTCAAAGCTTTGGCAATTTTTTCTTTAGAAATTTTTGCTGCAATTTCTGCCACAATTATATTTTTCTTACTGCTTAGTTTTAACAAAATTTTGTTAAAATTTTTTCTGATTTTAGGATTTTTTCTCTCAACAATTTTTGTTTATGTCTTTAACAAATTTGGTATAATTCTTGATGCGGCCATGATTACCAATGCTTTAGAAAGTATTGGTCATACTGATGAGGTGATTGATTATTCAATCGTGATCTATTTTTTCTTTTTAACTTTAGTGCCAGCATTTTTGGTTTTTAGAGTTGAAATTTTTTCAAAAAATGTTCGCCAAAAAATAATTACTTTTTTTGTTTTCGTAACTTTCCTAACTGTTTTACAAATTTCATTTACTGCGGAAAAAATTATTAGAAGCGCTTCTCTGGCTTATTCCCCAATAAATTATTCTGTGGCAATATATGAATATTTCGCTCGTTTTCGTAGTCAGTTAAAGCAGGGAGAAAATAGAAAAAGCTTGAGTGAAATTTATAAATTTCAGCGCCAGAAAAATATCAAAGATCTTAACATTATTTTGATCATTGGTGAATCTTTGCGAGCAGATCATTTGTTTTTAAATGGTTATCAAAGAGAGACAAATCCTAATCTAGAAAAAATTTCCGATCTGCTAAATTTCACTATTTCAGCATCTTTTAATACCACAACCAGATCGGTTACATCGATGTTGTCGCACAGAACTAAGTCTGACTTTATTGATATTCCGCCAGAAAAAAGCGTTGTTTCAACTTTTAAAGAATTGGGTTTTCACACTTATTGGTATTCGGCACAAAGCTCAAAAGAATTTAGAAATGGTATGCTGAGCATCATGGCGTCTGAGGCTGATGATTATTTTTTCCGTGATCGGTTGCAGGCGAAAATTCACTCCAGCAAAATCTATGACGAAGCTTTAATTCCTGAATTGCAAGAGGTGCTTAAAAAAGGTGGTAACAATTTTGTTGTGTTGCACAGCTTTGGCAATCACATCAGATATCACGAAAGATATCCGGAAAATTTTAAAAAATTTTTACCAGAATGCAGATCTTTGCCATCTTCTTGTGCGCATGACGATTTGGTAAATAGTTATGACAACAGTGTTTTGTACACTGATTATTTTGTGTCGCAGGTGGTAGAATCTTTAAAAGATACTAATTCGCTTTTATTTTTTGTTGCCGATCACGGGGTTTTCTTGGGCGAAGATGGCATGCAAGCAAATGGTAATAGTGAAGATGAAAGCGACGCTGTTAAGAAAGTTCCGATGTTTTTTTACATGACGAACTCTCTTAAAAAAGATAAATTTTTCCGACAAAAATTTTCTAACGCTACTAAAAAAACCAGTCTGCATAATTTGTCTCATAATAATCTGTTTGATTCACTGCTTGATTGTTCTGGTATCGAATCTGATTTGTTTGAGCGCAATTTGAGTATTTGCAAAAAATAAAGCGGGCTTTGTGGTGTTTTTAAATTTATTTTTTCTTGGCCAATTTCACGATTACCTTATTATCTTCGCGAATAATTTCTGGCTCTTTTTTAGAGTCGTATTGCGTCGCTAAGAAGGAATAGTGAAAGCTCATGTTATCCTGTAAATCTTGATTTTTAGAATGCTCAGACTTTTTGTTTTCAGCAGAAAAATTTACCACATTATTTTTCACGCTAACCAAAATTTCTTCCTTTTTAAATCCAGAAAATTCGAGCTGATAATAATAGTTTTCAGCATCTTCTTTGGTAGAAACTTTAGATTTATTTCCTTGATCAGCTTTAGCAAAAGCCTCTTGCATTTGCTTTTCTTGCTTAGCAAAGACGCGATCCATTTCTTTTTCCATCTGATGCATTTCTTCAAAAAATCCATCATTGGCAAAAGCAAAATTATGATAAAATGGGAAGTTACTATACATTGCTAGACGACCTTGTCTACTTTTAGAAAAGTGTTCGATGGTTAAGGTTGCTACAATGCCAACAAAAAAGCAGAATGCTGCAACAGCTATTTTTGACGACAGAAATTTTTCATAAAAAAATTTTTCACTTTTTTTGCTGCCAGATTCTTGAGAGCTGGTTGATTGATTTTTATTAATTTCGGTCATAGAAAAAATGAATTTAATTAATAATTTGAAAAACATTTTGCCCTAATTGAAGGACAAATTTTTGAAGTAAATTTAACTACTTCTTCTGCGATTTAATTTTGGTAAATGAAATTTCAACCTGTCTAAATTTTTAGTTTTTGTTAATGTGTAGATGTTAATTTTGTGACATCTTTTAATTTTTCTAAAAATTTTCTGCCAATGTTCTTGTTTCTTTGCTTTTCAAATTATGTAACTGAATTTGATGGTCTATATCTCTAAGTTTAGATCAAAAATATCCCTTCCTTAACAAATCAATCATTAAAATATGAAGCTAAACCGAAAACTGATATTATCTTCTTTGGCGTTTTTAGCGGTAAGTAATACGCAATCTTTTGCCGCAGGTTATTCAAGCGAACTAACTTCAACTTCTGGTCTGGCAAACTCTTATGCCGGTTCGGTTACTGGTATTCATGATGTGAGCGATATGTTCTTTAACCCAGCAACTTTGGCCGATGTTAAAGATGGCGAGTTTATTCTTTCGGCAAGCTATTTAAGTTTAGGTGTCAATCCACAAGGTGCCAGCAATCAATCTGGATCTTCCAGTGGATCTGAGGTTAATAACGCTGGCTCTAGTTCTTATGTTCCTGCTCTCTATGTTGCTAAGCGTATCAATGATGACGCGACTCTTGGACTTGCCGTTACATCACCTTTTGGCTTGTCGACTAAATATTCTGACAATTGGCAAGGCAGTGATCGTGCAATTGCTAGCTCAATCAAAACCATCAATATCAACCCTTCTGTTGCTTATAAGTTGAATGATAAATTGTCTCTTGGCGCTGGTTTCCAAGCTCAATATTACGAAGCAAGTTTGACTAGCTCTACAGCAAGCACTTACTATACAAAATTGCATGGTAGTGATTGGGGATATGGTTATAACTTAGGCGCTAAATATAACGTTAACGATAAGTTAAAATTTGGTATTGGCTACCGCTCGAAAATTGATCAAAATATTGACGGTAGATTAAGTGTTGCTGGTCGTGGTTATTCTGGCGCTCAAGCTAAAACTACTACACCAGAATCTTTAACAATTGGTACAGCTTATAAAGTAAATCCAATTGTTGAATTAGCTTATGATTTAACATGGACTCGTTGGTCGCGTTTAAAAAGTCTATCGGTTTATCCTACTCAAAATAAAAATTTGGCAGCAACAACAAATTTTAACTGGCACGATTCTTTCCTACATTCAGTTGGTGCCAATTTCACTCTTAATGATAAATGGTTGCTCAGAACCGGTGTGGCTTATGAAAAAGAAGCGGTAACTGATTCTTCAAGAGAACCGAGAGTTCCAGCCTCAGATAAAGTTTGGACTAGTATTGGTTTTAACTATAAATTTACCAAAACTTTCTCGATTGATGCCACTTACTTACACCAATTCTACAGAAATGCTGTGAGCAACTTAAACACAGGGTCTAATGGATATCCTCAAAGCTTGAATGTTCACTATAAAACCAAAGTTGATGTTATATCTCTTGCACTCAAAAAAGAATTTTAATTAACTAAAGTCAGATTTTGTTAAAAACCCCTTTAGATATTTATAAAATTTATGGAAAGTAACTCTTCTAGCTCGTCAGTAAAAAAAGCTATCGATGTCGAATTCTTAAGAAGCATCATCGAAAATGATGTTGAATTTGAGAAAGAGCTTTTTGCAATTTTTACCGAAAACGCCAATCGCAATGTCGAAAAAATGGAGGATGCCATCAAGAGTTCTAACGACAATTCTTGGTATATGGCTTCTCACGCTTTTAAAGGCGCTTCTGCTTCAATCGGAGCTTTTGATTTGTCAAGAATTCTGGAATATGCTCAAAAACATCCAGAAGAAAATTATGAACAAAAAACTGAGCTACTGAGAAAAGTCAAAGAAGAATTGGCATTGGTAATTAGCTTTATCAATGAGGAGTTATTGAGTAAATAACCTGATTTCTAAGCACATTAAACCAAGCCCCGATCGTAAATTTACGATCGGGGCTTTTCCCGACTTAGGCCAATCCCAA
>DENL01000046.1 GCA_002359655.1 Rickettsiales bacterium UBA2645 | reverse complement strand
GAAGACTACAAAAAAATGGTTAGGGTTTTGGGGATTTGGGTGGGTTAAAATATTTGATAAATACGGATCCTTACATATTTATATCTGTACATATCTTACATCAATACAACCTTACATCGATATGAAAGCACTGAATCACAAATATTCCATCAATATACCAAGTAAAATCTTTAAATCTTTGAAGATTAAAGCTGCTCACGAAGATAAGAGTATGAAGGAAATTATACTTTTTTGCATTCAAGAAACTTTGGGAGATTTAAAAACAAAAGACGAAGAAACAAACCTAGCTTTTCTTTCTAGCTCCAATGAAACATTTGCAAAAGAGTGGAATTCAAAAGAGGACGAGAAAGCTTTTAAAAATCTGCAAAAATACAATAAGCCAAAACACTAATTCATGAAATATAGTAAATTTGACGTAATTGTAGCCAACTTTCCTTTTATTGAAAAAATTGAAAATGCGAAAGCTAGGCCAGCAGTTGTTGTTTCTAGTGATGTTTATAATGCAGAAACTGGCTTTGTGGTGATTGCGATGATTACTTCAGCAAAACATTCTAGACTATGGGGTGATATAAAAATTAGTGATCACAAAATATCAGAATTGCATTCTGGTTCAATTATCAGAATGAAATTCGCTAACATTACTCAAGGCGCAATTCTTCATAAATTGGGCAAGTTAAGCAAAGCTGATCAGAAAGAACTTGAAGCAAAGATGAGAAAGATTTTCTAATCAAAGCACACTTCCTTTCAACTCGAAATATTTAGTAAATGGTTGAAGCAATAAAAAAATTTCTAAAAAAATCTTTCGATGAAACTCAATTTCCAAGATCAAGCATAAAGGCTCTAGGGTTTATAGGTTTGACTTGCCATCCGCTTTATTGGTTTTTTTGGACATATGTTTTTCCACAAGGTCAGGATTTATGGACGATAAGATTTTCTTCTGCAGCGTTTTGTGGTTTATTTACACTAGAAAATTACTGGCCACGCTTCTTGAAAAAGTATTTTCATATTTTGTGGTTTTTCTGTGTCGTATATGCGCTGCCATTTCTTTTCACTCTGCATCTAATTTTAAATCAATTCTCAGATATTTGGTTAATGTGTGAGACGGGAGTTTTATTTATGGTTGGAATTCTATTACCCAACCTGATCTTGATGACTCTAAATTTGATATTTGGAATTGGATTGGCAATTTTTTACTTTCTGATAACAAATCCAAGCCTACTAAATTTAAGTCACTTCGATTTAAAATATTTACCAATTTTTTCTTTTGCTTACCTAGCTGGTTTTATATTCATCTATTGCAAAATTCTTGATACAAAAAGTGAAGAAAAAATTAAATCTGAAGAACGCAGCAAAGTCTTAAAATCCTTAGCTGGCTCAATCGTTCATGAAATCCGCAATCCTTTGAACACCATTAACTTAATTGGAATCCAAATAGGCAGATTACTTTCAAAGAGCTCTGCAGAGTTTGATCTTTCAACTCAAAGCGAAACTAAAGAACAGCTGATAGATTTGACTTCAGATATTTCTGAAACTGTAACAGATGCCAATAATATCATCAAAATTATTCTAAGCGATTTAAGCGAGAAGCAAGTTTTGCAGGAAGATTTTTCACACTTAAGTGCGAAAAAAGTGCTGCCTAATATTATCAGCAAATATGGCTATAAAAACGATGATGAAAGGAAGAAAGTTAAATTAGATTTTCGCGACTCGATTGATTCAAACAATAAAGATTTCATCTTCAAGGCAGTTCAAGAAAGATTATCTTTTATAATTTATAATCTGATCAAAAACGCTCTTTATTACGCCAGACAATATCCTGATTTGATTATTAAAATTGGAACTGATCCGCAGCCCAGAAAATACAAAGGCAAGTTGTATAATGTGATTTATGTGAAAGACATTAATGGCCCCGGAATCAAGCCTGATTTGATCTCTAAACTCTTTGACGATTTTTATACAGTGGGCAAGAAAGAAGGTACTGGACTTGGTTTATCTTTTTGCAAAAGAAATATGAATCTTTTTGGTGGCGATATTATTTGTGAATCTGAAATTGGTAAATGGACTAAGTTTTCTCTGTTGTTTCCCGAGGTTGATTTGAATGTGGAATCTAGTTCTGATTCTGAATCTTATTTTTCTGCAAGCGATTCTTCTAAAGAAAATAAATCGTCACTGAACCTTGTTGATAAAGTTATTCTAATCGCTGACGACGATCAGACAACTCTGAAAAATCTTAAAGAATATCTAATCTCTCTTAATGCAGAAGTTATTACAGCTAATAATGGTAAAGAGTTATTAGATAGATTTGTCGAGATAACTCAAAGTGATAAAAACACAGATTGCAAAACCCCCGACCTAATCATCACCGACATCAACATGCCGATAATGAATGGTGATGAAGCGGCCAAGCTAATCAGAGAATATGAGAAACAACAAAACTTAAAACCAATTCCGATTATTGCTGCAACTGGTAATGAAGAAAACCTTCTTTCATTCTACAAATCCGGAATAAATGACTGCTTCATCAAAGGAGAAGACTACAAAAAAATGGTTAGAGTGATTGGGATTTGGGTGGGTTAAAATATTTGATAAATCCAAAACAATCGGGGTTTTCATTATTCTTCGCAGCTCCAATTTTCTTTAATTGGATTTATTATATCTGACTTAATTTTAGCTTTGTCCTTAAGTAGTACAAATATTGAAGCTTGAGATGGCTTTTCAAAGGCATAATGAAAAAAATGGGATGCTAAAAACCTGATTTTCTCTTTCTGTTTCAGGGCTTCATACAAATATCTTATAAAAAATTTATAAGATGAGCTAATTTTCAGACAAAAACATGTCAAAAAAAGATGCTTAAAATGTGGTAGTTTTTCTGCTAAAAAGAATGGCAAAAAGAGAGGTAAAAACCGATTCAGATGTGGCTCATGTTTTTGTTTTTATCAATGGAGTGAGCGAAGGGGCAAAAGAACAAACTACTTAGAAGCTTATAAACAATGGCTTTGGGGCCGAAGAACGATTGCAGAGATTTGCACTGATTTAGATGTTTCTCATCCGAAGTTGATCAAAGAATTTGATAAGTTCGATGTATCTGAAGGCTTACAGGAAGATGTTTCTGACGATTCTACAAAAATTATAAATCTCCAAATTGATGCAACTTTTTTCGGACGAGAATATGGATTTTTAGTTTTTCACGATTGTGGGAAAGTGATTTATTTCAAAGAGATTAAGACTGAATCAGTTAAAGATTTTAGAGAAGGAATAATAGCTCTCAAGGCAGCTAATTACAGGATTCAGAGTGTTACAATTGATGGCAGAAGAGGATATATTAACAACATTCGAAAGCTGCTTGGAAAAACTCCAATTCAGATGTGTCTATTTCATCAAAAAGCGACTATCAGAAGATACATTACGGATAAGCCGAGATCTCAGTGTGGCAAGGATTTGAAGGAGTTGATGCATCTTATCTGCAAACCAAATCTTCAACAAGAATTCATTGATCAGTTTTATCTTCTAAAAGAAAAATATTGTTATTTGTTAATTCAAAGAAATGAGTTTGGACACTACAAATACAATGCTTTACGAGCTGCGTTTAAATCAATAGAAACGAATTTGCTTTATCTTTTTACTTATACCGACATTAAAAATTCAAATATTCCGCCAACAATTAATCACCTTGAAGGACTTTTTGGACACCTAAAAGAGAGAATAAAAATACACCGAGGATTGAACAAAAATCGGAAGAAAAAAGCAGTCAGATTTTTACTGAAAAATTGGAGCATAAAATCAGGTTTTTAGCATCCCATTTTTCTCATTATGCCTTTTCAAAGGACATTATTGTTGCACAGGTTTATTGCCTTTTTGTTATTATTGATTCGTGACTAATTTGAAGCTTATCAATTATCTCAAGACAGTGCGACTTGAATTCGCTAATGGCTATCTCTTTAGGCATAGATTTATTTTGATTTGTAGGCATTTTTTTAAGTTGAAATAAGCAAATATAAATGACCAATTACTTCAAAATCGCCCTAATTTCCTTGTCTAAATCAGCATAAAGAACTTCCATCTTTTGCATCCAATTTTGATCTTCTGGTAATTTTCCACTTTTCAGATTTGGTTCTATTTCTTTGATATATTCATAAAGCTTGTCGCCACCAATATTGCTAGTAATGCCTTTGATTGAGTGAGTGGCAAAAGATAATTCTCCAATGTTATTGTCTTTCTGATATTGTCTGATTTTATTCATTATTTCTTCACCATCTTTCAAAAATAGATTTAGAATTTCTTTGTGATCAGACTCGCTGAAAGAATCTATTTTTTCATGATTTATAGTTTGCGTTTCTTCAGCAATTTGCGTTTCTATTTTTTTCTCCACCACAATTTTTGGTTCTGACTCAACAAGATTTTGCGGCGCTTCGTTTATCTCTTCATCTTTCTCAGCAAAGCAATTGGCGATGATTTTAATCAGCGATTCTGGATCACGACCTTTGACAAAATAATCAGTCATCTGAGATTTAAAGAAGTGATAAATCGCTTCTTGATCACCATCGCCACTCAGGGCAATTATTGGCATTCTGTTTTGATGTGGAATTTTATTTCGTAGTTCGATTTCTCTAATCTGCATCGCAGCTTCGTCACCATTATATGGCGGCATGTTGATATCGGTTAGAATAATATCAAAAGTTGATTTGCCATTGGCATCAAGACTATTTTTATAAACTTCAACCAACTCTTTGCCGTCTTTTACTTCAGTGATTTTCATACCTGAAGATTTGAGTTTGTTTTTTGTTACCATGCGATTGAGATCCTGATCATCGGCCAAGATAGCGTTTTTATCGTGCAGCAGCGGCATATAACTTTCTTTCACGCCCAGATAAGACAAATTATCATCAACATCAATCAACCATTTTGTAATGGTGCGATATAAAATATTTTCAGGGACTGATTTGCTGATATAATAGCTGAAATCACCTTGAGCTTTGCCAGCTTCAATTTCATTGGTGAAAGTTTCGTAATCAAGTGAAGTAATAGCAATTATAGGAGTTTGTGTGTCTGAAGTTCTGATTTTTTTAGTAACTTCAATTCCATTTAATTCCGGCATTTGAATGTCCATCAAAATAAGATCATATTTGTTTTCGCTGGCAACCCTTAAACCTTCTCTTCCGCCAAGCGCAGTGTCGCAAGAAATATATATCAGCCCTTTTTCAATTTTTGATTTAACCGCCAGCAAGTTTGCTCTTTGATCATCAACAACTAAAACTTTTTTCTTCTTCGATTCAATCTCGGCAGATTTTATTTCTTCTTCCGAAAGTGGCGGAAACAACAGAGAAAATTTCGTCCAACCATTTTTTCCTTCACCACCACCAAATTCAGATTCACAAATTATATCCCCACCAAATGCCAACATGTTGCGCTTACAAAATGCAAGGCCCAAGCCAGTTCCTTCCTTTTTGCCGGAGGTGAAAAAATCATCAAACAATTTTGGGATTATATCAGGCGGGATTCCCGGACCAGTATCATAAACATAAATTACATTCCAACTTTTGCCTTCGATAGTTCTTGTTTCAGTTCCAACTGTTACTGTTGAGTCTGGGTACTGTTTTAAATAGTAAAGTGCGTTCTTAAGAAGATTATAAATTACGAAGCTAAATCTTTCCGGAACAGCTCTAAAGAAAAAATTATTATCATCGGTAATATTTAACCTTGTCTTAGCTTTCTCCTCTGCATTCTTATAACCATATTTAGTAAGTATCTCTGATAAAATTTTATTGGGATTTAGAGATGAGAAATCTTTTGGAATAATAGGTTTATTTTGTAGATCGTAAAGAGCTATATCTATTATTTCATTCGCTTGTTTAACTGATTCAAGAATTGATGAAACAATCGATGATAATTTATCTTTATCGGAATCCATAAAAGATTTTGATAGATCCTTTAAACTTGATCCTACCAAGCTGATTGAGCCAAGTGGGTTTCTGATTTCATGAACAATAGATCCAGCAAGAGATGAAATTTTTTTGTGATGCGATTCCTGCTTTGCCAACCATACTGATCGATTTGCATACACGAATATTACTGCTGTAAAAGCAGTAAATCCTAAGGTCAAGCTATAACCAAGAACATTAAACTTTAACGATAAATCAAAAACTGGGGTTGTTATAACAAATAACAAAATTGCTAAGGCAATTGATAAAGTTAGATCAACAAGGAATGCTAACCAATTAGGTATATAAATCGCTGATGAGAATACTGCGAATATCTCCCAATATAAATAAATTTCATTAAAATTATTTTTTAGCAAAAGATATGTTATGCTGAGATTAAGCGATAACATGACCATGAGATGCCAGTGTATCGATACAAAAAAACTTATAAAGGGAGTTTTTGGCAGATACTTATAAAAGTAAGTAGAAATACACATTGTAGCTACAATGAGTCTTAAAAATAAACTTTCGTAAGGAAGTGGTATTAGAAATGTGTATAAGAAGTACAAAAAAATATGCGAAGGGGCACCTATAAAAATCGCAGTAGAAATGTTATACTTGTCAATCTGAGTTCCTTCTTTCCAAGAATCCTCAACAAACTTAAGGAATTTTGTCATTTAAACAGTATTAAGCGATTCTTTTTTAATATTAAAACCACCAAAACTTTTTGTTTTTGCATATTTCATTATTTCAGTAAATGCTGCCTCATCTATTTTTGGACAAAAAAGATTGGCGTTGGCACAAACCTCTCTTGTGCTATTTAAATCAAATAGTATTGGATCTTGCGTAATATAAGGGGTAAAAATTTTACCAACCGTTTTATAATAAAAAGCTTCAAATTGATTTAAATCAGTGGGTCTGGAATAGACATTTTTTACTCCATTAACATTAACTGTTTTTAGCATTAGAGATGTATATAATTCATGAGGAACTTCCTCATCATTACAAATATGATAGCTTTGATTTCTATTTTGTTGAATTGAAGCTTGGTAGATAAACTTAGCAACAAAATCAACCGGAACTATATTTAGACCGCCAGTTGGAGAAAAATAAAACCTCAAGCTTACGTCTATAGGAGTATCAAATACATCACTCTTGCCAGCTAAAACCTTTTCCTTATACCTAAGAAAAAATGCTGCCCAAGAATAAAATACATCGAACTTTGGAGTCGCTCCAATTCTATTTTCAATTAGTCTACCACAGATTGTTGACGGACGGAATATTTTAAATTTTATAGAATTTTTACTACAAAAAGTTCTTACATTGTGCTCTGCTTTAAGCTTTGTCATTTCATAGGGATTTCTAAATTTTTGATTAAAATCAATGTAATTTGGATCAACTTTACCAGATTTTGCGCCACAAACATAAGCGGAGCTGACATGGGCGA
Organism: Rickettsiales bacterium UBA2645; assembly: GCA_002359655.1. Taxonomy (GTDB): domain Bacteria; phylum Pseudomonadota; class Alphaproteobacteria; order Rickettsiales; family UBA1997; genus UBA2645. The sequence goes on along the minus strand of DENL01000046.1, from coordinate 700 downwards.
ACTCTTTAATATTCATCTTTGGTAGTGATTCTAATACTTGGTTTGTCCCAATAATATTAGTTTTTTCTAGTCTGGCTTTCACTAATTCCCCATCCCTAAAATCTGTAAGAGAAGCTACATGGAAAAAGAAATCTATCTCTTTACTGGATAATTTTTTTAAATCATCTTCACTAACCTTATTAGATGGCTCTCCGAGATTAAATTCAAAGCACTTTATTTTCTCTGAAAGGATTTTAATAAGCTCATCCTTTTCAACATCTTTATCATTTATATAATCAAAAGCTTCCTCAGAAAGAATTCCGATGATTCTTTTATGAAGTGTTTCTGAATTTGTAGATCTACCAAATACAAATACCTCTAAGTCAGAAAGATTTTTGTAGTTCTGTTTGATAATTTCTAAAAGAAGATTTCTGCCAAGAAGTCCATTAGCACCAGTCATAGCAATCAGCATATTATTCAGATTTTAAATTATTTTATGTATTTGGAGGGTCTTTCAATGCTGATTCTGATATGCTAAATCTTGTTCAATCCCAAAAAAATACAACTTCGTTATACGTGGATTTTCGATATAAAAGCACAGTGATTCAAAAAGAGATTTTATGAATTGAAAATCAAAAAATGAGCTTGGATTAGCTAGTAAGAAAATGTATTAATTACCCACCCAAATCCCGATCACTCTAACCATTTTTTTGTAGTCTTC
>DENL01000037.1 GCA_002359655.1 Rickettsiales bacterium UBA2645 | reverse complement strand
TTTTAATTTTGAGGCGCGTTGCAACTCTTCTTCGTTGTGCACCTCAATTAAAACTGATAATCCAGAGTCAATGGCACATTGCTCCAGCTCTTGCAATTCAGAATCATCAAGCATGGCAACAATTAACAAAATACAATCAGCGCCAAGCATTTTTGCTTCATAAATTTGGTAAGTGTCCACCATAAAATCTTTGCGCAAAATTGGTAGATGGGTGATCAATCGCACTTCTTGCAAATATTGGTTGTGTCCTTGGAAATATTTTTCGTCAGTCAAAATCGAGAGACAGGTTGCGCCAGCTGTTTCGTAGGTTTTGGCAATTTCAATGTGATTAAAATCTGGACGAATCAAACCATGTGAAGGTGAGGCTTTTTTGATTTCACAAATCAAGCCGATTTCGCTGCGAAAATTTTTTTCCTTTAGTGCGGCAAAAAAATCTTTAGGCTTTTCTAAACATTTAATGCGAGTACAAATTTCTTGTACCGAAAGCTCTTTTTTGCGATTTCTTACCTCAATAAGTTTATGCTGATAAATTTCTTCTAGGATGTTTTTCATGGAAAGTTAAAGAGAGTGAAGATTATTCTGGCGTTGCTTGAAGCTAATTTCCGAAAATGTGAATTTCAAATAATATGACAAATTTTTCAGTTGGACAATTTCCCCAAACTCGTTTGAGACGCAATCGTAAAACGAAGTGGATTCGTGATTTAACTGCTCAATTCAGCTTCACTGCTAAAGATTTAATTTTACCACTTTTTGTCATCGAAGGAAAAAACAAAGAAGAAAAAATCACTTCTTTGCCAGATGTTTCTCGCCTGTCAATTGACGGAATTGTGAAAAAAGCTAAAGAAGCTCACAGCCTTGGCATTCCTGCTTTGATGCTGTTTCCTGTGATTGATCAAAAACTAAAAAACTCAGTTGGAAAAGAGGCGATAAATTCAAAAAATTTGATGTGTCGCACAATTGCTGCAATCAAAAATGCTGTGCCAGAAATTGGCGTGATTACTGATGTGGCGCTTGATCCTTATACTTCTCACGGTCACGACGGAATTTTAAATCAGAAAGGTGAGATCGAAAATGATGCAACAATTGAAATTTTATGCGCCCAAGCTTTGGTACAAGCTGAAGCAGGCTGCGACATGATCGCACCTTCTGATATGATGGATGGCAGAATCGGCGTGATTCGTGACGCGCTTGATGACCAAGGTTTTATTGATATTTCTTTGTTGTCTTACGCAGTGAAGTTCGCTTCAAGTTTTTACGGGCCTTTTAGAGATGCGGTTGGATCGGCATCAAACTTAAAAAAGTCAGACAAAAAAACTTATCAAATGGATTTCAGAAATTCTTTTGAAAGCTTGCGTGAAATTGAAATGGACGTGAAAGAAGGCGCTGACATGATTATTATAAAACCGGGAATGCCTTACTTAGACATTGTTTCGCAAGCTGCGCATAATTTCAAACTGCCAATAATTTCTTATCAAGTTAGCGGTGAATATGCGATGTTGAAACATGCGGCAAAAAACGGTGCTTTTGATTTTGACGCTGCTTTTCTTGAAAGTTTAATTGCTTTTAAAAGAGCTGGCGCTTCAGCGGTTATAAGCTACGGCGCTATTGAAGCGGTGAAAAAAATAAAGCAATAATTACATTTTTTTGGCAACGCGAAGTCCTAAAATTAGAACTGTGAGAGTGCCTAAATAAGCAATCAATTGCGAGCCGGCTGGTTGATCGATGTAGCCAAAAAAGATGTGTAAAAATTTTCCGAAATAACTTTGCTGCGATAAAATTTCTGAAGCATCAAAGACAGGATTGAGTAAGGCAGGAGTTACTCCGGCATTGATCCAAAAACCAATTCCTTGCGCGGCAATTCCGGCTGATAAAAAAATCAAAAGCCAAGTGGTGACGATAAAAAAATATTTGCCAAAGGCTTTTAAAATGCCGAAGTAAAGCGCAACTCCAACTGCTGATCCTGAAGCGATTCCAACTATTAAACCAACTGTAATATCGGTGACATTAGTGCCAGAAACGTAGTAGCTGTAGGTAAATAAAACGATCTCGGCGCTTTCACGCAGCACTGATAAAAAAACTACAACCAATAAAACATAGAGTGGTTTTTTGCCTTCGCGTACAGAATTGCTCAAGCGCTTTAATTCTCCTGAAATAGACTTGGCATGCTTTTGCATCCACAACACTGTCCAGCCAATCATCACTGCGGCTGCAATTAAAATCAGGCCGTTGAAAAATTCTTGACCCATGCCGTCCAGACTTTCAGAAATTTTATCGGTAAATAATGCCAGAATCAAAGAGCCCAAAAAGCCAAGTCCTAAGCCGCTTAAGATCCATTTTGTGCGACCGTGAATTTCTTTGGTTGCGGTGGTTAAAATTCCGACGATCAAAGAAATTTCTAAGATCTCGCGAAAAACTACGATTGCGATTTGTAACATTTTTTTGATAATTTTTTTAGGAAAAAATAAGAAGTCCTTTATTCCTTCGGGATACGGAAACGCGACACGGGTCGCGCCCCGCCTTGCGGGGAACCCCATCCCGTATGTCAAAGGGACATACGGGAATAAGAATGATAATTTCTATCAAAATTTAATTTAGTTCAAGGCAATTGTGAGCAAAGCTTTATCAATCTACATTCATTACCCATTTTGTAAGTCAAAATGCCCTTACTGCGATTTTAATTCGCACGTGCGTGAGGAAGTTGATCATAAAATTTTTCTGCGCGCTTACGAAAAAGAATTAGAATTTTTTGCAGCAAAAATTGGTAAAAGAAAAGTTGTGACAATTTTTTTTGGCGGAGGCACTCCTTCACTAATGCCAATTTTTTTAGTTGCAGGGATTTTAAAAAAGATCTCACAACTTTGGCAGATTGATCAGCATTGTGAGATAACTTTAGAAGCTAATCCAACATCGTCAGAAGGCTTGAAATTCAAAGAGTTGCGCCATGCCGGAATTAATAGGCTTTCGATGGGAATTCAGTCGCTTAACGACGAAGATTTAAAATTTTTAGGTCGCAATCATTCTGCTAAAGAAGCAATTCAAACTATCGAAATTGCGGCAAAAATTTTTGATAATTTTTCTTTCGATTTAATTTATGCCAGACCAAAGCAAAGTCTTGCAGCTTGGAAAGAAGAGCTTTCGCGCGCTATTGATTTTGGCACTAAACATCTTTCGCTTTATCAGCTAACAATCGAAAAGGGCACAAAATTTTTCGCTCAATTTGCCCGTCAAGAATTTCTAATGCCCGATGAAAATTTGAGTGCAGAATTTTATGAAATGACCAACGAAGTCACTGCCAAAGCTGGTTTGCAGCTTTATGAAATTTCAAATTACGCCAAAAAAAATTATCAGTGCCAACATAATTTGGTTTATTGGCAAGGTGGCGATTATTTAGGAATTGGTGCAGGTGCGCATTCACGAATTTATTTGGAAGGCGAAGTTGCAAGGTCAGCAATTATGATGATTCACGAGCCAATTTCTTGGTTAGAAAAAGTAAAAAACTTTTCTGCAGGAATTCAAAAAATCGAAAAAATTTCTGCGCAAGAATTGTTGGAAGAGTTGATTTTAATGGGACTACGTTTGTCTGATGGAATTAACGATAAAATTTTTATCGATCATTTTTGCAAAAAGTTAGAGCAGATTTTTGATTTAGAAAAGTTGCAAAAGCTTGAGAAACAAGGTCTGATAAAGCTTTCGCCAGATAATATAAAAATTGCTGAGAAGTCTCGTCTGTTAACAAATCAAATAATCAATAAAGTTTCTGAAGCAGTAATCGCTAAATAAGTTTTATTAGTAAAAAATTTTTATAAATTTTTTTGTGTTTTTTTAACATGCGAGATGAGCTTTTCTAATAAGCGAATAATGCTCATGTCACTTCACCTTTCTTGGGGTGGATGAAGTTCTAATTTAAGTTGTAAATATGGAAAACAAATCGAATCAAAAAAGCGAAATTATTCTTTCTGAAAAAGATGTAGAACCAGCTTCAGCAAAAGATCGATCCTCATTTATCACTGCGGCATCGATTGCCACTCAAGTAACTTTAAATTCTGCTCAGCGTCAGATTTTGGGTAATTTAAGACTTGGTGTTAACAATGGCGAAAACACGAATGAATTGTTAAATCGCTTTAAAAAAAATCCTTTGATGATTCTTAGCGGCTTGCCCCACAGATTTACTTTGCAAGCTTTGACTCAAGGCTTGCCAATGTATTACAATCGAGTTAGTTCCAAAGAAGGTGAAACAAAAAAAATATCTGAAAGTTTAACTGCACTTTGGATGACAACGGCTGGCTGTTTTTTTGAAGTTAGTGGTTTTAAGCAGCCAGTTTTGGATAAGGCAAAAGAGAGCGGAATCGATTTAAATTTTTGGAAAAAAGCTCCTCAAGTTGCTGTTTGCATAACGCCACTTGTTCTGCTTAGAAATAATATTTATGCCCAAGCAGTTTTTGGACAGAATAAAAATGATCCGCTAGAAAAAAAAATCATGACTGCGGGCATTGCTGGAATACTGACCAATCCCGTTGATAGCGCAATTAACATTATGGCTTACGAAACTTCGATTGCGAAAGATGGAACGCCACTGACCGAAATTTATCGCAATACTTGGAATCATTTTATCGCTTCAGAATTAAAGGGCTCTTCTCCTTATTTAAGATTTACTAAAGTTGTTGCTAACACGCTTAATGGTGCGACGCTGAGAGTTCTTGGAGTTGGAGGCGCTTCTTTGATTTTTTCTAAACAAGCATCAGATGCTTTGGAAGAAGGATTTTCTAAGTATATGGAAGGTATAAGTGGGCTTTGGAATATTTTTCAAAACAATGTTGCCGATAGAGGAGGTGCTGAAAATAGAGAAGAAAAAAAATTGCCAAGTAGCTCAATTCAGCCATTTGAATCCAAGGTCTTAGCCAAGCCATTAGCTGATAAACAAAATGCAAACAACAATGTCAAAAGATAACCAAGCTGATAAAGATTCTGAAGAGTTTAGACCTTTGAGTTTAGTTGAGTCTGAAGCTATTAATAAAAATTTTTCTTCATTTGTTAATGCCGCGCAAATCTTTTTTAATTCTTTACAAAGAAATGCCGCCACAAATATCAATGCAATTAATCTGCATAATAAATCTGCACTTAACTTTTCAGTTTTTACCAACGGCTTATCTTCAAAGCTATTGCAGCAAGGATTTGTGGTTTATCCCTGTTTGTCGATCAGAAAAATTTTACAAGAACGCGACTCTCCGCAATTTGTAATTAATTTATCTACAGCCTTTGCAGACACAACTTTGGGAGTTCCTTTAGAAGTAAATGCATTGCTTAAAACTATGAAATTGCTGGGAGTTGAAATTGCTAGAAAAGATATAATAACTGCTACCGCGAAAGCTTTCGCTCCCTTTTTTTGTCGTGATTTTTTATCTTGGTCTGCTATAAATAGTAATGCTAATGACTCTTTAGTGACAAAGTTTTTGTACGGCGTTGGCAGCGGAACTTTAACGACGCCAATAAATAATATCGGCATTTTAGTTGTAGAGAATTCACCAAATAAAACTTGGGAAGAAACTTGGAAAGCAACTCTAAAGAAAGTTTGTGAAAAGCCAAAAATTCTCTCCGCTGGTTGGAAAGTAAGGCCTCTTTCGATTGGTGCTTCTTCAATTATTTTATCTGCGCAAACTACTGAATTTTTAACTAAAGAAATTCAGAAAATTTTTGCGGACAATTCGCCATCTTTTTCTCCGAAAGGCGCAGAGGCAAAAAAAGTTATGGATTCAAAAGTGCAACGAACATCAAAATAATTCCCGTATGTCCCGTTGACATACGGGATGGAGTTCCCTGCAAGGCGAGGCGAGACTTGTGTCGCGTTTCCGTATCCCGAAGGAATAAAATAATTTATATTGGAAATGACCAAAAGCCTTAATTTGGCCAGAAATTTTTCTACTCAAATTACAAAATCAGCTTTAGAAAATTTAAAACCAAAGAAGCTTCCAACTATTGGAATTGTTGGCTTTAGTCCATTGACTGTAGCTCATTTAAATAAAGAAATAGTTCAATACGGTAATGCAAGAGGTCTGAGTAATGACCAAGATTTTCCAGATATGTTGACGATTGGTTTAAACAATGTGGGGAAAAAAATAATGTTTATTGATCAGGTAAAATTATGCTATGATTTTGGATCTGACATAATTGTTGCACCAGATAGAGTTGGTGAATCAAGACTAGATGAAATGACGTATGATAGCACTGGCGTAAATGCTTTATTTTTGGAAACTAACATTAAAGATCTTGCAAAAAAGGCTCTTGATATAGCTCTTGATATGGAAAAGAGTAGGCGCCCTAATTTGGTTTTTAGTAAAATTAATTGCCACGAAAATGATCAGCCAGAAATTCTAAAAAATCTTTTAAAAGACGAAGCGGATAGAAAAGAGAGAATTCAGCAAAGAAAAAAGCTTGAACCATACTCTATTTTAAACGATAGAAAATTTGTTGGAGTTCTTGGTGGAGCTGGTCCTTTAGCTAGTGCGATAGCTTGTCAAAAACTTGCCGAACAAGGTTTAAACTATATTCACTACAGTGTTAATAGTGCTCCAGGAAAGCATCTATTTGAAATGAAAGTTGGCCCTTCCTACATAAATCATTACTCAAGCGCTACTAGGTTTTTAGATCAGATTGGAGTTTCTTCGATAGTTATACCTTGTAATACTGCTCACAAGCGCTTGTCAGAGTTTTGCGATAAAAGTTCTTTGAAAAAAGTTGTTGATATTCGTCAATCGGTTTTGGCTCAAAATAGTAGCGTTGAAGGATTTATTATTCTTGGTACAAGTAGAACAGTTGGTGTTGGTTTGCCAGAAAATAGTGGTGAAGGTATTTATGAAGAATTTCGCAGAGAAAAATTTCCTGATTCTAAGTCTTTCATAGTCCCGTCTGAAGTTCAGCAAGAAATCATAATGCAAGCAATTTTTGATATAAAAGCTGGAAAGTTAGAAGGTGCTAAATTTAATATTAACAAGGTTATTAAAGAGATAAGAGAGGAGCTAAATAATAACAATATTCCAGTAATTTTTGCTTGTACCGAACTACCTTTGCCTTACGAAAAGGCTGAGATTGTGGCTGGAAATATTATTGATCCAGTTGATGCAATGGCCGTGGAAGTTAAAAAGTTATTAGATAAATCAAATAAAAAAACTCCAAGCTCAAAGACGGCTGCTAAGTCGATTAGTAGTTTAGTAAATAACAATCAAACAAAAGAACTTTAAAGAATGAAAAAGAAATTTTGGCTCAATTTTCCTTCGTCGCTAACAAAAGATTTCGTTCTGATATATCGGATTTCTATCGTTTTGATATTTCTGATTAGTGTTTTGTTTTTGAAATTTTCGATTGATCAAGAGAGGGAAAAAATCGAAGAAAAAATTTTTGTTACATCCGAGCAAATCGAAAACCTGATTTCTTACAATATTGATTATCTGAAATATCAATTGCACTACGCAACCAAGCAAATTAAGGAAACAACAGAAAATAATCACGTTGCTAATGGTGAAAAAGTAGCTAAAATTCTCTCTTCTTTTGTGGGCAATATTAATAATCAGGTTGATATATCAATTACTTGGAATGCTTTTTCTTGGGTTGATAAAAAAGGCGATATGTCTGCAGATGGAGCAGTCGGAGTAATTAAAAATCCAGTCAATGTTTCTAGTCGCGATTATTTAGTCACAACATCAAAGATTCCAGAAAAACTAGTATTTGGGAAGCCCTTACTTGGAGCTCTTTCTGGGCGATATATCATTCCAATTGGAATGGGAGTTTTTTCTAATTCGGGCGATTATTTAGGTACTTTAGCTTTTGGTTTGGATATTGAGAGAATTATAGAAAAAATTCTTAAAACTATTAGCAACGAAAACCTTAGCTTTGCAGTTATAGAAGGTAATGAAATTGCTTTTGCATCAGACAATTTTGATGAAAAAAGATACAAAAAATTAGCTGATAAAATTTCCAATCTTAATGAGTTAGATCCTATAAAAGTGATAGATAGGCAAGGATTATTTACCAAAGATAGTTCATTCGCTGCGGTTAGAATGATAAAAAACTCTCCGTTAAAAATTTTAGTTCTTTATGATTCCAACGAATCTTATCACCAAATTTTTAATCTTTTCTTGAGACAACTATCGTTGGTTTTTTTGGTAATTTTTGCCTGCATAGTTTTGTTTCAAAAGATTTATTATCAAATCGTTAAGCCAGTTTCGGGGCTTTCTAAATTTGCCTTAAAAATTTCTAAACAAGATTTTTCCTTCGTTCCTGAAAGGCCAAAGGGTGGCGAGTTACTAGACTTATTTAATACTTTAAACTCTGTAAAAGAAGTTACTAAAAGAGAAAAAGATCTACTCAAGAAACTTGAAGTTACTAATCACGAATTATTCAGAGCTAACGAAGCCAAAGCAGAATTTTTGGCAAAATCTTCTCATGATATAAAAAATTATATTTTTGGAATTTGTGGTCTGAGCAAAATTATTTTAGGCAATAAAAGTCGCTCTGAAATCCTACAAAGTGAAGAGTTACAAATGGTTGAAACCATTGCAGATCAGTCAGAAGAGCTAATGCATTTTGTTGAAGATTTGCTCGATACCAATCAAGTTGATAAGGGAGAATTTTCTTTAGAAAAATTCAAACCCTGCGATGTTTCTTCTATCATCGATCGTATTGTTCTTCTCAACAAAAGTTTGGCGACAAGACATCACACTGTGGTTAGGACTGAAATCGAAAATAACCTGCCAAAGCTATATTGCGATATTAGAAGAATGAAACAGATATTAGTGAATCTAATCACCAACGCCATTAAATATAGCAAGCCACAAACCAGCGTTACCATCTCTGCTAAATACCTTAAATCGGAAGGCCAAATTTATATTGAAGTTCTTGATCAAGGAATTGGTATGAGCAAACAAGAAGTTGAAATTCTTTTACAAGGGCGCGGAAGAGATATTGATAAAAGCGATTTAGAAAATGTTGACTCGCACGGAATTGGTATGTCGATTGTTTTTAAACTGGTTGAGATGCATAGAGGTAAGATCGAAATCGAATCTGCTAAAAACAAAGGCACCAAGGTCAAGTTATTTTTCAATGTTTATGAAGTGGAAGATAATGAAGAAGTTTTGAGAGAGAAAAAAAATAAAAACTCCGTAAAAAATCAGGCAGTTTTGCTTGTTGAAGATAATCCAGCTAACATCAAAATTACCTCAAAAGTTTTGCGTGATTTAGGCTATAAAACCAGCTATGCTGAAAATGGTTTAGAGGCTTTAAAAATTCTGGATGAAGAAGATTTTGATCTAGTTTTAATGGACGGTGAAATGCCGTTGATGAACGGATATGAAGCTGCGGCAAAAATTCGTGAAGGAAAAGTTTTTAAAAAATTCAAGAATTACAAAAAAATTCCAATCATCGCTTTGATGTCTTCTTCAGATGAAAAAACCATCAAAAAAGCTTTAGATAGCGGCATGAATTTTCATCTAGAAAAATCTACTTCTAAAACAAAGCTTGCCGACGTAATTGAAAAATGTCTGGGCTAAAAATTCAAAAAATTCACAAATGAACAAGCTTGCTATTTTGTTATTTTTTTTCTGCATATCTTGTGTTGACCTTAATCAGTTTGGTTGCCTTGCTCCTTCTGATTACGATAAATCAACAGCTCAATCTTATTACGACACTATAGGAACTAGTTTGGTAAGTGATGCAACCCACAATAAAGTTAGAAAGAAATTTCCCTGCTATTATCGCGCCGGCGATAAAATTTATGCTTATCATACTTTTTGGGGCGTTAAGTATATTCTGGTTCGTCACGGCGAAGCCATCACTTATGTTGAAGGAAACTAATTAAATAAAATCTACGAAAAAATAATTGCAGTTTTGCAACTAAGCCTATTTGATGCGCGGCTCTTGTTTTAGCCGCCAAGTTTTTGTTTGGCTATTACTAGGATCAAGCAAGTAGCTGGCATTTGCGAAAGCAAATCCCAGTAATTATAAGTTGTTCAGTTTTTTTTAAGGGGCTATAGCGCAGTTGGTAGCGCGCTTGCATGGCATGCAAGAGGTCACGAGTTCGACTCTCGTTAGCTCCACCATGCTTCGCTCTTACTAGCTACGCATGGCGCGGCCACGCGACATAAGTAGATCGTTAGAGCGAAGCATGCCCTGCGTAGCCTTCAGGCGAAGCAAGGGCTAGTCCAACAAACTCAGTATTAATTCTTATCACCCTAAGAAAATGCACTACACCTGTATCCTAAAATCCATCTCCAATCCAGACCAATCTTACATTGGCTACACCTCGAATCTCAAACAAAGATTAGAAGATCACAATTCAGGAAAATCTTCTTACACTACCAAATTCAGGCCTTGGAACCTCGAATTTTACTGTTCCTTCAACGACAAATACAAAGCTCTAGAATTCGAAAAATATTTAAAATCCCACTCAGGAAAAGCGTTCGCCAAAAAACATTTTTGAACCTGTAACGGAGAAAGAAATACCAACTTTTCTCAGAGACAAGATGTCACAGAAAACATAATTTTGTGCCCCACTTAGTTGTCATTTGAAAAATTTTAAAAATCTGACATGCCTCGAAGCCTTGTAAATAATAGCTTTGTTCGTAACCACTTGTCTGGAGATGCAGAGAAGATTTTTTGACAAGTGGTCACCGCAAAAAAATTACTCCTTCGGTAAATAATGGCTCCACGCGATTTGGTTCGAAAAATTCAACCGCTTAGGCAAGCAGATTTTTATAATTTTGCGAACTTTTTTGATCTCCGTTACCACATCAATTAGCAATCTGAAAAATTTTTGGAAAACGGCGTGAACTTTTAGGTATAATCATCTAAGCTTTATTACAACATTTGCCGATTAACAAAAATATTGGGTTTTAACATGGGGAAAAAGAAGCAGCGTAAATCTGGTCTAAAAACTGAGTACACAAAACAGGTTAATAACAACATATCTCCAAAATCTTCTACGACATTACCTGCGCCAGCGATAGCGTTTAAGGACTCACTTGGATTTGGTTCTCGCTTTATCGATTATATGCAAGACCTTCAAGCGTTTCAACAAGCTGCTTCTGCTATATCAATTGTTCCACAAGCATTTCGCGATGAAGCCAGTAAACAAATCGAAAAATTAGTAACTGATGGAAAGGTAAAGCTGATCAAAGATCCAAGTAACTCTGCTAAAAATTTATACACATTTAATTTCGATGTTACACGCGAAGTAATACCTGCAATGACAAAACAGGAGAGGTTTAGCAGATTATTAAAAACATTACCGAATACTTTTTCTGGTCTGATCATTAATTTTTTTGAGAACTACCTTTATGAGTTCTTTCTATATCTCTTAACAAAGAAAAGTGAGCTGGTAGATAATCTAAAACATGAGATAAAATTGACTGATCTACAAGACGTTAGGTCAATAGATGAATTGCGTGAAAAGATGATCCAAAGCTATATTGAGAACCAAATTTTATCTGAGAATCAATTTGAAAAATTTGAATGGTTATTAAAGCGCAATATTAAAGTCGAAAATTTTCCTGAACGAAACACTGTTTATGAGGCTATTCTTCGAAGAAATTTATTCACACATTCTCGTGGCACAGTGAACTTTCGATATTGGGAGGGAGTTAAAAAACATAAAATTGATTTATCCGGTATTCCGGGTTTTGTACCTGATATGAAGGTTGGTCATCAACTATCTTTTGATCAAGAATACCATCGCAAAGTCACTACTGGTTTTGTCATTTTTACAATGATATTAACGCAATATGCCTTACGACATGTAGTAAAACAATCAATCGACGCAGATACATTAGTTTTGGAAGCCAGCTATAATTTAATCGATGAAGCCAATTACGAGTTAGCAATAAAACTACTCGATTCTGTACTTAATGCTAACTTCGAAGACGAAGTAAAAATTAGCGAAGATTGTAGAACGAAACTAATAATTAATTTGGCCAATGCCCATCGACTTAACAAGAATATAAAAACTGCTCAGAAGTATTTGCAGGGAGATACATGGAAGCAGAAACCTTTATACCACTTAGCTCAACAGGTGATTTTAGGAAATTATGAAATTGCAGGTAAAATTATGAAGGATGAAGTTCGAAATGAGTTGGCGTCAGGAGATTATCTCAATTATCCGCTATTTATTGGATTTAGAGAAACCCAATATTTTGTTGATGCTTATAAAGCTATTTTTCAGAAAGATCAACTTGTTCAAGAGCGAACTGTATTAAAAGAGATGGTGGGAGTTACCTACGCCAAGTTCACTCCTGAGCAATTAGCCAAACAACCAGAAGTGATACGAGATATGTTTAGAAATGCCGAATCTAAATGAACTGCACCTCTTTTTTAAACAACTCGTCCCTTCTAAATCTGAATTACTGATTATTTAACTTTTTCGAACTTAAATGATCAATAATTTTTTTAAAATTTTCTTCTGGTTTTGCTGTGGAATTTTCTGCTGTTTTAAATCTTTGGTAAAAGATTGTTGGCGGCATCTTCAGAGCACTGTGAATACGCTTGTGATTGTAGTAATGAATCTGAAGTGCAATTGCTTCAATCAACTCACCTTGGCTTGGATAGCTATTAAAGTCTTCAAGCTCAAATTTGAATTTCTGATAAAAAGATTCTTGTTTGCCATTTTGCCAAGGAGAGCTCTTTTTACTCATCGAAGCTTTGATATTTTTAGATCTTAAAATATCAGTGAGTTGATTGCTGCGATATTACTGATAATTTTTTTGTTTTTGTACTGAATCAGTTGCAATTTGCTTAAAAGCAAATTGTCACTTCCTTGATCAGAGTGAAAAATTTCAGGTGCAACAGGTCTTTTGTTAAGAGCTGCAATCAAAGCATCTGTAACTAAAGTGCCATTATGCCTGACGCTGACATTCCAAGCAATTACCTCTCTGGTAAAAGCATCAAGAATTGTTGCCAGATACATAAATTTGTTTTGATAAGACAAATAAGTGAAGTCTGAAACCCAAGCCTGATTTGGCTGATTTATCACCATTTCTGCAAATAGATTTTTAGCAGAATTAACGGGGAATTTATTGGCTGAGATTCTTGTTCTTGGTTTTTTTCTGAACTTCTTTGTTTTGATGTTAAAGAGCTTCATTACTCGGAGAACTCTTTTGTGATTAACATTAAGAGCAATAGCAATGCGTCTGTAACCATAAGCTTTATGCTCTAACAAAACAGCTTCGATTTGTTGCTTTAAAAACAAATCTTTGCTCGGAAGTTTTGGCTGGTAATAAAGATTAGTTCGAGAAATTGATATTTTAGAGCAAGCAGCAGATTTGCTGATCGCAGACGATTCTTTTGACGAATCTGAAGAAGAAAAATAATTCACTAAACTATCGCGCTTACTTCTTTTTTTTCCCTAATCGACTCTCAGCAACTAAAGAACCAATAATGTTAATTAAAGCCTCATTCTCACGCTTTAATTTAGCTAATTCTAAAACTGCCTGAGGTTGATTGGCTTTGTTTCTTAAGAGGTTGTAAATGGTTTTGGGAATTACGCCATATTCACGAGCTAAATCAGGAACTCTTTCGCCTTTATCACTAACGCGATTAATAATTTCTGATTTTTGAGTTTCGTTTAAACTTGGATAACCTCTTGGCATAAATACTTCCCGACTTAGGCCAATCCCAA
>DENL01000039.1 GCA_002359655.1 Rickettsiales bacterium UBA2645 | reverse complement strand
AGTAATAGTTAAACTATCAGCTGCTGAGTTTGATGAGAAAGTTCCTGAGTTAGTGAAGTCTGTAACTTTTAATTCTGAGTTGGTGTTGGCCAACTTGTTAAAAGAGATTGAGCCAGAGTTGTTAAAGATACTTAGTTGATTGCTACTTCCTAAAGTTAAATCAGTTTTAGCAAAAATAGTTCCGAAGTTAGTTAAGAAATCTGTGATATTGAGATTTAAATCTTGATTGATTGAAGCCAGAACTGAAGAAGAGCTGTTATTATCGATTGAAGTGCTATTGATGGTCAGACTGCTGCTGGCAAGAATTTCACTGGAGTTGGTTAAATTAATGGCAGAAATAGTCAGATCATTGTAACTGCCAATTGAAGCAGAGTTGGTGAAGCCAGAAGAAGTTACACTTACATTAGCATAGCTAAGAATATTTCCAGAATTGGTGAAAGTTCCTGAAGTTAATCGTGAGTTTTTAGTACTCTGTAAATTGCCTGAGTTGGTGAAACTATCTATTGAAGTAATCGATAAATTACCAAGAGAAAGAATCTTAGTAATTACTTCATCCGAGTTGTCTTGTTTGGTTTGAGAAATTGTTCCAGATAAAATATTTCCTGAGTTGTTAAACGAATTGGCAGAAATAACTAAATCATTTACCGCATTCAGATCTCCGTCATTTTGTAAACTTCCAGTTAATGCCAAAGTCAAAGATTTGGTTAGTGAAGAAACCAATGAGTCGGAATTATTAGTCAGTGAATTAGCAGCAATATTGATATCAGAGTTAGAAAGGATTTTGCTCGAGTTAGTGATGTTTGCACTTCCAGTAACAGTTAAATCACTTCGTGAAGAAATTGATCCAGAATTGGTAAAATCAGAAGAAAGATTTAAAGCAGAAGAAAAATTCAAAATAAGTGTGGTATCAGAATAGATCGAAGAACTTTGATTATTGCTTAGTGAAGCAAGATTAAAAATTGAACTACCACTTGATTGAATTTGATTGGAGTTGGTTAGTGAATTTGCAGTCACAACCAAATTGTTAGTAGCAATCAAATTTCCAGAGTTAGTCGCAGAATCAGTGATGTTAAGAGTAAGATTATTCTTAGCCGAGATTTCTGGAGTTGATGAAGAATCGGACTGGTAGACGTTATTAATCAGCTGATTGGAATTTATAGTGAGATTGCCAGCTGAATTAATAAGACCAGAATTAGTCAAAAGACCAGTAAGAGTAATTGAATAATCAACTGGTGAATAAATAGTTGCAGGAGAAATTATAGAAGATCCTGATGAGTTATAGCTTTGCGAAAGAGAGTTAGTTAAATCAGTACCAGAAATACTAAGTGAATTTTGCCCAAAAATACTTCCCTGATTATCAATATTAGTAATGTTTGATAGATTAACAGCCAGAGCTTCAATACTGCCAAGATTTGTTAAAATATCACTATTTTGAATATTAAGATTATTAGCTGAAGTAGAACCAAGATTTCTAAACTCACTGGCTTGAATAGTTAGACTTGGCGCAGAAATTGTAGAATTAGAATCAACAGTTTGAATTGTTGCAGTTGATGTGAGATTAGCAGTATCCCCTGCAGAAATATTTGAATAATAAACATCACCATTAGCAGCAATATTAACCGTTGAAGAAGCCAAAATCTCCGCCTCCATATTTACACCAACACCTTGTTTAGTAGCGATCAAATAAATATTACCAGCCTGGATTTTGGAAAGAGCAGAAGCATCAATGGCAAAAACTGCTGATGTTGGAGTTAAAGATGAACTGCTTGTAGTAATAGACTTGTTAGAATAATCATATCTGCCCTCACCCGCTTTTATTGTTACTGAGTTATTATCAGATCCATAAATCGTTGAGAGAAGCTTTACACTTGAAGCAACAATATCAGCTGTAGTCGTTCTAGTTACATCAAGACCAAGCCCATCAATCGTAATTAAAGGAACATAAAGATTGGGATTAGTCTGTTCCTTTAAGTTAAAACCAAGATTACCGTTTGCGTCATAATTACTGCTTCCAGCAATCATAACCAAATGCGCAGTATTGATAAAACCACAGCCAGAACACGCGATCCCATTAGGATTCGCGAGAATTAAATCAGCTTTTGTACCCGCAATTTCTGTGTAACCCAGAAGTTTAGAAACATTGGCAGAAGTTACTTCATTTAAAATTACTTTAGCACTACCGCCACTGACAAGATTTGGATTCGCCGTAACTAAACCACCAATCTGAGTTTGAATTACCGAAGTATCTCCGCTTCCAATAACTGCACCTGCACCAGAAAAATTATTAATAATCTGACCAGATTGATTAACATTGTAATCAGTAAACTTATTATGAGAAAGACCAGAAGAATTTGGTGCAGCAATGTTTACCTGATCAACTCCTGAAGCAGTCTTAGTAACCTGAGTATTCGTTGAACCGTCAGGAGTGATTGGGAGATCTGCCGCTTGTGCAGTTGACGCAAAGACAAAAAGAAATTGCTCAAAAACTAGCGAGATAATTGCTAATTGAACTAAAAAGCGTTTGGCAAAACTTAAGATGGAATGGTGGTTATACTTCATATTAATATCTTATACTTCGTGGTAAAAAGTTTAGATGAATATAGCCTCAGCAAACTCTCGAACTAAAATTATTTAGCTTAAAAACTTTGTGAAAACTTTTTGCCTTTTTATTATTGAAAATCACCATTCAGTAACAAAACCGAAATAGTTGAATAGGTACTTTAAAAGAGCTTTTTTCCTTAAAAAAACGAAATACTTCTAAAAAGATCCGCCTCTCATAGAAATAGATAAGAAAAAGACAAGTTTTACATTAAACATAGTCGATTTTGAAACAAGAAATGAAGAAAAGATAATTCCACCACAGAGCTCTATCTTAGATTATTTTTAATCTCATCAAGCTTCATTCTTTTCCCTTTCATTTCTTGAATTTCTTTCACTCGCTCAATCATCTCTTCAGCAAACATCTGATATCCTGATTCCTTCACTTCAGCAATTTGTAATAATCCTTCTTTTGTCCAGTGCCTGATAGTTGGAACGGTTTGATTTGTTGCTTTAGCAAGTTCACCAATTTTTAGAAGTTTTTCTGATTCTGGTTCTGCTTCTTTTCCTTCGATTGCTTTGAGATAAATATCTAATGAGCGATCAACAGCAGTGCCGATTAGTTTGAAGTAATCATTTTTCGAATCACCTTCACCATTTATTAGCTGAGGTTTTTCTAGAGATTTGATGTAAGCCAAACGATCATTTTTTCGGATGATTGCAGGCGGATATCCGTGCATCATCAAAATCATATTCATTAACAAACGCGCAGTTCGTCCGTTTCCATCAATGAAAGGGTGAATTGTCACAAAGCGATAATGAGCTTCGGCAGCAAGTTCAACGGCGTGCATTTTAGTTTCGTTTTCGATCCATGAAATAAAATCATCCATTAAAGTTTGAACCTTTCTTGGATTTGGCAAAACAATAGCAGAACCAGAAATACGAACTGGAACACGGCGATAAATTCCAGCATTTTCTTTATCGATTCGGTCTAAAATAATTTCGTGAATTTTTAGTATGTCTCTTTCTCTCAGGTCTGATGGTTTGCGTTTGATTTGCTCTTTAACAAAATCCAAAGCCGCATCGTGGTTGGTTGCTTCAAGATGTTCAGTGATTGATTTTCCACCGATGGTTAAACCTTTTTCCACAACCAAAGCAGTTTCTGCGCGCGACAAAGTATTTCCTTCAATTGCATTGCTTGTATAGGTAAGTTCTATTCTAAACCATTCTTCCAAATTCTTTACCAGAGCAGCATCAAATGGACGTTGCTTGTCTAAAATTTTCTTTTTTTCAGTAAGCTTTTTGTAATTTATTTCGTTTGGCATTTTTTAGTATTTTGCTTTTTTACGGTTTTAAGAAGTCATAAACTATAAAGTATAACCTTATACTTTTCAACAAATAAATTTTAGCTTTTTAACAAGCGCAGAGAAAAGTTCGCAAAAATCAAAAAAATTGCGTGCATAAGCATGCGGAAATTTCGAAATAGTTTCTAAGAAATATGCTACGGGATCAGCATTTATCGATATACACTTTTTTTCAAAACGGTGAACATGAAGCGGAGAAACTTAAGAAAATAAAACCCAGAAAAGCAGCAAAAATCGATGGTTTTTAGCGTTTTTTTAAAAGAAAGGTGAATATGAAAATCGGCGGGAGGCTTGAACGGGGCGTTGAAAATACGATTTCTACCGCGATAGAGAAAAGTTCGCAAAATGATGTGGCGGTTCATAGGAGTTAGTTTGCGAACTTAGTCGTATTTTTTTAGAGCCAGTAAAATCAAGGCCCCAAAGCCACTTTCATCCATACCGAAAAGTTCAATAAAAATCAGATGCTTTCACCTCATACACTTTGCGAAAAATCGAAAGGGTTTTTGCAATGAGTTTAAGCCTCTTGCACAATTGGATATAATTGGATATTATTGTGGATATTTACCTTTTATGGTCTATACTTTGTTTAGTTTATCTGATTAACAAAATATTTTACGCATGAGCAACTACCAAGTCGCCATAACCAACGAGATACTAAACCTCATCAGCGAAATTGATGAGTTTAAAGGTAAGTGGCAGGCAATTAACACGCTCTCACCCGATCGTTTAAAGATGCTCAAGAAATCAGCAACAATTGAATCTATTGCCTCAAGCACAAGAATTGAAGGCGTTCAATTAACTGATGCGCAGGTCGAAACACTTCTTTCTAAA
Source organism: Rickettsiales bacterium UBA2645 (assembly GCA_002359655.1). Classification (GTDB taxonomy): domain Bacteria; phylum Pseudomonadota; class Alphaproteobacteria; order Rickettsiales; family UBA1997; genus UBA2645. Next base: position 2,143 of record DENL01000039.1, on the reverse strand, counting down.
GTCAGAAAAAAATCATTTAAAAGTCGCGATGAGGAAGAAGTTGTTGGCTACTCTGACGCAATGGATTTTATCCTGGAAAGTTTTGAAGATTTAAAGATAACTGAAAATCATATCAAGCAACTCCATGCAATTCTTCTCAAGCACAGCTCAAAAGACATTCGCCACAGAGGCGAATATAAAAAACTCGATAATCATGTTGTGGCAATTGACGCAAAAGGAAAAGAAATCGGAGTAATTTTCAAAACCGCAACGCCATTCAAAACGCCAATGAAAATGGCTGATTTAATTGAATGGACGAACAAGGCTTTTGAATTAAAAGAAATTCATCCGTTGATCATCACCGGAATTTTCATCGTAGTTTTTTTGGCAATTCACCCGTTTCAAGATGGCAATGGCAGAATTTCAAGAATTCTTACCAATTTGCTTTTGCTTAAACTTGGCTACAGCTACATTCAATACAGCTCCCTTGAAAGCATCATCGAAGACAACAAGGACGCCTATTACAAAAACTTGAGAGATTGTCAAATCACGCTCGAAGCAAAAAAAATCAAATTTGAAAACTGGATTTTATTTTTCCTAAAATCCCTCAAAAAACAAAAAGATAATTTAGAGAAAAAAGTAAAATCTGAGAAAATCCTACAGGAAAATTTTGGTGAGATACATTTAGAAATTCTGAAGATTCTTAAAAATCACAACCGCCTTGCAGTATCTGAAATACAGCGCCTATCTGGTGCAAACCGCAATACATTGAAAGTAAAATTAAGAGAATTGGTCGAAATGAAAAAGATCAAAACTTTTGGGAAAGGACGGGGTGTGGTTTATGAGGCTTGTTAGTAATATGACGGATATCAATGCAGTCAAAGACCAAAGGGTTCTTGCTGTTACGCCGCTTTTGTTAAGATGTATAAATAACTTTATTTATTGTCGATTGCTGGAGAGCTATCCTTTTCATAGTTTTTTTATCGGACAAACTTGTGGTATTTCGGATGAGACGTGGTTTGACAATATAACAAAACCTGTGATTCAAAGCCTAAAAGCTGATTTCATTACTTTAAGTCATTCATTATTTTTTGACCATCACGATAAAGTTCTATTTAAAACCACTAAATACAAAAATTGTAAAGAGTATAAAATTATACAAGAGTTTATAGAAGTTCAGAGGAATAATATTTCAGCACATGTTGGGGACCTTCTTCATCAAAAGAAAAAGCAGAGCAAACCGCATTTAGAAAATCACTTAGTGACAAATGCTTTGATTGAGAGACCTAATTTTCTAGGAAAAACCAAAGCCACAAAAGAACAAGTGCAAGAATATTTTGGCTCTTATATAAAAAAGGAGGAATTGATGATACAAAATTCTTCCTATGAGGAATATGGGGAAGTTAAATTTGCTAAATCAGAAGAAGAAAAAGAGGTGGCAAGAAAAGAAGTGAAAAAATTACTTATCGATAAACTCCATAACTCAACAACTTACACGCTGTCTTTGGAGAGTAGTATGATATCGGTTATGTTAAAATTGTATGATGAATTTTACGAAACAAACCAAGAATTATTGATGCTCAAGATGGGAAATAGTTTTTATCACAAAGAAAGAATTAATTTCCCCTTACTTTCAAAAATTGATAATAACGCCAATCAAGGTGGTTCAAAAAATTATACCTTTTATTTGGATCAATTTTTTTGTGAGAAGGAGAGAATAAGATCTGATTGCTTCTATATTCTTGAAATCATTCATAAATCAAAGCTTGCAGAATCTATAACAAGAAGCTTCGATAAAGGTTTTTTTAAAGACTAAAAATCTAAAGAAATAAGTTATAGATAAATAACATTCTCCAAATCTCCGCTTCACGTCAACCGGGCTTTGATCAGTATTATCAAGGCTTCGCGTAATTCATCTACAACAAAATTCTCTGATTCTCTTCACTTCCAAAGAATTCAACTGCACCTTCACGCAACAAAAAGTTCGCAAATCGCATCTCTTCCCTAGCTAGCGATTTTCAGTTTTATTTTGATGGAATTTATTTTCGGTGCGCTTCGATCTACAGTGGTCGGAGGGGATGTGGATATGAGTTCGTAATAAAGTTTGCAAAGATAGTCAAATGGTCTGAAGCCTTGAGGCTCTAGGGCTCGCGGTACTGGCGGA
>DENL01000002.1 GCA_002359655.1 Rickettsiales bacterium UBA2645 | reverse complement strand
TACTGGCGGATGGGGTGAGATTCGAACTCACGGTACGCATGAACGCACGGCAGTTTTCAAGACTGCTGCCTTAAACCACTCGGCCACCCATCCATAAAATAAACATCTGCCTCTGCAACAGAGGAAACTAATCCATAAAAAACATCTACTTTTGTACTAGAGGCCGCCATCCTTAAAATTGGAAAGCTGACTTTGCGCCAAAGGAAAACATTTAAAAAACGTAACACTAATAAATATCTGAGGCCTGAGCTCCAAACAAGGCGGCGCAAATTATTTGCGATAATTTTAATTGCAAGAAAGTTGCCAAGAAAATCTTCAAATAAATTCTACCTCAAAACTATGGCTAAGATTTTCTGTTAACTTGATTTGCCGTGACAATTGCATTGGTGATTTGCTGCATAATATCAGCAACCGAGCTTGGTGAATGCGGAATCATGATTGTATTATTATTTGAAGACGCTCCTAAATCTTTGATGGTGTCGAAATATTGTGTCATTAAAACCAAATTCAAAACATCTTGTTCTGTTGTGCCTGGTAGAGATTCTTTAAAATCGGCAACTGATTCTTTCAAACCAAGAATAATTGCTTTGCGTTGATCTGCCATACCTTTGCCTTGCAAGGCTTTGCTTTGGGCTTCGGCTTCGGCGGCTTTTACTTTTAAAATTCTATCGGCCTCACCTTTTTCGCTAGCGGCAACTCTCATTCTTTGCGCGGCATTGATTTCGTTCATTGATTCTTTCACTTTTTTGTCAGGATCAATATCGGTGACCAGAGTTTTAATAATGCCGTAGCCAAAGTCGCTCATAACTTCTTCTAATTCTTCCTTTACAGCGATGGCGATTTCGTCTTTCTTTTCAAAAACATCATCAAGTTTGATTTTAGGAACTTTTGCTCTGACAACATCAAAAACGAAGGAAGTAATTTGGCGCGCTGGGTCTTGCAGTTTGTAGAAGGCTTCATAAACCCTGTCCGGCTGAACACAAAACTGTACCGAAACAAGCACATGTAAAAAGACGTTATCTTCTGTTTTAGTTTCAACTTTCACATCAAGTTGGTCAACGCGCAGATTTACTACGCCAACAACTTTTTCAACAAAGGGAATTAAAATATTAAGTCCCGGATTTGCGATGCGCACAAACTTGCCGAATCTTTGCACAACAGCAGCGCTTTGTTGACCAACAGTAAATAAACTAAAAAAGGCAATTGCTAAAATGCCCAGAATTATCATCGCGAAGTCCATAAATTTAGTATTAAGTTATTAGAAATTGTAAATAACGCCAAGCTTTGCCACGCCTAAATTAGTTTTGATTTTAGAGCCAGATTCAGCGTAACGAATATTGAATTGTTGATAATCGTAAGAAGCTTTTAGAGAAACTCCAAAAGGTAAATCAAGTATCAATCCAGCTCCATAAAGCGGCGTTAATTTACTTTTGCTGATTGATTGATTTGATGAAAAAACATTGCTGCTATAATTCACATTAGTCAGACCGTAAGTTATAAAAGGAGTGATTCTTGGCAGAATTGCAAAACCTAAATTGGCTTTGGCGCCGTAGCGGTTTTTGAGTTCAGTACTACTTCCATCAGAGCTTATTTGTTCTGCAGATGATTGAAAATTTCTCGCTGAAGTTTGCAGATTATCGTAAAATAATTCTGCCGAACCGTATAAATTTAAAAGGTCAATTCTAAAGCCAGCATTAACTCCATAATTTAATTTTGTATCTCCTTGCTTGTCGTTATTTTTTGGACCAGAAGTTGTAGAAATATTTTTGGCTTTATGGTTGGCGTCAGCAACCAAAGCATCTGCTCCAACATAGAATCCTGTGGCATTAGCAGCGTTTGAGAATATCAAAGCAGTGCAAAAAATTGCGGATAATTTTTTCATATAATTCTTCGAAAATTATTGTTCATTAAAAGTAGAAATATCGAAAAGCAAAGCCAATTCAAAGCCAAGTTTTGAGCGGAGATTTTAATTTAGAATTTTAGTCTGATCGATTTTTGAAACAGCTTAAAAATTAAAAGTCACAGTTTTTTTCAAATCCGCAGCTAAACTAAGCGCAACTGGACAAGAGTAAGCCGCATCACGCAATATTTGTTTTTGTTTTTCGTCAAAATTATTTTTCGCGAAATTAAATTCGATGACGATTTCTACAACTTTGCGAGGTCCAGTTGCTGACATAATTTTAGTCACATCGCAAGCAACACCTTTGATATTTAAAGAATTTTTTTCAGCAACAATTCCCATAATCGTCAACATGCAAGCAGCAAGTGAAGTGGCCAACAAATCAGTTGGCGAGAAAGCTTCACCTTTGCCGTTATTATCAATTGGCGCATCGGTAATCAGAGTATTTCCAGACTTTAAATGAACTGACTCGGTGCGCAGTTGACCAAGATATTTCGTTTTAATTGTGATCGACATTTTCTTCAAAAGTTTAGTTAGTGAAATAAAATCAGTGTTAAAATTCCAACTGAAGTAAAAACGATTCCGACTAGTTCTATTATGCGGTGTTTTTCTTTTAAATGGAGATAAGAAACTGCAACTGCAATAACCAACTCAAGCTGACCTACTGCTTTTACATAAATTACATTACCAATTGCATAAGCACTGAACCAACAAATTGATCCAGCAAAACTCAAACAACCAGTTTTGACAAAAGACATTTTATTTTCTGCCCTAAATAAACTTTTTAAATCATGAACTAAACGACTTTGTAGTGATTTTATTGCCACAAAAATAAAATTTTGTAAAAGAATTACCCACAATAGAACAATTACTGCAGCAGCGAAATAACTATATCCAAGAGGTGTAAATTGTTCAGAGGCAAATTTTATGCTAAAAGACGAAACAGAAAAACATGATCCCGATAAAGCGCCAAATAAAGCAGTTTTATCAATTGAGTTAAAAAAGTTTTTTACACCACTATTGAAAGAAAAATTCGACATCAAAATCATACCAATTGTTGTGAAAATAATTGCTACAACTCCAATCATCGAAACTTGCTGACCAAAAAATATAATACCAAAAAGTAGTGATTGCAAAACTTCGGTTTTGTAAAAAGCAATGCCAACACCAAAATTTTTTGAATGAATTGTGCGCAGCAAAAAGAAATTTCCACCAATTTGAAAAAGAGCCGCGACAAGACAGTGAAAGATAAACCAAATGCTAGCTTCTGAATGAGTATAAAATACACCAAAGATTGCCAAAGGAAGTGGCAGAATAAATCGCGACCACGAAACAGTCAGCGCGTCGAGTTTTTTATTCAATATTTTTTGCTCAAGGTTGCGAAATGTTTGCAAAATTGTCGCAGCAATTGTGAAAATAATCCAAGTCATGTTTTTCGCATTAAATGATATTTTGAAAAATAATTAAAATGAAGTTTGTTAAAATCCTAGCTGTTGTTTTTGTTTTATTGCCATTGCATGCAGAAGCTGCGCTTACAATTTCTAGTTGGCAAGAAAGTGCGCAACTAAATAATAGTGGCAAAGATTCAGAGGTATTGATCAAGGGGCGCGTTACTAATCTGGCGGCAAATCAAGCCATGTCTTCATTTTCGATTATTTTTGATCCAAGACAAAATCTTCACATCAATCGAGTGATCAGCGATGATCATCTTTCCGACTATTCTAAAAGTGCGGATTATAGTTTTTCTAACAACGCACTTAATATAAAATTTCCGCAGGGCAAAAAAAATGGCGAAACAATTTCGATCTATTTTTCTTACAACGAAAAATATGACAAAATTAATGAATTTCTAAGACAGGAAGTAATTTATGTGCCAAGCTTTGCTGCTGGGGCTAAATCTACAGTAACTTTTTATTTTCCCGGAAATTTAGAGTCGGCAACTTTCAATCCCAACCTTACTAAAAAAGAAAATAGTTTTGTTTATAGCAACGTAGTTCCAAAAGATGGGGTGCATGAAATTATCAAGCTAACTCCAAAAGAAAGTATCTGGAATATTTCTCTAAAAGCTGCGATCAAATCTGACAAACCACTTGGAAAAACACTTGTAAAAGTGCCAACATTTTTCCAAAGCCCTCATCAAAAAGTTGAAAATTACGATATCACTTCAAGCATAAATCCAACACAGCAAAAATACGAAAATAGCTTCAAGCTGTTGAGCTTTGATACTAAAGATCAAGAGTTAGTGATCAATAATAGCGCCATAATTACTACTGGATTAAATACTAGACACATTTTTTCGCGCAACGCCGCAGACTACATTAAAACAACTCGCGAAGAAATAGATTTGCTCACACCAATTCTACAAAAAATCAAAAGCGATTCGCAATATGGCAATATCGATCTTTACGCCAAAATCGGTAAATTTGTTCACGATTATTTAAGATACGATATCAGATATCTTGGCAGATTGCCGAGCTTGCAGGAAATTGTACAAAATCGCACTGGTGTTTGTACTGAATATTCTCGACTCTTTGATGCTTTATCACGCTTGGCAGGAATTCCCTCAATTGTGGTTGATGGTGGTGCATGTGGCGAATATGATGAATGCCAAGGTCACAGTTGGAATATGATTTATGTGAACGGAAACTGGATTGAAGTTGATCCGACTTGGGATCTGATGTCGGGAATTGTTTCGTCTTCTCACGTCTACTTTAACGATATTAACAAAGGTACTGTTGAAATCGGATATCTTGATAATGGCGCACAAATTTCAGTCAAAATGGATCTGCAAATGAAAAGTTATAAATAACTTCATCTTTAGCACTGGATAAATCGCATTTGATAACTAGATTTTTTTCCTCAACCAAATCAGCAAACTCAATCAACTAAAAATAAAATTTATGAAATTCAAATCATTTAAAACCTTGGCGCTTGCTGGATTTATTGCTGCAAATGCCAGTTTCAATCTTGCTTATGCAGATGATAAAATTACTAAAAGCCTAACTTTTCACTACGATCAATATCCTGAAAGCGCTTACAGCAAGCAAGTTGCAGTTGTTAACTGGAACAGCAAAGAAGGTATCGAGCGTCTTGAAAGAACAAGCTACAAAGGTGATTTTTATCGCTTAGCTCATCATTTCAAACCACAGATCAATCCAGCAGCTTGTGGTCAAGCAGCTGCTACAGTTGTGCTTTCAGCGATTTATGAATTAAACCATAAACCATTTCCTGTAATTGAAGAATGGCCAATCACAATTGCCGATAAAAAATATCCGCTGCAATATCGCTTGATCAACGAAACAAATTTTTTCAACGAAGCAACTGACAAAATTTTGAATCGCAAAGCCATTTCGATGAAAATCACTAAAACCGACGGAACTTTCGGCGGTGGAATTGACATCGAAGAACTGCAAAAAATGCTGAAAATTCACGGCGTAAAATCAAAGCTAGTAAATGTTGATAAATTCTCTGACGAGAAACTTTCAGCTTTCAGAAAATTAGTTAAAGAAGTAGTAAATTCTAACAAAGAATTTTTGATCTTGAATTATGATCACTCTTATAAAAGCTTGTCTGGTGGCCACTTTTCACCTGTTGCAGCTTATGACGAGAAATCTGATTCAATTTTGATGCTTGATGTTGCCGCTCACAGAAATCCATGGATTTGGATCAACCTGAGCGACATCTATCACGCTATGAATACTAAAAACTACGCCCAAACTCACTATCGCGGTTACTTAGTTGTTAAAACTAAATTATAGTTAAAAAAAATCGCAGGCGCTCAAAAAAGCGTCTGCGATTTTAAAAATTCCGCTACGCAAGTTAATCTTAATTACTCGCGATCTTCTTAAAAAATTTCTCCATCTCAGAAACAATAAATTCGTTAGAAAAACCTAGATGTCCTGCACCTTCGACGGTGATTAATTCTTTTTGAGAATTAATTGCGTTGAACAAAATTTTCCCTTCTTTATAAGACACGACTTTATCAGCAGTGCCGTGAAAAATTAGAACTGGCGCACTAATTTTTGGAGCGAATTTTATTGATTCGAATTTGTCTTGCAGCAAAAGCGCGACTGGAACAAACCAGTAAGTTTTTTGACCAACCGAAGCAACTGAAGAATAAGGTGATTCTAAAATTACTGCGTAAGGATTATAGCGCGAAGCTAATTGCACTGCAACTCCCGAACCCAAAGATTCACCAAAAAAAATTAGATCTTCGAAATTATAATTTTCTGCAAGAGCAAATTTTATTGCTGTCTCGCCATCATTTATTATTCCCGCTTCAGTTGGAGTGCCTTCGCTTCCAGAATAGCCGCGATAAGAAATTGCTAAAACACCAAAACCAGATTTAGAAAATTCTTTAAATTTATTAACTCTGTCGCCCAAATTTCCGGCATTGCCGTGAAAGTAAATTATCAGTTTTGCCTTATTCAAAGCTGGTTTATACCAAGAAAGAATTTTGACATTGTCAGAAGTTGTCAGAATTTTTTCACTAAATCCATCAAGATTATAGCTAGAAATTTTAGAAATTTTTCCCATCGGGCGATACTGCAAATGGCGCTGAAAAACAAACATTAAAGACAGTAAAATCAAGTAGGATGAGAGTAGCGCAAACATTAATTTTTTCACGGTTTTTATTTTTAAAGATAAGAAATTTAATTAAGGTCTTCAGAACGGGGTGATTGCTTTATTTAAAATTAATCTTGAATCATTTTTCTAAACACCAAGCATTATTTTTTATCTAAATATAAATCATTTTTTCCAATCAGAATCATGAGCGGCGCTATAAGACTGATTTCTCTGCTTTGCGCCCTGCTCTTTTTTGCACAAAAAAGCTTTGCTTTAGATACATTATCTTGGCAGCAATGCGTTGAGCTAGCAGCAAAAAATAATAATAATTTAAAGTCAGCAATCGCTTCCGAGCGTGCCACTTATTATCAAAATAACGCCGCCGCTTCTGGTTTTTTGCCGCAAGCAACTGCAACTTTATCTTCCAATCGCGGTAATAATGGTAACGCTTCAAACCCTTCTCTAACAACAGTTCAAAGCAGTATTACACAAGCTTATACTGGATCAATTTCCGTAACACAAAATTTATTTTCTGGCTTTTCTGACGTTGGAAAGTTCGATCAAGCCAAAGCTAATAACATGGTTTCCAGAGCCAATGTCCGAATCGTTAAATCACAAGTCAGTTACGACTTAAAATCGGCCTACGCAAATTTTGCTTATGCTAAAGAAACCATAAATCTTTTGGACAGCATCATCAAACGCCGGGAAGATAATTTGCACATCATCGAGCTGCGTTTCAAAAGTGGCATGGAAAATAAAGGCTCGCTGCTTTTAGCCAGAGCTTATTTAGATCAAGCTAATTACGATCGCCTACAAGCAACAAATCTTGTTGAATCTGCTAAAGCACAGCTTTGTCGCGCTGTAGGAATTTCTGATTGCAAGAATTTTGATATTACCGATTCCGTACCAATTTCAAAAACAAGTGCTGAAAAAATTGATTTTAAAATTGTCATCGAAACAACACCGCAACATCTGCAAGCAGTTGCTCAGGAACAGGCAACTAAAGCTGGAATTTTAATCGCTCAGTCAGCTTTTATGCCAAGTTTAAATGTAACCGCGACTAAAGGTCAGCGCGGTGCCAGTCTGTTTCCTCAAAACGATTATTGGTCAGTTGGAGCCAATTTAAGCTTTCCTTTTTTTACTGGCGGAAAAGATTATTACACAACTCGCAGCGCTTATTTAAGCAATTCAGCAGCAAAGGAAAATCGCGAAAATATTGATCAGCAAATTTTGGTTAATCTAAAACAAGGTTATAATGCTTACATCGAAGCCATTGCCAAATTAAAAGTTGATACCAGCTTTCAAGAAGCAGCAAAACTTCGCGCCGACATTGCGCGCAACAAATATAATAACGGGTTACTTACTTTTGAAAATTGGGACGCTATTGAAACTGATTTGATCAATCGCCAAAAAAATTATCTACAAAGCAAATTAAATCGCATCACCTACGAAGCGGCGTGGGAGCAAGCACAAGGCAAAGGAGTTTTTAGCAATGATTAAAAATAAAGTTAACTGGCAAGAAAAAATGCAGTCAAAAAAAATTCGTTTTTCACTTTTGATTGCGGCAATTTTTTTTATTTCTGCATTTTTTTTGAACAAAAAAAACTCAGATAAAATTTCTTATCGTGAAAATAAAGTTGAGCTTGGAACCTTGCAAATCAAGGTTTTAGCTACTGGAACTGTACAGCCAGAAAATCGTTTAGAAATAAAACCACCTATTCCGGGACGCATTGAACAAGTCTTAATAGAAGAAGGAGACAAAGTAAAAAAAGGTCAAATTCTAGCTTGGATGAGTTCAACCGAAAGAGCTGCTTTGCTTGATGCTGCAAGATCAAAAGGCATTGAAGAATTAAAAAAATGGCAAGAAATTTATCCAGCAACACCAATTTTAGCGCCGCTTTCTGGCACAATTGTTTTAAAAAATGTTGAACAAGGAGAAACTTTCACCAGCAGTGATTCACTTTTATCAATGTCTGATCGCTTGACCGTCAAAGCGCAAGTTGATGAAACAGACATCGCGGCAATTAAAGTTAAACAAGAAGCCGAAATTATTCTCGATGCTTATCCTGATCAAAAAATTAAAGCCGAAGTCGATAAAATTGCTTTTGATGCAACAACAGTAAATAGCGTCACAACTTACATCGTTGATGTTTTACCAAAATCAGTTCCTGAATTTATGCGCAGCGGCATGACGGCGAATGTAACTTTTTTGATAAATAATTCGCAAAATAATGTTTTGCTAATTCCCGCTGAAGCTTTGCGCATCAAAGACGGACGCTCATCAGTATTAACTTTACAAGACGGCGAGCAAACTGAAGTAGAAGTTACAACCGGACTTAGCAACGGCAAACAAATTGAAATTCTATCAGGCTTAAGTGAAGGCCAAATAGTTTTATCGCCACAATTAAAATTAGAAAAAAATAAAGGTGGCTCGAGCCCTTTCAATCCTATGGGCAAAAAACGTTAAATAAAATGATCGAACTGCAAAATATTGCTAAGACTTACAAAATGGGCGAGACCACCGTCAATGCGCTACGCGGTGTCAATTTAAAAATCGATGATGGTGACTTCGTTGCCATTATGGGCCCTTCGGGATCAGGAAAATCAACGATGGCCAACATTTTAGGTTTGCTTGATGTTCCATCTTCTGGCTCTTATAAATTCAACAATCGCGAAGTTTTAAAATTATCTGAAGACGATTTAGCCGTTTTAAGGCGCGAAGAAATCGGATTTATTTTTCAGCAATTTAATTTATTGCCGCGCATGACAGCAGCTGAAAATGTGGCACTGCCTTTACTTTATTCGCAACACAATATCGATTTAGAATTTGCCAAAGAGCTTTTAAACAAAGTAAATCTCGGCAGTCGCTTCGATCACAAGCCAAGCGAACTTTCGGGTGGACAGCAACAGCGCGTTGCAATTGCCAGATCTCTTATCAATAAACCGAAAATGATTTTAGCTGACGAACCAACCGGAAATTTGGATTCACAAAGCGAAAAAGAAATTATGGCAATTCTGAAAGACCTTAATTCTCAAGGCATCACGATTGTTATTATTACTCACGAAGAAGAAATTGGTTTACAAGCCAAGCGCTTAATCAAAATGCGCGATGGTCAGATTCAATCTGATGAGCGCAATAATGCGTTGATTCCTTCATCTTTAGAAGTGCCAAAAGAAAATATTAAAAAAGAAGATTTGAGCATAAAAGAAATTTTCGAATATTTCCGCCAAGGCTTTCGAACTTTGATTGCCAATAAAGTGCGCACTTGCTTGTCGATGCTTGGAATTTTGATTGGCGTTGCAGCAGTTGTGGCAACTCTGGCAATTGGTAATGGCGCACAAAAAGCAATTGAAAAACAATTAGCCTCTTTAGGATCAAACCTTGTTACGCTTCGTCCCGGATCAGTCAGGGTTGGTGGCGTTGCTCAAGAATCTGGCCTAACTACTCGCCTAACTTTTGAAGACGCAGCAGCCATAAAAGAAAAAATAAACAGCGCTAAAGAAGTTTCGCCAAGCGTCAATGGCCAAGCGCAAATCACTTATTTAAATCAAAATTGGAGCACACAAATTATTGGCGCTACACCAATTTATGCCAAAGTGAAAGCGGCAGAACCAATCGCCGGCAGATTTTTTTCTGACGAAGAAAATTCAAAAAGACTGCGCGTTGCCTTGATTGGAACTACCGTAATGCAAGAATTATTCGCCGATCAAAATCCAATTGGCGAGATGATTAAAATTAATAAAGTGAGCTTTCAAATTATTGGAATTTTGCCACAAAAAGGCGCTAATGGCTTTCGCGATCAAGATGATGTAATCATAATTCCAATCACAACTGCCATGCATCGTTTGCTTGGCAAAAATTATGTCGACTCGATTGATATTGAAGCTCGTGACGCCAACTTAATTGATGAAATGCAAAGCGAAATTTTAAACCTGATGTATTCGCGCAAAAGAGTTTCTCAGTCGCAACGCCGCGATGCTTTTCAAATCAGAAATATGGCTGATGTCAAAGCCACACTTTCAGAAAGCAGTAGAACCATGTCGATTCTACTTTCGTCAATTGCCGCAATTTCACTTTTAGTTGGTGGCATTGGCATTATGAACATCATGTTGGTTTCAGTCACAGAGCGCACTAAAGAGATCGGTCTTCGCAAAGCAATCGGAGGAAGAAAGCGCGATATTTTAATGCAATTTTTATCCGAATCCGTTGTGGTTAGCGTGATTGGTGGTCTGATAGGAATTGTGCTTGGCATCTTTGGCGCAAAAACTTTGTCGCTGCTGGCTGGCTGGGATACCATAGTTTCAATTCAATCGATTATTCTGGCTTTTTCTTTTTCAGTTTTAATTGGATTAATATTTGGAATTTATCCCGCAAAAAAAGCCGCCACCCTTGCACCAATTGATGCGCTGAGATATGAGTAAAAATCGAGAAGCTCGATCTAATCATCCTCCCGCTTTAAGGGAGGATCGAAGAGCGTAGCGATTCGAGGAGGGGTTTATTTGTAAAGTTCTCGAGTATCTTAAAAG
>DENL01000053.1 GCA_002359655.1 Rickettsiales bacterium UBA2645 | reverse complement strand
GGTAATTATCCCTTGACAGACTAAATTAAGGTTCTACAGTTAGACTATTACTAACTTTAAAGCCTCTCAAGTATGAACTTTCAAGAGTTTAAGAAAAAATTCCCAAGTGAGCCTAAGATTGTAGAGTATTTCTGCAACATTAGATACGGCAATGATTTTAAATGCAGGCACTGCGGCTCGGCTGATATTTACGCCACCTACGACAATAGAAAAATGCAATGTCCAGCTTGCAAAAATACCTTTTCAGTTTTCGCTGGAACGATTTTTGAAAAATCTTCAACTGACTTAAAAAAATGGTTCTATGCAATTCATCTTTTCTTGAACGGAAAGAAAGGAATAAGTGCGCTTCAATTACAGCGTGAAATTGGCACAACCTACAAAACCGCTTGGCGTATGCTTCGCCAGATTCGTCTTGCGATGGGTAATAAAAAGAAAAAAAGCGATAAAAAAGATGACGACCATGATGACGATTTTATGCAAACCATAATCGAGATTGACGAAACTTATCTAGGCGGCAAAGCAGAAAACAAACACATGAGCGAAAGAGTTGCTGCTAAAGGCATCTTTGAGAAAATGATTGTTTTGGGAATGCTTGAAAGAGACAAAGAAGTTAGAGCCTTTGTTTTAGATGATGCAAAGCGTGATACAATTATGGCTAAGATTCACGAGAATGTGAAGAAAGGCAGCCAGATAATGACAGACGAACACAAGGCTTATTACTGGCTTTATAGTCAGTTTCAGCACCAAGTTGTTAATCACTCAAAAGGCGAATACAAAAAAGGTACTGACGCTCACACAAATTCAATTGAAGGCTTCTGGTCAACTTTGAAGCGTGGCGTTTATGGGATTTATCATCATGTGAGCAAGAAGCATTTGCAACATTATGTGAACGAGTTTGCGTTCAGATATAACAACAGGAAGAACAAAGGAATGTTTGATCTAGTGCTGGCGCAGGCGGTTCTGTAATAATTATTTTTTGGAGCTTTTAATTATATCTAAAAATGTCTTATTTCGTGCATTTGCATCAGCAATAATTGCATTAGGTGATATAATCTGAATGTAAGCGTTAAAATCAGGATAACTGTTTTGATAAACCTCTCCTTCGTGTGAAAATATCCTTTTAAATCCTTCTTTTGAGACCAGTTGTATTCTAAATTTATCGTCAATTTCGGCGATGAGGTAAAGATATAATTCTTTTACTCCTGCGCCATATAGTTGAACGCTGTAATTGAATAGCTGATTAATTCCTGTTCCGTTCTCTTTGTAGTTTGCTGTAAGTTTCTTTAGCTCAAGAATCACCGCTCTTTTTCTCTCTTGCTCATTGCTGTATAAAACAATGTCCATTTCTTCATTTGAGCCGTTTTTTTCTAATCCTACTTTCTCAAGAAATGTGCTGATTGCTTTTTCACTAGCTACTTAGGTATAGCTCATAAATTTATCATCCAAGAGCCATAGGTTATTTTTATCTAATGGAACTTGTCTTTCATCGACTCCTTCCAATCCTTGCTCTAAGAAGAGGTTATGCACCTCTTTTTCGATTTCAGTATTTTTCAATTCTTGTAGTTTTTCGATAATTTTTTGTCGGTGTAAAATATACCTTATCAGATCATTACTTACGCATCTTTTAACATCTTCGATTGAGGTGTTTTTACTTTCTAGTCTTTGCTCTTCTGTTCTGGCTTGCTTGTAAGCATTGTCAAGTATTTGTTTTTCATCCACAAATCCAATACTGCTATTTTCAATATAATCTGCATAATGAGGATATTTTTCTTTTAGATCATTGATCTTTTTGGCATTTTCTTTTTCCAGTTCGGGAAATTGTTTATTTAATAGTTTGTTAACCTCTTTCACCAACTCCTTCTTTACATCTGACCATAAAATAAAGGTGCTTTCTTGCTGACCATCTTCTTCATCTTCCTCAATTTCTATATCATGAAACTGATTTGATTGCTTATTAATCCAATCAGATTCTAGCAGTAATGTTATCTGATAACCTTCTTTTTCGTTTAACTTCATTTTAAGAGGTTTGTTTGAAAACCTCTTCATAGGTCTGCTATTGATGCACAAAAAGTCATCTAAAATAGTTTTTTCACTCTGGCTGAATCTATAAAATAAAGTAAGATCAATAGACTCTTCTTGGTCACTTGTTTTTTTTGTTACTTTAAAATTCAAAGCTTGAATATTTTTAACATCATCTCGGGTAATTTTTCTATCATTGTTTATGGTAATTTCACAATCCTTTTTTCTTAAGAAAAGAAACGGATACATGTGATTGTAAATTTCTTGAGAAGCTTTGTCTAGGTCATAGCTGGTATTGGCTCTAGGTTCATTCAAAGTAATAATAGTTTTTTTGGTATCATCTTTAATTGGCTTCGGCTCAAGCTTCTCGTCATTTAATTCGGTGGTAAAATCAAACTCCACCAATTGATTATTTTGCTTGCTTGATACATTAGCAGTTTTGAATGATTTTAAATAAGAAAGCCTGCCAACACCTTGGCAACCATGCTCTTTCTGTTTGTGGCTACTCAAATAAGTGAGGAAAGATTTTCTATTATCTGCATTAAAACCATCTCCATTATCTTCTACAGAAACTGAGGCGACATATTGTCTGCCGAATAGATCGCTTTCGTTATTTGATACAATATTTACTTTAATTTCTGTTGCACCCGCTTGGATAGAGTTAACTATCGCCTCGTTTATAGCATCATAAATACTAGTTTTTTTGTATTTTTTAACTGCGTTTGTTAAATCTGTTTTCATTTCAACTGAGGAGTTAGTTTCTGAGTTTTTAATACTCATACTTTACCCCCTCTTTCCAAAAATGCAATAGTCCGTGCGGGGATAATTGCCATTTTTTTCATAAGTCTTTGGTTGACATTTTTTGGTTATGGTTTTTCATGAACGCACAAATTCCCATCAGGGACAAACAGCCTCTCAGAAATGAGGGGCTGGATAATCTCCCAGCACAATCTTACTAAGTAAGATTCTTATCTCTCTAAATTGTTCCGCTGACAATTTCCCTTTTATTCTGGTTAATCTTTTACTTTCCCAAACTCTTGCCTGAGACAACATCACGCTCTGCTCTTTGTCTTTAAAATGAATTTTATGATAGAACTTGTGATGTTCTTTAATTTTACTGGTTAAAGGAATTCCCAAAAAAATATGTCGGTTGAACTTTCTGACCACTAAAACCGGCCGACTAAAAAGTTCGCTTTTGCCATTTTCTTCATGCCCAACATTTAAACCTATACTGCACCACCAAATTTCACGCTCTTCAAAACTTGGTGATTTAGGCTGAATATTTAACTTTTTCTTTAGATCGTTCCATTGATCAAGATTCTGTTCCATAGGTTTTGTGGTGTTTTTTAGTGATTAAAGATTGCGAGTACGAAAAAATAAATTTGCAGAAATATTATTTCCACATTCCCAACTGGTCGCTGTAAAAATATTTGCCCTTTGGTCCAATATTTATCTCTCCGTACTTTTTTGATTTCTTATTCATCGAGTCTTCTTTGTTTAAATCGTCATCATCTTCATCAACATATTTTTCCAAAAGCTCTGTGTAATTTCTTTCGAGCCATAATTTCTTAGAAAGCTCTTCTGGAATTTGAGGAAGTTTCTGGATGTTATGAACTGGCTCACGATTAATAAATTCACCGCTTTCAGTTTTTTCACAAAACTCTAATTTTCCCTCATTCCAAACCAAAAATAATTTTGTTTCGGGTGCACTTTCTCTGAAGCGATTGATTTGCTGTGGTAAAGCAGTTAGCCACCAGCTTTCGCTCAGCCATGCCTGTAAATTTTTCGGACCAGTTTTGTTATAACTAGTTAAAACATTGTGCATTGCTTGGTGCTCAAGGTCGGCAAGGTTTTCCTTTGGATTAAGATTTTTTGGCTGCGTGATTCTTGGAATGGCGTTGATGCTGTTTTCCAAAGTTGTTTCGTCGATTAATTTACAAAGATCATGATGGCTCAGCTTTAATGATTTTGCCGTTTCATAACCAGGGCGGCAGAATGCTGCAGTTTCAGCTTTTCCATTTTGTCTCAAAGCTCGCAAATTATATTGCATCACCGCCACATTTGGCTCATCTATTTTAGATTGGCGATGACGGCGCACACGGCCAGAAAGTTGAATAATTGAGCGATAAGAAGATGGTTCAACAATTGCCCAATCAAAATCATGGTCTCTGCCAACTTCTTCAACTGGTGTTGCCACCAAAATAAACATCACATTTTTTGCAGTTGTTGAATCAATGTGGGCTCGAATAATTTTATTTTTAAGAGCTTCGGGAATTTCTTCGGATTTTTCTTTACGCTTCAAAACTTCATCTAAATGTTTTTCTTGCTCGTGGCGCAAAAGCAAAACTTGGCGACTGTGATAAGCCATAATTTTTGGTGCAAAATTTTCTTCCCAAGTCGTTTCCAATAAATAACGAGTTAGCTCAATACAAGGCGGAATATTAGCCATGCGAATTACGCCAAACGAAACCAGCTTTCCGGTTTTTGTATCAACAATATTGTGCTGCTGGTGAAGTTTGATGGCAGTTTGCCTTACTTTCTCAAAATATTTTTTTTGCTGATCAGTTTTCTCGAATAACAATTCGTCAACTTTAACAATAAATCCTTTTCGCCCTGTTGGTTGTTTCTCAAGATTTGTAATGCGTTTGGCGATAAATTTTTGATGGAAGTTTTTGTACGAATCACAAGCCATCAAAGATTCATTTTTATCAATCAATTCAACTTCAGAATTAAATTCATCAATCCAAATGCAGGCAATATTTTGGTTGGTTTGCTTGAAGTTAGCGTGAATTTTCCAGCCTTCTTGATAAGCATTAAAAAACCCTTCTGCCAGACTTGGAGGAATGGTTGCAGAAGAAATCATAACTTTACGCCCAAGCATTGCCGCCAAGTGAATTAAACGACCAATTGCGACTAAATCTTTCTCGTTAAAATCGTCAATTTCATCAATTACTAAATCAGAAGAAAGTAGCCTTAAACAGGGTAAAATATATTTTCCGCCACGTGTGGTTTCAGTTGCCGACATTATGTGATCAATGGTGCAAGCCAAAACTGGTTTGTACAAAAATGCCTTAAGTTTGTTAGCGTTATTTTTAGGAATTATGGCATCAAGAAAATCAGCAGTTGGCGAATCTGAATAATCCAAATCTTCTAAAATCAATTCTTCCAAAGATTCTGAACCAATTTCTTCAAAAGTTATTTCTTCTTTATCTTCTTTTTTTGCTTTCTCGTGAAGTTCTTTAATCGCTGAAGATCCAATCAGAACTGCTAGTTCATCTTTTCCTAAACCAATTTTTTCACGATATTCATCACCAGTTTGCAAAGTTAAAGTTCGAAGACCTAAAGCCAGAATAAATCGTAAACTTTCAGAATCCTCCGACAACGCCTGCATAACTTTTGCATTAGCAATTGTTTTGCCGCACCCAGTGCTGGCAATATTTACCACAAAATATCCACAATCTTTGTGATTGGAATTTTGCTTTTTAAATTCATCTATTTTTGCAACTGCTTTATCTTGCCACTCAAAACCTTTGGGGCTTTTTTGTTTTAGCGATTTTATGTCGTAAGCAAAATCCATTTCAGTTGCGAATCTTGACAGGCTTTGACTGATTTTTAGTCCGTATTCACTAACCTTAACCAAATGTTCATCGAGCTTCTGCTTTGGTTTACCTGTTTTTTTGTCAGTATTGGCAAATAAATTTATGTTCCATTTTTCTTCCTTATTAACGCCAATTCGGGATAATCC
>DENL01000034.1 GCA_002359655.1 Rickettsiales bacterium UBA2645 | reverse complement strand
GAGCTTATCCCGAACTGGCGTTATTAGCATCGCAAGAAGAATAAAAATGATCTCCCAACATCAAGCAAAGTCTGGCGTGGTGAAGCAATAATCGATAAGAACCATTTTCAATTAATTGCTGAATTTTGATCTGAGATTCAAACAATCGCGCTGACCATTTTTTTAATTGTTTGAGCCATTGTTGTGATTGGGTCAGCAAGCCATCTGGAAATTCAAAACATTTTTTTAACCTTTGACCATCAGATTCATTTTTGTAGCCCCAGTCAGATTTAATACTTTTCAGCATCTCTGAAATTGTTAACCTTTTGCAGTCCCAATATTCCCTGAGTTGGTCTTCATAAAGAAAAGGCAAGCGATGATGTGTAACAATTAACCAAGCAACCAACTGTGCAATTGGCGGTAAATTATCTAGAGGGTTTGAAATATTTTTGCTGACTAAATTTTTTAGTTTCTGTTCGTCAATAATTCCCTCACTCAACATTTTTAACCAAGCTTCATCGCCACTTCCAGATTGATGTACCAAAGCATTTAACAACAAACATGAAATCCATTCATGTCTTAGTGGATCGCCAATATTTTTTGTTTTTTTGCCAGTTAGTTTTTCTTGAAAAAGTTCTGTAGCTTTCCCCCAATCATGCAGCAAAGCAGCTACCGCAACTAAAGCCTTAATTGCTGGCAAATAATGCCAATCATTTTCCCATTCTTTTTTGATCAAATTTTTCTCCGTTCTATTCACCGCCACCATTCCCTCACTATTAAACTGATCGCGATTACCAACAATCCAAATTAATTCGCTGCGGCTTCTTGATCTAATCCAATGACAAGAAACAGCGGTATTTTTTGTTGCGGTTTTTTTGAGTAAATTTTTTACCGTAATTAATCCTTCTTCGGTGATTATAGTTTGCCAAGTGTTGCTGCCGATTCGATTAGCAAAAGCGTCCAAAACTCTTCTGGTTCGAATTAGTGCTTTTTTTTCACATTGGCTAACGAAAGTGACCATCATAAATTAAATAATCATAATTGACTCTTGAGTGGTTGAGTTAAAAATCTTCCTTACAAATTCCCATCAGGGACAAACGACCCTTCAGAAATGAGGGGTCGGATACTTTCCTAATATCATCTCACTCAGAAGGTTTCTAACCTCTCCAAATTGCTCAGCTGACAATTTTCCTTTCATTCTAGTTAATCTCTTACTTTCCCAAACTATGATTTGAGATATCATCACGCTTTGCTCTTTATCCTTAAAATTAATTTTATGATAAAATTTGTGATGTTCCTTAATTTTGCTCGTTAGTGGAACACCAAGAAACATGTGACGATTAAATTTTCTGACAACCAATACTGGACGGCTAAAAAGATCACTTTTGCCATTTTCTTCATGTCCAACATTAATACCAATGCTGCACCACCAAATTTCGCGTTCTTCAAAACTTGGTGATTTCTGGTGAGAATCTAATTTTTTCTTCAGATTGCTCCAATCCTCGAATTTTTTTTCCATAAGTGGTGTGGATAGATATTTTAAAAAGATTTTAGATTTGACTAGTTTGCAATGCCGCTTCTTTGACTTGATCAAACATAAAATCTAATGCTTGATGCTCGGTAAATTTTTGTAAAATTTGGCTACGAAATTCTTGTTCAGAAGCTTTTTCTTTAGCGCAAATAAATGACCATGGCAAAACTATCGCATCTTTAATTAAATCAGCCAAATCAAATACCAATGCGCCACGACGAGTTTTTCCATGCATCACAGCAAAACTGTGAGAAATTCCTAAAACCCAAAGAGTTGTTGCTGCAAGACCGTATGCCAAATAATTTCCGTGATTTAAAAATGTATTTGCTAAATCAGTTGCTTCACGCTCGCGAGTAAAATTTTCAATTTTAGTTATTTTTGTAGCGGTTTTGTAAAGTTGTTTTGTGAGTAAGGCTTCTTTTTGTGAGAGATCGCTAGATTTTTGTGAGCTATCAATTTCTTGCGCAAATGTTTTGAGAGCAGAATTTATTCCAAAATCATCAAGATAAAAACCTTCTTGCCTGAGATCACGATCTTTATGCCAAACATTTTTTAAAAAATTTATGCGGGATTTTTGGAAAAATTTTGCAACTTCTAATCTTTTATTTTCATCAAACCAAAACTTCATCCAACCTTGCATATATTCAGTTGGACGATATTCGCTTTGTGGAGAAAGCCATTCCACTTCATTGCCAGCAATCAAAGGTGTTCCACCATTGCCGCTAAAACCAATTAAAACTGAAGCCGAAGCCAGCATTCTCACAGCTGATTGTGTAATTGAAGTTCCAATGCCAAGTAAAATTACTGTCGTATTGGCAATTGGAATATTATAATAAGCATTTTGTTTTTTCTCTTCTGTTAAATAAACAACTCTTCCGCCTTTTACTAAAACTCGACATTCCTCTAAATAAAAAATGTTAGCGCGTTTTGAGTGAAGAATGGTTTTTAGATCTGATGAGTTAAACAAATTCATTTAGTAAGTTTATATTTAGTTGCTTAGCTGGTGGGTGTAGAGTAAAATTAACATGATGTGTTTTTTTGATTTAAATCCAATATTTTACCAATGACATCTTTTTCAAATTTAAATTTAAATCCGAAAATTCTCGCTGCACTTGACAAGAAAGGTTACGTGACACCAACACCAATACAGCTGCAAGCTATTCCAATAGTGCTTGAAGGCAAAGATCTTTTAGGAATTGCCCAAACTGGAACTGGCAAAACAGCAGCCTTTTCTTTACCAATTTTACACAATCTTGCTCAAAGCGCAGTATCAGTAAAAAGCGGTTGTGTACGGGCTTTGATTTTAACTCCAACACGAGAATTAGCTTCGCAAATTTCTGAAAATATTGAAAGCTACAGCCAAGATTTAAACTTGCGTCACACCGTAATTTATGGCGGAGTTTCTGATCGCTCGCAGATAAACGCTTTGCAGCGTGGTGTTGATATTTTGATTGCCACTCCGGGGCGTTTAATGGATTTAGCAAGTCAGGGTTACATTCGTTTTATGCAAGTTGAAGTTTTGGTTTTGGACGAAGCAGATCGCATGCTGGACATGGGTTTCATCAACGACATCAATAAAATAATCGCTAAAATTCCGCAAAAAAGACAGACACTTTTCTTTTCAGCAACGATGCCAACCGCGATTACTAATTTATCAAAATCAATTTTGACTGATCCAGTTCGAATCGAAGTGACACCTCAATCTACAACGGTTGAGCGCATTGATCAAAAAATTATGTTTGTTGAAAGGCGCGATAAGCTTTCGCTTTTGCGGCAAATTCTAAAACAAGAAGATACAACCAGCGTGATCGTATTTTCTAAAACCAAACATGGCGCTGATGATGTGGAAGAATATTTGGAAAGAAACGGAGTTGCGGTTGCGGCAATTCACGGCAATAAAGATCAAGACCAGCGCGAAAAAGCTTTAAATAGATTTCGTGAAGGGAAAATCCGCGTTCTAGTTGCAACTGATGTTGCGGCACGCGGCATTGATATTCCTGCAATTAGTCACGTGATTAATTACGATATTCCTTCCGATCCAGAAAGTTATGTGCATCGTATTGGTCGAACAGCGCGCGCTGGCAGACAGGGTGTGGCAATTTCCTTTTGCGATCCGCATGATGATACGCTTTTATTGGCCGTTGAAAAAGCCATCAACTTTAAAATTCCGGTTGATGATTCTCATCCTTTTAGCGGTAAGAAATCAGATTTTTCTGGCTCAAAAAGTGCGGCAGATGCAAGAAAAAAACCTCACACAAATTCTCGCAAACCTTTAGAAAGAAAAATTGAAAGAAGAGAAGAAAGGCCTCAGCATCATGAAACTCAAAGAAAAAATCATCAAGTACCACAAAAGAAAAAAGGCGGGATTCTAAGTTTTATATTAAATCTTTTTGGCAGCAAAAAAACTGTTGAAACAAAGCAACAAAAAAATCATCAACCAAAAAGAACCGAAGAAAAAGTCGAAAGAAGACAAAGACCAAGACCCGCAAAAAGAAGCTCCCAGCCTATCGTTCGAGGCAACACTAGAAAAATTTCTTCAACGAAAAAATAACACGTATACCAAATCTAAATTCTTTAAATTTGGTATAGTTTCAGCAAGAGACTGTTTTTTTTATTTATTTTTAAGCAATACTTACAAAGCTAATCTTAAAAAATTTAATCAGTTTTATTACAATGAACGACATATACGAAAAGATTTATAGTCTCGCTGAAAAGTACTCAAAGAATCTTAGTCAGAAAATGGATGAAAGAGTTGTTGAGATGAAACAAGATGATAATTCTCATTACTTATTGTACAGGGTTCTAGGCATTGCAACTGAAGAGGGAAGACTAATTGATGAGTATCAAAATATGGGGCGGTTTCTTTACAAATATGCAGGATCGTTCTTGGAAGAAGCCGCAATTTTATGCTTTGAGGAAAAATTTCCTAAGGCGCAGAAAAAAATCCGCATCTCAAATAAATTAGGATCGAAACCAAAAACTTTTGAGATCGACTGTCTTGTTGGTAAGGACGCATATGAAATCAAATGGAGAGATGCAACAACTGATGGTGATCATATAACAAAAGAACACACTCGAGTAAAAAATATCAAAGATGCTGGATATAAACCTATTCGTATAATGTTTTATTATCCAAATCGCACTCAAGCAATTCGTATACAAGAGACATTGAAAACAGTATATGCGGGAGTAAGGGGAGAGTATTATTTTGGAGATGGAGCATGGAAAATCATTAAAGACAAAACGCAAACTGATCTTCTTTCAATCCTAGAAAAAATTGCTGATCACAAAACTAAAAACCTTTTGCCAAAATTATGATTACTTATGGAGACTGCAAAACAGAGCTAAAAAAAATTAAATCTAATTCGATAGATTTAATTTATCTTGATCCACCTTTTTTTACACAAAGAAAACAATCGCAAAAAACTAGAGATAATTCAAAAGAATATTCCTTTGATGATACTTGGGAAAGTATTAAAGACTATACTAATTACATTGAAGAAAGACTAATCGAATGCAAAAAAGTTCTGAAAGATTCGGGAAGTATTTTTTTACATTGCGACAAAAGCGCGTCACATTATTTACGAATTGCGTTGGATAATGTTTTTGGATCCAACAATTTTCAGAGTGAAATTGTTTGGACATATAGAAGATGGTCTAACTCAAAAAAAGGCTTACTGAATTCTCACCAAGCAATCTATTTCTACAGCAAAACTTCAGAATTTAAATTTAATCAAGTTTTTGAAAGCTACTCTCCATCAACAAACATTGATCAAATTTTTCAAAAAAGAGCTCGAGATCAAAATGGCAAAACTAAGTACAAATCAGACATCGAGGGAAATTGTGAATTAATGGAATACAAGAAAGGGGTTCCTCTTTCAGATGTATGGGATATTCCATATTTGAATCCTAAAGCAAATGAACGTGTAGGTTATCCAACTCAGAAACCAATATTATTGTTAGAAAAAATAATCCAGCTAGTAACTGATGTAGATGATATTGTTTTGGATCCATTTTGTGGAAGTGGTACCACCCTTGTTGCCGCTAAATTACTTAATAGAAAATATATCGGCTTTGATATATCTGAGGATGCTGTCAATCTGGCTAACGAGAGAATAGCAAATCCTATAAAGACGGATTCAAATTTATTAAAAAATGGAAAAGATTCTTACCTAAATCAAAGTTCTGAGGTTTTACAAATTTTAAAAGAAATTGATGCGATGCCAGTACAGAGAAATAAAGGAATAGATGGCTTCTTAAGAGTTAATGATTCCACAAAACCGATACCTATAAAAATTCAAAGATTCGATGAAACTTTGGAAAAAGCGCAACAACTATTAGTACAGGCATCAAGTAAAAATGGATTTAAGACAAAGATTCTAATCAAGACTAATAACTTTCGTGAAGTTACTTTATTTGATATGCATGAGTCTTTCAAAGATGTATTAGTGATTGAGAGCGTAAAAGATTTTGTTATAAACAGAGCTAAAATGGTTCATTTTTTAGATTAAAAAAATGCTGCGATTTTGATCAATTAAGAACTGATTTTTTGTAATTTTTTTGTCTAATTTGGGCATAATTAAAAAAATGGGG
>DENL01000040.1:12982-14102 GCA_002359655.1 Rickettsiales bacterium UBA2645 | reverse complement strand
TGATTCGTTCTTAAATTTGTTGGCATAGTTCATGCTAACAAAATGCGAATAAAATGCTATTAAATTTTAACTATTTTACAGCAAAGCAATGGAAATCAAGAAATTTGTAAAAGGGGAATGGATTAAAGATTGAGAAGGTAAGCCGTTTTATAAGGCCAATTTACTTGACCTCATTAAGTTTTATAAAATTATTTAGTTCCACAATACTTACTACCAAAATTCAATACTTCTTCTTTCTTCATCTTGTCACCCGTCGAAGGATGGGGTCTGTTTTTTTAATTTATTCCTCACTTCCTGATAATTTTTTCGCGCGATCATTTGCCGTCAAAGCGTTAATAAATTCATCCAACTCTCCGAGCATAATTTCATCAATGCGATAGCTGGTAAGGTTAATACGATGATCAGTAACTCGGCTTTGCGGGAAGTTGTAGGTTCTGATTCTCTCGCTTCTGTCGCCGCTGCCAATTTGCTCTTTACGGCTGGCAGAAATTTCTTTGTCTATTCTTTCTCTCTCAGCTTCATAAAGTCTTGAGCGTAGAACCTTCATGGCTTTTTCGCGGTTTTTAATTTGCGACTTTTCATCTTGCATCGAAACTGTCACACCAGTTGGAATATGCACGATTCTAACCGCGGAATCAGTTGTATTAACTGATTGTCCGCCAGGACCACTTGAGCGGAAGACATCAATTCGCAAATCTTTTTCTTCAATCTTGATATCAACTTCTTCGGCTTCGGGAAGAACGGCAACCGTTGCAGCTGAAGTATGCACACGACCTTGATTTTCAGTTTCAGGAACGCGTTGTACACGATGTACTCCTGACTCAAATTTCAAACGAGCAAAAACTCCGCGGCCAGTAATTGTTGCCGAAGCATCTTTGTAGCCGCCAAGACCAGTATCAGAAATTGATAGAATCTCAAATTTCCAGCGATTTTTCTCGGCATATTTTTGATACATGGCAAAAAGTCTTTGGGCAAAAAGTGCTGCTTCTTCGCCGCCAGTGCCAGCGCGAACTTCCAGAATCGCATTCTTTTCGTCAGCCGCATCTTTTGGAATTAGCGAAAGTTTTATTTCTTCTTCCAATTCAGGAATTTTATGTTCGAGATCAAACTTTTCTTGATC
>DENL01000040.1:0-12974 GCA_002359655.1 Rickettsiales bacterium UBA2645 | reverse complement strand
ATCAGCTCAACAATTGGCGTCATGTCCGAATGTTCTTTTGAAATCTTGGCATATTCCTGACCCAAAGCAGAAGGATCGGCGAGCTTTTTTTCTAACTCAGCATGTTTAACAACAATGCCTTCGAGTTTTTGCATGAATGACATTTTTAGATTAATTTAAATTAGTGAAATCGAGGAGAAATTTTTTGAGATTTTGAAGATAATTGTGTTCAAAATCTACAAGACCTTGACCAGATGCAACGCCAATATCTCGGGCTAAATCAAAACCACTTTTCTTGGTTGATAAGAATGCTTGAACAACTCTTTTGTCTTTCTCTTCAGCGTTAGCACATTTGAAGAAGGTTGGAATACAGTTTTTTATAATATCCAAATCTTTTTCTGACAGTGTTTTTAGAAATGCTTCTTCAAGATTTTTTTCGAATAAAAATAAAAATGTTTTTATCTCTAAAAACTTTTCATTTTTAAGTGTTAGGCTTTGGTTTATCTCATTTATTTTGTCGCAAAGATAAAATTCTAGCTGCTCAAACTCTAGGTTAATTTTACAAAGTTCTTCGCGCACTTTTTTAAAGGTTTTTGATTTATCTCCATCTCCGTCAAAAATAATTGCCAGATGTTTGACATTTTGTTTAAACTCGGAACTGCTGGCTGCAAGCTTCAAACTTTTTTCAGATTCGTCTCTTAAATTATTTCCACCAATCTCATGAAGATAGATTTGGTCGTCAATTTTCAGCTTGCGCAGGAAGTTCAAAATAAACTCCTTATCTTCGCGACCTTCAACAATAATAGTTTTGGAGCTGAAAAACTTGGCAGGCGGGTTTTTATATTTTTCTTTCATGGTGTGATTTTAACGAAGTTCGTAATTATTTTTTATCATTCCTTTGATGGTATTGGAGTCGAGAGTTTCAGAAAAATTTTTATCATTTTTGTATAGTTGAAAAAGTCGAATCTCATCTTCGCCAAGTACAGATTTTTCTTCTTCATAAACTTCACTTAGAGCTTTTATTGTATCACGTGAGTGAGTGGTGGCGATAATCTGAGCATTACTTTCTTTGGCTGCTGCAATTACTGCTCGCCACAAAATTTTCTGTGTTTTCCAGTACAAGCCATTTTCGATTTCATCGATTAGTAAAATTCCGTTTCTTGAATTGCTTCGCATTCTTAGTAAGATATTCAAAACACTGGTTAAGCCATCTCCCATATATTTTAAAGGAACTGAAATCTTGCCAATATCTGCTAAAATTGTATCTCCGGCGGTTTTTATTCCCTTAATTTTTGGATCAATTTTTTGAGCTATTTCAGAAAAAAATTTCTCACCATTTTCTTGCGCAACTTTTTTCATCAGCTCGATCAGTTCGCTAGATTTTGCTGGTGTACTTGAAATAAGAGAAAGCGGAAAAAGACGACATAAATTGCTAGAAAAATTATAGGTTCCATCTCTTGAGAAGCCAAGAACTGCTTTATTGGAAGAGTTTTCTAAATATTCGGCTATTAAAGTATTAAAGTTGTTTTTATCGATTAAAATTCTTTCACGATTTGTAGTTTGTATTTCAGAAAAATTCCCAGCTTCTTTGCTAAAGCTTACTTTTAATTCGATTGTTTTAGGTTCTTCATTTTCAATAAAATCTGATTTTATTTTAAAGCTTTTCTCAAGATCTCTTTCAAAGAATAAATACTCAAAATCATTCCAAATTTTTGAGTCTTGAAGATTTTTAATCATTGAAAGCTTGCCGCTTTCTCTAAAATCTTCAAAAGCTAGCGCGCAGGAAAAATCGTAATTCGCTCCAAATCCAATCGCCTCCAGCACACTAGTCTTACCTGAATTATTATCTCCCACCAGCAAGTTAATCCGCTTAAAATCTTTGATTTTCAGATCTTTAATGCCGCGATAGTTTTGAATGTGAATGTCTTTTAACATGGCTAAACTTCTTTGTTGAAATGTTGTCTGCTGCAAATGAGAATGGCTGCAAAATTAGGTAGCTCATAGTCCAATCCTCAAACTTAAAAATCAATCATGCTCAGCAGTAAGAGAAATTTCTACATCACCTCACCAATTTATTACGTTAATGACGTGCCGCACATTGGCCATGCTTATACTTCAATTTCATGTGATGTAATGGCTAGGTTTAAAAGGTTGGAAGGCTATGATGTTAGATTTTTAACGGGCACTGATGAGCATGGTCAAAAAGTTGAAAAATCGGCGCTTAATCGTGGTAAAACCTCGCAAGAATTTTGTGATGAAATTTCAGAAAAATTTCTTGAATTGACTAAAACTCTCAACCTTTCCAATGACGATTTTATTCGCACAACAGAAGAAAGGCACAAAAAATCGGCGCAAGAATTTTGGCGTATTTTAGAAAAAAACGGCTGGATCTACAAAAGTGTTTATGAGGGTTGGTATGCAGTTCGTGATGAAGCTTTTTACGGCGAAGACGAGTTAATAAATAACAAAGCTCCAACTGGTGCAGACGTGGCATGGCATAAGGAAGAAAGTTATTTTTTCAAACTCTCAGCTTTTCAAGATAAATTATTAGCACTCTACGATGCGGTGCCAGACTTTATTCAACCTGAGTCTAAGCGTAATGAAGTAATTTCTTTTGTGCGCGGTGGCAAAGATTATGTCAAAGGCGCTTTGCATGATTTATCAATCTCGCGCACTTCTTTTTCTTGGGGCGTAAAAGTTCCAAATGATGAAAAGCACGTGATGTATGTTTGGTTAGATGCTTTGACAAATTATCTTTCCGCCCTTGGCTTTCCTAATGAAAATGATCCGTTGATTCAAAAATTTTGGTGCGACACCGCTGATTCTCCAGTACATATTGTCGGCAAAGATATTTTACGTTTTCACGCCGTTTACTGGCCGGCATTTTTGATGGCGGCGCAAATTCCTCTGCCAAATAAAATTTTTGCTCATGGCTGGTGGACAAATTCGGGCCAAAAAATTTCTAAATCTTTAGGCAATGTGATTGATCCGTATCAAGAATTAGAATGGTTAAAATCTTTTGGTTGTGACGATGCCACGGCGGTTGATTATTTTAAATATTTTTTACTGCGTGAAGTACCATTTGGCAACGATGGAGACTATAGTCGTAATAATTTTGCTCTGCGCATCAACTCTGAATTGGCCAACAATATTGGCAATTTAGGTCAGAGAATTTTATCGATGATTTACAAAAATAATGACGGAAAAATTGTTGATATTTCTTATTTTGATGACGCCAAAGAATTACTAGAAAAAGCTTATAAATTAAAAGACGAAGTCACTTCTGAAATGGACAAATTCGCTTTCGATAAAGCAATTGAAAAAATAATTTTATTTGCGCGCGCTTGCAATTTATTCGTTGATCAAAAAGCGCCTTGGACTTTGAAAAAAGAAAATCGAAGCGAAGAAATGAATCTAGTTTTGTCAACAATTGCTGAGTGTTTAAGATGTTTGGCAATTGCGCTTCAACCCTTTGTTCCTGCGCTTTCTTCTCGAGTTTTGGATATTTTAAATATTAGCAATGAGCATCGTGATTTGAAATTTTTAAGTGCTGACTTTGCCCTTAAGTCCAATCACAAAATTAACGAGCCAAAAGCTGTATTTCCTAGGTTGGAAGTAAAATGAGAATAGCTTCATGGAATATTAATTCGCTGCGCTTGCGCTTGCCGCTTTTAGCAAAATTTGTCGATTTAGCAAATCCAGATATTATTTGTTTGCAAGAAACTAAAGTTGCTGATGAGTCATTTCCAATCAAGGCAGTCAGGGCTTTAGGCTTTGATCATATTATTTTTTCTGGCGAGAAATCTTACAATGGCGTAGCAATTTTATCAAAATTTCCGCTATCAAAAATTGAAAAAATCGACATTGAAAATTACGGCCATAAACGCCATATTTCTTGTGCATTAGAAACAGAAGTTGGTGAAGTTTTTTTGCATAATTTTTATGTGCCAGCGGGTGGCGACATTCCTGATATTGCGCTTAATGATAAATTTGCTCACAAAATAAAGTTTGTTGATTGGATGTATGAATATTTCGCGCCACAAAAAGATAAAAAAATTATCATTTTAGGCGACATGAATATTGCGCCGCTTGAACATGATGTTTGGTCGCACAAACAACTTTTAAAAGTTGTTTCCCACACGCCAATTGAAGTTGAAAAAATGCAGCGTCTACAAAAAAGCCTTGATTTTATTGACACGCATCGTCACTTCGTTGATGAAAAGCAAAAGCTTTACAGCTGGTGGAGCTATCGCGGTCTTGATCCTTTGGGATCAAATCGCGGTCGTCGTTTAGATCACATTTGGGTAACGCCAAATCTAAAAGATCAAATTAACTCAATGGAAATTTATCGTGATTTTCGGGTTGCAACTCAACCTTCAGATCACGTGCCAATCCAAACCGTTTTTGATTTAGTATGAAAAAAATAATCAATTTTAAAGATGAGATGATTGATTTTGCTAAAGAAGTTGCTTCTTCAATTTCTATTAAAGATGTGATTGGACTTAAAGGAACTTTAGGCGCGGGAAAAAGTTTTTTTGCCAAACATTTTGTCAATTCTTTGTGCGAAAAGCCAATTGAGGTTTTAAGTCCCACTTTCAATTTGGTTTATTCTTACGATACTAAAAAAGGCGAAGTTTTTCACTTCGATCTTTATCGTTTAAAAAGCGCAGAAGAGCTGGAGAATATTGGTTTTTTCGATGCTTTGCAAAATGGCATTTGCTTAATTGAATGGCCAGAAATCGCTGAAAAATTTTTGAAAAAAAATTATCTCGAAATCGAAATAAAAACCCTTACTGGCGAAAATCAGCAAGCCAGAGAAATTTTATTAACTAGGAAAAGTGATGGAAAAATTCGAATTTGAAGTTGCTGAAAACGAAGATGCAATAAGGCTTGATAAATTTTTAACAGAAAAATTTGCCGCAATAAAACCAGAAATTAATCGTACTAAAATTCAGCATCTAATCGAGATGAATATGATTTTAGATGAGAAAGAAAAAGCAGTGAAATCGCCTGCGCAAAAAACCAAAATTGGTCAGAAATTTTTTATTACAACTCTTGATCCAAAGCCGTCGCATCTGACTGCGCGCGAAATTCCGTTTGAAATTATTTTTGAAGATGACGATCTTTTGGTGATCAACAAACCAGCAGGTTTGACGGTTCATCCCGGAGCTGGCAACCAAGACGATACTTTGGTTAACGCACTTTTATTTACGCATCAAAATAAATTATCCTTAGTCAGCGGAGAATTTCGCCCCGGAATTGTGCATCGCTTAGACAAAGATACCAGCGGCTTGATGCTGGTTGCCAAAAATGATTTTACTCATCAAATTCTTAGTCAAAAATTAAAAGATCGTGAAATTAAAAGAACTTATCTGGCTTTTATTTATGGCCAAATCAAGCCAGCTAAAGGAGTGATCAATAAAAATATTGTCCGCTCCAGAATGAATCGTTTGAAAATGTCAGTTTCTCGAACTCTAGGGCGCGATGCAATTACCAATTACGAAACCAAAGAAGTTTTGCATGATGGCTTTGCCAGCTTGTTGGAATGTCGTTTGCAAAGTGGCAGAACGCATCAAATTCGAGTGCATCTCGAATCAATAAAACACTCTTTAATCGGCGATTATCTTTACAACTCCGCCAAGAAAATGCTGCCGAAAACTTTTTCTGAAGAAGCCAAAAACTTCATCGAAAATTTTCCGCGCCAAGCTTTGCATTCTTATAAAATTAGCTTCACCCATCCAAGATCTGAGCAAGAAATATCTTTTGAAATTGACCTTCCGGAAGATTTAAAACAGCTAAAAAATTTCCTGAAAAATGGTTAGAAAAATTTTAATAATTTCAGGAGCAACGGCATCAGGAAAGTCAGAATTAGCCTTGAAATTAGCTGAAGCAAAAGACATTGCCATTATTAACGCTGATTCACTTCAAATCTATCAAGGCTTGCCAATTCTATCTTCGCAACCAAATGCAGCGGAGCAGAAAAAAGTACAACATTTTTTATATTCACATTTTCAGCCTTCAGAAAATTCTTCGGTCGCAATTTGGTTAAAACTTGTAAAAGCAAGCGCAGAGCAGATTTGGGATAAAAATAAATTGCCAGTAATTGTTGGCGGAAGTGGAATGTATATTTCAAAATTAGTTGATGGAATTTCAGAAATTCCTGAAATTGATGAGTCGATCAGAAAAAATGCTCGTGAACTTTTTGATGAAATTGGCAGAGAAGAATTTCAAAAAAAATTAATCGAACTTGGTGAAAATGAAATTCTCGACAAACAGCGCCAAATAAGAGCTTACGAAGTTTTAAAGCAAACAGGAAAATCAATTTCTTTTTGGCAAAATCAACCGCCGAAAAAAATTTTTGATGCGGTAGATTTTTTTCATGTGAATTTAAATCCAGATCGAAAAAAGCTTTACGAAAATTGTAATTCACGCTTTGAAAAAATGTTAGAAAATGGCGCGATAGATGAGGTTAAAAACCTTGTAAATCAAGGTGTTAACGATGAAATGCAAATTACAAAAACTTTAGGATTTTTTGAGATTAATAATTTTTTAAATCAAAAAATTTCGCGAGAAAAAATGCTTGAATTAGCAACGCAAAAAACCAGAAATTACGCTAAAAGACAAATTACTTGGTTTCGTCATCAACTACCACAAAAGCTTGTGTTTACTGATTTTGTATCAGCTTTTAATTTTCTAAAAAATGAAATTTAACGACTGCGGCATAATTATTAGTTTAAAAAAATACGGCGAAAATTCTCTCATCGTCAAAGTTTTTTCGCAGCATCACGGAATATATTCTGGCTTCGTCAAGTCAGTAAGATCAAGCAAAGACAAGGTTAATTATCAAATCGGCAATTTGATTTCTTTTGAATATCGCTCTCGCATTGAAGAAAATTTAGGACAATTTTTTGCAGTGGATTTGATACGTAGCTATTGCGCTAAAATGATGTTTGATAAATTGCGCTTGAGTTGCGTTAACTCTTTATTTTCAATAATTGACAGCGTTTTTTTGGAAAGAGAACAACAGCAATTGCTCTTTGAAAAATTGCGCGATTTTTTGCAAAAACTAAGCAACGAAGATATTTCTAAAAAAGATTTTTTAGCTGATTACGTCAAATTAGAATTAAAGATTTTAAAAACTCTGGGCTACGCTGTTGATCTGTCTTCTTGCGCGGTAACTCAGACAACTGATGATCTGGTTTTTGTTTCTCCAAAATCAGCTCGCGCAGTTTCTTATGAAGCTGGCAAGCCTTATCAGAGTAAGCTTTTGAAGTTACCAAGTTTTTTGATAAATGACGAAGAACATGATGAAGATCAGCTGCTTGAAGGGCTAAAATTAAGTGGATATTTTTTAGAGAAATTTGTTTTTGAAGAGAAAAATTATTCAGAGAAAAAGCAGCAATTTTTCCATCGCGATAGTATCAAAAACTCTTTGCTAAAAAACTAAACTTCCAAAAATTTCGACAGGATTAATTTTGTTGCCAAAAAGCATACAAATATAAAACGACAAGCATATTGCAGGAGCGAATGGAAAAATTTTATCTTTCTTAATTGCCTGCCAAGAAGCGCCAAATAAGGAACCAAAAATTCCGCTGGCTAACATAAAGAATAAAAAATTATTCATACCAAGCATTAAACCAGCGATGAAAAAAAACTTAATATCGTCAACTCCAACTGCTTCAATTTTGGTGACGATGTAGAAAAAAACTAGCATCAACAAGCCAAAGCCCATGTAACAAAATGCTGATTTAATATTGGAAACTGCGCCGTAAGTTCCTTCATCATGAATGCGCAAAATAATTACTAAAATTGCTAATAAATATTGCGAGAAGTCGGGAATTAAGTAATGCTCTAAATCAGTGACTATCATCAAAATTAAAGTTGCGGCAATTAGGCATAAAATTATTAATCTTTCGTCAATTTTTTTGTCTAAAGCAAAAAAAATAATGACAAAACTAATGGCGCAACTTAGCTCAATTAAAGGATAGCGCAGTGATATTTTTTCAGCGCAATTACTACATTTACCGCCTTGGAATATCCAAGAAAGTAACGGAACTAGATTTCGAATTTTTAAAGTGAAGTGACACTTAGGACAGCTTGATCTGGCAAATCCGATTTTTTGGTTGCTGACAAGGCGTTGACTTAAAAGTGTAATAAATGAACCAAAAATAAGCCCAAAAATTGCGACTAAAAAAACTTGCGCGGTAAAAGAAAATTGTGAATTAATCAGTGTAAAAATTTCCATGTCGATAATTGATTATTTGACAGCGTCTAAACAGATGGCGAAAATCAGTGTAAAATCAAAATCATTAATATGAGTGAATCAAAAACAAGGTTTAAGATTTTTCTTTTGCTGCTTTCTTTTTTTTGTTTGCAATCTTGCTCGAATAAATCGGTGCCAGTTATCAATCATGGCAAGAGTTTTTACGGTAAAAACACTAACCACAATAAAGACAAATATCTCAATTCTAGCAAAAAAGATAACAGTGAAAATCAACTAAAAAATCGTCAAATTGAAGTTTTGGAAGGTGAAAACATTTACAGTATTTCGAAAAAATATCAGGTGCCGCTGCGTGATTTGATTGAGCAAAATAATCTTTCAGCACCTTATAAATTGAGTCGCGGAACTAAGTTGATAATTCCCACGCCAGCCTATCATGAAGTGGCAGCAAAAGACACTCTCTATTCAATAGCGCACAATTATAAAATGAATGTCAACAGCTTGATTGAGATGAATGATTTAAAACAACCTTACAATCTAAAAGTTGGTCAAAAAATCAGAATTACAAAATCTAAAAATGATGATTCTACCAAGTCAAATCTAGCCCCAGCTTATGCAAATAAAGATAAAGAATCTTCCGACAATTCAGAAGAAAAAATAAAAAATAAATCTTACTCACCAAGTTTTATCGAAAGAACTTTGGATAAAATAAATCACTTTTCTTGGCCTTTGCACGGTCAAATTATTTCAAAATTTGGGCCGAAATCTGGCGGGCTTTACAATGATGGCATCAACATCAAAGGCAATGAAGGTGATGCTGTAAAATCTGTTGAAGATGGCGTGGTTTCGTACGCTGGAAATGAGTTGAAAGGTTACGGAAATTTAATCATCATAAAACATTCTGGAGGCTGGATTACTGCTTATGCGCATCTGTCAAAAATTTCTGTGAAGCGTGGACAAAAAGTAGATAAGCTAAGCAAAATCGGCGAGGTTGGATCGACAGGAAATGTCACTTCGCCACAGCTTTATTTTGGATTGCGCAAAGGTCGTGACGCGGTGAATCCAGAAAATTATTTGACCAAGTAAATTTATGTTTAGTTTTTTTTCAAAATCAAAATCGGATGTGGCTTTAAAATCATCAAAAATTTCTGCGGCAATTTCACAAATTTTTAGTCACAAAAAACTTGATTCTGAAATCATCGATGACTTGGAAGAAACCTTGATATTAGCCGACATTGGCGCTGAAACGGCAGCTCAAATTATCAAAAACTTTAAAGCCAAAAAATTTCATAAAAATATTACTGATCTGGAAGTAAAAAATTTCTTAAGCGAAGAAATTGAAAAAATTTTATTGCCTTGCCAAAAGGCTTTGCAAATGACTTCAGAGCACAAACCGCAAGTTATAATTTTCAATGGCGTCAATGGTGCTGGCAAAACTACAACCATTGGCAAGATGGCTTTTAACTTAAAAAATCAAAATAAAAAAGTTGTTATTGCAGCTTGCGATACCTTTAGAGCTGCGGCTTCACAGCAATTAGAAATCTGGGCCAAAAGAGCAGATTGTGAAATTATCGCGGCAATAAAAGATGGTGAAGATCCGGCGGCTGTGGCTCATCGCGCCTTGATTTTTGCTAAGGAAAACAAGGCAGATTTTTTATTGATCGATACTGCGGGGCGTTTGCAAAATAAACAAAATCTGATGGATGAGTTAAAAAAAATAAACACGGTTTTGAAAAAAATTGACGATTCTGCGCCGCAAGAAAATCTGTTAATTTTAGATGCAACAATTGGTCAAAATGCCAGACAGCAATTGGAAGTTTTTAATCAGATTGTTGGCATCACTGGACTTGTGATTACAAAGCTTGACGGCTCTGCTAAAGGTGGAATTTTAGTTGCTCTGGCGGATAAATTTAAAAAGCCAATTTACGCAGTTGGCCTTGGTGAAAAGATTGAAGATTTACAAGAATTTGATGCAAAATCTTTTGCCAAAAGTTTGGTTGGGTAACCACTCTAGCTCTTATGCATGAAAATTATCCTAAAACTCGGTCTAATCAATCTTCCGCTTTTTTGAGGAGAGATGAAATCCCTTTGTTAGTGCAGGCTCTGTTAGCATTTTTATCGCAATAGCTGTAGTCGCAAATCTCTTCATCAACGATATTTTGTACCATGTCGCTTATTTCTGTCTCCTTCAATTCCCTTCCCAAGATATGGCGCGAAAGAAAATAGCTCTGGATGATTTTTGTACTTCTCGATTGCGTGATGTAGTCATTCTAAAATTGCTTTAAGCTCTTAGGAAACCAAGTTCAAACACTTGTGGCTTTAATTTTTCAGTTAGATTCTTGTACGCAGACTCAAACTCATCAAAACTAACTGGAGCAAAGTCTCCACTCGAATTGCGTGCCGCTAATGCTTTACGAACCTGATACCATCCAACATCAGAACGGTTTAGCTTAAATTCATCGCGAACGCTGTGAACATCCACTTGAGAAAAATATGCTTTCCACAATTCCCGTCCTGCCTCCAAAACTGCTTCTGCAAGTGTTGAGAGTTTTTTATCTGCCAAATATTGTGCCATGAAATCGGATTCGAAGCGCTCCGGCGCATTTACTTCACTTTCAGTGAAGGGGATAAAGTGATTTACGATTGACCATTTCTTGCCATTCCATTCGAGATCATTAGCACTTGCGGTGAGATTGCTTCCATTGAATAACATCCAGATCAAACAATCATTTTTGAATTCGTCAGAAAGTAGTGCAGTAGGTTGTAAAAATTGATCGCGGTCATTGAGCCAAGTTGGTTTGATTAGACGGCGAACGGAGAAAACGATAGCGGCTTGCCAGAGGTTTTGAGGATTAATAAAAAATCCCCTAGCGCTGCCATAACCCGATGAAAATATCACCGTTTGAGTACCTGATGTTTGGAAATCATTGCCACCACTGAACATATATCCAATAGCATTATCAGACCATTTTGTTCCCCTCAAATCCTTACTGACAGTGGCTGGCGTAACAGCATTTTTTAATGGAACAACATCAATCTTGTTAGTCCTTGGGCGTTCTATCCAACTACTCAATAGCTGTTCATTTGGTAAATTATAAAAATTCTTTTCACCAATCGGTTTTACATTTTTATCAAACACTTCGGTACTGATCTCTCTTAATGGATGCTTCTTGGTCGCATTTTGATTGGTTTCCCATATCAAAAAGCCAATTGGAAAATTTCCTTTTAAACCGTCGAATGATTTACAGTGAACGACAAAGCCTCCCAAATACTTAGCATTCCATTCTGTTCTGAAGTCATTTAACGTAGGAGCTACTACATATTTCAGAGTACTGAACATAGCCAAGGTCGCCTTTGGTATTTCCAAAGCTACCCTCGCTACAAATTGCGTAAATAGTTCATTGCTAGCCTTACCGTAGACTCTCATACAACTAGCAGCAAATTTTGTTTTCGCGACTCCGGTTTTGGTTGAGGTCTCTATGCCGCTAGTGATGTTATTGTAGTTAGTTGCCTCCGCATAAGGTGGATTAATTAACACCAAAATCTTTTTTCCTTCAGCAATAGCTTTACGTAATTCAAGAGGAACTTTGTTTGTTAGATTATAGTCAATCTTTCCGTCATCAGTTATATCATCATTTAGGTAGTCATATTGAAACCTTTGCGCTGCAACGCAGGTTTTGGTTGCTTTCATCACATCAACATCAGCTTGATCTAAAGTGCTCATATAAATATTGCGTGGGTTAGAATGTTTAACCTCTAAGTTGCCAACGCCACAGCACATATCCCAAACGATATAATCTTTTTGCCAGTTTTTGCCCAAAGTTTCGCTGAGTTTGTCGTAGGCTTTATCAACCACAGCAAGTGGCGTGTAGTATGCACCTTTGAAACTACGCTCATCAAGTGGAATCAAACTGTCACGGCGCTCGAGTAGATAATTACGATATTCAGCTTTTGGTGGCTTGTGGTAAATTGCCCAGAATTGGCGATAACCTTCTTTATTACTTAGCTCATAGTTTTTTCCATCAAGATTAAAAACTGGTGCATTGTCTTTGTGTAGCAAGGCAGCGGGAAGATTAGCGTGTGTTGAGGCAATTCCGTCATGCATAATGTCAGCAAAAAACAGTAGTGCATATTTTTCTTCCGCAACGCCAACAATTTCACGCCCGATCATCTCTACCCATTTATCAAAAACTTGCTTAAGATTGTCTGGTGTGATCTGTGCACGAATTATTTCGCCAGATTTGATAGCTGATTTTACTGCGGCGATAAATTCTTCTTCATGAGTGGAAATTTTAAATGAAACGAAGTGAGTTCCAATGTATGATGAAACCTCGTCCAAAGCTTCTTTGGGAAATTGAGTAGCTGACTTTCCCCATTTAATTGTTTTCTTCTTTAGCAATGGAAGAACATCGCATGTTTTCATCAAAGCAGCCTTTTCAGTGTCAATCACTGCTAGAAATGGTGGTAATTTCTCACCTTTATCAAGGTCAGCCTGAACATAATGCAAAAGCTGAGTGAACATTGCATAGGTTGAAGTGTCGCCTTTTTTCTTAGCTTCAAACCAAATCTCATCTGTGCGAATATCAACTAAATCTTTGCGATATTTTTTTAAGCCTAAAGCTTCGATGTAAATGTCTTTAACGTCTTCTTCACTTTGTGCTAATTTAAGTTTTTGATATAAACTAACTGCTGTCATTTTCTTTAAATTTAGATTTTAAAATTATTCCACCAATTTGCGCCATTTCTTCTCTAAACGCCAATTCGGGATAATCCC
>DENL01000001.1 GCA_002359655.1 Rickettsiales bacterium UBA2645 | reverse complement strand
TGTTTCTAAGATTATTAAGTAAAAAATATGAAAAATAAAGAAAGCATCAAGATTACTCTTGAGTCTTTTGATCACGTCGTTTTGAGCAAAGCAATGGGCGAAATCATTGGTACAGTTAGAAGAACTGGAGCTGGTATTAAAGGTCCAATTCCATTGCCAACTAAGATTCAAAAATTTTGTGTAATCAGAGGTCCTCATGTCGACAAAGACTCTCGAGAGCAGTTTGAAATTAGATCTTCGAAGAGATTGTTGATAATATCTCCGACAGCTCAAACAGTAGACGCTTTGATGAAGCTAAATCTTTCAGCTGGTGTTAATATTAAAATCGCAATTAACGGGGCAAAGAACTAAAGATGTTGGAATTAGTCGGAAAAAAAATTGGTATGAGCCATCTCTTTAAAGAAGGTGGTAGCTCTGTACCTCTAACTATGATTCAAGTTTACGAAAACTGTGTTCTTGATCTAACTATTAACCAAGACAAAGAGTTTGATAGTCTCTTAATGGCTTTTGAAAAAGCCCCTAATCCAAAAAGAATATCAAAGCCTCTGACTGGAATTTTCAATAAAAAATCTATTCCTCTATTTAAAAAAATAAGAGGATCTCAAGTTAGAAAAAATCTTGAATATAAAATTGGTGATCAAATCACTATTGATTCAGTTATTAAAGAAGGTGACAAAATTAATGTCAGTGGAGTTACGGTGGGAAAAGGCTTCGCTGGCGTTATGAAAAGATGGAACTTCCGCGGTTTAGAAGCTTCTCACGGTGTTTCAGTCTCTCACAGATCTCACGGTTCAACTGGTCAAAGACAAGATCCTGGTAAAACTTTTAAAGGAAAGAAGATGGCAGGGCATATGGGTGTTGACAATATAACTGTTAAAAATCTTGAAGTTTTAATGGTGGATAAAGAAAAATCCGTGATTGCTGTAAAAGGCTCAATTCCAGGAAATCCTGGTGGAGATGTTGTTTTAAGAATCGCCAAAAATTTCTAATTTACAAAAAATGACTTCATTAACTTTAAAAAATATAGATTTTGCTGGCAAAGAAGCAGGATCGCAAAAGGTAGAGCTAGATTCTAACCTTGATCTGCAAAGCCCAAAATCAGTTGCTTATGTTGTGAGATGGCAACTAGCCAAAAGAAGGTCTGGCTCTGCCAAAACTAAAACCATGGCTGAAATATCTGGCACTACCGCTAAGCCCTACAAACAAAAAGGTACAGGTAACGCTCGTCAAGGTAGCAAAAGATCAGTGCAATTCGTTGGTGGTAGAACTTGCCATGGCCCAACACCTCGCTCGTTCGACTTCTCAATGCCTAAAAAAATAGTTAAAATCGCCTTATCCGATGCATTAAAGTTAAAATTAAAAGAAGATAAAGTTTCACTTTTTTCTAATACCTTCGGTCTCGAAATTAAAACATCTCAAATCAATTCCTCTTTAAAACAAAATAACTTATCAAGCGCTTTGATTGTATTCAATCCAGCCTCAAAAAATAATGAAGTCTTGGCTAGATCGGCAAGAAACTTGAAAAACGTTAAAGCACTAAATGTGAACGCAATCAATGTTTATGACATTTTGAGCTTTGACCATTTGATCATCGACAACACAATCTTAGAAAATATTAAAGGAGCTTTGCAATAAATGTCTGCCTTACTAAATTATGACAAAATTAAAAGTCTTGTTTATACAGAGAAATCAAACAGGCAGTTGGTAGAAAATAAATATCATTTTGAGGTTGATTCTGCTTGTGGTAAAGAAGAAATAGCCTCTTTGATCAAAAAAATATTCAGTGCCGAAGTAGAGAAAGTAAACATAATTAATACTCACGCTAAGATCAAGAGATTTAAGGGTATCGAAGGCAAGAGAAGATCATATAAAAAAGCGATTGTCACCTTGAAAGAAGGTCAATCAATTAACTTTGGTTCATAAAAATGGCTCTTAAAAACTACAAAGCTGTTACTCCGTCACTAAGACAGCTGATAACAATTGACAGAAACGAGCTTTGGAAAGGCTCTCCGTTAAAGTCTTTAACTACTAAAGTATCTGAAAGCGCTGGCCGCAATAACATTGGCCACATCACTGTCAGACACAAGTCTGGAGGACATAAAAAATCTTTTCGAGTTATTGACTTCAGAAGAGATAAATTCGACATCGAAGCTGTGGTTGAAAGAATAGAGTACGATCCAAATCGTACGGCTTTTATAGCTTTGTTAAAATATTCTGACGGAATATACTCCTACATTTTGGCGCCTCACAAACTTGCTTCTGGTGAAAGGATAATGTCATCAAAAAGCCTGATTGACGTAAGAATTGGCAATGCTATGCCTCTTTCTGTTATTCCAATCGGAACCATCGTTCATAATGTTGAATTAAAACCGGGTTGTGGTGGTTCTGTTTCTAGATCAGCTGGAACTTATGCTCAATTAGTTGGTAAGGACGGTGGATACGCTTTGGTAAAAATGCAGTCTGGCGAGATTAGACTTTTCCCTCTTGATTGCATGGCAACGATCGGATCAGTTTCAAACTTGGATAATAAAAATATTTCAATCGGTAAAGCTGGTAGAGCGAGATGGATGGGTATCAGACCTACAGTACGTGGTGTAGTAATGAATCCTGTTGATCATCCTCACGGTGGTGGTGAAGGTAAGACTTCGGGTGGTAGACATCCCGTTTCTCCAACTGGTAAATCAGCTAAAGGTAAAAAAACCAGAAAGAGAAGCAATCCGACTAACCGCTTTATTGTAAAATCAAGACGCGCCAAAAATTAAATAAAATTATGCCTAGATCAACATGGAAAGTTCCGTTTGTAGACGGATATTTACTAAAAAAAGCCAGAGAATATAATAGCTCTTCTAAAAAACCGATTGTTAAAATTTGGTCCAGAAGGTCAACTATTCTGCCACAATTTGTTGGAGTTAATTTTGCTGTGCATAACGGTAAAAAGTTTGTTTCTGTTGCCGTTACAGAGGGAATGGTAGGCCACAAGTTTGGCGAGTTTGCGCCAACTAGAACTTTCTATGGCCACTCTGGAGATAAAAAAATTAAAAAAGATTAATCAACATGAGTGAAAAAATAGCGGTAGCATATTTAAGTGCTTTAAAATCAAGTCCTCTGAAGGTCATGAAATTAACTGGAAACCTAGCTGGTAAGCCAGTTTCTGAAGTGTTGAAGGTTCTAAAATTTTGTAATCTAAAGCTAGCTCCTGTAATTATTGGCCTTGTTTACTCGGCGATGTCAAATGCTGAAAATAATCATAATATGGATGTTGATAATCTTTATATTAAAAAAATTGACATTGGTCGCGCCTTTGCTCTTAAAAGATTCGCTGCCAGAGGTCGTGGAAAATCAAGCAGAATTTTAAAAACTTTTAGCAACGTCAGAGTTGTTTTAGCAGAAAAACAAGAAAAACAAAAATAGAGGCAAAATGGGTCAAAAGGTTAATCCAGTAGGTTTTAGGCTTCTCAATAACAAAAATTGGGAATCAGTTTGGTACGATAATAAAAACTATGCCAAAAAACTTATTAATGATATCACAATAAGATCTTTTATTAAAAAAAACTATTCGCACTGTGGAATTGGAAGTGTCGTGATTGAA
The DNA here is from genome assembly GCA_002359655.1 of Rickettsiales bacterium UBA2645. GTDB lineage: Bacteria > Pseudomonadota > Alphaproteobacteria > Rickettsiales > UBA1997 > UBA2645. The sequence continues at coordinate 12,583 of DENL01000001.1, read as the reverse complement.
AGGCCTTCTGACAAAGTTAATCTTATTATCAAAACTTCTAAACCTGGAGTTCTTATTGGTAAAAAAGGTCTTGATATCGAAAAGATAAATAATGCAGTTGAAAAAATTGCTGGTGCTAAGGTTGATGTGAAAATAGTAGAAATTGACAAACCAGATTTGAATTCATCTCTTGTTGCGCAAAGCATTGCCAAACAACTTGAAGGTCGCGCTGCTTTCAAAAAAGTTATGAAAAAATCAATGCAATCAGCTATGAAATACGGCGCGCTTGGAATTAAAGTTTCAGTTGCTGGAAGACTCGGTGGTGCTGAAATTGCTAGAACAGAGTGGTATAAAGAAGGCTCAGTGCCTCTTCACACCCTTAGGTGCAACATCGATTATGCTACGGCTAATGCCTACACTACTTATGGTGTAATTGGTGTAAAAGTTTGGATTTACAAGGGTTTTGTCGAAAAAAAATCAAATAAATTAGTATAGTAAATGTTAGTTCCTGCAAAAACCAAATATAGAAAGGCTCAAAAAGGTGGTAAAAAAATTCTTGGCACCTCTGCTGTTGGAAATAGCCTAAAATTCGGCTCTTCTGGACTTAAGGCTCTTGAGCCTGGAAAGCTGAATTCAAAGCAAATTGAATCTGCCAGAAAAGTAATTACTCGCTATATGAAAAGGGCCGGAAAGCTTTGGATTATGGTTTTTCCTCATACACCAGTCACTCAAAAGCCAGCAGAGGTAAGAATGGGCAGCGGTAAGGGTAATGTCGAGTATTATATTGCTAAAATAAAACCAGGCAGAATTGTTTTTGAAATTGATGGAATTGACTCAGAATCTGCCTTAAATGCTTTGGAAAAGGCTGCCGCAAAGTTGCCATTCAAAACAAAAATTGTTAATTTGATTTAGTAGAATCATGAAAAAAGAAGAAAAAAAATCAGCACTAGTTGATATAGCTAATCTAAAGAAGGAGCTTTTAATGATGAGAATTAGATCTTCTTCAAGAGAAACAATAGTTGCAAAAGATTACAAAAATAAAAGAAAAGAAATCGCAAGATTATTCACAAAAATTAATAGTAACAAAAAAGCTGCAAAGGCACAAATATGAAAGTAAAGGTATTAAACATTATCGATAATAAAACCTTCAAGGGCGTTGCTACTATTTTTAAAAAGCATCCTAGATATGGTAAGTACATTACAGTGCATAAAAAATACTTAATAGATTCTCAAGGTAAATCTGTAAATGTTGGTGATGAAGTCGATATAGTCAGCTCTAGACCGATTTCAAAAACAAAAAAATGGGCATTAAAAGTTTAATAAAAGCAAAGGTATAAAATGATTCAAATGCAAACAAGTCTTGTAGTTGCCGATAATTCTGGTGCCAAGACTGCCACCTGTATCAAAGTTTTGGGCGGCTCTGATCATATGATAACCGGAGTCGGTACGATCGTAGTTGTTTCAATTACTAGCGTAATTCCAGGCTCTAAAGTAAAAAAAGGATCTGTTGCTAAGGGTGTTATTATTAGAACTAAAAGTAAAATCGTTAGAAATGATGGCAGCTTCGTTAAATTCGACGACAATGCCTTGGTTCTCGTTGATAAAGATGGAGAACCAATTGCTACTCGTGTGTTTGGTCCAGTTGCAAGAGAAGTAAGACAGAAAAACTTCTTGAAAATTGCTTCACTAGCTTCGGAGGTGCTATAAGAAGATATGGCTAAAAAATTCAAAAAAAATGATCAGGTAATAGTTATATCTGGCTCTAGTAAGGGAAAGATCGGAAAAATCATCTCTATAGAAGGTGGTAAAGTAATTGTTGAAGGTGTTAATCTTGCCACGTTTCATAAAAAACCAACATCTTCAGCTCCTGGTCAAATAACTAAAATTGAAAAAGCGATCGACGTTTCCAATGTTTCTCACGTAGAAAATGGTAAAGCGGTTAAAGTAAAATTTGTTATAGATTCTGGTGAAGGTAAAGCTTTCTCTAGAAAATATCGTGTTTCAAAAAAATCTGGTAAAAAAATCGATTAAATTAAGTGATGCAAACATTGACTGAAAAACTATATAAAGAATCAATTTCTGATATTAAGAAAAAGTTCTCCTATTCTAATGATTTAGAAGTTCCTAGGCTAAAAATGATTAGCCTTAATGTCGGTATCAAAGCTGTTGATAGTGATAATAAATTCTTATCCTATCTAACAACTCAGGTATCTAGCATTGCTGGGCAAAAGGCAGTGCAAACCAAATCTCGCAAGGCAATCTCAACTTTTAAATTGCGTAAAGATTTGCCAATTGGTTGTAGAGTCACTCTTAGAGGTAATAGAATGTATCAATTCTTTGATAAGCTTACTAATATAGCATTGCCAAGGGTTAAAGACTTTAGAGGTCTTTCTGCTAAAGGTTTCAATCAAAGCTCGCATTATAGCTTTGGTATCAAAGAACATAATGTATTTTTAGAGGTCGATCTAGACAATATCATGAAGATCTTTGGCATGAATATCAGCATTATTACGACAGCTAAAACAAAAGAAGAGGCTTTGTACCTACTTAAAAAGCTTAATCTCCCAATTAAATAATTTGTATGGCAAAACAATCATTGGTTAGAAGAAATTTAAAAAGAAAAGACCTGTCTATTCTGAAAAGATCAAAAAGAACGAAGCTCATTGAAACAGCTAAAGACACTTCTTTATCATTTGAGGAAAGACTTATTGCACAAATTAAGTTATCAGAAATGGCAAGAGATGCATCTAAAATAAGATTTAGAAACAGATGTAACTTGACTGGAAGGCCAAGAGGAAATTTTAGAAAATTTGGTCTATCGAGAATTGCATTGAGAGATTTGGCTTCTTGGGGTCAGGTTCCTGGTTTAGTAAAATCTAGTTGGTAATTATAATTAATAATAAAAATAGAGCTATAAGATGTTTTCAAATCATCCAGTTTCAGATTTAATAACAAGAGTAAAAAATGGCTACTTGGCTAAAAAAACTACTATAAGTTCCCCAGTTTCTAAGCTAAGGGAGAATATTTTAAAAATTCTCAAAGAAGAAGGATTTATTCTTAATTATAGCAAAGCAAAAGATGGTAGTGTTGAGAAATTTAATATACATTTGAAGTATCATTATTCTAATCCAGTAGTTAGCGAAATATCGGTCATTTCAAAACCCGGCAGAAGAGTTTACTGTAAAGCCGATGAAATCCCCTCTGTAAAAAATGGCCTTGGAATGGTTATAATTTCAACTTCTAAAGGCGTTTTTTCTGATCACGAAGCCAGATTGCAAAAGCTTGGTGGCGAAGTTTTGCTAAAAATCTTTTAATATAGTTTTACATTATGTCTAGAGTAGGAAAGCTACCAGTAAAAATTCCAGAAAGCATTAAGCTGATCGTTGATAAAAACGTACTTAACTTTGATAGAGGAAAAATTAAAAAAACCTATAAAGTAAGCTCTGGAGTAAAAATAGAGTTTCAAGATGGTCATATTAAATTGACCGCTGAAGATAAAGCTCCTTCCGACATATCGATGTTTATTGGTATGGATAGAAGCAATATCAAAAATATTGTCAACGGACTGCAAGAGCCATTTAAAACCGTTTTAGAAATAAATGGCGTCGGTTACAAGGCTGCTGTTGAAAAAGAGGTTTTGATTTTAACTCTTGGCTATAGTCATGAAATTTTTTATGCTTTACCAAAAGGAATCACTGCAGCCTTTGAAAAGCCCAACCTAATCATACTTACCGGAAATGACAAGGTTCTGGTTGGACAAGTGGCTTCAGAAATTATTTCCTTCAGAAAGCCTGAGCCCTATAAAGGCAAAGGTGTGAAGGTTTTTGGAAAACAAATTTTAAGAAAAGAGGGTAAGAAGAAATAATATGCTCACCAACTACGAAAGAAGAAAGTACAGAGTCAAAAGCAACGTCATTAGAAATAACAAATCTTTAAGACCAAGAATAGTAGTCTTTAGATCAAATAAAAACTTCTATGCCCAGCTTCTTGGCGCTGAAGGAAAGGTGATCTGCTCAACATCAACTCTGGCTTTTGAGGAAGATAAAAAAATTAATGGTATAGAAAAAGCCAAACTGGTTGGTAAAAAATTCGCCGAGCTTTGCTTACAAAACGAAGTTAAAGAAGTTGTGTTTGACAAAGGTGCTTACATTTATAACGGCAGAGTTAAGGCAATGGCCGAAGCCTGCCGTGAGTCAGGATTATCGTTCTAATTTAAAATTTTATAAAGATGTCAAAACAAGCTAAGACCAATAATTCAGAAATTGTAGAAAGATTAATATCGATCAACAAAGTTTCTAAAACCGTTAAAGGCGGTAAGAATCTTTCGTTTGCAGCTCTGGTAGTGGTTGGAGACAAAAATGGTAGAGTTGGCTTTGGAAAAGGAAATGCTACGGAAGTTTCTGATGCGAAAAATAAAGCCTTTGAAGCTGCCAAAAAAGCTATGACAAAAATCTCTTTAAAAGAAGGTAGAACAATTCATCATGACATTTTTGGCAGATTTTGCGCTGCTAAAGTTTATCTAAGAGCAGCCCCAGCTGGTACTGGAGTGATTGCTGGAGGTCCTATGCGTGCTATTTTTGAGTGTGCTGGAATCCACGATATTGTAGCAAAATCAGTCGGAACTTCTAATCCATATAACATGGTTGGCGCAACTTTTGGCGCTCTAAAAAGTCTAACTTCGCCTAAACTCATTGCCGAAAAAAGATCAAAAGAAATTTCTGAAATAGTTAAAAGAAGAAATTTAGCTCTTAACACAAATAATGAATAATAACATGCAGTTAGATAGTTTTTTGAATAAAAAAGTTCTTGTTAAACAAGTCAAAGGCGGCTCAAAGCTAACTGATAGACAAAAGGGTAGTCTAGTTGGTCTTGGTCTGAGAGGTATTGGAAGTGATTCCACTCTAGTATGTTCTTCATCCGTTCTTGGTATGATTAAAAAAGTGCATCATGTAATTAAAGTTTCATTAGCGTAATTAAAAATGTCTATTTCTCTAAACAATTTAGCAAAGATCAAAAGAAACGATCCTATCAGGGTTGGTCGAGGTATTGGTTCTGGCAAGGGTAAAACTTCTGGCCGTGGTGTAAAAGGTCAAAAAGCTAGAACTGGTCATCACTCTGTTAAGGGCTTTGAAGGTGGTCAAACTCCTGTTCACATGAGACTTCCAAAAAGAGGCTTTGTTAATACGCTAAAAAAAGAATATGAAGCGATCACAATATCTGATGTAGTTTTAGCAGTTAGTAAAAAAGAGCCTAACATTGAAATCGTTACTAAGGAAAAACTAGCAGAATTTGGTCTTGTAAAGAATAAAAACTCTCAAGTGAAGTTAATTATGGGAAAAGATCAGCCTGCCAAGCTAAGCTTTAAAGTTACGGTAGATAGTTACTCTGAGAAAGCGAAAGCCTTTGCTTAAACTACCATTTTTATTTTATACCCCCAAGATAACTCACTAGATCTAAAACTGTGTCAGTCCTGTCTTCAAATTCAGAATTAAAAAAAAGGATTATATTTACAATATTTATCCTGCTGATCTATAGGTTTGGAACCTTCGTTCCAATCCCTGGTATTAACGTTGAAGTTTTGAAAAAATTCTTTGCAAGTAGTGGCGCAAATATTTTTGGCATGGTCAATTTGTTTTCTGGCGGAGCCCTACAAAGAATGAGCATCTTTGCTCTTAATATCATGCCTTATATTACCGCATCAATCATCATGCAGCTTTTAACCTCTATGTATAAAAGCTTGGAAGCTTTGAAAAAAGAAGGTGATTATGGTCGTGCAAAAATTAATCAGTACACGAGATATCTTACAATTGTTTTGGCCTGCTTCCAGTCCTTAGGCGTTTATTACGCTCTTTCAAAAGGTGATCAAAGTGCATTTATTTCTGATTCACCAATCTTTCTATGGACAACTTGTATAAGTCTTGTTGGCGGTACTGTAATGCTGATGTGGTTTGGAGAGAGAATTACCGCCTCAGGAATCGGTAATGGAATTTCTTTGATAATCTTTGTTGGTATTGTTTCGTCCCTTCCATCAACAATTATACAGGTTTTTGATCTATCGAGAACTGGAGTTTACTCTTGGCTCACCATAATTTTATTTTTTGCTATTTTCGCTGGCTTCCTAATGTTTGTTTGCTTTGTTGAAAAAACTCATAAGCGCATAAAAATTCAATATCCAAACGGCGCAATGATGAAAGCTTCTGGTATGTCGGACTCTTCGTTTTTACCACTTAAAATTAATATTTCTGGCGTGATACCGCCAATATTTGCCAGCTCAATTTTAATGTTTCCTGCCGCTTTAATGCAATTTACTGGTGCTGATGGGGATTTCTTAATATCAACGCTACGCAGAGGGGGCGCGCTTTACCTGATTTTATTCTCAGCCCTTATTTTGTTTTTCTCTTATTTTTACTCATCAATCATTTTTAATACCGAAGAGGTAGCAAATAATTTGAAAAAAAGTAATTGCTTTATTCTTGGTATCAGACCTGGATCTCAAACCTCAGCATATTTAGATAAGATAGTCTCCCGTCTGACTCTGATTGGTGCTGCATACCTAATTTTTGTTTGTATAACTCCGGAAATTTTGGTTACAAAATACTCAATTCCACTTCATATTGGTGGCACAGGAATTCTGATTATGGTCAATGTAGTTTTGGATTTGATTAACCAAGTTCAGTCGCACTTACTTTCTAGTAAATACGGCTCTTCGATGAATAAAAAAAGAAGAGTTAGGGTCAGGGCTTAATGATAAATGTAATTTTTTTAGGCCCTCCAGGCTCTGGTAAAGGTACACAAGCGGCGATGCTTGCTGAGGAATTAAAAATTCCGACGATTTCAACTGGAGAGACTTTGCGCAGAGAGGTCGAGCTGCAAAGCGAGATTGGTAAATTAGCAAAAACTTACATGAACTCTGGTGGACTAGTTCCAGATGAAGTTGTTGTTGGTATTATAAAAAATAGAATCATCAAAGAAGATTGTAAAAATGGCTTTATACTTGATGGTTTTCCAAGAAATACTAGTCAGGCTTTAGTACTTGATTTAATGTTCCAATCTCTTGGCAAAAAAATTCACATCGTCTTTAACTTTGAAGTTAATGAAGATATTTTGATTAAAAGAATTTCTGGTCGCTTTTCTTGTAAGAATTGCGGTGCTTTATATAATAATTATTTCAAACAAACAAAGCAAAAAGGGATTTGCGATAATTGCAAATCTGATAAGTTTGAAAGCAGAGAAGATGACGACGAGTCTACAGTAAAAAATAGACTAAAAGTTTATCATAGTTCTACCATGGAATTAATTAAATATTACGAAAAAAAGAACTTGCTTTGTTCAATTGACGCCATAAAAAGTGTGCCCCTCGTTTTCGGCGGGCTTATTGATGCGATTTCAAAAATTTCTCAAAAAACTTAATAATAACTAAAAACAATAGGAGTTTCGCTTTGGCTAGAATTGCTGGTGTCAATATTCCAAAAGAAAAAAGATTCGTCATTTCATTGACTTATATTTACGGTATTGGCGCAACTACTGCTCACAAAATTTGTAAAAAATTAAAAATTGATCTTGGTTTAAGAACTCATCAAGTTAGTGAAGATAAAATTTCTCAAGTAAGAACTTTAATCGAGAAAGAATACCCAGTTCTTGAAGGTGACTTGAGAAGGAAAGTTTCTTCAGACATTAAGAGGCTTATTGATATTGGTTGCTATAAGGGAATCAGGCATGTCAAAAAACTTCCTGTAAGAGGTCAAAGAACTCATACTAACGCCAGAACTCGTAAAGGCAGAGGAGTTGCGATTGCGGGTAAGAAAAAGGTAACCAAATAATTTTTTAACTTTCTAAACCATGACAAAATATAGCGGTAAAAAAACTACCAGCAAAAAGAAAAAAAGCATCTCAAGCGGCGTAGTACACGTTTATGCTAGCTTCAATAATACGATAATTTCTGTAACTGACTTGCAAGGAAATATACTTTGCTGGTCTTCCGCAGGAAAACACGGTTTTAAAGGCTCTAGAAAAGCCACTCCTTATGCTGCTCAAATTGCAACTCAAAATGTAGTTGAGGCTGCAAAAGAATATGGTCTTCAAACTGCGGTCGTTGAGATCAAGGGTCCAGGAGTTGGAAGAGAGGCCTCTCTTCGTGCTATTCAAGCTGCCGGAATTAATGTAAGCATGATTGTAGATAACACTTATCATCCGCACAATGGATGCAGACCTGCAAAAAGAAGAAGAGTCTAAATTTTTACTAAAATCCTCAAGTTTATTAAAGTAACCTAATTGAAAAATATGACGATCCTAAAAGAAAGCTGGCAGATCCTTACAAAACCTAGCTCTGTTGTGGTTAAAGAGGGTTATGATAATAATGCAAAATCCGTTATCGTCCTAGAGCCTTTTGAAAGAGGATTTGGTGATACTCTTGGTAACGCTCTAAGAAGAGTTCTTCTCTCTTCGATTGCAGGCTTTGCCGTGACCTCAATAAAAATCGAAGGTGTTCTTCATGAGTATAGTTCGGTTGAAGGCGTTAAAGAAGATGTTCTTGATATTATCATGAACATAAAATCCTTGGCGATCACTAAGTCTGACTCGTCTCCTTGCGTTCTTAAACTCTCCACCAATAAAGTAGGCCCAGTTTATGCTGGTTCAATTGAAACTCCGGCTGGAGTTGAAATTTCTAATAAAGATTTAGTGATATGCACTTTAAATAAAGGCGCAAAAATCGATATTCAAATGCAAGTTGAATGCGGAAAAGGCTATGTTGTTGCTGAGCAAGGTAAAAAAAGCGAACATGGCGTTGGATCAATCGCTATAGATGCTGTTTTTAGTCCGGTCAGTAGAGTTGCGTATAGAGTTGAAAATGCCCGTGTTGGCCAAATTACTGACTACGATAAATTAATCTTAGATATCGATACTAACGGCACAATAACTCCACAAGACGCTCTAGGAGTTGCTGCAAAGATTTTGCAAGAGCAGTTGCAAGTATTCGTTAATTTTGACGTTAGTAAGTTAGAAACCCCAGCTCGTAAAGAACTCAGCCTTGAGCCAGAATTTAACAAAAATTTACTTAAGACAATTGATGAGCTTGAGCTCTCAGTTAGATCTTATAACTGCTTAAAAAATGAAAACATTATTTATGTTGGTGATTTAGTTTCTAGATCAGAAGGTGAGATGCTAAAAACTGCAAACTTCGGTAGAAAATCTCTTAATGAATTAAAAGAAAATCTGAAAGCAATGGGACTTGGCTTTGGTATGAAGCTTACTAATTGGCCACCAAAAAATTTAGAAGAACTTTTGAAACTAAAAAATAAAGAGTTTTAAGCTATAGCCTCTACGCCTTAAAAATAAGATTAGCGTCAAAAAGCGTGGTGCGATATGAGCGAAAGAAAACCTCAAGCGGCAGTGATAAGGCCGTCAAAAAATTATAACATTAGCAAAAAAAATGAGACACGGAATCAAAGGCAGACAATTAAGTAGAAATAGCGCTCACAGAAAGGCTCTATTTCGCAATTTATCAATTTCTTTACTGCAGCACGAGTTGATCAAAACAACTTTACCTAAAGCAAAAGAAATTAGACCTTTTGTCGAAAAAGTAATCACTCTTGCTAAAAAAGATACTTTGGCAAATCGCCGCCTAGCAGCATCTATTCTTGGTAACCAAGCAATTGTTGAAAAACTTTTTAAAGAAATTGGTCCAAGAGTTTCTTCGAGAAACGGCGGATATACTAGAATCCTAAAATTTGGTTTCAGAACTGGGGATAAAGCTCCGATGGCAGTCATGGAGCTGGTTGATAGAATCTCTTCTACTGAGTCTGAACCTCAAGAAAAATCAACTAAACAAGAAAAAGTAGCTAAAAAAGCCTAATAGTTTCAATCAAGGAAAAAAAATGAAAAACATACTTTCGGATTTTGCTCAAGAGCAAGTTAAAAAAATTAAAGAAGCTAGGGACGCTGAGCTATCAATCTTTAAAGTTGGTGACACCGTTAGCGTAAAATATAAAATTACTGAAGGAACTAACACTCGTATACAAGCTTTCAATGGCATTGTAATTGCTACTTCCAAAGATATTTCCAATTATACCGCAACATTCACGGTTAGAAAAATCAGCAGTGGAATTGGTGTTGAAAGAAAATTTACGGTTTACTCTCCGCTTCTGGTTAGCATTGATATTTTGAAACAAGGAGTTGTCAGAAGAGCAAAGCTTTACTACTTAAGAAGTTTGACTGGCAAAGCTTCCAGAATCAAAGAAAAATTAGATTTCTTGACTAAATCTGGTGTCGTCGAAAGCAAATCTGAAAATGCCAATTCTTAGTTTTTTCAAAAAACAAATTATGAAAAAAAGCAGGTTGATCCTTGGATCCCTGCTTTTTTTTGTTCTTACATCCTCTTGTTCGCAAGATCTATCGAAATATGGACGAGTAAACTTACACGGCAAGGATAGTAAAAATTTTACATTTTTTGTTAGTGAAGAATATTTGAAAAAATATCCACAATCAAAGTTGGATCCAGACAATCCTAAAATGACAAAAGCTGAATCAACACTACTACTGAATTTACTCGAAAGTAACAAATTTTGCGAAAATAAAAATGGTGATATTTTTTTTAGAATTACTTCCAAACAAGAAAAAATCTACGATATGACATTTGCTCACTTAATTGAGCAGAACTATAATGCTCGTCCTGTAACTCCTTTGATGTATTATGGAGAATGTCTAAGCAAGCCAAACACTAAAAAAGAAGTGGTTAAACAGCTGATAGAAGAAACTAAAGCTGTGATCAAAGATTAAATTTAAATTATTACTGGCTTAACTCTAAAATTTCTTGATAGTTACTGCTTCAAAATTAACACTGCAAAAAACCTTCTAACCTAACGGCGATACTCTTCAAATTTCACAATATATGGACTTTCTCTCATTTCTTTCCTTTAGAACAGTTATTCTTTTTGCTTCAACTGCATTTTCTCTAATGTTTGTAATGCTATTTTTAAATATCATTACAGTTGATGACGTAGTAACAATTTTAAAAATGTCACCTGATTCCGCTAATGCTTTTAAGCTTATTGTATCAAGGATTCAGGAGGTTTCAAACAATATTCTAAGTATAATTTCTCAATTACTAAATAAACTGTTCGGTTGGGCTGGAGTTGATGTAGACTTAAGTAAAATCAAAGTTGATTTAAATAATCATCGTGGTGGTTCTGGTGTTTCATCACCTGCTGCTCCCTCTCCAGTTCCAGGCTCAGTCCCAGACCCAAAAGCTCATTAAAATTAAATGATCGTTGCCCTAAACTTATTAAGATTGGCCGCGCTATTTTTATTATTTTTGCCCATCGGAATCTTTAATAAAAATGCCGCGGTTTTTTATTTTCTGAAGCTGGCTGGACCTTCATTTATAAAGCTTGGACAAATATTGTCAGTAAGGCCAGATTTAGTCGGAGTCAAATTATCTAAAACTTTAGCTACCTTTCAAGATCACTTAAAACCTTGCTCGCCAAAAAAATTACAAAAAATTTTAGACCAAGAATTTGGCAAAAACTTCTCAGAAATTTTTGCTGAATTTAATTTTGATGCAGTCGCTTCCGCCTCAATTGCTCAAGTGCATAAAGCGCAATTAAAAAGCTCGAAAGAATTTGTCGCAGTAAAAATCATGCGACCAAGAATATCACAAATAATGGCGCGCGACATTTCTACTTTAAAAATTCTGATTAAATTTTTAGCGCCCTTTTCAAGCTTTTTGGCTAAAAGTTTTTTAGATGTCGCTGATTTGCTTGAGCAAGTTTCAAGAAGTGAGCTCGATTTACTGCAAGAAGCGGCGAATGCTTCTAAGCTCAAAGAAGACTTAAAAAATGTTAAAGGCTTTTATGTACCAGAAATTTTTTGGAAATTTTCAACCACAAAAATTTTGGTTTTAGAATGGCTCGATGGAATTCCATTTTCTGATATTGAGAAGATTTTAGCTTCACCTTTTGATAAAAAACAAATCGCTCAAAACCTTGTTATTAGCTATTTCAACCAAGTTTATGTCCATGGATTTTTCCACGCCGATATGCATCCCGGAAATTTATTTTTGCTAAAAAATGGCAACATTGCCGTGGTTGATTTTGGCATTATGGGCAAAATCGATAAAAAAACTCGCTTGACGGTTGCTGAAATTTTGATCGGTTTTTTAAACAAAGATTATCACAAAGTAGCCGAGCTTCACATCAACGCTGGATTGGTTCCAAGAGAAACTAAAGTCGAAGAGTTAGCTCTATCTTGCCGCAAAATTGGCGAAATGATTGTTGGCTCAGATGTAAAAGATATTTCTGTCGCCAAGCTTTTATCTAGCTTAATTACCATGATGCGTGATTACAAAATGGAAACACGACCTGAGTTATTGCTATTACAAAAAACTTTGCTTTTGGTTGAGGGCGTAGGTGTCAGTTTAGATCCAAATCTTAACATTTGGGATTTGGCGCGTCCTTGGGTTAAAGAATGGGCGATGAAAAATATCGGCTTTGACGCCAAAATTCGCGATACTGTGATCGATTTATTAGAATTGGCGCGCAGGTTTTTGCGTAATATTTAAAAATACTTTTTCTCTAATCCTCTTTTAAACGCCAGTTCGGGATAAGCT
>DENL01000022.1 GCA_002359655.1 Rickettsiales bacterium UBA2645 | reverse complement strand
AAAGAAGAATGCCTTTGGATTAACGAGTTTGATAATTTAGAACATCTTACCAAATCACTAACCAACTGGTTTGGCGAGTATAACCAAAATTATCTTCATTCGAAACTACACTACAAAAGCCCAATGGAATTTGAAGCAGAGTTTAAACAGAATTTTGCTGAAAATACTCTTTAAGATTTATATTGAGAATTGGGGAGCATAACACCTCTATTACCATTAGTAAGTGAATCAACATTTATCGCTGTTGTTCTAGTTAAAGGTAATTTAGCTTCTATTTTTTCTATAACTTCTGAAGATTCTTCTTTTGGTTGTTCGAATACTTTGAACATAGTTTCTATTTCGTCTTCGTATAATTTTGCTTCACTATCTTCTTCAGATTCGTCTTCGTATAATTTTGAGATTATATTTCTTAAGTTTGAGATTTTATTTTCTTCTAATCGTTTAAGTGCTTCTTCTTTTAATTCAAAAATTTTGAATTTTATTGCGTCTATTGATTTTTGTTGTGTTTCTTGTTCTGATTTAGGTCCTTTAAACACATATTCTTTTTGTTTTCCGAGCTCTTCGAGCATTTTTTCTACATATGATGCATTATCTTCTTTATAATTAGAACCATCATTACTTACTACGGAACTACTCGATCTTTCTAATCCGTGATCAGAAAGATGATCAGAACCAAAACAATCTCTAACAAGACTCCAGCTTGATAGTCCTGAGTCTGAGATCTTATGAAGATTTTCGCCAGTAGATCTAAAAAATTTGCTTTCAGTTGTTTTGCCGATAAATTCCGAGGCGTAGGCCAATTGTTTTAGAAATAAAGGTACTATTGGCAATCCAAGTGTAATAGCATTTACTACGGAGAAAAAGACAGTTCCCGATTGGGAATCATTTGAAGTTGGAGTTGAATTTGCGTTACCTGTCATAATTAAAAAATTGAATCATTAAAAATCACGAACCAAAAATCAGATTTTTGATATCGTTAAAGGTGGTAAAAATCATTAAAGTTAGAATCAAACTCAAACCGACTTGGAAGCCAATTTTTTGCGCTTTTTGCGGCAGAGGTTTTCTAAAAATTAATTCAATCAAGTAGTAAAATAAATGTCCACCGTCAAGAACGGGAACGGGAAGCAAATTCATTACACCAAGATTTATTGAAATCATCGCTACAAACCACAATACCATTAAAAAGCCCATCTCGACAGTTTTGCCAGTATATTTAGCAATTTTGATTGGCCCGCCAAGTTCTGCCACACTTCTTTTGCCGGTGATTAATTCAGCGGTCGCTTTGAAAATGGCAATTGAGATGCGATAAGTTTCCTTGTTTGCTGCAACAAAGCTTTGTGCGATATTTAAATCTTGATGCAAACTCTCAGAAGCTGCGACGCCAAGCATAGCAACTTTTACTTCATCACCAAAAATATCTTTACTAGCGCGAACTTGCGGCGTTGCTTCCACACTGATTATTTCTGAGTTGCGCAAGATTTTAAATTGTAATTTTTTGTCAGCGCTGATTGAAACTACTTCGCGAATTTGATCAAAAGTTTGAATTTCTTTTTCGTTAATTGACAAAATTTTATCGCCTTTTTTCAAACCAGCTTGCGAAGCAGCGCTGTTTTCTGTAACTTCACCAATCACTGCTGGAGTAGTAACCAAGCCATTTAGCTGAAAAAGAAAAGTGAAAATAAAAATCGCCAATAAAAAATTAGCTATTGGCCCAGCAGAAACTATGGCGATGCGCTGCGCAACATTTTTTCCGATAAAAGAAATTTTTTTCTCCGCTTCCGACATCAAGGCAATTGCTTCAGCATCTGGCATTGAAGCGCCGTTTTTATCGCCATACATTTTAACGTAACCGCCGAAAGGAAATGGGCAGATTTTCCAACGTGTATTTTTTTTGTCGTAAAAACCAAACAGCTCGCGACCAAAGCCAATAGAGAATTCTTCGATCTTCACTCCGCATAAACGCGCTACTAAAAAATGACCAAACTCGTGAATAAAAACGATAAAGGAAATTAAAAAAACGAAGGAGAAAAAATTTTGTAAAATTAATTGTGTAAGAGCCATCTGATTAAAATTAAGTTTTAAAGTTTGTTAATAGCGATTTGGCAATTTCTCTGGCTTTAGTATCGAAATGTAAAACTTCTTCGATTGATTTAATGCCACGATGCGGAATTTTTTCTAAAACTTGAGCGACAATTTTAGTGATTTTATCAAAAGTTATTTCGCTTTTCAGAAATTTTTCTACGGCAATTTCATTTGCGGCATTAAGCACTGCAGGGGCTGATCCATCAATTTCTAAAGCTTCACGACAAAGTTTGATTGCCGGAAATTTTTTTTCATCTGGTGTGAAAAAATTTAAATTTTGTAATTTTGCTAAATCGAGTTTTTCATGTTTGATTGTCATTCTTCGCGGAAAAGATAGAGCGTAAGACAGCGGAACTTGCATATCTGGTCTGCTCAGCATGGCTAAAGTTGAACCGTCAGAATAATTAACCATGCCGTGAATTATTGATTGTGGGTGAACTAAAATTTCAATTTGATGTTTGCGAATCGGAAAAATATGAAAGGCTTCGATCATCTCTAAACCTTTATTCATCATGGTTGCGGAATCGATCGAAATTTTTGCGCCCATCGACCAATTTGGATGTTTCAAAGCTTGCTCAATAGTGATTTTAGAAAAATCGATTTCTGAATTAAAAAAAGGACCACCAGAAGCTGTAAGAGTTATCGAATCAATTTGCTCGAGATTTTGATTTTCAAAAATTTGAAAAATAGCGTTATGTTCAGAATCGACAGGAATAATTTTGGCGCCACTTTTTTTTGCTGCTTCATTTAAAAAAGCTCCGGCGCAAACTAATGATTCTTTGTTAGCCAAAGCGATGTTGCTTCCCGCTTGAATAGCAGCAAGAGTTGGCAGCATTCCGGCGGCGCCAACAATTGCTGAAATAAATAAATCACAGTGAATTTTTGCAGTTTCTAAAATGGCTTTTTGACCAGAAAGAATTTCGCAGTTTGGTAAATTTTTTAGCGCTTGTTTTAATTCTGAGAATAAGTTTTCATTTTCAATAACAACTATTTCGGGCTTTAATAGTAAGGCTTGGTTGATCAAAGTTTTAACATCATTTCTTGCAGCTAAAGCAACAACAGAAAAATTTTCTGGCGCGTTTTTAATTACTTCAATCACGTTTTTTCCAATTGATCCTGTTGATCCGAAGATCGAGATTTTTTTCATTATTTTTTCTTTTTTGTCACAGCTCGTGGCTTTTTTATTTTTGGTTGTTGCTCATTGTATTTTCTGGCTTCTTCGTTGAGCAAGGCTTCTAAACTTAAAGCTTTCGACTGAGTTTTGTCGAGCATAAAAATTATTTCTGGCACTACGCGCAAAGTGATTCTTTTAGCCATTTGGTGACGAAAAAACGGCACCATGTCATTTAGTTTTTCAATGATTTTTTCGTGAACTTTGTCATTGCCAAAAATATCAATAAATATGCGAGCATTCTTGGCATCTGGGCTGACATCGGCTTCTAGGATTGTTATGTAACTTCCGGGAACGGTTAAAATATCTTCACGCAGAAAAATTTCTGACATCACGCGTTTGAGGTTTTCACCAATTTGTAGCTGTCTTTGTGATTTCATTTTAGTATTTTTTATATTGATGAATGCCGCGCATTACAATGTTAAAAGTACATATTTTGATTGAATTTTTATCTCTAAAATTAGTGCGACGAACTTTAGCGGTTAATAATTCTCTGTCTTCTTTGTCGTAAGCCAAATATTGATAATCCGAAGCATTGTAAGGATGCTCTTCAAAATACATCTCGGTTTCCAACTTGCCAAACCTTTGATGATAAATATTCATGTTAATATGCGGAGCTCGCCCCGGATTTGATCCGGGCATAATGGTGATAAAATCGTACTGACCAAAATTATCAGTGATCGCCCGACCAGACATGTTGAAATATTTATCGATATATTCACTATCCGGATCAAGCAAAGTGTGGTATTTTCCTGCGGCGTTGGCTTGCCAAATTTCAACGACAGCGCCTTCGATTGGAACGCCAAAAGAATCGACAATTGTTCCTTTAATAAAAATTATTTCGCCAAAGGCGCGATAGAATGATCCAACTTTTTTAGCTAAATTATTGCTGGTGGAGAAATGATCAGGCATTGAAATATCTGCGGCAAAAAATCTTGCAGCTGTTGGTTTTTTTTCTTCCAGAATTGCTAGAAGTTTTTTGTCATCTTGATCTTTGGTAAAAGATTCATCCTTTATCCCTTCGGGATACGGAAACGCGACACCAGTCGCGCCCCTCCTTGCGGGGATCCCCGTCCCGTATGTCAAAGGGACATACGGGAAAGATTTTTCTGTAAAATTTTGTTGTGAAAATTGTGGCGATTCAACTTTAGCTGGAGCTTGTGGCGCAACTTGCCAATATTCTGATAATTGCGAAAGTGTTGGTTGTTGCGCTTTAGCGCTGAAGCTAAAAAGCAAAAATAATGCTAAGTAGAGTCTATTCATAAAATTGGATTAAACCTTAGGAAGAGTAACACCAACCTGCCCCATATATTTGCCGTTTCTCTTATCGTAAGAAATTTCGCAAGGCTGATCGCCTTTGAAAAACAAGAACTGACAAGCTCCTTCACCAGCATAAATTTTTGCAGGAAGAGGAGTTGTATTTGAAAATTCTAGCGTAACATGACCTTCCCAACCTGGTTCAAGCGGAGTAACATTTACAATAATTCCGCATCTGGCGTAAGTTGATTTGCCAACACAAATTACTAAAACATCTTTTGGAATACGAAAATATTCGACAGTGCGTGCCAAAGCAAAACTGTTTGGTGGAATAATGCAGACTTCTGTGGTGCGATTTACAAAACTAGTTTCGCAGAAATTTTTTGGATCAACTACTGCAGAATCGATGTTGGTAAAAATTTTAAATTCGTTTGAGACTCTGGCGTCAAAGCCGTAGGATGAATTTCCATAAGAAATTATTTTTTCGCCTTTATCGTTAAACTTAACTTGATTTTCGGTGAATGGCTCAATCATTTTTTCAGATTTAGCAAGCGCAGCGATTGATTTGTCGGAAAGTATTGTCATTTGGAATTTAAGAGATTTTTAAAAGTTTCTTGCCTGTAACAAGACTGGTTTTTATGAAGAGCCGTTTTATAAGAACAGCATTCTCAAAAGACAATTTTTCAATTTAGATAAAAAATAAAATCTATAAAATGCATAATATCAGCTATCTTCACGACATACTAATTTTGCTTTTTGCTTCGGTTGCTATCGTAATTATTTTCAAACAATTCGGACTTAGTCCAGCGCTTGGATATTTGGTTTCAGGTGCTGCGATTGGCCCTTTTGGATTTGGTGTTTTAACTAGCGGCGAAACTACTAGCTCAATTGCCGAGCTTGGTATTGTCTTTTTACTTTTTGCCATTGGATTAGAATTAACTTTTGGTAAGTTAATGGCGATGCGGAAGTATGTTTTAGGATTTGGTAGTTCACAAATTATTCTAACTTCTGGGGCGATTTTCTTGATCTGCTTTAAGTTAGTAAATTTAAATTTGGCAACTTCAATTATTATTGGTTGCGCTCTTGCTTTGTCTTCAACTGCAATTGTAATGCAGGTTATTTCTGAAAATGGTGAAGACTCAACTCGTGTTGGTCGCTTATCTTTTTCAGTTTTATTGATGCAGGATTTAGCCGTAATTCCAGTTTTAGTTTTGCTTCCCCTTCTCTCGCAAAAAAATGTTGAAATTCTTCCAGCTGTCGGCGGAGCTTTGCTTGATGCCATTGTAGCGATGGTGATAATTTTTGCTGTTGGTCGTTCTTTACTGCGCCCTGTTTATCGCTTGATCGCCGCTTCAAAAAACGAAGTATTATTTTTGAGCTTCACTTTAATAGTGGTTTTGGGAGCGGCTTATTTAAGCGATTATATGGGATTATCTTTTGCTTTGGGTGCTTTCATCGCTGGTTTGATGGTGGCAGAGACTGAATTTAAATATCGTGTCGAAGAAGAAATTCTGTCACTAAAATCTTTGTTAATGGGCTTGTTTTTCATGACCATTGGCATGTCTTTTGATTTTGATTTATTGCTACGCAGCTTTCCATACATCGTTGCCGCTGCAATGGCTTTGATTGTAGTTAAAAGCTCGATTATAATTTTACTTTGCCGACTTTTCCGTTTTCCTTTAGCGCCTGCAATTCACTCTGGTCTTTTGCTTTCACAAGGTGGCGAATTTGGTTTCGTAGTTTTTGTAATGGCAGTTCAGCAAAGATTTATGGAATCAGATTTATCACAATTTTTGATGACTGTTGTCACTTTCACCATGGCCTTAACGCCTTTGATGGCTAATATTGGACGCAAAATCAAATCACATCTCTACACCAAAGATGTTTTAGCTGATAATAGAATAAAAAGAGAAATCGAAGATATTTCTAAACATGTGATTGTAATCGGATTTACTAAAGTCGGTCGCATCGTTTCTTATATTTTGCGCAAACGTGGTTTGAATTATGTGATACTTGAAAGCAATCGTCGCGCCGTTCAAATCGAAAAAGCTAATGGTTACAATATTTACTACGGCGATGCGCTGAATGCTGATATTTTGCGCTATATCGGAATTGACCGCGCCGAATCTGTGATTGTGACAATGGAAGATGAAATCGCTTGTATTAAAATCACCAGATTTATTCACGAAAATTTTCCTAACACAACAGTTGTGACCAAATCAGAAAACTTAAGTAACGCTGAAAGATTTAAAAAAGTTGGCGCTAGCTTGGTTGTCTCAAAAAATATGGAAACTGGCTTACAGCTAAGTAAATTAGCACTTTCTTCTGTTGGAGTAAGCGCTTCAGAAATTGATAGCGCTTTGAAAGCATTTCGCGAAATCAACTCTGAAATTATCAAAGATGTAATTCTTTATGACGAAAATGAAGTGAGTGGAACTATTTTTGAGAAAGAAGCATAAATTCATTATACAGGATGGACTGAGCAAAAAATCCGATTTTTTAAAAAGCTGTAAGCCTTAGAAAGAAGTGGTCGGGGCGGAGAGATTCGAACTCCCGACCCTCTGGTCCCAAACCAGATGCGCTAGCCAGACTGCGCTACGCCCCGAAGAAAAATCTAAAAAATTGTTGAATTGAATTTTATTAGATGTGATTTTGATTTGCCTTTTAACTTGAGGGCGCGCAATAGACAAACAACTTTAGCAAAAGTCAACATTAATCACCAAAAATTTATGAGAACATCACCGCAGCAAAAATTTTATCCAATAATTTTTTTCTCAACTCTGATTATTTTTTTAACCTTCAGCAAATCTTTATTTGCTTGGGATGGGATTGACATCAAAAAAAATTCAACAATTACAATTGAAACTGGTAATTTAGTCCGAGAAGGATCAATAATCGATTTTTACGATAGTGCTGACGGTAATTATCATACTGGAAAAGTTATCACGATGAATTCTGTTTCTCGTGGTTCTGAAATTTTAATTGAAGATTTTACTAATAATCACCAAGAAAGAAACTTCTTGATGGAAGAATAAATTACTTAGAAATTCCCTCTCCGTTTTTAATCAAAAAATCAAAATCACTTTAATGAAAGGAATTATTCTCGCCGGCGGAAACGGCACCAGACTCGCTCCGTTGACTAATGTTATCAGCAAACAGCTTTTACCAGTTTACGATAAACCAATGATTTGCTATCCACTTACAACCTTGATGAATCTTGAGATCAAAGACATTCTGATAATTTCTACTCCACAAGATACGCCAAATATTGAAAAATTTTTAGGCGATGGTTCAGACCTCGGAATAAAAATATCTTACGCTATTCAAGACAAGCCAAAAGGCATTGCTGAAGCTTTTTTAATCGCAGAAAAATTTATCAATAATCAAAATGTTTGTTTGATTCTTGGCGATAATATTTTCTACGGCAGCGAAATTAATCGCGAAAAATTGCAAGAAAAATTCAATAAATTAGAAGCAGGTGAAATTGGTGGAGTAGTTTTTGCTTATCATGTTTCTGATCCTGAAAGATACGGTGTTGTTGAGTTTGATCAAACAAAAGAAAAAGCCCTTTCAATTGAAGAAAAACCAAAAAATCCTAAATCAAGCATGGCTGTTACAGGGCTTTATATTTATAATTCTGAAGTAGTTGAAATTACTAAAAACCTAAAACCTTCAACTCGTGGTGAGCTTGAAATTACTGATGTTAACAATGTTTATCTGAAAAACAAAAAATTAGGAATTGTTGAATTAAAACGCGGCTTTGCTTGGCTTGATGCTGGAACGCCAGACTCGCTTTTAGAAGCTTCGCAATTCATTCACACAATTGAAAAACGCCAAGGTTTAAAAATCGCTTGCATCGAAGAGGTGGCTTATCGCAAGGGTTTTATTAATAAAAATCAGTTTAAATCTTTGGCAGAAAAATATAAGAAAGGTTCATCTTATCGCGAATATTTGGAAACGATATTTTAAATCGCTTAACTATAAAATAACAAAAAATGCACTTATCAAATTTTACTAACGAATATTCTAAATCTAAGCTAAAAGTTGATCGGCCCGAATCTATGAAGATTTGAGTTTTTCAAAATTTAACTCATACTTCTGAGATGAAAAAATTATATGACTGACTGGACTATGGTTGCAATCATTGGAAAAATTTTATCTGGTCTGTTTGAAAAAAAATTTACCACCAACAATTTTGTTATTTTTACAATCCCCGCTCTAACTTCATTAAATCTAAATAAGTCATGACCAAAAAGCTAAAAGAAAATATTTTCTCTGCAGTTAACGAATATTGTGCTGCCAATCACAATTTCAATTTTGATGCAAAAAATCCTATTATTCGTCTTCACGAACCAACTTTCAGTGCTGAAGAAATCAACGCCTTTATTGAGCCAATGCTTACAACACATGTCACCATGGGTAAAGAGGTGAGAAAGTTTGAAGAGCAATATGCTAAAGAGTTTGGTCATAAATATGGCGTGATGAATAACTCTGGCTCTTCGGCAAATCTTTTAGCTATTGCTGCAATTGCCAATCCACAAACAAAAAATAATTTGAAAGCAGGTGATGAAGTTATCGTACCTTCGCTTTCTTGGTCCACGACTGTCTGGCCTTTGATTCAGAGTAACTTGATTCCTGTTTTGGTTGATTGTGATCCAAAAACTTTCAATCTCGATTTAAATAAAGTCGAAGCAGCAATAACGCCAAAAACTAAAGCAATAATGTTAGTACACGTTTATGGCAATCCTTGTGATATGGATTCTTTAATGGCGTTAGCAAAAAAACATAATCTGCAAGTTATTGAGGACACTTGTGAATCAATGGGTGCATACTACAAAGATAAAGCTGTTGGCACTTTCGGCCGAGTAGCAACTTTTAGTTTTTATTTCTCGCATCACATCACAACCTTGGAGGGAGGCATTACTGTTACTGACGATTTCGAGCTGGCCGAAACCATGAGAATTATGCGCGCACATGGCTGGACTCGTGAAGCTGATGAACATTTAAAATACGTTGCAAAATATCCCGATATCGATCCGCGTTTTATTTTTGTTAATTTGGGATACAATATTCGACCAACAGAATGCCAAGCGCGTATGGGTCAAATTCAACTGCCAAAACTAGCTGGTTTTGTTAACCAACGCCGAGCTAACGTTGCTACTTATTTTAGAAATTTAGAAAAATATTCTGATATTTTCGACTTCCAACATGAAACTTCACAAGCCCTCTCAAGCTGGTTCGGCTTCTCAATTATTTTAAAACCAAACTGCCCTTTTAAAGTAAAAGAAATTTCTGATTATTTAAAATCACAAAATATTGAAAATCGTCCAATCATCGCCGGAAATATTGGTTATCATCCGGTGATGAAATTCTATGAACATCGTATGGCTGGCGATCAAAGCTCTTCTAATAATATTATGAAAAATGGCTTTGCTTTTGGTTGCCATCAAAGCATGAATGAAGAAGCTGTCAATTATGTTTGCTCAAAAGTTGATGAGTTTATCAAAAACTATAAAAAATAATTCTGATGAAAAAAAAATTATTAATCTGCGGAGCAACTGGTTTTATTGGCCGCAATATGGTGGAATATTTTTCTAAAAAACCTGAATTCGAAGTTCATGCTGTGCGCTTTAATCGTCCAGAATACAAAATTTCTAATGTAATTTGGCATCAATGTGATTTACGCAATCCAGTTGAATTAGAAAAATTAATTCCTGGTTTTGATTTTATAGTTCAAGCTGCCGCCACAACTTCTGGCGCTAAAGATATTGTTACCAAACCCTTTATTCACGTGACAGACAATGCCGTAATGAATTCTTATATTTTTCGTAGTGCCTTTGAGCATAAAGTTAAACATGTGATTTTTTTCTCTTGTACTGTTATGTATCAATCAAGTGCTGTCGCTTTAAAAGAAACTGACTTTGATGCTAACAAAGATTTACATCCACGTTATTTTGGCGTTGGCAATACCAAACTTTATATTGAAAAGATGTGCGATTTTTATTCGCGCATCGGTGAAACCAAATTCACCGCCATTCGCCATTCTAATATTTACGGCCCTCACGATAAATTTGATTTAGAACGCAGTCATTTTTTTGGAGCCAATGTTACCAAAACAATGTTGGCTCAAGACAAAATTTCAGTTTGGGGAACTGGCGAAGAAGAGCGTGATTTATTGCATGCCGAAGACTTAAACAACTTTGTTAATCTAGCTTTACAAAAGCAAAAAGAGAAATATCGCCTTTATAATTGCGGTGCTGGTAAGGCAGAAAGTGTTTTGAATGTCATAAAAAAAATTATCAGCGCTTCTGGAAAAAATCTGCAAATCGAACATGATTTATCACAACCAACAATCAAAACCAGTTTGTTTTTAGATTGCTCTTTAGCCAAACAAGAACTTGGTTGGGAACCAAAAATTGAATTAGAAAATGGCATTAAAGAAACAATCAAATGGTGGAAGGAAAATATTGATGAAAAAACCCTCAAACCAAAAAACTAGAATTGAAAAACAAATTGTTAGTCAGATTGAATTGCTTAAAATTCCTTTTGCTGGCACAACTATTCAATCAGATTCTAAAAAATATCACATCTCGCCTTTCCAGCAAATTAGTATTTCTGGTATTGGTCCAATTTTTTATTTAAACCAGAAAGACCAAAAAATTTACACACTTTTGCAACGCCGTTTTAAAGATAATTTTCAGTGGTGGTTTCCTGGAGGTTATGTGGAATTACCATCAGCAAATCACGGATTTTTTTTAGAAAATTTTGAGAAAATAAAAAACGCTACAATTGATGAGTTTTATAAAAATAGTTTTGATTATGGCTGCTGGCAAAAGGCAAAAAAAGAAATTAACGATCCAAAATCTTTAACAAAATTTTTTAAAAAACATAAAATTAAATGGCCAAAAGAAATTGATGCCAACTGGCAATCAGCTTGGCAAAGAGAAGTTTTTGAAGAAACAGGAGTTGATTTAGAAAAATTTTCTAAGCGCGTGATTTTAGATTTTAAATTCAATCATACTTTGATGATTGGTGCTGAGCGCGATCGTTTAACTAATATCGACGGAAAATTTTGTGCTTTTTTAGGTGAGTTAAAAACACATCCTAAAACTATACCTGATTCTGAAATAGAAGAGTTGCAGTGGATTGCACTTGATGAAATTTCTTTTGACAAAAAAAAGAAAAACTTTTTTGCCCATCAAAAAATTGTTAATCTTTATACGGTAACTCTGATTGAAGAATCTTTATTTGAGATAATCTGTCACGAAATAAAAAAAGTTTCTAAAATCAAAAATCCACTAACCAAACAAAAAATATCAAGATTTAACACGCCACAAAATCTACAAAGTTTTTTGATTAGTAATTTTTGTTCTGGTTGGAAAAAACAAAATTATCCTCTGATCTCAAAATTTCTTGCTTGGCAATTTGGCGATCTTGAGATTGGTAAAAATCTTTGTAGCAAAAATGGTGACATGCTTTACAAAATAAGTTTAAAAATTTCTGAATTTCTTACACTAAAAAATATTTCTTCAGAGCTTGATTTCAAATCGTTAGAAAACTTTATCAAAACAAAATAAAATGACTTTTTATAAAAATAAAAAAATTCTAGTAACTGGCGGAACTGGTTTAATTGGGCGTCCTTTAGTTGAGATGTTAGTAAAATCCGGAGCCGATGTTACCATAGCTTCTCTTGATGAACCTTCTCGGGCTCCCGCTGGAATTAAGTTTGTTAAAGTTGATCTGCGCGAATTTTCCTCATGTTTAGAAGTTTGTAAAAATCAGGAAATTGTTTTTCAACTTGCTGGTGTAAAAGGTTCTCCGGCAATGACTATGAAACGTCCAGCTAGCTTTCTTGTTCCAACAGTAACATTTAGTTTTAATATGATGGAAGCCGCTCGCAGAAGTGGCGTTGCAAGATTTTTATTCACCTCATCAGTTGGTGTTTACAGCCCTGCAGAAGTTTTTTACGAAGATGATGTGTGGAAAACTTTCCCATCTCCAAACGATCGTTTTGCCGGCTGGGCTAAGCGCTTAGCGGAATTGCAAGCTGAAGCTTATAAAATTGAATATGGTTGGGATAAAATTTCAATTGTACGTCCAGCCAATGTTTACGGACCTTTCGATAATTTTGATCCAGAAAATGCTATGGTCATTCCATCATTAATTAACCGCGCTTTGAGTGGTGAGAATCCTTTAACTGTTTGGGGCGATGGTTCACCAATTCGTGATTTTATTCACGCTCGCGATGTAGCTAGAGGTATGATGCTGGCGGTTGAAAAAGGCATTAACGAGCCAATTAATTTGGGAAGTGGTACAGGAATTACTATCAAGCAAGTTGCCGAAACCGTAGCAAAAAGCGTACCAACTGGCGCAGTGCCAATTGTATGGGACACTAGCAAACCAGCAGGCGATAAAAAACGCTTAATGGATATGACGCGCGCCAAATCTTACGGGTTTGAATGTGAAGTTTCGATCGAAGAAGGTATTAAAGAAACCATTGATTGGTACCTTGCCAACAAAGATCAGATCAATAATCGCTATAATGCTTTCACTGATAAAGATCATGTCCCAACTAAAAAATAAAATCGCTTTAGTTACTGGCGCAAGTCGCGGAGTAGGAGCCGCAACTGCCCTGCTCCTGGCTGAAAACGGCTACAGTATCGCAGTAAATTTTTTGAAAAATCAAAAACAAGCAGCAGAAATTGTTGCCAAAGCGAAAAGCTTTGGAGTCTCTGCCATTGAAGTTCAGGCCAATCTTGGCGATGAGCAAGAAATTATAAAAATGTTTAAAAAAATTGATGCCGAACTTGGCGCCGTTACAGCACTTGTAAATAATGGTGGCATTAGTGGCGGCAAAAAATCAATTGAGGAAATCGATTTCAAATATCTACAAGAAGTTTACAGTATTAATGTTTTTGGTACTTTCATCTGCTGCCGCGAAGCAATCAATCGCATGAAAAAAAATGGCGGCGGTGCTATAGTGAACGTCTCTTCTCTAGCCGCTAAAACCGCTGGCTTTCAGATGTCAGCTTATTCTTCATCAAAAGCAGCAATCAATAATTTTACAATCGGATTATCGCGCGAAGCAGCTGAACTAAATATTCGCATCAACGCCGTTGCTCTTGGTGTAATTGACACTGATACTCACGTTGGAATTTCACAAGAACGCTTAATTCACTTGAACAATTCTGTTCCACTAAAAAGAATGGGAACTTCATCAGAGGCGGCCGAAGCAATTTTCTGGCTATTATCAGAAAAATCTTCCTACGTCACGGGATCAATATTAGAAGTAACTGGAGGCAAATAATGAAAGATAAATTGCAAGAATATCAAGATCAGGGATATGTAGTTATTGATGATTTTCTGCCGGAAAAAGAGGCTAATGAACTCAATGCTTTATATATTGCCCAGCAAGAATGGGAAATAATCGATCAAGTTCGTGAACGTCATTATCAGCATGTTTTTGCTACCAAATCAGAGTTTTTACCAAAAGGTGATGAGTCTTACATGGCACGCTTTGGACGCTCTCGCGATCTGGAAAAAAGCACAATTGTAAATCGCATTTACAAAGATTTTTTTATTCCTGAGTTAGATAAATATTCGCAAAGCCAGTTAAAAAATTTTGATGTTCGTTGCTACAACTTAAATCAAGGTGACTTCTATCGCGCCCATATCGATGACTATGCTGGCTCAATTGGTTGCGTTTATTACCTAAATAAAAAATGGATCTGGGATTGGGGCGGCTTGCTTCACGTTACTTCTTTTGATGGCGATGCCAATGAAATCCAGACAATTTTTCCTAAATTCAATCGCGCTGTTTTACTTGATCACAAAAAATTTAAATTCCCTCATTTCGTGAGTGCTGTCAGTCACTTTGCTAAGGAACCACGATTTTCGATTGTTTCATTTAATGGATAAGTATGGTAAAAATATCATTTATCTTTGCATGCAGGATTGAAAATGGTCGTGAAAACTTACTTAATAGATATTTTAAATCTCTTACTGATTGCTGTGATGATTTAAATAATGTCGAGGTAGTAATTAAATTTGATGACGATCAAGACATATCGGAGGCAAAAAAAATTATCGATCACTATTCTGGCTTTCTTCAAATAAAATATGTAGTAACTCCAAGGGGACAAGGCTATAAACATCTTAGCTATTTTTACACCGAACTTTTATTTATAATAGACAACAACTCTAAGTTAATTTCGGCCCACTCAATTGACTTGGTTTTTGTCAAAAAAAGTTTTGATACCATATTACTAAACGCAGCAACAAAATTTGGAGATGGAATTTTTGTTTTACATCCAATTTCAAATCTTTCATTCTCAAGCGAAATTAAATCAGTAAATGATGCGATCCAAAGACCTGATAATTTCCCTCTATGGTCAAAAAGATGGATTGAGATTCAAGGGCATTTCGGATATAACTCCTCAGTAGATGGCTGGAGCCAATTAACAGAATTTTTTCTTTTCAACGATTATAAAATAGATCGCAGAATTGATTTAACTAATCACAATCTTTTTCAGGAAGTAGATAATGTTGATCGCGATATCAACTCGAAATACTGGACTGTTAAAAGAAGAGAAGCAATGCAGCATCATTTGTCACAACAAAATATTGATCTTGCTAGGCAGAATGCCAAAAATATAGCCCTCAATATAAAGGCTTATTACGATAATGAGTCTGAGGGAAATAATAAAATTGAGCCCATTAAAGTTAGTTACACTCAACATTTGATAAATGCTATATTGGATTCTTACGACAGCGCGATAAGAACCAAGGAGAAGGAAATGCAATGTCTGAGAGATCAAATTAAGGAGCGCAATAATACTAGCGATATTATAGAAAAGGTGAGTGCTAAAATAGATTCTTTAAATGAAAGTGAAACTAGGTCACTAAGATTTAATCTTAAGATCAAGCGCAAAATTAAAATACTTGTAGGCCTGATTTGTGCAATAATCTTAATTTCATCAGCAGAACTAATCAC
Organism: Rickettsiales bacterium UBA2645; assembly: GCA_002359655.1. GTDB lineage: Bacteria > Pseudomonadota > Alphaproteobacteria > Rickettsiales > UBA1997 > UBA2645. The sequence continues at coordinate 22,052 of DENL01000022.1, read as the reverse complement.
GCAAATTATACAACTTTTTTTCTAAATTATGATTTCAATCTTAGCTCTTATAAAAAGTAGTTCTGATGAGTTGGGTAACATAAAAAATTTTATTGTCTCCCTAAAATCTAAAACCAAAAATTTTGATAATATCGAGCTAATAGTAAAACTCGATAACCCAAGTCAAAAAAAAGTTTTGGATAAAGTTATTGAAGAATTGAATCCAGAATTTCGCACTCTTCCTTTTATTCAGATCAGAAGTAACGAAATAAAAGGTATTCACGCCGCTTATGATAATCTCTATTTACAAATTTCTGATGAAAGCAAATTACTTATTCTGATTAGTGATAAAGCTCAAATAATTGAAGATGGTTGGGATGAAATTTTACTTAAAAAATATCGATCATCCGAAGAATCGCTTGGTCACGAATTATTTTTATTTAAGCAAAATAGTGATGATTTAGTGATAGTAAGCAGTTCTTATGTTGATACCATTGGTGGCTTTGGACACTCTCCCAAAGTTTATTCTTGGATGGAAAAAATTAACGATGCTCTAATTAAAAATTTCGATATAAATCTGATTCTAAGTCTTGAGCAAGATTTGATTTTTGATAATTCCGAAAATCATCCAGTTGTAGTCGATTACGATTCGGTATTCATAAAGGAAGTAATAAAATTCCAATCTGTTTCTATAGCCATTTCTAGTAATAGTCGAAATAAATTAAAAATTATTAAAAGAGAATTAAGAAAATTTTCTTTAACCGAAGCTTGCTCTTACATTAATAAAAAGTTCGGCTCATTTGACTCCTGCATGATAGCAATAGTTAGATATTTTCATAGTACGACACAGTACATAATTCGTTTCCACGCTATTCCATTTATTGATGTAATTACTGGGATGACTTTATGTAAGTCTAACCAATTACGCTACCGCGGTTTGTTCCCAACCGATTGGATCAAACATGTTGATAAATGGACAATGGATGATGCCGAACCAATCAAGGTTATACCTGATGATGATGCGATAAAATGGAAAATAGAGATTAAAAAAAACCAATCTTCTGAAGATCAATTTATAATAGATACCGCTAGTCGCTACGGTAAATTTGAAAGCCTTATATTTTTGACTAGAAGAGCTATAATTCTTCCCATAAGAAAACTTTTAAGAAAATAACCTATGTTCTCCGTAGTACTCGCAACAAGATCTGGTGCCACTGAATTTTCTGGACCACTAAAACTTCTCAAAGATATGAGAAATCAAATGAGTGATCCTAATAATTTTGAAATTATCATCCGTGGTGATGATGATGACGAAAAATTACCAGAATTTCAAAAACTTATCGAGGCCGAAAAATTTCCATTTCGTACTGTTGTAATTTCAGGATCAAGATCACGAGGATATGATGATTTGCATAAGTTTTATAATGAATGCTTTGTTTATCTTTCACCACAAACGCAGTTTATTTTTTCACTTCCAGAAGATGTAGAAATTCAAGTTGATCACTGGGATAAGTTCTTAATTGATGAGTATGAAAGTGCTAAATCTCAGTTCAAACATCCGGTATTCACAATGCACCAAAGTCTATTACCTGGTGATTCCAACTACGACTCTTGCTTAGAAAACCCCGATTCCTTTCCAATCTATTCAAAGGAATGGATTTGCTCAGTTGGGGGATTCAGCCATACTGGAGCTAATGACTCGTGGATTCAAGCGGTCCATCACTTTTTAGTGAATGATCACGGATTGATGATAAGACATTTTTTATCAAGACTAGTTTTCTTAAGAAATACTGACTCACATGACAGCGTTGCATCTGTTAGATGGGCTAATGCTAGACTAAGAAATCATGAATTAATGCGACGCTCTCGCGTAAAAGCTATGATAAAGATTCAGGCTTTGACCCTTTACAACTTAACATGTTATTACAAAGCAACTTCAGATCGCGATCTTTCTTACAACGAGGTAAAAAAATTTAATCAAAATCCATCAGAGCTAGAGTATATAAATTTTTTATGTGATAGAGATGGATCTGGAGCAGTACTTTTTAAAATTTATTTCAGTCAAATTAACGGCAAGACTGTTGATTTTATTGATTCAAGAGTTGAGGAGCTAAAAAAATTATATCAAAGAATTTTACGACTTAAAACTATTGTACCAAACTACGATCCAAAATTTGCCGATATTTATGATTGTGTTAATGGCGATTTAAAAAATTTAAAAAAAGAATTCGGACCATTTTGTGCCATCAATCCAAAATATGCGGTTAAGCTTTCTCAAGCTTTTGAAAATTATCGAAAACTTTTATCCCAAGGTATTAAAAATTCTGAGACTCTAAAAAACATTTCGGAGGCCAAAAATAGTGATAAGCAGCTATTGAAAATAATCATGAAAGAATATGGTTATAGGCGCACAATTCTAATTTTGCTAAAAGAGTTTCTTTTCAAGAAAAATCAAGACACCAATCTAAGTAAAGCATAATTATAGCTACTTCGAGTAATAATTGAAATATCCAGCTTTAGATTTTTCAACTCTGATTGCCCATACTACAGAAGGCGGAATTATTTGACGCGCCACCTGATAATTAAAATGGTCGCCATCCCAAAAGTTTTGATCATTTCTGGTAACAATTCCGTCAATCAAAAAATCGATTACTTTTAAAGATTTGATATTAGCCATTCTTTTCAAAACACTGGATTTGCAAGCTTTAATTTTTGCATCTTCGTAGGATCCTAAAGAAGGTTGTGAGTAATAATGACGTGGTGAAAATATTAAAATTTTTACCGTTTGATCTGGCAGATTTTTTATAAAATTGTAAAGCAAATCGATGCGACCATAATTATCACTATTCAAAATTACTTTATATTTTTCTGCATCAACTTCTTCTTTTTGCTTAAGCCTTTCTTTGCTATCTCGATAGAGAATTTTTCGCACTTCTGAGATTGGCTTCACATGTTTGGAATCAGGTGATTGCGAAGATCCATACAAATCATAGTTCGAAAGCTTATAATCTTTACCACTTAAGATGAAGTATAATTTTTTTATAGAATATTGCAAAATTCTTAAATTAAAAATATGTCCTATTTCGTTTAACGGATTTTTGTCAATTAGCCAAATAGTGAATTCTTTTTCAGGAATCGGTCCCTGTGGATCTCTTAAAGCATTAACTTGAGAAACATTGTCGCACCAAGGCATTGTAATAAAAAATATTATAAACTTTGGATTTGGATTGAACTCAACAAATTTCTCAGCCAACAAGATTTGTTCATAAGGAAGAGCAGCGCGCATCGAAAGATTGGCAAAATTTGCTTTTAACTCTTTGTTGAAATATTGATTTTCTAAAATGTAGGAAACTGAACTCCCAAAAATTGCAGAATCATATTTACCACTTTTAATCATTGAGTTGGCAGCGTATCGATCATTGATTGGATTTTCTTCCTCTTTGAAAGGTAACATCACAATTTTATTAGATTGTGAATGAAAATTGAAAAAATTAAATGGATCAATCGTAACCAAAAATACAGTTATCACTATCAAAAGCGCCGCCGAAGTGATCAAAAAAACTTTAATAAAATCTTTAAAAGACGAAGTAGATGAATTGCTTGTAGTCATTAATATCAAGATAAAGGGTCAAAAAAACGAATAAAATAGACCAAGCGCCTGCAACACTATTCCTTGAAGCAAACTTACTGACTGCAATCTCTGAAGTTTTTATACCAAAAAATGCTACTAAAGCTGCTATACCAAGACATGTTAAATTTTCTTGAGATAAGAAAAGTGGATTAAAGCTCTTATTTATTTCAGAAAAATTAAACATCTCAGTTATAATTCTTGACGCCAATTTGAAGTCAGCTGCTCGAAAAAAAACCCAAGCAAGGGTTATAAAAAAATAAGTTGCCAACCACGAAAATGGCTTGGGAATCTTTATGTTTTTTGATTGTGATAAATTGTTTATTGAGATTGCCAAACCATGCAAAAATCCCCAAATAACGTATCCTAAACCAGCCCCATGCCATAATCCGCAGAGCGTCATCGATATAATTACTGCTTTTACTTTTTTTCTACCTCCAAGTGGAATATATAGATAGTCTTTGATCAAATTTGACAAAGTAATGTGCCATCTACGCCAAAAATCTTTAATTGAAACTGCCTTGTAAGGCGAGTTAAAATTTTGCGGAAAACTAAAACCAAACATCAAAGCCAGTCCAATAGCCATGTCGCTGTATCCCGAGAAGTCAAAATAAATTTGAAATCCAAAAGCGATAGTTCCAATCCAACTTGCAACAAAAGATATTTGATCGGCAATCGTTTGGCTGTATAATAAGTCAGAGATTTTACTTAGATTATCAGCCAAAATTACTTTTTTGGAAAGACCTAAGAGAAAATAAATTATACCTAGAGCAAATTTTTCAGAAAGATTTTGGTCGCGATTAATTTGGTCAAATTGGGCAATAATATTGCTATGTCTGACTATAGGGCCTGCAATTAAGTGAGGAAAAAAAATAATATGAAGGGCGTAGTTACAAAAAGGATAACTGGTTGCCTCACCTCTTTTTACATCAATCAAGTAAGCAATTTGTTGGAAAGTAAAAAAACTAATACCTAAAGGTAAAACTATATTTAGATGCCGGTAATCATATCCAAAAACTTGAGCAAATATTTCTGCAAAAAAATTAGTATACTTAAAGAAAGATATAAAAAGAAGATTTACCGAGATGCAAAAAGCGATGAGAAATTTTAATTTTAGCTTAAAAAAATAACGAACTGCGCACCAGTTAATAACAATTGAGAAAATCAGAAGAGCTAAAAATCTATAATCCCAAAATCCATAAAAAATAGCGGAAGAGGCAATCAAAAAATATATCTTATGTGACTTTTGTTTCACAATAAAGTGATAACAAATCAAGCAGACTGGTAAAAAACCAAAAATAAATCCAAGAGAGTTAAACAACATTTAAAAAATTTTATTTGATTTAAAAATATCAAAAAAACTCTTTGCTGCATCTCTAATCTTGGCAATTCTTTCTCGCAGCTTGATTAGTTTCTTGGCAATTTTTTCAACCTGTTTTTCTCTTTGTCTCAAGTTCAGTAACTCTTTCCAAGTAGCAATACCAAGAACTCGTAGCGCAATTCTATTTTTTATTTCTACTTCCTGCACGGAAGAAATTTTACTGTTGGAATTGTGAATATTCATCTGAACCGTTAATTCAGGCATCCAAGAAAATTTTAAACCTTCGGCATACATCAAAGCCGTAAGATACAAATCTTCACAGTCATGAATCAACGGATCACTGAAAATTTTTTCGGTCAAACTACTTTTTTTGAACATGAAGCACGGATGAATCGGATGGTTCAGATACATCATTTCTTTGTAATCGGTCTTGCCAAATCCACCCAAATTATAAGAGCTTTTTTTGCCGGTTAGTTTGTATAAGCTATCAAGAAGGTTTGGTAAATAAGCTCCTGGAAGCTCTTCCACTTTGTTTAAAAAAGATTTATAAACTCGTCCCGAGTAAACAAAATCAGCAGATTTATTATGGTTGAAAAACTGTACCATTTTCAAAGCGTGATCTGGATACCAAAAATCATCATCATCAAGCAGCGCGATGTATTCGCCTGTTACAGCTTTGATTCCTTCTAAAATTACACTGCTTCTGATGTTTGAAGACGACTGAATAATTGATAATTTTGAGAAATATTTTTCATAAGACTTTGCCAAATCATAAAGCTCATCATTGCTTTTATATAAAACAAAAATCAGTTCGATATTTTTGTAATGTTGTTTGGTAAGAGATTCTAGAGTTTGAGAAACCATTTCTTTTGATCTGCCTCCTGACCTTACAATTACACTAATCAGTGGCTTTAACTCAAGATTGCAATTGGATTTTTTTTCTAGAATTTGAGCATGAAAATCAATCAGCTTTTTAAGCATCTTTTCAACTGAAAGATGCTGACAAAAAATTTCATGAGCTTTTTTAGCCTTTATTTTTGCAGCATCAGAATTTTTTTGAGCCCAACTTACATGAGCTGAAATTTGCTCCGCCATTTCTTGTTCATCGCGACTCGTAACATAAAGCAAAGAATCGCCAAAAATATCACGATAAAATTCGACGTCATCAGCAATACATAAAGCGCCGCTGGCGACTATTTCATAAATTCTATTATTGGCTAAGCCTTGAGAGTAAAAATCATGAGAGGTCAAAGCCAGACCGATCCCACAGCTGCGATAAACATCAAGCAAATTTTCTGAGTTTTCAAAATCAACCTCACCTTTGACGTAATTCTGATTTTTAATCCAAGACCATCCGGTTTTTTTTCCGTAGAGCTCAAGAAAATCAACTTTTTGCTGTGCCGTTAGAATTGTGAAAAGTTTTTGAAATCTTGGCTGTTTTTTACCGCTAACACCACCCGTCATTACTTCCCAATTATTTCCGAAATAAGCCAGTCGCGGAGAAGTAAAATTAACCTTGTCACTAAACTCATCAGAAGCGCAAGAATTAACAAAAGATGTCAGCAAGTTGCATTCTTTTTGGTAAGCAAAGCACATATCACGTATTGCTTGTGCAATCACTTCTGACTGGGTCAAATAGCCATCAAAAGTTAGATAAGCACGAATATCATTTTCACTTTTTAAGCGCAAAGTTGTTGGCTCATTAAAGATAACATAAGTTGGAATTGCGCAGAATTTTGGAGCAAAGCTGGAATGAGAAATTATGAAGTCAGGCGCAAAATTTACGATCTCATCGCAATCGCAAAAGGACTCGATCTTGATAGCAATTCCGTCTAAAGATTTGATTTTTTTATAAGCCGAATCAGCGGCATTTTCAGCAGCAAATTTTTTTTTATAAGGATTAAAAATTGCGATTCTCATTTGCTAAAATGGCCCTTTAAATTCTTCTAATTCTTCATTTTTTACATTTAGTTTTGACCAGTTGATTTGCTTTTCCCCAAGCATTTCACAAACTTTATCTGAAATAGTTTTGCTGTTTGGATAAAATAAATCTTCCAGTGATTTTGTGGTTGGGCAGGTTGTTGGTGCAAAGCCCATTCTGGCGATTTGGATTTTTTTATTTGGGAATTCTTCGCAAATTCTTGATATAATTTCTGCAGAAACTCCAAACTCAACCCAGCCATTATCAACCACTAAAATTCTTCCAGTTTTAGTAACTGATTTTTTAATCAAATCAATGTCGAGCGGATTAATCCAAATTGGATCGATTACCTCAGCGCTTATTCCAATTGATTCTAAATGATGTGCTGCGCGAGTTGCTTCAATTGCCATGTGCGAAATGCCAACAACTGTAATGTCTTTTCCTTCTTTCACAACGCGACCTTTGCCAATCTCCATTTCAAAAGACTGCTCAGGAACATAACTTTTTGAATTACACAACAAACGATGCTCCATAAAAATAACGGGATTGTTATCGCGAATCGCCGCAATCAAGCATCCTTTAGCATCATGAGCATTTGAAGGAGCAACCACACGTATTCCTGGAATATGAGCAAACATTGCGTGCAAAGCTTGCGAATGTTGCGCGCCCTGCCCCCAAGATCTGCCAATCATAGTACGTACAACTAGAGGAACTGACAAAGCACCGTTATAAACATAATGTGATTTTGCCGCCATGTTGATAAGTTGATTGGCAGCAAGAGTCATAAAATCCATACGGATATGAACATGAACTGGACGCAAACCATACATTGCAGCACCAACGGCAACTCCTGTCATAGCATCTTCTGAAAGTGGCGTTCCAAATAATCTTTGTGGACCAAATTTCTCAATTCCAGCAGTTGAACCTTGAATTTTTTTGTGATCGTCAACATCAAGTCCGAAAACAAAAACTTTTTCATTACGCGCCATTTCTTGAATGCAGGCTTCAGCGATTGCATCAACATAACGAATTAATTTTTGTGGCGAATCTTTTGTTAAAGGTGCATCTTTAATTTTTTCAACTCGTGGCGCTAATACATTTTCGAATAATTCTTTCGCGCCTGGAAATTTTGAAGCTTGAGAAAATTCAATGGAATCAGCGATTTTTTGCTCAACTTTTTCAGCGATTTTTTTTACCTCATCTTCATCAAGCATTTTTGCTAAACGATCGATTTGGTCATTTGCCAACCATTTTTTGTAGGTTTCAAGACAGCGATATTCTTCGTTTAAATCTTCAGTTGGACCAACATGTTCTTTGTAACGATAAGTGAAGCATTCGATAAAAATTGGCCCGCTCTCAGAATTATTTTTAATTGTATCAACTGCTTTTTTTGCTGTATCACGAATCTCAAAAACATCACCTTCGGTAATTCGATGAGTCTTAATTCCGTAGGTAGCGATACGCTCACAAATTTTATCAGTTGGCCATCTGCGCTCAATTGGGTTATGAATTGCTAGCTTGTTATTTTCGCACAAGAAAATGATCGGAAGTTTGTGAAGCGCAGCAAAATTTATGCTTTCAGAAAAACAACCCTCTTCGGTGGCGCCATCACCAAAAAAAGCAACCACCACTCTTTGTTTGCCGGTTTTTTTCGCCTCGCGTTTCAAGGCCATTGCATAACCAACTGCAACCGGAATTGTTGTACCAACAACTGCTGATGCTCCCATAATTCCATGATCCATATCAATCAAATGCATTGATCCAGCCTTACCACCAGCGCAACCATCAATTTTGCCGTAAAGTTCTGCCATCATTTTGTTTAGATCTCCACCTTTGGCAATGTGAGTTGCATGACATCTATAAGTATTGGAGATGATATCATCTTTTTCTAAAATATCACACACACCAACCGCCACAGCTTCTTGACCAATTGATAGATGAACCGGGCTTTTAATTACGTCTGTGTGATAAATTTCAGCAATTTTTTCTTCAAATTTTCTGACCAGTAACATTGATTCATAAAGACGCGAGGTTAGACCTTTACTTTGAGAGTTTTTTAGCATTTTGGAGAATTTAAATTGATTTAGTTCTTCTTGATAGGTAGCTTACAGAGGCTTATTTTAGAGCATCTAACAGCTTAATTACAATTTCAGCAAAGAAAATAAAAGGCAATGATTAGCAATAAAAATTTTCCAAAAATTACTATCATAACGCCAGTGAAAAATGCTGTTACTACTTTAGAAAAAGCAATCGAAAGTCTGATCAGGCAAAACTATCCCAATCTTGAATATATTATAATTGATGGTGCTTCAACTGACGGCACTTTAGATATTATAAAAAAATACGAAAATAATATCAGCTATTGGCAAAGCTCTGATGATGGCAGCAATATTATTGCTCATAATGAAGGTATTAAAAAAGCTAGTGGTGAAATTATTGCCTTTCTCAATGCCGATGATTTTTATGAGGCAGAAACTTTGAAAAAAGTTGGTGAAGCTTTCAAAGAAAATCCTGAATTAGATATTGTATCAACTCGTTTTCGAGCTGTGAAAAATGGAAAAATAGTTGCCGAAACAAATGCAGAAGACGCGACAATGAAAAGTGATCAACTCTTAAAAATTCCTGGCATGAATGCACGATTTTTTAAAAAAGATTTATTTTATAAGTATGGCTTTCCTTTGACTGAAGATAATTTAGGCAGAGTTTTTATCAGCAATGATTTAGAATATTTGATCAGGTTCACTCTCAAAGGAGTAAAAAATCAAGTCCTAAATCATGTCGGATATAACTACGTTATGCACGATGATTCTCTGACTTTTTCAAAAAAATCAGACAGTAAAATAAGGCTCTATGAAGATCGCATTTTTATCGCAAAAAAGTTTTTAAATTCCAATGAGTTCAATTTACCAAAAATCTGGAGAAAAACTTTTAAAAAATGGATCAAAAAGTATCGCGCTAAAATTGTAGTGGGTTATTTTAAAGAAAAAAAATTCTCAGAGTTAAGAAAGAATTTGATTTTAGGAATAAAAGAAAGCGGATTTCTTAAATTTATTTTCTACATCTTAAAATCGCTGCTACGCAACCAAGAAAAAACTATCGGTTTTTAAATCATACAAATTTTTTCCAACAAAAAGAAATCGATCTTTTATTTTTGCCGCTTCAGCCGCCATCATATCAGTTTCTTTATCGCCGATCATAACTGATTTTTCTACATCAATATTAAATTCTTTGATTGCCTTTAAAAGCATGCCAGGATTTGGTTTTCGATCTAGTGAATCTTGACGATATTTTTCAATTTTGGCTTCTTTATGAAACGGGCAATAAAAAGTTTTGCTAATTTTTATTTGACGTTTTGCAAATTCATTTTCCATCCATTTCGTTAATTCTAAAAATTGTTCTTCAGTATAAAAACCTTTGGCAATTCCAGCTTGATTAGTGATGACAATTATCAAATAACCCAAGTCTTGAGCATGTTTGCAGAGCTCAAAAATACCGTCAATAAAATGGAATTTTTCAATTTCAAAAACATGTCCGTAATCAATATTAATGACACCATCGCGATCTAAAAATAGAGCTTTGTTCTTTATTAGTTGCGGCAATTCTTTTTGCGCACGCACATAATCATCGGGAACTCCAATATCAATAAAATATTCATCAACTGTAAATGCTTGCGGTTCTAGGTCTTGCAAATGCTTAACTAAAAAATCTGTTTCAAAAGAAAATTTTTCTTCAAGCGAAAATTTAGCAAAAATTTTTGGATCTAAAACATAAATTCCGCCATTGATGAAGCCAGATTCTTTTTCTGCAGATTTTTCTGCAAAACTTTTGATCACAAAATTCTCGTCAAAAACAACACGACCATAACGACTGCAATCTTGCATTTTGCGTAGCACCAAAGTTAATTTTGATTTATGTGCCGCCAATAATTTTTGGTAATCAACTTGCAAAAAAGTATCGCCGTTAATCACGATAACAGGTTTATTTTGATCGATAAATTTTAGCGAATTTAAAATTGCGCCGCCAGTTCCTAAAGGCTTGTCTTCTCTAGCGTAAGAAATTTTGATGCCCAAAAAAGAATTGCCGAAATATTGAATAATTTTTTCTTGTAGATAGCCAATTGAAATTACTACATCAGTGACACCAGATTTTTTTAAGTAAGTTAAAAGATAAGATAAGAAAGGTGCGCCATTAATATCAGCCATTGGCTTTGGAACATCTTTAACAACTGATTTTAGACGAGTACCGAAACCACCCGCCAGAATGATGGCTTGCATCAAATTATTTTTTTCTAAGTGGATTATGAGTAGCACCAAAAAAATCTTCTTCGATCAAAGCGCAAATAATATGACCCGCAGCGATATGACCTTCTTGGATTTTTGGCGTTTCGTTTGATGGGATATTGATTTGATAATCAGCTACCTCGCCAATATCGCGACCATCTTGACCTAAAAATCCGACCGTAATAATTTTTTTTGCCTTAGCGGCTTTTAAGGCTTCAAGCACATTTTTACTTCTGCCAGAAGTTGAGATTCCAATCAAAACATCACCTTCTTGACCTACAGCATCAACCTGACGCGAGAATGAATAAAGGTAGCCGTAATCATTACCAATCGCAGTCAAAGCAGAAGTGTCAACACTCAAAGCCATAGCATTTAAAGCTGGACGATCGTAAGAAAGTTTGCTCACTAATTCTGCCGCTAAATGTTGCGAGTCTGCAGCACTTCCACCGTTACCGCAAAACATAATTTTTTTACCTTTTTTTAAAGACTCGATACAAGCTTGTGAAATGTTTATGATATTTTGGTGCAGTTTTTCATCCCGCAAAATAAGGCCAAATAAATCATGAGTTTTAGTAAATTCGGAGACGATATAACTTTTCATTTTCATTATAAAAATATTTTCCAACTGTGACTACCTTCATCAACAAAATGACAAGGCATGGTTCTGCCTTCTTTTTCTTGATCGAGCAATCTGATAATTTTCATTCTTTTTGACGGCGGAACTAAAAACATAATAAAACCACCACCGCCAGCGCCCGATATTTTTCCAGCCATTGCGCCAGCATTCACAACCATTTCATAAATGCGATCAATATTGCTATTGGAAATTTTTTCTGATGAAGCTTTCTTTGCTTCCCAACCTTTTTTCATCGACTCGGCAATTGACTTAATATCACCTTTCAACAGCGCCTCTTTCATGGTAAAAGATTCTTCTTTGATCAACAACATTGAGTCGATTGTTTTGCTGGTTTTATTTTCAATACTTCTGCTTTGCTCTTCAATGATAGCGCTCGAGTCACGAGAGACGCCAGTGTAAAATAAAATCAAAGATTGTTCTAACTCTGACATAATCCATTTTCTAACTTTTAACGGATTGATAATAGTTTTGTCATCTTTGTAAAATTCCATAAAATTTACACCACCAAATGTTGCAGCGTATTGATCTTGCTTACCGCCTTTCATGCCCAAATCTTTACGCTCAATTTTATAAGCGAGTTGTGCAATGTCATAATCACCAAACGGAATTGATAAAAGCTCGGCGTAAGCTTTTATTATCGAAACCACCAAGGTTGAAGAAGATCCAAGACCTGATCCCGGAGGCGAATCACAATAGGTTGTCATTTTAAAAGCTCCTATTGGCTTGCCACCATTATAGTCTTGAACGATACGATTATAGATTGCTTTGTGTAATTTTAAATTTCCTGTTGGCTCAATAAAATCAGTAACTGAAGTTTCAAATTTATCGCCAATGTCCGAAGCAATAAATCTAATCTTGCCGTCAGATTTTGGATGAATGGTGCAGCAGGCATAAAGATCAATTGTGGCATTTAAAACACAGCCACTATGAACAGAAAAAAAAGATTCCATATCAGTTCCACCACCAGCAAGACCTAGTCGCAGTGGAGATCTGGAGCGCACTAAAAATTTTTCTGCCATTTTGTTTATCTAGTTAAAAAGTTTTCACCCTTAGCAACTCTGCTACGCCAATAATCCAGTAAATCTTGCATGATTTGCTCGAATTTTATTTCTGGTTTCCAACCAGTGTGCTTTTCAAATTTTTCTGTGTTTGGAACTTGCAGATCAGCATCAATAGGACGCAATCTTTCTGGGTCAGTTTCGATCTTGATCTTACCTTTCATGGTCGAAATCGAAATTAGGTAGTTCAACATTTCAGCAATAGTACAACTAAATGTACCACCGATATTGTAGTATTCTCCAGCCTGAGGATTGACAGTAACCAACATGTAATAAGCACGAACAGCATCACGAACATCGGCAAAAGTACGCAGTGAATCTAGATTGCCAACTTTTACAACTGGCGGAATCAGGCCTTTTTCAATCATGGCGATTTGTTTAGCAAAAGTGCTTTCAGCAAAAACATCGCCGCGTCTTGGACCAGTGTGAGTAAACATACGAGTTGTCATTACTGTCATGCCATAAGCTTCGGCATAATAACGACCAACCAAATCAGTTCCAACTTTTGAAATTGCGTAAGGAGAAGCGGGATGAAAAGTGCATTCTTCATCGATTGGTAATTTTTCTTTCGGCACCCGACCAAAAACTTCTGAAGAAGCACAAACATGAATGACTGGTTTTAATTGCGGGATTTTTCTAACCGCTTCTAAAACGCGCGCAGTGCCTTGAATATTAGTTTCAAAAGTATCAAGCGGAGATTCAAAACTGGTTTTAGGATAACTTTGCGCCGCCAGATGAAAAATATAATCAGGCATTGATTGCTTCATTACATCGTGAACTGAAATATAGTCACGTAAATCGCCATACAGCAAATGAATACGATCTTTATTATTAATGCGCTCAATCAAGTGCGAAAGATTATCCATTGGACTTCTCCAACGACACATACCATAAATTTCCCAGTCGGTTTCTTCGAGTAAAAAGTCAGCCAAATGAGAACCAACCATACCAGTAATGCCAGTAATAAGAACGCGTTTCTTTTCAGTCATGATAATTGAGTTAATTGAAAATTTATAACTATTCCACCGTAACAGACTTCGCCAAATTTCTTGGTTGATCTACATCTTTGCCTTTGAAAAGGGCGACATAATAAGCGAGAAGTTGTGTTGGAATAACTGGTAGCAAAGCTTCTTGAATGATACCAGAAGTTGATGGAATTTCGATTTTTTTGTTAGCCATTTTACCAAATTTGTTGATGGCTTTTTTGTCAGAAATAAAAATTATTTTACCGCCTCTGGCGTTAACTTCCTCGGCGTTTGATAAGATTTTTTCAAATAAAATATTACTTGGCGCAATAACAATGACTGGCATTTTTTTGTCAATCAAAGCAATAGTACCGTGTTTTAGTTCTCCAGCTGCAATGCCTTGCGAGTCAATGTAAGAAAGCTCTCTTAACTTCAAAGCAGCTTCTAGCGCAGTAACTTGTGAAATGCCACGACCAATATAAAGCATGTGATTTACTTTAGTTAAAGAGCGCGCAATTTTTTTGATATTTTTAATGCTTCTATCATCAAAAGAATGACTCATCTTGGCGCCAGATTCTACGATTTGTGAAATCAAATTAGTCTTTTCTTTTTTATCGATCGCACCTTTGAGCAAACCAAGCTCAATTGCAAAAATTGACAACACCGCAATTTGTGCAGTGTAAGCTTTGGTGGAAGCGACACCAATTTCAGGGCCAGCGATTGTGCGAATTACTGCATCAGAAAGTTGTGCCATGCTGCTGTGAGCCACATTGACAATTGAAAGAATTTTTTGGCCTTGCGCTTTAGCGTATTTCAGCGCTGCAATTGTGTCGGCTGTTTCTCCTGATTGCGAAATAAAAACCATCAAATTGTCTTTGCGAAATGGATGGGCGCGATAACGAAACTCTGAAGCGATATCAACTTCAACTTCAACCTTGGCAATTTCTTCAATTAAATATTTAGCACACATTCCGGCGTAATAAGAAGTGCCGCAAGCAACAATGGTGATCTTATTAATCTTTTGCAAATCAAACGGAAAGTTCGGCAAGTTAGTTGCGCAATTATCGATATTGACATAAGCCTGAATTGTTTCTTCTAAAACTCGTGGCTGTTCAAAAATTTCTTTTAGCATAAAATGATCAAAGCCGTCTTTAGAAATCTGACTATTTTCGGCTTCCATAACTTTGATTTTCTTTTTTAATTTTTTGCCTTTGCTATCAAAAATTTCGTAAGAATCGGCTTTGATAATTCCGAACTCGCCATCTTCTAAAATGATAATTTGA
Organism: Rickettsiales bacterium UBA2645; assembly: GCA_002359655.1. Classification (GTDB taxonomy): domain Bacteria; phylum Pseudomonadota; class Alphaproteobacteria; order Rickettsiales; family UBA1997; genus UBA2645. Next base: position 6,980 of record DENL01000022.1, on the reverse strand, counting down.
TTAGTGTAAGAACTTAAAGCGTAGTAATCGGAAGCGATATAATTTTCATTTTTGCCAATTCCTAAAATCAATGGCGAACCTTTTTTAGCAAAAGCGATAACATCTTCGTGACCTTTAAAAATAACCGCCACAGCCAAAGTTCCATGAACTTCAGCAAGAGCAGCACTTAAAGATTTTTTGATATCAGCAGTTTTAGAAAAGTGATATTCAATAAGATGTGGCAAAACTTCAGTGTCGGTTTGGCTTAAAAATTTAATACCAGTTTTTTGTAATTTTGTTTTTAGTTCTTGGTAATTTTCGATGATGCCATTGTGCACTACGCAAACTTTTGAAGAAGCATGCGGATGAGCGTTCTGCCTGCTAGGACGACCATGAGTTGCCCAGCGCGTATGACCAATCCCAATTTTTGATTTAACAGGATTTTTTTCAATAAGTGCTTCTAAGTTAGAGATTTTTCCTTCTTCTTTAAGGGTTTTAAAATGATTATTTTCAATCACAGCAATACCAGCAGAATCGTATCCGCGATATTCCAGTTTTTTTAAACCAGCAATTATTTTTGCGACAATATTTTTATCGCTAACAACACCAACAATTCCACACATTTTTGATTGAGATTTTTTTAAGAAAAAGCTTAAGAGAGCAAACAGATCAAGAGATCTTGGCAAAGTAAATAGTAATCTTTTGAAATATGATAATTGCCGTTTTTAGGCAATAAAACTTGCAATAAAATCTTCCAATCATAATTAGCTCAATCTTTGAGCACAAAGCCGAAAAAGATATCTCAGCAATAATTCAAAATGATCTCAAAAAAAACTCTTCAAAATATTTTAATTGTTGCATTTGCTCTTTTCTTATTGTCGCTAACTAAAACCAATTGTTTTGCACAAGAAGCTAAAAAAGTTACCATCAATAAAATCAGCTTTTCTAAACAAGGTGATTTAGAAATAACTCTGTCGGATAAAATACTATTTAAAACTTTTGTTTTAAAAAATCCTGATCGCTTGGTAATTGATCTAGAAAATGCTGAGTTTACAGAATCAACTCCAAAAATAATTTTGCCCAGCTTCGCCTCTTCTTGGCGCAAAGGCATGCAAAAAAATTCTTTGCGTTTGGTTTTTGATCTAAATCAGAAAGTTGATATTTTGAAAAGCTCTTTACAGAAACTTAAAGAGCAAAATTTTGCTAAAATTATCGTTGAAATTTCTAACCCAGAAATTGAACAAAAAAGCTTGAGCGATAAAACTCAAAAAGTTGTCAACTCTGATGGCACAACAACTTATGTGATAAAACCTAGTGTAAATTACGCATTAAAAGATCAGCAAAATAACTCAAACAAAAAAATTATTATTAATAGACTACCCATAATCGTAATTGACGCCGGACATGGTGGCAAAGATCCGGGAACGATTGGCGATTATGCCAGAACTAAAGAAAAAAATATTACTCTAGCCTACGCTAAAGAGTTAAAGAAAAGTCTAGACAACACAAAAAATTACCGAGTTTTTTTAACTCGTGACGACGATTTCTTTATTCCACTTGGTCAAAGAGTTCAAAAATCTCGTAAACTTAAAGCTGATCTTTTTATTTCACTGCATGCCAATTCAATTGAAAATCCAGAAACTTCAGGTTTTTCAATCTATACTCTATCACAAAAATCTTCTGATAAACGAGCAGAATTATTAGCGCAAAAAGAAAATCGCGCCGATATCATAAATGGCGTAAATTTTTCTAATGCCAGCCCAGACATTATGAAAACTCTAATTGACTTATCTCAACGCGACAGTATGAACAGCTCTTCGCGCTTTGCCAACACTGTGATCAAGTCAGTTAAAAAATCAGAAATAAAAATTTTACAAAATACTCACCGATTTGCTGGATTTGTTGTTTTAACAGCTCCAGATGTAGCATCGGTTTTAATTGAACTTGGTTATCTCTCAAACAGAGAAGAAGAAAAAGAGCTCAACAACTTGATTTACAAAAGAAAAATCGTCGCCAGCATAACTTCTGCAGTTGATGAATTTTTTCACAAAAATTAGTTTCAAAAAACTTCAAACATGAAAAAAGCCTTTAATACAATTATCGCGGCCTCTTTGCTTTTGCTTTTAATTTGCTGCTCTTTTGGATTTTTTATCTTCAAAAAATATAGCGAAAATCTACCAGATTACGAACAGCTAAAAAATTATTCTCCACCAATAACAACTCGTCTTTATGCTGCTGATGGCTCTTTATTCAGCGAATTTTCAAAAGAGAAAAGAGTCTTTGCTCCAATCGACATTATTCCGAAACATTTGATTAACGCCTTTTTGGCCGCAGAAGATGCAAATTTTTACAAACATTCCGGAATTGATCCTTTTGCAATTTTTCGTACTTCAATTCAAAATGGTTTATCACTTTTACGTGGTAATGAATCAGTCGGTGGCGCTTCAACCATCACACAACAAGTTGTAAAAAATCTTTTGCTTTCTCGTGAAAGAACTCTGCAACGCAAAGTTAAAGAAGCGATTTTAGCTTTTCGTCTCAGTCAAACTTTTTCTAAAGATCAAATTTTAGAACTATATCTTAACCAAATTTATCTTGGCTCCGGCGCTTATGGTGTTGCCGCAGCAGCACAAGTTTATTTTGATAAGTCAATTGATGAGCTAACTATCGAAGAAGATGCACTTCTCGCCACTTTGCCGAAAGCTCCTTCAAAACTTGATCCACGCAAAAATATCGATAAAGCCAAAGCTAGAAGAGATTGGGTTATTGGTCGTATGATTGCCGAACATTTTATCACCGAAGAAGAAGGCCAAGAGGCAATTGCTAAACCTATAAAAATTAAACCAACTGATTCAGAAAATTTTGTTAAAGCAGAATTTTTCTCTGATAGTGTGAAGAAAGAATTAACTGAGCTTTACGGATCGGATGATGTTTTTGAAAGTGGTATTGTTGTTCGCACTTCACTTGATCCTAAATTACAAAACTTCGCTGTTAAAGCTTTTGAAGCAGGCATTGAAGATTACGATCAAAAACATGGTTATCGCGGTGCACTTGGCAAAATTGACGCTAGCGGCAAATGGCAAGAAGAGTTACAAAAATTTAACGTTAAAAAACTGTACAAAGAATCTTGGAGCAAAGCCGTAATAATTTCTCTTAGCAAAGATACTGCCACAATTGGTGTTGAAAGCAGTGAAATCGGCTCGATCTCACTTGCGTCAGTAAAGTGGGCAAGAAAACATTTAAGCACCGATTCTCTTGGACCAGTCCTTAAAAAAATCAACGATGTTTTCGCAATTGGCGATGTCATTTTAGTTGAAAGAACCGGAAAAGGTGACGGTTATTTCTTACGCCAAATTCCAGAAGTTAATGGTGCGTTTTTAGCCATGGATCCTCACAGTGGTAGAGTTTTAGCAATGACTGGTGGCTATGTTGATGCACCAAATCAATTCAATCGCGCAATACAAGCAATGCGTCAACCAGGATCAACCATGAAACCCTTTGGTTACATCGCTGCCCTAGAAAACGGCATGACTCCAGCAACCGTAATTATGGACGAAGAAATCACTCTCAACCAAGGCTTTGGTCTTCCGCCATACAAACCAACCAACTATTCTGGTACATTCTACGGTCCAACAACTTTACGTGCCGGTCTTGAGCAATCTCGAAATGTCACAACCGTCAGAATGGCTGATCAAATTGGTTTAGATAAAGTTGTTGATGTCGTAAAAAGATTTGGCGTTAATGATAATCCACAAAAAATTTATTCTTTGGTTTTAGGATCAACCGAAACAACTCTAACTCGCCTTGTTACTGCTTATTCAATGATGGCTAACGGCGGAAAAAGAATTACTCCTTCAATGATTGAAAAAATTCAAGACCGTAATGGTTTAACAATTTATCGCCGAGACAAAAGGAAATGTGATAGCTGCATGATCACCGACAATGTTAAAGATATTAATAGCATCGCTGTGCCCTTCCCTGATGAATCTAGCGAAACAGTCACCGATTCTGCAACTGCTTACCAAATCACTTCTTTGTTGCAAGGCGTCGTTGAAAGAGGAACTGCAGCACGCGCCAAATCAATCGGAAAAATAATTGCCGGCAAAACCGGCACAACCAATAGCTCTTACGATTCTTGGTTTGTTGGCTTTTCGCCTGATCTAGTTGCTGGAGTTTACATTGGCTTTGATACACCAAAAAGTTTGGGATCGAATGAAACTGGCTCTTCTGTGGCTTTGCCAATTTTTATCGACTTCATGAAACAAGCTTTAAAAGAAAAGCCTTCTACTCCTTTCCGCGTGCCAAACAGCGTGAAGTTTGTTAAAATCGATCGCGCTAACGGAAAATTTCCTAACTCTTCAACACCAAAAGAAAGAGTATTTTTTGAGGCCTTCAAATTAAACGATTCAGTCGAAAGCTCTGACGAATCAGAAACTGAAAACAACGATGATGGCTTTGGTGATCAAACTTCAACAAGCGCTCCTTCTGGAATTTACTAATGTCTGATTTGATTTCACTTCTGATCACAATTGCAATTGGCATAGTTGCGGTAAGATTTTTTCGCGCAAAAAACTCTCACGAAAAAATCATCTGTTTTTATTTTATTTTCACCAACATCATAATCTTGGTTTTACTCAATTCAGTGACCACATTTACAGAAATTTTAGACATCATCATTTTATTATTTTTGTTAAAACTTGTCGCCATTTTGTTTTTACTTTTTAACAAAAAGAAAATTTAAGCATGGAACTTCTATCCTTAGTTTTCAGCATTACGGCCGCATTTTTATTAATCATATCCGCAATCGCTCTTAAAAAAGCTCGCGATATTTTTATCATGACGCACATCATCATGATTTGTAATTGCTACATAATCCCACTGCTTTTGATTGGCGTTGAAATTGGCAAATTTTCTTGGCCATCTTTTATTAAAATTATTTTTTTAATCGTGCTAAATTTGGTAGTAACAAATTTTATCTGTCACGCAATTGTGAAGCGCGCCAATAATAAAAGAGAAGCTGAGTAAGAAATTTTTTAATAACAAACTAATCACTTGCACCTTAGTTTAACCCCGTCTAATTTGCCCGCCCTTCTCTTTTACCTGTCGCGGGGTAGAGCAGCCCGGTAGCTTGTCAGGCTCATAACCTGAAGGTCGTTGGTTCAAATCCAGCCCCCGCAACCACTTCCACTTTCAAAGAAATCCAATAAAGTCCGATAGAGCTACACACAAGCGGCTTTCCCCCACTTCTCCTGTCCAAAGAAATCCAGCAAAATTCGCCTGAATCCAAAAATTTTCCATGTACAAAACCATGTACAAAAATGTACATAAGAAGAAATTTTAGTTCCATTTAAAACCTTCCCAAGCTATGATTCTACTAGTTCCAACGCATCTTTTGATTACAAATTAGTCCAATAAAATCCAATAAGATTTACTAAGATCCAATTTTTTTCATGTATAAATGATGCGTAAAATGACTAAAAATCAAATTATGCAAAAAAATGCCAAAAATTTATCGCAAACTTTCTGATCGGGAAATCAGGGAAGCAAAACCAAAAGATAAAAATTACTTTTTGTTTGATGATGGAAATTTAAGACTGTTGGTAAGACCAAGTGGCACGAAGGTTTGGCAGTATCCTTATCAATTAAGCGGAAAAAATAATACTGTTACACTTGGAAAATATGGCGATAGAACAGGATTTGTGTCATTGGCTGAAGCTCGAAAAACGAGAGATGAAATTAGAGATCTACTTTCTCGCGGTCTTGATCCAAACAAAAATAAAAAAGCTCAAAGACAGCAAGCGTTGCTGAAAGCTGAAAATAAATTTGAAACTATTGCTGAGGAATGGAGACAAAAACAATCATGGACTGAAAAACACTCTAAAAATATTCAAAGCCGATTACAAAAAGATGTTTATCCGATAATTGGTTGGAAAGGAATCAAAGAAGTTACGATCCAAGATATTTTGCAAATTTTACGCAACATTGAACAGCGTGATGCAGTTTCGGTAGCACAAAGAATTAACGGCTATTGCACCGAAATATTTGATTACGCTTTGGTGATGGGAATTTGCGATTCCAACCCTGCCCTCGGTAGATCAAAATTTTTAAAAGCTCAAACGATACAAAATCGCGCTCATCTTTCAGACAAAGAATTACCTGATTTTATCAGAAAACTTTATTCATCCGATGACACGAACACAACTTTACTCGCAATCAAACTATTGGTTCTAACCATACAGCGTCCCGGTGAAATCAGACTTGCTGAGTGGAAAGAGTTTGATGAGAAAAAAGCAATTTGGCATATTCCAGCTGGGCGAATGAAGAAAAAGCGTGAACATCTTGTACCGCTGCCAAAACAAGCTTTGGAACTTCTAAAAAAGATTCGTACTTTGACTGGTGACTCCCCTTACCTCTTTCCAGGGAAATTATTGATGAAAAAACCAATCTCTGATGTAGCACTTATCAAAGCCATGAAAAAACTCAGCGAAAATAAGATGACTCCTCATGGAATCCGGCACACCGGATCAACTATATTAAACGAGAGCAGTTTTAATTCAGATTGGATTGAAAGACAGCTTTCGCACGTAGAAGAAAACAAAGTTCGCGGTACTTACAACAAAGCTGAATATTTAGAACAGCGAAAAGAGATGATGCAGTGGTGGGCTGATTATTTAGACAAATTAAACAGATAACTTACTTAAGCTCATAACTTTTAATTAAGGATTTTATATCCTCTACCCTCCAAGCTACTGCTCTCTCAGCTATTTTTATAGGTTTTGGATATTTTCCATCTTTCACACCTTGCCACCAAGTCGACCTTCCTACGGGAAAGATATTTAAGATTACCGGAAGACGCACAAATCCAATTTCTGGCAATGAATAATTATAAGTTTCTGTTTTCATCATTACATTCACATTTTTGTTAAAAACTGTGAGCGAAACCTAAAAAGTGGGAGGTATGAAAATCGGTATGGCAGCGGTATTAAAACCGGTATTATTTT
>DENL01000004.1 GCA_002359655.1 Rickettsiales bacterium UBA2645 | reverse complement strand
TGAGCTTATCCCGAACTGGCGTTGATAGCTATTTCTTCTTTGAAATCATCATCATTTTCATTTCCTGTTTCATTACCATAAGCAGTAATCATTCCAATAAGACTTCTGCTAAAAGACTGATCGCAGATCGACCTTTGTATGGCAGATACAACAACATCGTAGTCTTTTTTGATTTTAGTGGCGCTATAACTTTATCAATCTTTTTGATCTGATCCATAAGAGTATCAGTCATATCCTTATATTTAGCCTTGACTTCAGTTAAATTCATACTTGCCGGAGCTTCAAAACAAAGTCCATAACCTTTAATTTAAAGAATGGCAATATCTCTTTTAGGAGATGAAGCCTTATCTTCATGGCTTTCTCCGATTAAAATTATAGGCAGATCAACTGTATTTGGAAATTCATTAACAAGATTATCACTTGAGGTACTTGAGGCTGATGAAGATGAAGCTAATATGTTTTGCTGATTTTTTGACATATAGGCATGGTATTGATTGGAATAGAAAATTGCCGAGTTTTTTATATTTCTAAAAAAACTTTAAAAAAAATTTTACTCAAATCGCAGGTATTTCTTTGTAAGGTTCTTATCGAGTTAATCTAATAATTTTTTACGAGGTGTTTCAGCTTAAATCCTCTTGAGTTTGGCGTGATGAAAAGCTTATCAATTAAGGAAACGCTCTAAAGCAATTTCATTACATGTCTTCCAGTTTTAGATGAACTGAGTTGCTGCTGTTTTTGATTTCGGCCATTACTTTTTTTCTTAATTCAGCAGTGAAGTTTTCTAATTCTTCAAGAACCTTCAATACTTGTATGGCTTCTTTTGGAACTTGATTTTCTGATTGTTCTTTGATGTTGGCTTGTTTCATGTTTTTTTAAAAAAAGTTAAAGAGAAAAATCGTAAATTATTTTCTATAGGGAAGGGTGATTGGCAAGAAATTTTTTATTTTTACTATTCTTTTGTTTCACCGAAATTCAGTACCACTTCTTTCCAAACATCATATTTATCTGTTGGTAAATTTCGCAGTGGGCTGCATAAATCAATTGCTCTTTTGGCGTTATCAACGGCAGCTTTATATTCTCTATTTTCGTCGTATTTTTCCATATCGATTGAGTCTTCAATATCGTAATCAATAACTCCTTCTTCATTGATTGAAACTTGAATCATAACGCTGTCTTTGCCTTTGTAATTAATTTCAGCGACTGAGCGAGAATAACATCTTTTTAGCTGCGATTGAATATTGAATTTTTCTCTAGCGGAAAGATCGATATTTTCTATATTATTGACTTTGCTTGACTCGGCATTGCTTTGCTCATTTTTTTTATTACTGACTTCTTGTACTTCTTCTGATTTTTTTTGCGATCCAAGATCTTGATCTTTTTTAGTTTCGATAACTTTTTTATCGTCTTTTTTATCGTTAGAAATTTCATCTTGTTTAGGTTTTTCACTGTCTTCTTGTTTTTCTTCTGGCTTGGTAAATTCTTTAACTTCTTTATTGGCAGCTGTATCTACTGGCTTAGTAACTGATTTAGCCACTTTTGCTTTGGCGATTTTTTTTGGCGCAGTAACTACTTTATTTTTGTTTGATTTTTTTTGTGATTTAACTTCTTGAGGTTGTGGCAAAACTTTTTCTGGAACTGGCTCTTCTTTTTTTGCTTCTGGGATTGGGATATTGTCAGAAGTTTTACTTTGATTGGCATCTTGACTTCCGGCTAGAGAAACTAGGCTAACTGAAATTTCGTTCGATTTTTCTGGAGTAACATTTTTCAAATTAAAATTGGCATAAACTAGCAGCAACAGCAGAAAGTGAAGAAATAGAGAATAAAGAAGATTCTTGATCATTGAGCTAATTCGGTAACTAAAACCACCTGACTAAATCCACTTAAATTTATTGTTTTAATGACATCCATCACGCGGCCATAATCAATTTTTTTATCGGCTCTTACTTGAATTTTGCTGTTTAAATTATTGCCCGTAACTTCTAAAAGTTTTGCTGAAAGTAAGCCAAGTTTAATTGCCTCATCTTGTAAAAAAAGTGTGCCATCAGATTGTATTGAAACTGAGATTGGTTGAATTTTTTCATTATTTGGTGCTGCAGCTCCTTTTGGCAAATCAACATTCACATTGCTTGTCATCATTGGTGCAGCGACCATAAAAATTATCAGCAAAACCAGTAAAACATCGACAAAAGGAGTGATATTTATTTCGCTGATAATGCGCTTTTTTTTACTAGAATTTTTTTGATTAAAAAAACTTGCACCCATTAGTTTGGTAAATTTTTATTTTTTATAACAAAAAGATTACTCGATATTGGTTTAGAGAAATCAGGATCTTTCAGCGTTACGCTAGTGATTTGATCGAGATCATTTTTAACTTCCATCTTAATAAATTTTAGAGGATTAGTGCTAAAAATTACGCTGAATTCTCCTGCTTCTTTACGATTTTTTTTCATCACAGAAATTTTAATCTGATTGTCAGACTTTTTAATATTAGTGATCTCAACATCTTTGGCTGAAAAAGAAATATTGGATCTAGTCAGAAAAGAAGCTGGAGTAGTGTTTGTGCCAAGATAAGAAGTTTCATCAAGTTCAACATCGGTATAAGCAAGAACTGAGTCGTTTACGATGATCAGAATTTTTGGCTGACCATTATATTCAACGCGCATTTTTCCCGGACGCGAGAGAAAAAGTTTTCCTTCGGAAATATTTCCTTCAGAAGTTTCTTGAATAAACTTTGTTGAGAGATTTTGAATATTATTCAGGTAGGATTCGACTTGCTGTAGCTCGCTAGCGTAGTTTTGGGTGATGTTATTTTCTTTTAAGTCTTTGGAGAAAGATTCTTCTAAGCTAATTAAGTTTAGAAAATAAAAAGCTACGCAAGTGACAAAGCACTTTGCGTAGCTAGTTAATGTTGTGTTCATCTGATTATTAAACTTCTTTTTTATTGTATAGTTTTTCATCTAGAGCACCTTCTGATTTGTCAACGATCAAGGTAATAGCACTATCGCCAGTGATGTTGATAGTTGTTCTTACCATGTCCAAAACTCTGTCAACACCAAGGATAATTCCAATACCTTCGATTGGTAAGCCGACTGAAGAAAGAACCATGCTCATGAAAATAATTGATCCACTTGGAATTCCTGCAGCTCCGATTGAACCAAGGGTACAAGTTAAAACTAACATAAAATAGTTTTGTGTAGTCAGATCAATTCCATAGGCTTGAGAGAAAAACAAGGCGCAGATACCCAGATAAATTGCAGTACCGTCCATGTTGATACAAACCCCAAGTGGCAACAAGAAGTTAGAGTTGGCTTTTGAAACACCAAGCTTTTCTTGTAATTGAGTCATTGCAGTAGAAAGAGTTGCTTTGCTGCTACTTGTTGAAAACGCGATTGATTGAGTAAAAAGAATTTTGCGATAAAATGGCAGAGGAGAAAGGCGCGCGAAAACTAAAATCATCAGACCAAATATTAAATATTGGAAAGTGCATGCTGCCAAAACTGCTAATATTAGTTTTGCTAGTGATTCTAATATTTCCAAACCTTGAGTTCCAATAACCCAAGATATGTAACCAAAAACTCCAAGAGGTGCAAGTCTGATGATGATATCGATCATCTTAAATGCCATTTGAGAACCAGAATAAATAAGTTCTTTTAGTGGTTTGCCTTTATCACCAATCATGTTGATGGTGATTCCAGTGAAAATGGAAAAAATAATAATTTGTAAGAAGTTATCTGTAACCATTGCATTTAAAGGGTTAACAGGAATCAAGTTCAGCAAAAATTCTGTAACTGTTGGCGGAACTTTACTGATGACTGCTGGCTGTGAATCGGAATTTGAAAGAATAGAGTGAAGATCGACACCAGCTCCTGGATGAAATAAAGTTCCTGCTGTAAGTCCAATTAAAACAGCAAAAATTGCGGTCAGTATATATGCGCTAAAACCTTTTAATCCAACTCTAGTAAAGTTGCCTTGGCCTTGCATGGAAGTGATACCAGAAAGAAGGGCGAAGAAAATCAAAGGCACAATAACCATTTTGATTAAGCTGATGAATATGGTACCAAAAATTTTTAGACCAGCTGCTTTTTCTCCTAAAACAATACCTGCTACTACGCCCAAAATAAGGCCAATAAGAACTTGTTGCCAAAGTTTCATGATTAAATTTGTTTGATTAATATTTAAAGGTTAGAATAGGTTAAAGTGATTTGGTGCTCGGATAGATTCTTTGTGAATTAACCTAATCTTATTTTAACAGCTAAGATGCCTTTGAGAGCCTAGAGAGTAAGTGTTACCAGCACTGATTGACTCACAAGTTATAGACCGACTTTTTTAATGTCAAGTTTATAACTTTTTGATTTATGCCTTCCAGTTAGCAATCTTTGTCAGTGTGATTCTTGAATTTAGATTTGAATTTTTCATGCAAGAAATTTTAATTTTTTATATGCTTTTTTGTAAATCAAGTAGCTTAAAAAGATTTTGACTTTTAAAAATAAAATCCAATTTTTGCTTTCCAGTAAATCATGTAATTTTCGCTGTTATTAACGCAGCCAAGCTAGTCTTTTCAACTAATTTCCTGAACATTATCAAAATGAAAAAAAGTTTTCTACAGGCACTAGTACTTATATCTGTTGCAACATTTGCTATAGATTCCTTTGCATCAACTAGATATATCTCAGTTGGGACGGGAAGTATCACTGGAGTTTATTATCCAGCTGGTGGAGCAATCTGCAGACTTCTAAACCGCGGTAGAAAAGAACATGGAATTAGATGTTCGGTTGAATCAACTGGAGGTTCAGTTTCAAACTTAAACGCTATCAGAAATGGTGCGATTGATTTTGGTATTGTGCAATCTGATTGGCAATATCACGCTTTCAACGGTAGTGGATTTTTTTCCGATCAAAAACCTTTCAAAGAGTTAAGATCAGTATTCTCTCTCTACACTGAAACTTTTACCATGGCGGTTTCTGACAAATCTGATATTAAAAAATTAGACGATATCGTTGGCAAAAGAGTAAACTTCGGTCCACAAGGTTCTGGCATGTACGCCACTATGGAAGTTTTGATGGCTGCAAAGGGTTGGACAAAAGCTAGCTTTGCTGCAACTACTTATCTGCAACCATCTGAGCAACCAAAAGCTTTATGCGATGGCAAAATTGACGTGATGATTTATGCTGCTGGAAATCCTAACGGCGTTCTTCAAGAAGCTACTCAAACCTGCAAAACTAGAATTCTAAGCGTCGACAAAGAGACAATCGATAAACTAATCAAATCAAACTCTTTTTATGTTAAAGCAATTATTCCTGGTGGAATGTATGCTGGAAATCAAAACAACATCGAAACATTTGGTGTAAAAGCTGGGTTAGTTACTTCAGAAAAAGTTCCTTCTGATGTTGTTTATAATATAACGAAAGCTGTGTTTGAAAATTTCGATAATTTCAAAACTCTTCATCCAGTATTTTCATCTTTGAAAAAAGAAGATATGATCAAAGAGGGTCAATCAGCTCCTATTCATCCTGGTGCTGAAAGATACTTTAAGGAAGCTGGTCTGTCCAAGTAATAACTTTTTAAAAATTCTAAAATTTAAAAAACCCGTCACATCAAATGATGTGACGGGTTTTTTTATGCTTCATAGTTCTGCATTCTTAGCTTTATTGAAATTCTTTTTTAATTTTTCAGACTTTATAATTCACACATCATCATCAAATCATCATAAAATTTATTATCGATTTTGGTATAATCTGGTCTTGTTCCATAAATTTTAAAACCACATTTTTTATACAGTTTAACAGCGCGATAGTTTTCGGCATTGCAGCCAAGATATAAATGTTTTATGTGATTCTTTTTTGCGTAGTTTTTTACAAAATTAACTAGCGCAAAACCCGCGCCATTGCCTAGAGCTTCGTCTTTGATATACATTCCAAAAAGTGTTGCTGTGTGAGATGTTTTTGTTGTTTTTTCAAGCGATAATCCGCAACAGCCAACAATTTTATCATCGATAAAATATCCAAACTTTATTGAACTTTTTAATTGCTCAATCCATATTTCATCGGGGTTCTTACTTTCTTCTGCGTGGGAAGATAAAAAACTATCTGGTGATTTTTTTAAAGCTTCGAGCCTGATTTCTTTCCACTCTCGCCAATCATTTTTACCTAGTTTTTTTATCATGCTAATCTGTAAAATTTAGAGAGATTACTTTTTGCGAAAGTAGAAAATATAAACTGGAACTGTGATTCCAAAGACAATCGGCAATAACCAAAGTAGAAAATTACTTTTGTCAAAGTCGGAATAGACCAGAATATCGCTGCCGAATTCTTTGACTAATTCTGACTTTATTTGCTTGTCACTTTTACCATCAGAAATTTTCTCTCTGATTAGTTTGCGCATTTCAAAAGCAAATTCAGTATTGGAATTTTCAATAACTTGACCTTCGCAAACTAGGCATCTTACTTCTAGAAATAATTTCATCGCACGTTGCTCAGAAACATTATCAGACAAATGTTTTTCTGGAGTTAAGGCAAAAGAATTAAGCGAAAAAAAAATAAAAATCGCGATTAGAAAATTTAGTTTATTGGCTGACATCAACTTCACCAACGCCAATGGTTTTATAACTTCCGGTCATCACAACTGCAGAGCCTGATCCGTTCCACTCAATCAGTAAATCGCCACCCTTGAAGCGAGTGGTAACTTTTTTATTTTTTATTAAATTATTTTTGATTGCCAAAATTCCAACAGCGCAAGCGCCACTACCACAGGCCATAGTTTCTCCGGCACCTCGCTCCCAAACTCTGACTTCAATTAAATTATTAGACAAAATTTGAGCAAATTCAACATTGGTTTTTTGCGGAAAAATTTTGTCGCATTCAACTTGTGGGCCAACTGCAAAAAATTTTTCATCGCTTAATTTTTCTGTGATAAAAGTCACGGCGTGTGGATTGCCAACGTTAACACAAGCAAATATAAAATCGTGCAGCAGAATTTTCTGAGTTTCAACTTCCGCAGCTAGAGGAATTTTTTGCCATTCAAAACTAGGAATTCCCATATCGACAGAAATTAAATCACCATTTTTCCAGCATTTAAGAATACCGGCAGCGGTTTTTATTTTTACTTCGCGGCAGTTTTTTTCTTTCATCAAAATTGATGCAACGCATCTAGTGGCGTTGCCACAGGCTTTTGTATTTGATCCGTCAGAGTTGTAGATTTCCATCAAGCAATCAGCTTGCGAAGAATTTTTTAAAATAACTAATTGATCGCAGCCAATATTTTTGCGATCAGAAATATTTTTAATTTGCTCAACACTCAGCTTTATCAAAGTTTTGCGGGCATCAAAAATAACAAAATCATTTCCGGCTCCAGCCATTTTAAGAAAAGGAATTTTCATAAAATTAATTACATGCTGGTATTTTTGGCTCGGCCGACATAGGTGAAATCTTCGGTTCTGACGATAATTTCTTCTCCTGATTCGACAAAAGGTGGAACCATCACGCGCACTCCATTTTCAAGGATTGCTGGCTTGTATGAAGAAGCGGCAGTTTGTCCTTTTACAACAGCATCAGCTTGGGCAATTATGCCGCTGACTTGCTCAGGCAAAACGATTGAGATTGGTTTGTCGTTACAATATTCAACACGAATATCCATGCCTTCTTGCAAGAAGGGCAAAGCTTCGCCAACTAGATCTTTGCTTAAGTTAAAAGATTCAAAACTTTCCATATCCATAGCGACCAAATCATTTTGATCGAAATATTGGAACTGATAATTTTTTTGCTCGACATAAGCAACATCAACATCCTCGCTAGAGTTGTAGCGGGTATTGGTTTTATTGCCTGTCATAATATTTTTCATTTCAACTTGAATGTAAGCACCGCCTTTTCCAGGTTTTACATGATCGCGTTTTAGAACTTTCCAGAGTTGATTTTGATATTCGATGACATTTCCGACTCGAATTGAATTAGCGTTTGTCTTGCTCATAAATTTATTTTTGTTGTTGAGATGGAAGATTATAGATTTCTAACGATTTCTTCTGAAACTTTTTTAGCATCACCAAAAATCATTAGAGTATTGTCGTTGAAAAAAAGCTCGTTTTCAATGCCAGCGTAGCCAGCATTCATTGATCTTTTTATGAAAAAAACTGTTTTGGCCAAACCAACATCTAAAATTGGCATGCCATAAATTGGACTAGCTTTATCAGTTTTAGCAGCTGGGTTGGTAACATCATTGGCACCAATTACAAAAACAATATCAGTGGTTTTGAACTCGCCGTTTATTTCTTCCAACTCAAAAACTTTTTCATAATCGATATTGGCTTCAGCTAACAAAACATTCATGTGACCCGGCATTCTACCAGCAACTGGGTGAATGGCGAATTTAACTTCAACACCAGCTTTTTCTAGCAGGTGAGTCATTTCTGCAACTGCATGTTGTGCGCCAGCAACTGCCATTCCGTAGCCGGGAACTATGATAACTGAAGAAGCGCCTTTCATCATATAAGCTGCGTCTTCGGCACTGGCTTGTTTGATTGGTTTTTGTTCTTTATCAGTTGCAGCAGTTGTAACAGTGTTTTCACCAAAGCTGCTGAAAATTACATTGATGATTGAGCGATTCATAGCTTTGCACATGATGTAGCTAAGAATTGCACCAGATGCACCAACCAAAGCGCCAGTGATGATCAAAAGTGGATTAGCCAAAGTAAAACCAATGCCACTTGATGCCCAACCTGAATAAGAGTTCAACATTGAAACTACAACTGGCATATCAGCGCCGCCAACTGGCGCGATTAGCATGAAGCCAATGAAGAATGAAAGTAGTGTTAGAATTACAAAGAAAAATTTTGATCCAAAAATAAAAAACAAAAGAAGGATTACGCCAAGAGCGTAAGAGCTGTATTTGGTAACTTTTTGTGTGTCTTTGAAAAGTGTAATTTTTGATTTCATATTACCGTTTAGCTTCAAGAAAGCGACTATTGAACCTGTGAAAGTAATTGCTCCGATCACAACTCCCAAGCCCATTTCAATCAAGCTAGAAACTTTAATTTTTCCGCCATCAAGAATTTTGAAAGCGTCTGGCAACCAAAGCGCGCTTGCCGCAATCAATACTGATGCAAGTCCAACTAAAGAGTGAAAGCCAGCAATTAATTGTGGCATCGCAGTCATTTTAACTTGCTTGGTGATCAAGTAGCCAATTCCTCCGCCAATCGCGATAGCAAGGATGATCAAAAGATGATGTTTGATTTGTGGTAAAAACAGAGTGGTTAAAATCGCTAAGGCCATTCCAGCCATGCCGAAGTAATTTCCGATGCGTGAAGTTTTTGGCGAGGAAAGTCCGTATAAAGACAAGATAAACAAAACGGAAGAAACCAAGTAAGAGAAGGCGACTAGAGATAACATAGTTATGATTATTATTTATTTTTAGACTACGCCGCTGCGCAAACAATCGTGTAGATGAAGAATTCCAACAATATTTTGTTGCTCATCAAGAGCAAAAACGCTAGTGATCGATTTTCTATTCATTACGGCAATTGCTTCAACAGCTAAATTTTGTGGTGAAGTGGTGATTGGGTTTTTGGTCATAATATCTGAAGCGCTATGACTTAAAAAATTATTGTCGATATGACGACGCAAATCTCCGTCGGTGATGATACCAATTAATTTATTTTTGGAATCAATAACTCCGGTGCAACCTAAATGCTTGGAAGTCATTTCTAGTAAAACTTCTGACATTTTTTTATCTTCCGTAACCAAGGGAATTTCGCTATTTTTGCGCATCAAATCTTGAACTTTCAAAAAGTTCGATCCCAGTTTTCCACCCGGATGAAAAGTACCGAATTTCTCTGAGCTAAATCCTTTAGCTTCAATCAAGCTGACTGCTAAAGCATCTCCTAAAGCCAGCATCATTGTGGTTGAGGTGGTTGGAGCATTTATGGAATTGGCTTCGGGAATTAATGGTAAAACTAAAGCGATGGTGCTGGTTTTTGTCAGTTCTGATTCTAAGCGGCGAATAATACCAATGATTGGAATGTCAAATCTTCTACAATAATAAATAATGTCTTTGAGCTCTTTAGTCTCGCCAGAATTTGAAAGAAGAATCACAACATCATCAGAAGTTATCATGCCTAAGTCGCCGTGGCTGGCTTCTCCGGGATGAATAAAAAAAGATGGTGTGCCAGTCGAAGCAAAAGTTGCGGCGATTTTATTGGCAATATGGCCAGATTTCCCCATGCCGCTAAACACAATACGACCTTTACAATTCAAGATTAAATCAACAGCTTTGATGTAATTTTCATCGAAAAAATCAAGTAAAGAAGTCAGTCCTTCAATCTCGGTATTGATAGTTTTGATAGCGGAATTGATGTAAGATTTTTTATCTTGCATAAGTTTGGAGCCTGATTTTTACTTCGAATTATATTTTGTCTGGGCTTTGATAAAGCCTTTCTGCAGATGTATTTTCAACCCCCACAATCTCGATTATGAGTCTTAAAGAGCAAGAAATTTTACAGGAATTTATTGACGCGAAAGCAATTCTAAAAGGTCATTTTATCTTATCTTCTGGTTTTCATTCTGACACTTACATTCAATGCGCCAGAGTTTTGATGGAGACAAAAAGGTCAGAAAAACTTTGCAAAGAGCTGGCTATTAAAATTGAAAATAAACTTGGCAAAAATTTTGCCGATATCGTGGTTGCGCCTGCAATGGGCGGTGTTGTAGTTGGCTATGAAATTGGTCGACAACTAAACTTACCAACAATTTTTTGTGAAAGAGTCAATGGCCAGTTTGAATTACGTCGTGGCTTTGAATTGCTTGAAAACGCTCGTGTTCTTGTGGTTGAAGATGTGATTACTACAGGAAAATCTTCGCTTGAAACTTTCGATTTAGTTAAAAAATTCAAAGCTAAAATTGTAGCAGAAGCTTCTTTGGTTGATCGTAGTGGCGAAGAAAATTTAGAAAAAAAAATGGCTGTACCAGTAATTTCTTTGCTAAAAATAAATGTAAAAACATTTGCAGAAAATAATATTCCAGAAGAGCTAAAAAATGTTGAAGCAGTAAAACCGGGAAGCAGATTTATAAAAAAATAACTAACTACTTAGTCAAGTTGATTATATTAGTTAAATTAGTTTTGTTGATGCCAAAATCATTGGCTTTCGTTGCAACTTTATCGCTAAATGAATCTTTTTTATTAGTCGTGTTAGTCACAAATTTTCCCTCAACAACAGAGTTTGATCCAAGTATAAAAGTTTGATTTGGATGTAATAAAAACCTTACCTCAGCTTCCCCTGCTAAATTTGTTTTTAGCTTTAAATTATCAGCTACTTTACCGAGTAAAACTTTTAGTTTACTAGGGCTGATATTCCATAAAATCGAAACTCTATCTCTCTCGATTGACCTCACAAAAATTTCTTTATTTTTTTTATTATCTTCGGAGGTAATTTTCTTGTCATTGATCCACACCACCCAATTCTGCGGATTAGAATACATTATTGAACCAAGATAGATGTAAGATTTTGAGTTTAAGCTTTCACTTTCGGAATCATCTTGCGCTACTTTTTTTACCACTTCTTGTTGTTGTTCTGGTACGTAGAGTTGGTTATTTTTGAGAGAATCAAGTGCTCTTTCGATATTTTCGTTTTCTTTATCATCAAACATTAAAGAGGTGGTTTTATTTCCGAGTAATAAACTGGCCATACCATTTTGTATACTATCGACAAGAGGTGTATTTTCTGTTTGATTACTAATCAGATCTGATTTTTTAACATCCAAGCTCGGTGCTTGAGAGTCTTTTTTGGTTTGGTCTTCGTTAGCTTTTTTATCTCCAGTTGAAGGAATTATTGCAAGATTTGAAGAATCTTCTTTTAAGGCTTGTGGCTTTGTTGTATCTTGAGCAAAAGATTTAATATTAACAGAAGCTATAGCAAAAACTACCAAGCTGGAAAAAAGAAATTTTCTCATGTTTTTAGCTGCGTTTGGTCTTATTTTTTAGGGCTTTCTGGTGTTATAGATTTTGGATTTGTCTTATCTTTGTAAATATACCAGAAAAATTCTACCTTTACGGAAATTGCACCAGATGTATTGCCAGAGCTGATTCTAATTAAATCTTCATCAGTATATTTTTTGGTCTTGCTCATTTCGAAGTTTGAAACCACAGGGTAACCTGGAATTGAATTCAAAAACTCTGAAATAAAATACAATGCTTTAGCGTCGTTCAAAGCTTCAAAATCCAAGCTTACTTTGCTTACTGTAACAGTAATAGTAGATCTTTTAAGTAAGTTAGTTCCTTCAACATTTTCTGGAATAGTTAACTTTATGTTTGGTTTGTTGATTGAATATTTTTGGCCTATGGCTTCCATTTTGGAAATAATTTCATCAGCTTTGATGGTACCAATAAATTTTTTATTAGCAGTGATGGTTTTCCAAATTTCTTGATATTTTTTTGATTCAGCAATTTTGTTTTTTACTTCCTCAGATTTGGCTTTAATTACGGATGTCTCAGAATTAAGTTTTGCTATTTCTTCTAATTCGGATTTTTTTTGAATTATACTGTAGAGAGTAATGAGTGCAAAAATCACTACTATAACTCCAGAAGCAGTGAAGTTTCTAATGATGTTTTTGCGCAAATTAATTAGTTTCATTACTTATTTGGAGAGGGTGAATTCAACAGGGAAAGTGTAGTACTTTTGAGCAAAATCAATGTTACGCGGAATATCTGAATATTTAACAGAATCATTTGGAAAATTTTTTTTAGTTTTGGCTGTAAGAGAGTCAAATCCTTTGAATAAGTCGTCAATGTCGCCACTTTTATTTCCTAAATCTCCTTTGAAAGAGATTAAATATTTTTTGTATGCTTCAGGATTTTTATAATCAAAAGAAGGCACTGAATATAAAAATAAATGTAGCTTAATATCTTCATCTTTCAGAAAGCGCAAATTGCTATAAACTTTTGTAAAGTCAGTACCAATCGAGTTTAAAGATTCATCGATTTTTCCAAAATCTATTACTCTTTCAATATCAACTGGATTGCCATTTTCAGTTAGTTCCGCACTTTCTTCTTTGGATGAAAGTTTGATATCGCTAAGTTCTTTCAGTGCTGCAGATTTTGATAATTCAGCTTTTTTAAGAAGGTCTCTGTTCTTATCGGCGATGATAAATACTACTATAATCAAAACAAAGGTCGCCAACAAAAGAAAGATATTGAGTAAATATGAAAATTTACTGTAAAAGAAAAATTTGTCTAAAATTCGAATTCTTGGATTGGTAAATTTTAAAATCTTTTTGCTGTTGGCAAAAACTTTCGACATCAATAAGTCGCAGTAGCTTGCGTTTTCTGGCAAGATATTTTCATAGCCAGCTACCGACGCAGCTTGAAATGGCGTGTAATTAACAAAATTTAATTCAGGAGAAATAATAGTTTTGACTTTCTCTAAAGCTTCGTTTGACAAAATATTTACTATGTCAATCTCAGAAATTCTGATGTCAGGAAGTAGTCTTTTTAAGTATTCAAATGTGCTGTAGATATCGTGCTCATATTTTTCTAAAAATTCTTTTTCTTGCAGATCGTAAGTTACGCAGCGAGTAAAAATAATGCCGTGGTCAGAAAACACGATTTGTCTAAAGCCGCTTGATTTACTTTGTATGAACAAAAAATAAACGTTATCAACCGCAACACTTTTAGCTTTAGAACTAGCCTTAATATCGCTTTTAAGAAGTTGAAAAAGATCAAAAGATTCGATTGGCAACATATAAATGCCGCTCAAGCGATTTGGCATATCGAGTAAAAAATCTAGCCATTTAGTTATTGTTTCTGAGTTAGCTACAGAGACAAATAAGCATTCGCTTTTAACCTTGCTGTTTGTAGTAGAATTTTTTAGAACTTTTGGTTTCTCGTCAGAAGAGTTGATGATAAAGCTTTTAAAGCTTTCATTATCGCCATCACTTAACATATCGCGCTTGATGATATGTTCTAAATCACTTTTTTTGATTAGCGGGTAAGATTTTTTCTTATAGCTTTGATCAATAGTATCAATCATCACCGCAATTTCTATTGAGCGGTTTTTAGTGAATAAAGTTTTTAAATCAGTTTTTAATTCTTCGGTTAAGTCTTCTAAAAAGATTTTGCTTTTGATTTCTTTATCGCAGTGCAAAGCAACGACAGCGCCATAGTTGCCGATTGTAATAACGAATGATTTTTTTCTAGATAACATCTTTTTGTAGTTTACAGATAGATATACCAAAGTTCTTTGGAATAAGGTATATTTTAATTTTTTTTCACGACACGAGTCGCGCCCCGCGTTCGCAGGGAACCCAGATATATCAAAGCCAGTTGTTCAAATTTCAAGTAGCTTTGGTATATTTATTTGGCGGAATTATTTTTATTAGGGCAAAACTAACGCTTAATTATTCTAAGACAAAATAGAATTATCGCAAACCAAACATACAATTTTTTTTTCATTAAAATGATACTTGGCATTGGAACTGATTTAATTTCTGTCAGCAGAATTCAGAATCTGATTTTTAAATTCAAAGAAAAATTTGAAGAAAAAATTTTTACCGAAAATGAAATTAACAAAGCTCAAAAAATAAAAATTGGCGATGAAATTTCTTCACCGCGCGCTGCATTTTATGCTAAAAGATTTGCTGCTAAAGAAGCTTTTTCAAAAGCTCTCGGACTTGGAATTGGCAGAGGAGTTAATTTTAAAGATATTGAAATTGACAATTCCATTTTAGGAAAGCCAACTATCTTAATTCTTAACCAGAAAGAAGAGTTCATCAAAAATCACTTCAACTGTAAAAATTTTCTAGTTCACCTGTCTTTGTCTGATGAAAACTCTCTAGCAAGTGCTTTTGTTGTAATCGAAAAAATCTCATAAAATAAAATGAAAAATAACGCAGCCCAAAGAGCGAGCAATTTTCAACTTGCCTCACAAAAAAACGGTTTTGTAAGTAAAAAAATTATCGTAATCGGCGCTGGATCTTGGGGAACAGCGATTGCAAACCTTGTTGCGCAAAACTCTAGCAAAGTATTTCTATCGGCAAATCGCCTCGATATCGTTGAAGAAATTAACAAAAAAAATACTAATCAAAGATTTTTGCCTAACATAAAATTAAGCAAAAATATCAAAGCGATTGAAGATTTTTCCGAAGAAATAAAAACTGCAGATTTAGTTTTTATTGTGACGCCAAGCTCAAGCGCTACCGAGATTTTTACAAAAATCAAACAAATAAAACTCAAAAAAAACTGTGGCTTTGTCATCTGCTCAAAAGGTTTTGAGCATAATTCTTTGATGTTGCTTTCTGATGCTTTTGAAAAAACTACTAAAATTAAAAATTACGCAGTTTTTTCTGGCCCAAACTTTGCTATTGAAGTCGCAAATCAAGAGCCAAGCGTCACCACCATTGCTTCACGCAATAAAAAATTAGCTCGTGAAGTTATTGAGATTTTAAGTAATGATAATTTTCAAGCGCATTATTTTAAAGATCCGCGCACTGCTGAAATCTGCGGCATTGTTAAAAATGTTATTGCGATTGGCTGTGGAATCGTTGAAGGACTTGGTCTTGGCGTGAATGCTAAATCAGCGGTTGTGATGAAGGGAATTTCTGAAATCCAAGCCTTGTGCAAAAAAATGAAAGCCTCGACTGATATTTCTCACGCTGCTGGTTTTGGTGATATTTTTCTGACCTGTTCTTCAACTAAATCACGTAATAATTCGCTTGGCGTATTGCTTGCTCGAGGCAAATCTTACGCTCAAATCGCCAAAGAAACTGGTCAAACCTATGAAGGTGAATTCTCTGCTTCAGCAGTTTGCGAGATCGCAAAAAAGTTAAAATTGCAGCTAGACTTGTGTGAAGAAATAAACCAAATTTTGACCCGCAAACATTCACCAAACAAGATCAGAACGATAATCTCAAAATCAATATTAACTCCGTCCTGCGACGGGGTGACAGATTCTGCGACGGGGTGATAAACTATGGTTAGTCATTACGCATGAAAATTATTCTAAAACTCGATCTAAATCACTCTCCCCTTGAGGGAGAGTCGACGAACCTTTGGGTGAGTCGGTGAGGGGTTAAAAAGCTAAAAGGAATTTTCTAAAAGTTTTTTTGACCCCTCCTCGAATCTCTGTGCTCTTCGATCCTCCCTCAAGGGGAGGATAATTAGACCGAGTTTTAGAATAATTTTTATGCGTATGCGCTGTTTGTTCCGTATTACTATCTTGTCACCCCGTCGCAGAAAGGGGTGTTTCATTTTAATTTTTTCTCCATGTCTAACAGTGTTTTAATAATCGACTTCGGCAGTCAAGTTACACAACTAATCGCTAGAAGAATCCGTGAGCTTGGCGTTTTTTGTGAAGTAAAAAATCCTGATATCAAACTCGACGAAATCAAAAGAATTAACCCCAAAGCCATAATTTTTTCTGGTGGCCCAAATTCAGTTTACGAAAAAAACGCACCGACAATCGATAAAAAAATATTTGATTTAAAAACCCCGATCCTTGGCATTTGCTATGGCGAACAACTCATTTGCCACTTACTTGGTGGCAAAGTTGGCAAATCTTTCGAGCGTGAGTTTGGCAAAGCTGAAATCAAAGTTGTTGCTGATTCAAAATTTTTTAAAGATGTAAAAAATACTCAAGTTTGGATGAGTCATGGCGATCACATCAGTAAAATTCCTGCAGCTTTTAAAGTTATCGCCAACACTGCAAAAGCTCCTTACGCGGCGATTGCTGACGAGAAAAATAAAATCTACGGCGTGCAGTTTCACCCTGAAGTTGTGCATTCGATTGAAGGTAAAAAAATCATCGAAAACTTCGTCATAAAAATTTCCGGCTGCAAGCCAGAATGGACGATGAAAAATTTCAAAAAAGAAGAAATCAATAACGTTAAAAAAATCGTTGGCAAAAATCGTGTAATCTGCGGACTTAGCGGCGGCGTTGATTCATCGGTTGTTGCAGCTTTAATCAACGAAGCTATCGGCAAACAACTGACTTGCATTTTTGTTGATCACGGCCTGCTTCGAAAAGGCGAGGGCGCTCAAGTTAAAGAGGTTTTTGCTAAAAAATTCAAAACCAACTTGGTTTATGTTGATGCGTCAAAATTATTTTTATCAAAGTTGAAAGGCGTTTCTGACCCTGAAAAAAAACGCAAAATTATTGGCAAAACTTTCATCGAAGTTTTTGATAAAGAAGCGTCAAAAATCAAAGATGCCAACTTCCTAGCGCAAGGCACTTTATATCCAGATGTGATTGAATCTTCGCACCCAAATAAAGGTGCTAGCCAAACCATCAAGTCGCATCACAACGTTGGTGGCTTGCCAAAAAAGATGAAATTAAAACTACTCGAACCAGTTCGAATGTTATTTAAAGATGAAGTTCGTCTGCTTGGCAAAGAGCTAGGCTTGCCTGATTCAACCGTTGGTCGTCATCCTTTTCCGGGTCCCGGTTTGGCCATCAGAATCATTGGCGAAATCACGCCAGAAAAAATAAAAGTTCTGCAAGAAGCTGATGCAATCTATATCGAAGAAATCCGCAAAGCCGGCCTTTACGATAAAATCTGGCAAGCCTTCTCAGTTTTAACTCCGATAAAAACCGTTGGCGTAATGGGTGATGCCAGAACTTACGAAAATGTCTTAGCTCTTCGTGCTGTCACTTCCATTGATGGCATGACCGCCGATGTTTATCGTTTTGATTCCGAATTTTTATGCAGTGTTGCTAGTAGAATTATTAACGAAGTCCGCGGCATCAATCGTGTGGTTTACGACTTCACTTCTAAACCACCGGGAACGATTGAGTGGGAGTAGTTTTGCTTAAAATTCAAAAAATATTTCGTGCTTTTCAACTCTCCCTTCTTGACTAGCGGGCCTTTTTCCAATAAATCTTGCAAGTCACTTGTTGCTGTTGCGCGTGATGTTTTGGTATAGGATTTATTACTCAGCTTTAGAATCTTTATTATTAACAAGATTTTGGCGATATCGCCAAAATCTTTAAAACAGGCCTTCAAACCAATAAAATCAAGGATTTAAGATGGTACAGCTAACTATTAAAAACTATGGCTTGTTGTTGAAAGAAGTAAAAGACCATCTGTCTAAAACCCAAGCCAGCATTGAGTCGGTGGTGGTTAGAAAAAAAGTTGAAATGGCTTGGAGTATAGGAAAATCAATATCCAACTTCTTAAAGAAAAATTCGCAGCAGCAAGAAAGCCCTTACGGTAAGAAACTTTTTTTATCCTTACAAAACGACACTGGCATTGAGCAAACTACGCTTTATCGCATGTATGGTTTTTATAAATCATATCCGATTTTGCCTAAAAATAATGATCGATTGAACTGGAGCCACTACCAACTTTTAAGTGGCGTAAAAAACAGAGTTGAGCGCAAATATCTTGAAGATTTAGTTAGTGAAAAAACTTTGAGTGTCACTGATTTACGTGGTGAAATCAAAAAAGTAAAAAAGCCTAAGTCTGATAAAATAAAGGTAGCAAAACTAAAAGTGCGTCGTGGATCACTGTTTTGCTACAAGCTAGTTAAGCCTTATGCTGGAAAAGATTTTTATATTGATTGCGGCTTTAAGATTTATCGTCAGGTAACAGAAAACTTACCAAAAAATGCTGAGATTATTCAGGCTATAAAAGCTAAGTCTGGTTATTCTTTAAAAAAATCTGTGCTAAATCCGCGCCAAATCTACACTTACAAAGCCAGTCTAAAACGTATCGTTGATGGTGATACTTTGCATGTAACGCTTGATTTAGGCTTTGGCATTTTGCACGAAGAAACTTTGCGCTTAACTGGCATTAACGCCGCTGAAGTAAAATCTGATGGCGGTACCAAAGCCACTGAAGGTTTGAAAAAAATTCTGCAACAGCATGAATTTTTTGTGGTCAGAACTAGCTCAACTGATACTTATAACCGCTATCTTGCTGATATTTTTCTGCCGCAAAAACCAACTGCAACTGTGCAAGAAGTTGCAGAATCTGGCGTTTATCTTAACCAACTTTTGCTTGATCTTGGCTTGGCACAGGTTTTTTGAAGTAAGGCTGACCAAATACCGCTAAGTGCGGCGTGAACCCATAACATTTCGTCAGAGTTCTTATTAAATATTACTCGCAATCGCTTATTTTTTTGAAATTAAAAAAAAAGCAGTGAACATCTACTTCTGACGACGATTTTTTTGTAATTAATTTTTCAAAACTTATGCCAAATTTTGACCTTCCATATGCCAGTCCGATTTCTTCAAACAAAAAAATAATTTATAAAAATGCCCGCATTATTGATCCAGAATCTGGCTATGATAAAGTTGGAAACCTTCTAACAATCGGCGATAAAATTTCTGATTTTGGTGAAAATGTCTCAGCTCAAGATGCTGAAGTTATTGATTGCAAAGGTCATGTTTTAGCTCCCGGATTAATCGATATTCAAGTTCACTTTCGTGATCCGGGACAATCTCACAAAGAAGATTTAGTTTCGGGATCAAAATCCGCGGTTAGCGGCGGAATCACCACCGTAGTTTGTCAGCCAAATACTTCTCCAACTCTGGATTCAGTTTTAACTTTTGACTATCTGCGTTTGAAATCTCGCGAAGTAGCTTACTGCAACGTTAAAGCTTATGGTTGTATCACTAAAGGCATGAAAGGTGAAGAGCTTGCCGACATGTATTCTCTGAAAGAAGCGGGAGCAGTTGGCTTTACCGATGATGGTTTACCAGTGATGAATGCCAACGTCATGCGTCGTGCTTTTGAATATTCAAAAAATTTAAATGTCGTGATTGCGCAACATGCAGAAGATTTAAACCTAACAAATAAAGGCTGCATCAATGAAGGCAAAGTATCGCTCGAGCTTGGTGTGCGTGGCATTCCAAATATTTCTGAAAGCGTTATTGTTGAGCGTGATTTAGCGATTCTTGAAAGTGTTGGTGGGCGATATCACTTGCTGCATGTTTCAACTCGTGAAGCGCTGGACGCGATCAAACGAGCGAAAGCAAAAGGTCTTGCCGCCACGGTGGAAGTGTCGCCGCATCATTTCACCTTAACTGATGCTCAAGTTTTAAAATCAGGAACTAATGCTAAAATGAATCCGCCACTTCGCTCTGAAGCTGATCGCTTAGCATTGATTGAAGGACTGCGCTCTAACTTGATTGATGCGATTGCCACCGATCACGCACCACATGATTTATCTTCAAAAGAAAAAACTTTAGAAGAAGCAACTTTTGGAATCGTTGGAGTTGAAACCATGTTGCCACTTTCTTTGGCTCTTTATCAGCAAAAAGTTTTATCACTAAAAGATTTACTCGCCAAGATGACTTGCAACGCTGCAAAGATTATCAACTTTGACGGTGGTGTTATTAAAAAAGGTGCTCGCGCCGATTTAACTTTGATCGATTTAGATCACGATTGGACGATTGATTCACAAAAATTTTATTCAAAATCTAAAAATTCTCCGTTCGATGGATTTAAGGTAAAAGGTCGAGCAATCCTTACTACAGTTGCTGGCAAAATAGTTTATCAAATATGATTCTACATTACTTTATCAAAGGTCTGCTTTTAGGTTTTTACATCGCGGCTCCTCTTGGCGTGATAAGCGTAATTTATATTAAAAGAACAATCAAAAACGGCAGATTGTCGGGGATTGTTTCAGCTCTTGGTGTCACCACTTCTGAAACTTTCTACGCCGCGGCAGTAATTTATGGATTATCAACAGTTTCTGATTTTTTAATTACTTGGAAAAGTGAAATAAAAATCTGCGGCACTTTGTTTTTGCTTTATGTTGGAATAAGATCTTTTTTTGATGAGCCGGATTGGAAAAAAAATTTAAGCCAAAAACAAAGTTTGATCGCTGATTATTTTTCTTTGTTGTTTCTAAGCGCTTTCAATCCGATCGCGATTGTTGGCTTCTTGACAGTTTTTACTACTTTTGAAGCGGGAATTTTCTCTCAACATTATCAAGCCTTGGTAATGCTTTTTGGTTTTGCCGTAGCATCTTTTTTCTACTGTTTTTGCTTGATTAATATCGCCAATATTTTGGCAAAAAAATTTCAAATCCAAGACAAAGAAATGATCAAAATTTTAAATCAAATGTCAGGAGTTTTGATTATTCTTTTTACTGTGACGATTTTTGCTTTTTCATTTTTACAATAAAAATGCCGCCAAAAATTCTTATCATCGCTGGCTCTGATCCAAGTGGAGGTGCTGGCATTCAAGCTGATATCAAAACTGCAACAGCTCATAAAGTTTATTCAGCCGCGGCAATCACTTGCTTGACGGCGCAAAATACCAAAAAAGTTTTTGCGGTGCATAACTCGCCAACTGATTTTTTACGTCAGCAAATCGAAGTTGTACTTAGCGATATTACTTTTGATGTGATAAAAATCGGTATGCTTGGAACTGCTGAAATCATCGATTGCGTTGCTGATATTTTGAAAAGAAAAGCCAAAAAAATTCCGCTAGTTTTAGACACTGTGATGGTTGCAACTTCGGGTGATTTATTGCTGAAGAAAGATGCTATCGCAGCCTTGAAATCAAAGCTGATCAAAGGCGCTTTTATTGTGACGCCAAATATTGACGAAGCAGAAGTTTTAGCAGAAATGAAAATCAAAAACTTATCCGAGATGAAAATCGCTGCCCGAAAAATTCAAAAAATCGGTGCTAAAAATATTTTGCTTAAAGGCGGACATTTAAACTTTCCTGATAAAAAAATTCACTCGCTATTGCTTGATGAGTCAGAAAATTTTCATCTAATCAGAAATAAAAAATTTGGTGAAAAAAACCTGCATGGAACTGGCTGCACATTAGCTGCAGCCTTGGCTTGCAACTTAGCCAAAAAAATTGAGCTAGTTGCGGCAGCAAGAAAAGCTAATCAATATGTTTATCGTTCAATCGTAAAAAGTTTTGCCGCAGGCGAGGGCAGCAAAGTTTTGCAGCATTTTTAATGTTAGTTAGAAGATAAGTGTCCGATAAAGTCATATCACGATATTTATTATTCCACTTATAGAGCGTTGATTTGCCTGAGTATATTAGTAATGACAGAATCACCAAACTCAGATGGATATTACGAAGTGTTACCAACCCAAAATCTAAAACCAACTAAATCATTCCAACTTATTAAAAATCTAAAAATTGTTGGGAAGAAATAAATTAAGACGCCTAATTGAGCAAAGGCCATATCCAAACGAGGTACAAAGGATTGGTCTATGAATCACACAATTAACTAATCTCTAACCTTGGTTTTTTGATCTTTAAGAGGCTGTGCAAAAATAGGGCCTTCAGCAGCAACTAAAACACCGAAAAGAATTTCTGGATGGTAATCTTCACCAGTTTTTCTGTGAACAGCTATTATTTCTTCAGCAATTTCTTCATGCTGATTTTCTTTAGCAATTTTGTATGCACTCTCGCCTTCTTTATTGGTTAAGCCAATACTGGCACCACTTTTTAATAATAAGTTAGTAAGCTCTATATCACCTTTTTGCGCAGCATACATCAACAAAGAATAACCTTTAGAATCTTGACTATTCAAAAACTCAGAATTTTCTTTTGTGCCGAGTGAATTTTTTGGCAAATTCTGATCAGAAAGCCTTTTTTTTAGAATTGACTTCGCAGTCTGAAAATTTTTATGACCAGCAAACTCAATTGCAACCCAAAGCAGAGCTTTTTTTGTAAGCTTTGATTCAATATTTTTTGCATCTTTTTTTGCATCTAAAAAATTCACCAAATGAGCATTCTCTTTAGGATTTAAGTTTACCGCTTTAAGCAGAGTTTCACTTTTTTCTGCGTCAATTTTTACACCCTGCTCAAGCAAGAAATTAATCTGCTTGGCGTCAACAATATTTTTTTGCAGCGCAACCATAAAAGATTTTTCCAAAAACTCTGGCGTCAATTCCACCTTAATTCCTTTGTCATGAATTGCATATGCTATTTTAAATAGATCTTTGGTTTTGCTTGCGTCCCGCAAATTCCTGTGAAAAAAATTTTGCATCGAAGTCGTCCAACCAGATTTGTTTTTAAGATCTAATCCGGCACCTTTTTCAATTAGGAATCTAACCACATCGAGATGATCTCTATTCATAGCAATCATCAAAGCTGTCTCGCCGGATTTGTTTTGAAGATCTAATTTGGCACCTTTGTTAATTAGGGATTGAGCTACATCGCTATGACCTCTACTGATAGCCACCATCAAAGCCGTACAACCTTCTTTGTCTTGAAGATCTAGATTAGGTATTTTGTCAATTAGTTTGAAAATGCGATCAAAATCTTTTTTGTCTAAAAGTTTAATAAAATAACTAATAAAAACATCGCCCATTGATTTGGTTAGCTCTTCATCACTTAAATTTTCAATATCAGGTCTTTTGGCATCGGCACTAAGAATATCATTTTCCACTTCAAATTTCTTGGCATCAGCAGCAGCTTGTTGCAAATAGCTGCGATAATTTTCAAGCGTCCATTCCTCACCATTTCTACCAAAAGTTTTAGCTACAAAAACTTTGAGCTGATCATCTTTTTTAAAGATAACATTTAAGCCTTCGCCTGAATCAAGAAAAGCTTCAATGATACTATATTCTTTATTAGTAATTAAATGAGGAAGGCGATCGCCATAAGATTGTGCAATAATTCCAGTATATTCATCACCATGCAAAAATAGCAGCTGGTTATTTTGAAGATTTTGATTTAACTCACGATAATAATAGCTTTGCGGATTAAAAAGTTGATTAACATTTTTGCCAATAAAACAAGAAGAGAGATGAATTTGATTTAAAAATGCATTATTAGCAGAGTTTATTTCTTTAAGAATATCGTTAAGAGTAATTAGTACTTCAAGATTTATATTCATAATTGGCACTTCTTCCGCTGTCTGCGACTCTGTGCCATGAGTATTAACAACAATCGTATCATATTTTCCAGAACTTAGCTCTAAGCTAATTTGATTGATATGAAGCGGATTTTCTATATGCGTAACCTTGTCGGGATTTTTTTCAAAAAAACTTGAGAAGTAGTTACTAAATTTTTCTTTCTCATCTGTTTCCGGAAAATTACTAACCATCATAGTTTTGCCAGAACTTACTGATCTGATTATTGCCATTGTGAACAAGGCAAAATTGAGTAAGTTTTTCATAAGTTTTAGTTCTAAAATAGATTTATCATACAATTTGGCGGTTCTTGCTGGGGTTGGCTACAAGGAATGGAATATTAGTTCAAGGATTTAAAATCAACACTGTCCAAGTAAGATAAGTAGTTCCAAGATCACTTTGGTATTTCACGATTTACTTTGCGCAAATGGTTGAAGCGTTAAGCGGAAAAAGGTATTGAAGGCTTACAAGAATTAAGCCGCAAACCACATAATTCACCTGCCAGTAAAATAGATGATAAACAAAAGTTGAGGGATTTTTGGGGGCTAGGACACTCCAATATCCAAAGCTTTTATAACACCATCGATATTAGATTCATCTATCGCTTGATAAAGCTCTTCCTGAATTGTCGCAAACTCTACATTTAAAATTAGTTGTTAAAAAACTGTAAAACGTTTTTTTAAGACTCACTTCATCAGTCTGTAAGTGATGCTATCGTGAAGAGCACGAAAAGAAGCATCAACAATGTTTTCTGAAACACCGATTGTAGTCCATTTATTTCCTACTGCATCTGTCGACTCGATTTGAACACGAGTGATTGCTTGTGTTCCATCAGATGGAGTTAAAATTCTAACTTTATAATCAGTCAAACGCACTTCTTTTAAAGATGGATATTTACGTGAAAGACTTTTGCGCAAAGCTTTGTCTAAAGCGTTTACCGGACCATTTCCTTCAGCAACTGTCATAATGGTTTTGTTACCAACTTTGATTTTGATGGTGGCTTCGGCAACTGTTACAACTCTGCCTTTTGAATCGAATTTGCGCTCATCTAAAACGCGAAATCCAACAAGATCAAAAAAGTTTGGCACTGAGGAAAGTGATTTTTTAGCCAAAATTTCGAAGCTGGCATCTGCTGCATCGTAAGCATAGCCTTTGGCTTCAAGCTCTTTTACTTGATTAACTAAGTTTGTGATTTGACTAACTTTTAATTCATCACGCAATTCAAGCCCCATTTCTTTCAAGCGTGAAATAATATTAGAGCGACCTGCCTGATCGGAAATCATGATCTGGCGCTGATTGCCAACTTTTTCTGGTGCGATATGTTCGTACGAAGCGGGGTTTTTAGAAACTGCTGAAACATGCAATCCACCTTTGTGAGCAAAAGCATATTTGCCAACATAAGGCGCAAATTTGTTGCGCTCTTTGTTAAGTAAATCGTCAAGAAAGTTAGAAGCGTGAACCAGATTTTTTAACTGCACTTCACTGATTCCAGCATCAAAACCCATTTTTAAACATAAGGTTGGAATGATGCTGGTTAAGTTGGCGTTACCACATCTCTCGCCAAGTCCGTTTAGCGTTCCTTGCACTTGACGAGCACCTGCTTCAACTGCTGCTAAAGAATTAGCAACAGCGTTTTCAGTGTCGTTGTGACAGTGAATTCCTAAATTTTCTCCGGGAATATGTTTGGTAATTTCTTTAACGATTTTAAAAATCTCACTTGGCAAACTGCCGCCGTTAGTGTCGCATAACACAACCCATCTGGCTCCGGCTTCATGAGCAGCTTTTGCAGCTTTGAGTGCGAATTTTGGATTGGCTTTGTAACCATCAAAAAAATGTTCGGCGTCAAACATCGCTTCTTTTTTCTTCTTCACGATGTGCTTGATTGAGTCAGAGATCATCGCCAGATTCTCTGCTTCGGAAATTTGCAGCGCGTGTTTTAAATGAAAATCCCAAGTCTTACCAACAATACAAACCGCTTTAACATCAGAGTTGATCAAGGCATTTAAACCTGTATCATTTGCAGCTGAAACGCCGTTTCGACGTGTCATACCAAAAGCAGTGAACTGCGATTTTTTTAATTTTGGTAGATCAGAAAAAAATTCATCATCAGTGGGATTAGCACCGGGCCAGCCACCTTCGATATAGTCGATGCCAAGTGAATCTAAAATTTTGGCGATTTCAATTTTATCTCTAACGCCAAAATTTACCGTGCTAGTTTGCGCACCGTCGCGAAGTGTTGAATCGTAAAGATAAACTCGAGGTTTTTTGGTCATTTACTAAATCAAAAATATTATCAAACCAAGAACGGCAAACACCAATGACGCTGCCCAAAAACTTTTTACAACTTTTTGTTCTGACCAGCCTAGCTTTTCAAAATGATGATGTAGCGGCGCCATCAAGAAAATTCTTTTTTTACGAATTTTATAAGAGCCGACTTGTAAAATTACCGAAACAGCTTCGGCAACAAATAGAATTGAAATAATAAAAAAGATAAATTCTTCTTTAATGATGATAGCGATTAAACCAAGAACTGAGCCAATAGCCAAGCTTCCAACATCACCCATAAAAATTTTTGCTGGCTTTAAATTAAAAGTGAGAAAAGCCAGAAGCGCGCCAATCAGCGAGATACAAAAGAAGATTAATTCTCCAGAAAACTTAACTTGTGGCAGTTGGAATTTGCTGGCTAGTGCTGGGCTGGATGCGGCGTAAATCATAAAAATCAAACAACAAAAATTTATGATTGCCGGCACTGAAACTAAGCCGTCAAGACCGTCGGTTAAATTCACTGCATTTGAAGTGCCAACGATGACAAAATTTACAAAAAGCACATAAAGCACGATGCCAAGCGTGATGTAGTATCCAGAGCCGATTGGTAAGAAAATACGATTTTTAAAATGAATATCGTCAATCACTCCAAGCCAGACAAATGCGACGCAGATAATGCTGAACTGAATAACTATTTTAATACTGCCGCGAAAGCCTTTGCTGTTTTTGTAAAGTACTTTCATCAAATCATCGGTAAGGCCAATGGCGGCAAAAGTGATCATCACCACACTTACAACCAAAATATAACGATTGGTGATATCAACAAAGAGCAGGGTGGTTATCAGAGTAGCCAGCACAATAAAAATGCCACCCATAGTTGGGGTTTTTTGTTTTGTTGCTAAATGCGTGGCAGGGCCCGATTCACGAATTGGTTGAAAAAATTGCGGATTGGTATGAGCAAATTTGATGTATTTTTTTATGCTAAAAAATCCGATTAAGTAAGATGAAGTAAGGCAAATAAGAGATTTAAGCCATAAGTTCGAAAGTAAAAACAAGCTAGTGAGCACTTTTTTCTTTAATTAAATTTTCAATAATTTTTTCCATTTTCATTCCGCGCGAACCTTTGACGTAAAGAATATCGTTATCCTTTATTAGGTCTTGAATTTCAAGGCTTGCAGCTGATGAATCTGAAAAAGTTTTATAATGTTTTTGTGGTAATTTTTTTGTTGCTGCAGTCATTTTTTCGCCAACTAAAATAGCAAAATCGATGTTTAACTGCGTCAGATAATTCGTGATCTCTTCATGCAATTCAATAGATTTCTCGCCGAGTTCCAGCATATCGCCCAAAATTGCAACAACACGTTTTTTGTGTAGAGCTGATTTTAATTCAAGCGCATGTTCAATGCCGGCCTTCATCGAAGGCACGCTGGCGTTATAGCTGTCGTCGATTATTGTAATTTTTTTATCTGCAAAATTTATCTCAAAAGCTTTGCCGCGACCAGCGCTATCTTGCAAATGAGTTAGTTGAGTGAGTCCGGTTTTTACATCATTTGTCAATAAATCTAAGCTAGCGGCAACTATTACAGAATTAAAAATCGCGGTTTTACTGGAGGTAGAAATTTGGTAAGAAATTTTAGAATTATTTTTAGTTTTTAGCAAAACTTCAGAACTATCTACAGTCTTTATTTGAAAGCTTTTAAGGCAATAATCACTTTCAAAATCTTTGCCAAAAGTGATAATATTTTGCGAAGCAATTCCCAACATTTCAGCGCGTTTTTTTAAAAAATTAAAATGTTGATTATCGCGGTTAATCAGCGCTGACCCTTTTTCTACAAGGCCTAAAAAGATTTCAGATTTTGCCAGAGCGATTTCTTCTTCGTTTTTAAAAAACTCGATATGAACTGGTCCAACATTAGTAATGATTGCCAAGTGCGGTTTGGCAAGGCTTGAAAGTGGTTCAATTTCATTGGCGTGATTCATGCCCATTTCAAAAATTCCGAACTCGCAATCGCTAGAAAAATTAGCCAGACAAAGCGGAACACCAAAATGATTATTTAAATTTCCGGGTGTAGCAAAGGTTTTTCCGATTGCAGAAAAAGCTAATTTCAGCATTTCTTTTGTGCTGGTTTTTCCAACTGAGCCAGTGATTGCGATGATTTTTGCGCTACTTCTTTTGCGTGAAAATTCAGCTAGTTTGTAAAGCGCTTTGAAAGTATCTTTGACCAAAATAAAATCAGAATTTGAAACTTTTTCTAAAGCTGATTTGTCGTGAACTAGCAACGCTTTACAGCCATTTTCTACAGCTTGTTTTAAAAAAGCATGAGCATCGTTTTTTTCACCTTTTAGTGCTAAAAATAATCCGCTTTTAGGAGTTTTGCGGCTATCAATTACAACTTCATCAATTTCTAAATTATCAGTAATTCGATATTGTAAAAGCTCGCCAGATAAGGCTGTGATAAGTTCTGATTTTGTCCAAACTGTCATGTTGCTAGAAAATTTGTAAATTTTTTAATTCGTCTGATTCAAATCTGGCGCCAAATTTTTGAATTATTTTAGCAGCTAAAATATTGCCAAGTGTGGCACATTTTTCTAAATCAGAATCTTTGTTAAATCCGTGTAAAAAGCCTGCGGCAAAAGCATCTCCAGCGCCAGTTGTATCAACTAATTTTTCGATTTTTTCGGCAGCTTTGCTGAAATTTTTTGTTGCAGTTATTACTTCGCAACCTTTTTCAGATTTAGTAATCACTGCAATCAGGTTTGGATTATATTGAAAAATTTCTTTGTAGTTTGGTGCTAGTTCTAAAGCCTCAGTTTCATTGGCAAACAAGATGTCGAGATCGTTTTGGATTAAATCGAGGAATTCTTCTTTGTGACGCAAAACGCAAAAAGAATCAGAAAGCGAAAAAGCGATTTTTACTTGATATTTTTTGGCGTAAAAAATTGCTTTTTTCAAAGTCAAAATTGTTTCAGGAGCGTCCCATAAATAGCCTTCTAAATAAAGGATTGAAGCGTCTTTGAAATATTCTTCATCAATATCATCTTTTGTAATTTGTGAAGCGCATCCCAAGTAAGTGCACATAGTTCTGTGTGCGTCTGGCGTGACTAAAATAAAAGATTGTGCTGAGAGGTCTTGATGATTTTTATAGCTTAAAAATTTTGTGCCAGTTTTTTCAATTTCACTGATAAATTTTTTACCAAAATCATCTTCGCCAACTTTGCCAATAAAGCCAGTTTGATTACCAAGCTCAGCAAGTGCTGCGATTGTGTTTCCAGCTGATCCACCACAAGTAATTTTTTCTGATTTTAGTTGTGAAAATTTCTTGGCATCAACGTCGTCAATCAGTGACATCGAATTTTTAAACAAACTATTTTGCTCAAGAAATTGATCGTCAACTTTACACAAAATATCCACGATGGCATTGCCAATTCCGATTATTTTTATTTTTTTAGTCACTTTATTTTACGATAATTTTGAAGAATTTTTTCTTACCAACTGACAATTCAAAATCACCAGTTTGTGTGATTGTGTAGTGAACCTCTAAAACTGCTTCACCATTGATTTTAACAGCTTTGCCTTCAATTAATTTTTTTGCTGCACCTTTTGATTCAGCGGCAGCGATTTCAAAAATAATATCGACTAATTTTTTAGAATTTTCGGCACCCAAAGAGATTTCTTTTTCCTCAAAGGCGGCAGAATTTTTACTGACAAAAATTTCGCGTGCTTTTTGCAAAGCTTGATTAGCGGCATTTTCGCCGTGGCAGATTTTTACAGCTTCAAAGGCCAGAATTTCCTTGGCCTTGTTAATTTCTTGATCTTGTAATTTTTCTAAATTTTCGATTTCTGAAAGTTCTAAATCAGTAAATAATTTTAAGAATTTTCCAACGTCAGCATCGTGAGTATTGCGGAAATATTGAAAATAATCGAAAGGCGACAACATCTCTTCATCAAGCCAAACCGCACCGTCGGAGGTCTTGCCCATTTTTTTCCCGTCGGCGGTTGTAAGTAAAGGTGAGGTTAATCCGAAAGCTTCTTTTGCAGAAAGACGACGAGTTAAATCAACGCCATTCACAATATTTCCCCATTGATCTGAGCCGCCAATTTGTAGGCGGCAGCCATATTCTTTGTTGAGTTCGTAAAAGTCATAAGCTTGCAAAATCATGTAATTAAATTCGAGAAAACTCAAAGGCTGTTCGCGCTCTAATCTGGTTTTAACTGAATCGAAAGTGAGCATACGATTGATTGAAAAATGGCGGCCGACATCGCGCAAAAATTCTAAATAATTCAAGTTTTTCAACCAATCATCATTATTTACCAAAACCGCTGCATTATTACCTTCAAAGCTGATGAATTTTTCTAAGGTTTTTTTTATTCCGTTTAAATTTTCTTGAATTTTTGATTCCGATAAAACTTGTCTAGCTTCATCTTTTCCGCTTGGATCACCGATTTTTGTAGTGCCGCCGCCAAGCAAAACGATTGGTCGATGTCCGTGTTTTTGTAGCAAACGCAAAATCATGATTTGAATCAAACTGCCAGCATGCAGAGATTTGGCGGTGCAATCAAAACCAATATAGGCTGTGACTGATTCATGAGCCATTAAATCATCAAGCTCTTCAGCGTGAGTAGTTTTTGCAAAAAATCCGCGCGCAGAAAATTCTTTTAAAAATTCTGATTTGAAATTCATTTTTGGGAGTTAGTTTATTGCTGTAGAAATGCTCGCGCAATTATCAAAACCGCGTCCAAATTAAGCAATCCATTTTTGAAATGAATATTAAAGAAAAGCAAAAAATCACTTCTGAGTGGTTTAAAAATTTGCGTGATAAAATCTGTGCTGAATTTGAAAAAATCGAAGAAGAGTTTAACGCAAAAAATTCTGGAAAATTTACCCGTAAAAGTTGGGATCGCGATGGTGGAGGAGGTGGAGAAATGTCTTTGATGAAAGGCAATGTTTTTGAAAAAGTCGGCGTAAATTTTTCAAAAGTTTACGGGGAATTTAGTGAAGAATTTCGTAAACAAATTCCGGGATCTGAAGCTGATGGCAAATTTTGGGCTAGCGGAATTTCTTTGGTAGCGCATATGAAATCACCTTTAGTTCCAGCAGTTCACATGAATACTAGATTTATTTGTACAACAAAAAATTGGTTTGGCGGTGGCTCAGATTTAAATCCGATGTTTGAAAACGAGCAAGACACAAAAGATTTTCACGCCAGCTTTCAAAAAGCCTGTGACAAGTCTGATCCCGCTTATTACGAGAAATTTAAAAAATGGTGTGATGAATATTTTTTTATCAAACATCGTGGCGTGGCGCGTGGCGTTGGTGGAATTTTTTATGATTATCTGGAAGATGATTTTGCCAAGAATTTTGAATTCACCAAAAATGTTGGGCTGGCTTTTTTAGAAATATTTCCGAAATTAGTGCGCCGTCACATGTTTGAAAAATGGAGCGATGAGCAGCGCGAGCATCAATTAAGAAAACGTGGTTTATACGCAGAATTTAATTTGGTTTACGATCGTGGTACAAAATTTGGTTTAATGACCGGAGGCAATACAGAAGCGATTTTGATGTCACTACCACCGATTGCAAAGTGGGATTAAAGCGGCGGCTCTAGCCGCAAAAATGTGCTAAACGCACATTTTTAGCTTTAATCGGGCAGAAGCTACGCTACTGCCCCGGCGCGAGTCGTCTTTGAGCGCAGCGAAAAAAGCGACGAAGCGTTGCAGAATTCGGACTTTAAGTTTTTAAAGCGCGAGTCGTCTTTGAGCGCAGCGAAAAAAGCGACGAAGGCTTCGAGCGTTAAAAAAATGTGCTAAATGCACATTTTTAGCGAGAAGCGGGATTAGGAGCTTAAGCGACGCGATCCCAGTCGCGAGTCGTCTTTGAGCGCAGCGAAAAAAGCGACGAAGCGTTGCAGAATTCAGGCTATAAGTTTTAAGTCGCATCAGTCTTTGACTGATCAAAAATTGTTAAAAAAACAAAAATATTAAAAAATGCAAAAACTCGAAAAAATCTACGAAGGTAAAGCCAAACAACTTTTCGCAACCTCAGACGAAAATCTTTTGATTCAATATTTCAAAGATGACGCCACCGCATTTAACGCACAAAAAAAAGCCGTGATTGAAGGCAAAGGCGTTTTAAATAATTTTATTTCAGAATATATAATGCTCGAAATGGCTAAAGCCGGAGTTCCAACTCACTTTGAAAAAAGGTTAAATGAGCGAGAGCAGTTAGTTCGCAAAGTAAAAATTATTCCGCTGGAAGTGATTGTGCGCAACATTGCAGCTGGTTCGATGGCTAAGCGTCTAGGAATTGAAGAAGGTTTAGAATTAATAGCGCCAGTTTTTGAAATCTGTTATAAAGATGATGCTCTCGCTGATCCTCTAATCAATGATGATCACGCTATTAATGTTTTGAAAGTGGTCACCAAAACGGAGCTTGAAGAAGTTAAAAAACAGACGCTAAAAATTAACGAAATCTTGCATATAATTTTCAAAAATATCGGCATCAAACTGGTTGATTTTAAGATCGAGTTTGGGTTTGATGCGCGCCGCAATATTGTCTTAGCTGACGAGATCAGCCCAGACAGCTGCAGATTATGGGATGAAAAAACTTCTAAAAAACTAGACAAAGATGTTTTTAGAAGAGACTTGGGAAATTTAGTTGAAGTTTACTCTGATGTGGCTTCTCGCTTAGGAATCAAAATTAAATAATCATGAAAATCAGAATTATAATCACACTTAAAAAAGGTGTTTTGGATACGCAAGGCAAGGCAATCGAAACTTCTTTGCAAAAAAATTTAGGATTTGCACAAATCTCGCAAGTCAGACAGGGCAAGGTTGTAGAGCTTGATATTGCAGAAACTGATTTAGATAAAATTAAAAATATTGTTGATGAAATTTGTGACAAACTCCTCGTCAATAAAGTGATCGAAGACTATAAATACGAAGTAATATCTTAATTATGAAATCAGCAGTTATTGTTTTCCCCGGCTCAAATTGTGATCGCGACGCATTTACAACTTTACAAAAAGTTGGCAGCAAAGTTTCAAAAATCTGGCATCAAGAAACTAAAATCGATGATGACTTTGATTTAATCGTTGTTCCTGGTGGATTTTCTTATGGCGATTATTTACGATCAGGCGCTATGGCAGCGATTTCTCCGGTAATGCAAGAAGTTAAAAGACTTGCGAAAAAAGGCGTAAAAATTTTAGGAATTTGCAACGGTTTTCAAATTTTAACTGAGGCTGGACTGCTTGAGGGCGTGCTTTTGCGCAATAAAAAAGTAAAATTTATTTGTCGTGATGTCTTGCTAAGGGTTGAAGACAACAACACTAATTTCACCAGAGAATATAAAAAAAATCAGGTGGTTAAATTTCCAATCGCTCACATGGATGGAAATTTTTTTGCTGAAGCTGAAGTTTTAAAAAAGCTTGAAGGCAACGGCAATGTAGCTTTTCGCTATGTTGATGTTAATGGTAATGTTACAGACGATGCCAATCCAAATGGCGCAGCACTAAATATTGCTGGTGTTTTTAACGATCAAAAAAATGTTCTTGGCTTGATGCCGCATCCTGAAAGAGCTGCTGATTCTAATACTGGATCAGTTGATGGAACCTACTTATTTCAAAGTTTGATGAGCTAATCTTTAACTTTTGTTTTTTCTTCCTCCTGCTTTTTCCGCAGTTCAATCAGGTCATTCACTAAAGAATCGCGAATATTCTGGGCGACAATTTTTGTTAGATTTAGCATAACATATTCGTCGGCTGAATAGGTAGCATAGCGATTTTGTGTTACATCGTAGTTATCGTTTCTCGTTACAGAGCCTTCTGAAATTAAGTCGCCATTTTTGAGATCGCGCAGCTCATAACTAACGCTTAAGAAAACTCGGTTACGACCAGAAGCACCTGTTGATGACGTGAATGTCGAAGCTGTGGTTTTCGATGTGATTAAGGATAAGAAATATTTTGGCTCAGCTTCAATAAAGTTGGGGTTTAAAAGATCGTAGAGATTATTTTTTAAATCTTGATCAAGTTTGGTGCGATTTTTTTTAATACGAATTGCGGCTAATTCATTTTCGTAGGAAAAATCTTTCTCTTTATTTTCCGATGCATCTTCTTTGTACAGCACTTGAAAGCCGCATGAAAAGAGGCTTGAGAGTAGTAATAAGATAAGAATTTTCTTAAGCATTTTTATTTTTTATAGCGCTGGCAATAAACGAAACAAAAAGCGGATGAGCGGCAAAAGGTTTGGATTTTAATTCAGGATG
The DNA here is from genome assembly GCA_002359655.1 of Rickettsiales bacterium UBA2645. GTDB lineage: Bacteria > Pseudomonadota > Alphaproteobacteria > Rickettsiales > UBA1997 > UBA2645. Next base: position 14,881 of record DENL01000004.1, on the reverse strand, counting down.
AAATTGCACACCAACAAAAAATGGATGATTGGTAATCTCAATAATTTCAGTCAGTTTGCCATCTGGGGACATGCCAGAAAATTTTAGGCCAGCTTTTTCTAAAGCGTTTTTATATTTGATGTTGACTTCATAACGATGCCTGTGGCGTTCAGAAATTTTATTTTTACCGTAGACTTTTTCAGCCAAAGAATTTTTAGAAATATTGCACGGATAGGCGCCAAGTCTCATTGTGCCGCCCATATTCGAGCCGGCTTTTTTGGTTTTTTTGCCGTTTTGATCTTGCCACTCTTGCATGGTGCCAATCAAAAAACTGCCTTTTTTTGCAAACTCACTGGAAGTTGCATCTTTAATGCCAAGAACATTTCTAGCATATTCGATCACTGCCATTTGCATGCCGTAGCAAATTCCAAGGCAAGGAATTTTTTGCAAACGTGCTTGTTTGATCATATCGATTTTTCCTTCAACGCCATCTTCGCCAAATCCTCCTGGAACAAGCACGGCGTCGATATTTTTTGGTAAATCGTTTTTACCATTTCTGGCATTAACCCAAGTTATTTTTGCTTTAGCTTTTAGTGAAAAAGCGGCGTGATCGATGGCTTCAAGCAGTGATTTGTAGGAGTCGCGATAGTCAGTATATTTACCAACGATAGCAATATTGACTTCTGATTTAGGGTTTTCAATCGCGTCTTTGATGTTAAGCCACTTGGTTAAATCTGGCTTCTTTTTACAATCAAGTTTGAAGAATTTTAGAATTTCAGTGTCGAGTCCGTTTTTGTGATAAATCAATGGAACTTCATAAATGCTTGCGGCATTTGGTGCGGCGATCACCGAAGAAACTGGCACTGAACACATTTTAGCAATTTTTTCTAAATGCGCTTTGTTAGTTGGTCTTTCAGCGCGACACAATAAAACACTTGGTTGAATACCGATTGAACGCAGTTCTTTAACAGAATGTTGAGTTGGTTTGGTTTTCAACTCGTCAGCGCTTTCAATGTAAGGCAACAAAGTTAGGTGCAAAAAGGCGCAAGAATCTTGGCCATGTTCATAACCAAGTTGGCGAATGGCTTCAAAAAATGGCAGAGCCTCAATGTCGCCAACTGTTCCGCCGATTTCGCATAAAATGAAATCAGCATCTTTTACATCGTTAACAATAAATTCTTTGATGAGATCGGTAACGTGTGGAATTACTTGCACTGTGCCGCCAAGATAGTCGCCTTTGCGCTCTTTAGCTAAAAGTTTAGAATAGATTTGACCGGCAGTTACGTTGTCAGATTTTTTGGCATCAACACCGGTGAAGCGTTCATAGTGGCCAAGATCAAGATCAGTTTCTGCGCCGTCTTCAGTAACAAAAACTTCGCCATGTTGGGTTGGGCTCATCGTGCCGGGATCAACATTTAAGTAAGGATCGAGTTTGCGAAGTTTTACTTGGTAACCACGGGCTTGAAGAAGTGCACCAAGAGAAGCGGAGGCTAAGCCTTTTCCTAAAGAAGAAACAACGCCGCCTGTAATAAAAATAAATCTAGTCATTTTTAAAATTATTTTCCCTGCATGATGCGATCAACTAGTTGCTGAATCGTTGGCACAAAACCGTTATCATAGAATGAATCGGTAGCAAAGCGATAGCCGCTGTGGCCAGAAAACATAAGTTGGTTTTCGATGTCGATATCATTGCGTATATCTTGCAAAGTTTTTTGAATACAAAAGCTACGCGGATCAGCTTTGCGATCTGTGGTATAGTGCATCTCTTCTTTGTCAGACCAGTTGCTAAAGCGGCATTGGCTCAAACAGCCCATACAATTTATTTGATCAGTAACGATTTGCGCAGCTTTTGATTTATCGACAAACATTAGTGTTTCGTCAGGTGTTTTCATGCCTTCAGTATGACCAGCTTTGATCCATTCATCAACTTTAGCTTTATCTTCTGGTTTGATGAAAACTACGCGACCGCGTTGTCCAAAAGGAATTTCGCAAGTGAAATTATCAATCGCTTTGGCGCGATATTCAACTTGTCTGATTTCGCGGCCTTTGAGTTCACGAATAAATTCATTTTCAACGGCGGAAGAATAAAAGCCTGTTGGGCTGAAACGATTTAAATAAACGTCGCCTTCTTTTAGATTTAAAAGTTTGCGCTTCCACGCTTCAGGAACTGGATATTCTTGAGTGACAATCGGGCGAGTGCCGAATTGAAATACGATTGGTCCGATTCCAGGGTTGTCTAACCAATGTTCGAATTCTGTTAAATTCCAAACGCCACCAGCCATCACGATTGGAACTTGTTCTAGTCCAACTGAGTTCATAAAAGTGCGTAGCTCGGCAACTCTTGGATATGGATCTTCATAAGCATTTGGATCTTCGGCATTAGAAAGGCCGTTATGACCACCAGCGCGCCAAGGACATTCATAAACCACGCCGCCAAGAAGTGAGACTGCCTTGTGATAACTTCTCTTCCATAAAGCACGAAAGGCGCGCATTGAAGAAACGATTGGGTAGTAGTAGACGTGATATTTTTCAGCGATTTCAGAAAGTCGATAAGGCATACCAGCACCACAAGTGATGCCGTGAATCAAGCCTTTCGAGCCTTCAAGAATACCGTGTAAAACGCGTTCAGCGCCGCCCATTTCCCACAAGACATTCATGTGAATACGGCCTTTGCCGCCAGAAATATCGTGAGCGATTCTGGCTTGCGAAATACCGCCGCGAATGCTGTCAGCAACAAGCTCTTCATGCTTTTCGCGTCTAGTATGAGTTTTATAAACCAAAGGAATATATTTGCCGTTTTCATCGATATAATCTGCGTTAACACCAGAGAATGTGCCAACTGCTCCAGCTTTAGCAAAATGGCCAGCAGTTTTGCCGGTAGTAATTCCGACACCTTTACCGCCTTCGATGATTGGTAAACATTCAACTCCAGAAATGTTGTAAGATTTGATAGATTTGAGCAAGATTAAGATCTCCTGAAGTTAGATTAAAATTTGAAAAATGAGGATTTTTTGAAGAAAAAAACGAAGGCGTGAAACCTAAAAAACTTAGGCAAAATAGCAATAAATAAAATTGCTATTCTAGCGATTGCTTTGTTGAAAATAATGTGCAGAAAAAATTAAAAACTTAAATTCAAAAATGAGTTTTGCTAGAAACCTAATAATTTACTAACTCAAAGTTTTATAGGGCGGAAAATCCAAACCTTTTGGCGAAGTGGTGAAAATTTCTACACCATCTTTGGTGACTCCAACCGTGTGCTCAAATTGAGCTGATAAAGATTTATCACGAGTAGTCACAGTCCAGCCATCATGTTTGCTTAAAATCGTTTCAAATTTTCCGGCGTTGATCATTGGCTCAACAGTAAAAAACATTCCTTCTTGCAAAACTATTCCAGCACCTTTTTTGCCATAATGGACAACACTTGGTTCGGTGTGAAAAATTTTACCAATGCCGTGTCCACAATAATCGCGCACAACTGAAAATCCTTGTTTTTCGGCGTAAGATTGAATGGCAAATCCAATATCGCCCAAAGTATTTCCTGGTTTGACTTGCTCGATACCAAGCATCATGCAATCAAAAGTAGTTTGGCATAATCTTTTAGCTTTGACGGAAGGTTCACCAACATAATACATGCGACTAGAATCGCCGTGCCAGCCTTCAAGAATTACGGTGACATCGATGTTTAAAATATCACCGTCTCTTAATTCTTTTTCGCTTGGAATACCATGACAGACAACGTGGTTGATCGAAGTGCAGATCGATTTTGGAAAGCCTTTATAGTTAAGTGGAGCAGGGATTGCGCCGTTTTCGATAATTTTATCGTGACATAGTTTATTCAGAGATTCAGTGCTTATGCCAACTTTTACGAAAGGTGTGATAAAATCTAAAACTTCTGCGGCCAGCTTTCCGGCAGCACGCATTTTTTCAAAATCTTGAGAGTCGTTAATTATAATTTTACTCATTAAAAGCTGTACGAAATTTTTGTTGATTATGCTGATTTGGCTTTGTACCTTGGCACTCCCTTCTTTATAGAAAAACTAAATCCAAAATTAACAATGGCAAGAATTACAGTTGAAGACTGCGTTACAGTCGTTCCTAATCGTTTTGAACTTTGTCTAGTTGCTAGTAATCGCGCTAAAAGCATTTTATCTGGCGCTGCAACATCTCTTGATCGCAAAGAAAAACCAGCAGTTATTTCTTTAAGAGAAATTGCTGATGAGCTCATCGATGTTGACGCTATCAAAAAAAATATTGTGCGTTCCATTAAAAACCGCGGAACTGCGGAAAGCATTCAATCTGGTAGCGAAGTTACTGAAATGCTTGAAGAAGAAATTCAATCGCAAAGCTTGGTTTTAAAAGACACTGCCTTTGTTGATGAAAATATCTCGGTTGACGATTAAAAACCAGCTCCACGAGCAAAGATTAAAAGCGTTTTTCTTGTGGTATGCTAAGACGATAATATCTCATTAGTTGAATAAAAAAACCTCATGCTCTCAGCTTCTGAGTTAATTTCTAAAGTTCGTTCTTATCATCCAAATCTAAATGAAGTCTTGCTGCAGAAGGCTTACATTCTCTCTAAAACTGCTCACGGTAATCAAAAAAGACATTCAGGTGATCTCTACTTTACACATCCGCTAGCCGTTGCAGAAATTCTAATCGACTTAAAGCTTGATCAGCAATCAATCATAACTGCACTTCTGCACGATGTTGTTGAAGATACAGAAGTTACTTTATCTGATATCGAAAAAGATTTTGGCCAAGAAATTGCCAAGCTAGTTGATGGTGTGACTAAGCTTGGAAAGATTGAGTCAATTTCTTCCAGCGAAAGAATGGCTGAAAATTTTCGTAAACTTGCTCTGGCAATGTCGGAAGATATTCGCGTTCTTTTGGTAAAGTTAGCTGATCGTTTGCACAATATGCGAACTTTATCCTACATGCCTTCAAGAGAAAAAAGATTGAAAAAAGCACGTGAGAGTCTGGATATTTATGCTCCTTTATCTGCGCGTATTGGACTCAACAAAATCAAAGATGAATTACAGGAATTATCTTTTGCAATTATCGATCCAGAAGGTCGCGGCAATATTGTTGAAAAACTTTCAGAGTTAAGAGAGAAAAAGAAAGATTTGGTCGATAAAATTACTTCTGATTTAACCGAACTTTTATCCTCAGAAAAAATTGAATTCTCCATCCAAGGTCGCGAGAAAAAGCCTTATTCAATTTGGATGAAAATGAAAAAGCAAAATATCGGATTTCATAATCTTTATGACATTATGGCTTTTCGTATTGTGGTTAAAGATATTAGCGAATGTTACCGAGTTCTTGGAATTATAAATTCTACTTACAGCATGATTCCTGGAACTTTTAAAGATTACATCAGCACGCCAAAAGAAAACGGTTATAAATCTCTGCATCTAGCAATTTTAGGGCCATTTAATAAAAAAATCGAAATCCAAATTCGTGATCGCAAAATGCATGAAGTTGCCGATCTTGGCGTTGCAGCTCACTGGGTTTATAAAGAAAATGGCAGCAAATCCGCTTCAACTGAAGCTGAGCAATTTCGCTGGATTCGTGAATTAATCGCATTGTTTGATCAAAGTGAATTTGCTAGCGAAGTTTTAAGTCAGCACAGGCTGCAAATGCATAAAGACAAAGTTTTTTGCTTTACGCCAAATGGTGATATTTTTAATTTACCAGCTGGATCAACTGTGATCGACTTTGCCTACGCAGTTCACTCAGAAGTTGGCAATCATTGCGTCGCAGCAAAGATCAACGGTATAATTTCTCCTCTACGCCAAAAGCTAGAGAACGGCGATCAGGTTGAAATTACCACCGCTAAAAATTCAAAACCTTCGCTGAATTGGCTACAATTTATTGCTACTTCTAGAGCTAAATACGGAATAAAAAATTTTCTACGACATGAAAAATCAGAAGAATATCAAGCTTTAGGAAAAGCAATTTTAAGTAAATTTTTCTTGGCGAAGAATTTAGAATTTCACGAAAAAGATCTTGAAAAAATTCTGCCAACTTTCGCCAGAAAAACAGTTGCCGATTTGTATATTAAAGTCGCAGAAGGTGTTATTGCTCGCCAAGATGTTTTAAAAGCGGTTTATCCAGAATTTAAAGAAGAGCAAAAACAAAATAACAAAGCGATTGTCTCGCAAGAAAAAAAGACAAAATCAAATCACGCAATGCCAATTGAAGGTTTGTTTAGCGGCATGGCGATGCGCTATGGTGGCTGCTGCAATCCAATTCCGGGTGATCCAATAATTGGCGTTATTAATACTGGAACTGGAGTTACAGTTCACAACCAAACCTGTCATAACCTTAAAAATTTAGCAATTAATTCTAGGGCAATTTTGGATATATGCTGGAAAGATAATGATCACATTGAAAGTGAAATGTATTTAAGCCGAGTACAAGTTATGATTGAAAATAAATCAGGAAGTTTGGCCGATGTTAGCAGCATGATTGCTAAAAAAAATGTTAACATTAGCAATATTAAAATTGTAAATCGCTCATCTGATTATTTTGAATTGATGATTGATGTTGAAGTTAAAAGTGTTGATCATTTAGAAGAGATTATTTCAACTTTGCGCATGTCAAAAAAAATCATCGAAGTCAACCGTGTTTTGGGATAAAACTAATGAAAAAAGCTAATTTTTTTAATCGTCATTTAATTGAAAGTGATGAAAATTATTTCGAACATTTTCTTTTTGCTTTCGCTACAGCCATGTGGATTCTATTCGTAGGAATGGTTTTAACTTGTCATGCAATTTGTCCATTTATTTTTAAATTTACTGCCAGCAGTAATATTAAAAAAATTAATGAGGTGATGCAAAAAAGAAGGGAAAAGTTAATGTCTAAAATTGCCGCTAACGCCTCGCAAAGCAATTTAGATAAAGAAGATGAAGGTGAATAATTTACAATAAAATGAAAACAATTGCGATTGTTGGTTTTGGTTTTTGTGGCAAGATGGTTTTTGCTAACCTGATCAAGTCTTTAAAAGAAGATCGTAAAATATTAATTTTTGATAATGCCGTCAAAGGCTTTGCTAATAAAGCTTTTGCCAGTTTTTCTCCTCATTACATTTTAAATGTTCCAGCAAATAAGATGAGTGCCTTTGCTGAAGATCAAAAAGATTTCTGCCAATTTTTAGAAAAAAAATATCCAAAAATTTTAGAAGAAATAACCGATTCTGGTTTTGCTCCGCGTCAAATTTATGGCGAGTATTTGGAGCAGATTTTGACAGAAACTTTTGCGCTTGCCAAAAAAAAGAAAGTAGATTTTGAGCTTATAAATCAAGAAGTTTCAGCGATTGATAAAAATAAATCAGATGAAGAATTTCTCCTCAAAACAAAAAATAATCAGCAGTTCAAAGTTGATGAAGTTGTTCTGGCAACCAGCTTTATACAAACAGAATTTCCTTGGAAATTAGAATCAAAAAATTTGCTAAAAAATTTATGGGATGAAAATTCTCTATCGTTTCATCAAAAAAATTTCAGCAATGAAAAAATATGTCTAGTCGGCTCTGGCCTCACCGCGGTTGATGTAATTATCGGTTTGAAAAAGAAGAACTTCGCTGGAAAAATTTTTGTAATTTCACGTCGCGGAAATTTTCCTAAAAAGCATTTTGATATTGATGATAAGCCAAGCATAAAAATTTCTGTCGATGATGCAAAGCAGGGCGTATTATTTTTATGCTTGAAAGTAAGAAATTTTCTGCGCGCCAATCCAAAATTTGATTTGTGTCAAATTATTGATTCTGCAAGATCCAGCACGCAAGAGTTGTGGCATAATTTTGACAAAAAAAACAAAAAATTATTTCTACGATTTTTCCCATATTGGAATATTTTTCGTCATCGAGCACCGCGCTCTTCAATTGAGATAATCGAAGAAATGATTAACTCTGGTCAGCTTGAAATCAAAAAAGGTGGCGTAAAATCTTTTTCAAAAAATGGCGCAAAAATTTTAATTGAAACTAGATCCGAAAAATTCGAAAGCGATTATCTAGTCAATTGCTTAGGCTTTGAATTCAATGCTAAAAAATATCCATTGTTAAATCAGATGATCTCTCGCGGCCTTCTTAAGCCAGATTTAATGATGGTTCGCTCAAATCATCAGAAAATTCATTTACTTGGTGGTCTAAATATCGGAAAAGATTTTGAGTGTACTGCAGTTCCTGACTTGCGTGTTCAAGTTGAAAGATTAATTCCTATTTTATGCTTGGATTAAAAAAATCTTTTGAAAAAAATCCTGCTTTTTCTGTGCTTTTTGCAATAAGCCTTTGTCACTTTTTTAATGACACGATTCAATCGCTTCTGCCAGCAATTTATCCAATTTTAAAAGAATCTTATAGTTTAACTTTNNTTTACTGATAAAAAACCGCAGCCATTTTCTCTAGCTTTAGGAATGACGTTCACTTTATGCGGATTGTTGATTTTAGCTTGCGCTGACAGTTTTTATTTAATCCTTTTTGGTGCGATGATAGTTGGAACGGGCTCGTCAATTTTTCACCCCGAAGCTTCCAGAATTGCTAGATTTGCTTCGAAAGGAAAATATGGTTTTGCGCAATCTGTCTTTCAAGTTGGCGGAAATATTGGTTCGGCAGCTGGTCCGCTTTTGGCGGCATTTATAATCTTACCGCATGGTCAAGTTAGTATTTCTTGGTTTTCAGTTTTAACTTTGCTTGGAATTATAGTTTTGTTTAATGTTGGCAGATGGTACAAAGCTGCTCATTTGAATGCTGTGAAGAAAGTTTCGCTAGATAAAAAATTAGCGGTTTCAAAAAAAGAAATTATAATTTCGATTATTGTTTTGGTTTTATTGATCTTTTCAAAATTCTTCTATACCGCCAGTATCAACAGCTATTACACCTTTTATTTGATCGAAACTTTCCAAGTTTCGGTAAAAAGCGCTCAAATTCATCTTTTTATATTTTTGGCCGCAGTTGCTTTTGGAACTTTAATTGGCGGCATTATCGGCGATCGATGGGGTCGTAAAACTGTGATTTGGATTTCAATTTTAGGAGCGATGCCTTTCACCATTGCCTTGCCTTATGCCAATCTTTTTTGGACAGAAATTTTAAGCGTGGTTATTGGTGTAATAATTTCTTCAGCTTTTTCAGGAATTTTAGTTTATGCGCAAGAACTGATTCCGGGAAGAGTTGGCATGGTTTCCGGATTATTTTTTGGTTTAGCTTTCGGTGCTGCTGCAATCGGCGCTGCTCTGCTTGGGAAGCTGGCTGATATTACTAGTGTCACTTATGTTTACCAAGTTTGCTCATTCTTACCAGCAATTGGTTTTCTTACTTGGTTTTTGCCAAAAATTAAAAACTGATATTTAAATTATCCAATTCTTTCAAAAGCAGAACCAAAATCAGCAAAGATTTTTTCAAAAGTTGGAAAGCTGGTGGCGATCATTGAAGAATCATCGATTTCAACTCCATTTTCTAGCGTCAGCCCCATGACTAAAAATGACATGGCAATTCTGTGATCCATTGCAGTTGTTATTTTTACTAAATTTTTTGGCTGAACAATTCCGCCTGCAACTTCTAAATAATCGTCGCCCATTTTTAGTCTAACGCCGCAGTTTTCTAAGTTTTGTGCGATCATCAAAAGGCGATTACTCTCTTTAACTTTCAACTCAGCAAGGCCGTTCATTTTGGTAACACCTTTAGCATTTGCGGCGGCAACTGCCAGAATTGGATATTCGTCAATCATTGATGGAGCGCGGCTGGCCGAAATTTCAATTCCTTTAAGGTCGGAATATTCAACTATTAAATCAGCGACTTTTTCGCCACCAATTTCTCTTTCATTGGTAATTTTAATATTGCCATTCATCTCGCGCAGAGTAGTTATAATGCCGTCGCGTAGCGGATTGATACCAACATTTTTAATTTTAATTTTAGAGTTTTTTACCAAAAGTGCGGCGACAATCAAAAAGCTGGCTGAAGAAATATCTCCCGGAATTTCAAAATTTTTTGCATCAAATTCTTGTAAACCCGAGTAAGAAATTTTTGTACCGTTTTCGCCAAAGTTTTCAGAAGAAATTTTCAGACCCAAATGGCGCATCATGATTTCAGAATGATTACGACATTTTTCTGGCTCAATTATTGTAGTAGTTCCGCGAATTGTTAGAGCGGCAAGTAAAATACAACTTTTAACTTGCGCGGAAGCAACTTTCATTTGGTAAGAAATCGGCATCGCATATTCACCAGCGCCGATGATTGCGAAAGGCATCAAATTATTTTGGCGTGCCACAACTTTGGCACCAATTTCGTTGATTGGTTCGAAAACGCGTCGCATTGGGCGTTTGTGAAGTGAAGCATCACCTGTAAAAAATGTAGTGAAGTTGTAAGGGCAAACTAATCCGGCCATTAATCTTGATGAAGTTCCAGAATTTCCCATGTCTAAAATATCAGCTGGTTCCATTAATCCGGCAACCCCAGAGCCACTGACTTCCCAGTAAGTTGAGTCTTGATTTGGGTTGCATTTCTTAATCTCAACTCCCATTAAACGAAGAGCAGCAGCAGTTTTCAAAACATCTTCGCCTTCAAGCAATCCTGAAATTGTGCTTTTGCCATGAGCTAGAGCTGAGAAAATAAGTGAGCGATGCGAAATTGATTTATCGCCAGCAACTGTTGTTTCGCCTTTGAGCGCGATATCTTTTTTATAAGAGCGAAGACGCATTAGCTAATAAAGTTGTTGATCAGAAGCAGTATCTGATCGATGAAGGCAATAAAGAAGAGATTTAAAATAGCAGTCAGAAAAATTATAATTTTAACATTCAAAATATTATCGATGACAATATTGTTTTCTTTAGCTTCATCAAAATACATAACTTTTACGATTCTTAAGTAGTAATAAGCGCTAACCACGCTAAACAGAATTGCTGCTATTGCCGGAATCATAAAGCCAGATCTTAGCGCGGTCATAATCACATAAAATTTTGAAAAGAATCCAGCAAAAGGCGGAATTCCAGCAGTTGAAAACATCAAAGCTGCTAAAGAAAGCGCCATTATTGGATTGGTTTTAGAAAGACCGGAAAGGCTGGAAATATTGAATATTTTTTCATTCTCAACATCATCTTCTTGTCCTGATTTTTTTTCATCATTGCTACGAATCAAATTTAGAAAACCAAAACTACCCAAAGACAAAACGGCGTAAATTAGCATGTAAAAAACGCAGGCGGAAATGGCTTCTCTGTTAAAAGCGGCAAGGGCAAGAATAACAAAACCAACGTGACCAATTGAACTGTAAGCCAAAAGCCTTTTCAGATTTTTTTGCCAAATGGCGCCAAAGCTGCCAACTAAAATTGAAACTAAAGCAACACAAATCAAAATTTTATTTACGCCAATCCAAGGAACGGCGATGATGTAAAACAGGTGAACTAAAACTAAAGTAGAAACGAATTTAGCAACTGTGGCAAAAAATGTGGTAACGATTGTTGGCGATCCTTCGTAAACATCTGGCGCCCACATATGAAAAGGCGCGGCAGAAATTTTAAAGAACATAGCGATTATCACTAAAATAAAACCAAGCATTACCGCGATAGGAGTATGGTTTTGAGTATTAGAATAAAGTTCTGATAGAGAGCTGAAATTGGTGGTTCCAGAAAATCCATAAATTAGCGAAATGCCAAATAATAAAATGCCAGAAGCAACTGAACCTAAAATAAAATATTTCATGCCAGCTTCAGAGGATCTGGCAGATTTTTTATTGAGAGCGGCCAAGAGATAAAGTGACAGACCTTGCAGCTCTAGAGCTAGATAGAAAGTAAGAAAATCATTTGCTGAAACCAAGAACATTGCACCAACAGTTGATATCATCATCAAGGCCAGAAATTCGGCGCTAATTTTTTGATTATAATACAAAAAGTTTAGCGCGAAAAAAATTACCATTGTTAGCAAAGTGATCGCGATTGCTTTTACAAAAACCGTGTAAGAATTATTGACGAACATCTTATAAAAGCTGACCTCAGGAGCGCCAAAGCTACTGACAACCAAAGTCAAGCAGATACTACAAAATATCAAAGCCAATAGATGAGAGGCGTAAAAAAATTCTTTGAATTTTTTGCCAAGAAAAACATCACTCATCAAAATTATGATAGCACCAAAAAATAAAGAGAGTTCAGGGAGAATTGCTACGAGATTCATTTTAGAATTTAATTTATTTGACTAAAGCTACTAGCTGATCAACCGGCAACTTGAAATAACTCAAAACCAGATTTGGCATAATACCAAGTAAAATTACCAAAGCAGCCATGCTGCTAAGAGAAATTAATTCGATGCAGTTTAGATCTTTCAAATCAGAAATTTTAATATTGGTAATTTCGCTAAACCAAACGCGCTTAAATAGCCAAAGCATATAGCAAGCGCCAAGAATAACGCCAATTGCAGCCAAGACAGCAGTAATTTTACTGACTTTAAAAACGCCAAGAATTGCTAAGAATTCCCCAACAAATCCGCTGGTTCCCGGTAATCCAACTGAAGCCATGGTGAATATCATGGCCAACATTGCAAAGTTTGGCATGACAGTTGTGATACCGCCCATTTCAGCTATTTGTTTGGTGTGCAGGCGATCATAAATTACGCCAACACAAACGAAGAGCGCTGCAGAAACCAATCCATGACTGATCATTTGCATCACAGCGCCATCAATACCTTGGTTGGTAAAACTAAAAATTCCCATACTGACAAAACCCATATGAGCCACGGAAGAATAAGCGATCATTTTTTTCATGTCCTCTTGCATCAGTGCCACAAGCGAAGCATAGATTATTGCAATGACGCTTAAAGTGAAAATAAATGGTGCAAAATATTGCGAAGCTTGCGGGAAGAGCGGCAGAGAAAAACGCAAGAAACCATAAGCACCAAGCTTGATTAAAATTCCGGCCAGAATTACCGAGCCAGCGGTTGGAGCTTGCACATGGGCGTCAGGCAACCAAGTATGAAAAGGAAACATCGGAATTTTGATGGCAAAGGAAACAAAAAAAGCAATCCAGAACCATTTTTGTAGTTGCGTCGGAAAGTAAGTTGGCAAGCCTTCGCTCAGAAGAATAACATCAGTTGTGTTGGTGAAAATATAAATATAGATGATGGCGATTAAAAAAATTACTGAACCAAAAAGCGTGTAGAGAAAAAATTTGTAAGAAGCGTAAATGCGGTTAACGCCGCCCCAAACGCCGATCAATAAAAACATCGGAATCAACATCGCTTCAAAAAAAATGTAGAAAAGCAAAAGGTCTAGCGCACAGAAAGAGCCAATCACCAAGCCTTCAATCAAAAGAAAGGCGATGACATATTCTTTAACTCTTTTTTCAATTGATTTGATGCTGATTGCTAAACAAATTGGGATCAAAAAAGCGGTAAGCAAAATCATCATCAAAGAAATGCCATCAACTCCCATCATATATTTGATGTTGTAGTTGCTAAAAATCTCGATGACTTGTCGAAACTGAAAAAACTTTTCTGCTTTATTAAAAGAACTAACTACAAAGATGGTTAAAAACAGATTTATAAAACTAACGACAAGACCGTAAATAAAGTAGTTACGCGAGTTTTTAAACTTAAGCAGAAGCAAAAAAGCCGCCGCCAAAATTGGCAAGAAAGTAATAATCGAAAGAATTGGGAGATTCATCTGAAAGATTTTTTCAAGTATTAAGGAAGGTGAAAATTCTCGTGCTTTTTAGTTAGGCGAAAATTTAGAATCAATTGTCAGTTAGTAATATTTTAAGCAAACCCCATCTAAATATCGCCCAGCTAAAAATTAATGAAAAAAATCATCCTCGATCCCGAGCAAATAATCCTACAAAAAAAACTACAGCAACTTGCGATCAAACTTGAACAGCGCCAAGAAACTAATTTTTTTAAAAAAATATTTTCCGCCAAAAACCAAATCAGAAGCCTTTACATTTACAGCGATGTTGGTCGTGGTAAGTCGATGTTGATGCATGAATTTTTTACCTCGCTTAAAAAAACTGCGAAAGTTTATTTTCATTTCAACGCCTTCATGCGTTTGATACATGAAGCTTTGCGCGATATTCGCCTTGCAGAAAAAAAATACCAAGACGAGTTAATCACAGCCGTGCAAAAAGTGGTGCAAGAAAACCGTTTAATTTGTTTTGACGAATTTCAAGTGACTGACATTGCCGATGCTATGTTGTTGGCACGGATTTTTTCTTATCTTTTTTCCCAAGATGTTGTAGTAGTTTTTACTTCCAATTCAAAACCAATTGAGCTTTACAAAAACGGTTTGCAGCGCCAAGTATTTTTAGAATTTGTGGAAAATATTTTGCTAACAAACTGCGAAGTTCTGCACTTAAACGGCAGCGTTGATTATCGACAACAATTCGCCAAAAACTTGACGCGGCGCTATTTTATTTCGAACAAAAAAAATCGCCAAATCGTTGCCGAAATTATTGCTAAAATTACTAAGTCACAAAATCTTAAAGCAAAGAAGCTGAAGGTTTGGGGGCGTGAAGTAAAAATTAAAAAAACTTTTGAAAAAATCGCTGTTATTGGCTTCAACGATTTATGCAAAACCGATCTCGCAGCTGCTGATTATCAAACAATTTGTAAAACTTTTGATTTGATTTTTCTTTTAGGATTGCCAAAACTGAAATATGAAGATGTTAATGAAGCTAGAAGATTCGTACTTTTTATTGATGAATTGTACGAAAATAAAGTGGCTTTGATCATCACTGCTAAAACAAAAATTTCTGAAATTTATCAAAATGGAATCGGATCTGAAGCCTTCAAACGCACAGCTTCGCGCCTTAATGAAATAAAATCAGATAGCTACTGGCGCGACAGTAAAATTAACCAATCCGTGAGTTTGAAAAAGGATTGAAATTGATCATAAAAACCTCAATCAAAGTTTAAATATGCCAAGAAATTTAGAAT
>DENL01000049.1 GCA_002359655.1 Rickettsiales bacterium UBA2645 | reverse complement strand
TTGCAACTCGTTCCTTAAATAAAAAAAAATCTACGAGTAAAAATAGATCAGATTTATATCGTAACGCATGGCTTTGGATTACCTAAGTTGATAGGATGGTACCAATCAAATCAATGGTCTAAAGCTTTTTTATTGCAAGAAAGAAATTTGGCTTATCCCGAATTCACGTTTATAGTACCTTTTGTAATTTGATTACGTTTAACTGCATTAATTTCTTCTAGCTATTCTTTTATTACGTTTTGGAAAGCGGTGATAGTTTCACTATTATTTTGGGTAAAACTATTTTGTAGTAATGCTGAAAAATTTATTTTTGTTGCACCTTTTGCACTAGGAGGAAGAGTATCCGCTTTTTCTACTTTATATGTTTTTTTGTTATTTTTAAGGAATTTATTGAATTCAGTTTTTGCATCTTCGAATATATCATCATCAACTTTAATTTTCTTATCTTGTTTACTACCTACGTATCTTCTAGATATATCTATAGTATCTATAGTTTTTGGTGCGAGAGTCTCAATTTGACTTTTAATAAATTTGAGCTCTTGAGTAAAAAAATATTTTTTATAAGCAGAGGTTGCTTTTATTTTTTCGTATTTATCCAGAATTTTATAGAAAAGTTCTTTCCTACTATGGTTATTAGCTTTTTCTAAAAATTGCTTTATAGCATCATAGTTAAATTTAACTCCTAGTTCTAATAAACTATCGATATTTTCACAAATTTATCTGTCTCTATAAATGCAGAGTTTTCTTCTTCACAACATTTTAATTCTATTACAAATATTTCCGACTGGACGGAAAAAAACTGTACTAGCACCTGAGTAACGGAAAACAACTTTTTGTCTAAAATATTTTTTCAAATCTTCTGATTGAATACCAAAAAATTTTTCTTTATCCAGACTTGAAAAGTCTCCCTTAAGACTTTTAATTTCATTTTCTCGATCATTATTATCCTCGATTTCCCAATCTTCATCTATTGGATCATCTAGTTCAAATTCTATCCTAGTCTGTTCCTAGTTACTTGTTTTCGATTTTTTAGTAGGAGCAACAGTAACAGTTTTTGTAACATTATCACTTTCGCTTGCGGTTGGTTTTTTTTGTTTATCAATCTTTTTTTTATTATTCTTGCTTGGGGATAATTTAAGATTTACATCCTCTACAAGACTTTCTGTAATGCCTGTAATGAAATTACCGCCCCTGTTCTTCATAAGTTATCCTGAAAATTCAATTGATTAAAATTACTTGCGTTGTTTTAGAGTGATTTCATTTAAGATTTAATAATCTTCCTCATTTTTTTGATCACTTTTTCAAGCCCGTCAAATATAGCTTCTCCGATGATGAAGTGGCCGATGTTTAATTCAGCAATTTGTGGAATTGTACTAATTATTTTAGCGGTTTCGTAATTCAAACCATGTCCAGCGTGACATTCTAAATTTAATTCTTCACAAAGTTTGGCGCAGTTTTTTATTTTTAAAAATTCTGCTTCACGCTTTTTTCCAGCAAGGTGACAAAACTTGCCAGTGTGTAGCTCAACAATATCAGCACCAATTTTTTTAGCGCTGTGGATTTGTTTTTCATCAGCATCAATAAAAAGTGAAATTCTAATTTTTTTAGCGCGAATTTTTTTGATCATTTCGCGCAAAACTTTTTCATTTTTTATTACATCAAGCCCGCCTTCGGTGGTAACTTCTTGTCTTTTTTCTGGCACAATACAAACCGCGTTGGGTTTGGTTTTAAGGGCGATTTTTAGCATTTCTTCTGTGGCGGCCATTTCTAAATTGATTGGCAATTTTATTTCTTTTTTCAAACGTAATAAATCTTCATCACGAATATGACGACGATCTTCACGCAAATGAATTGTGATTCCGTCAGCTCTGGATTTTTGCGCCAATATTGCGGCCGTCACAGGATCTGGATGAATTCCGCCGCGAGCATTGCGAATTGTGGCGACATGATCGATGTTGACGCCAAGGCGGATTGCAGATTTTTTGTTTTTCATTATTGATTAGATCTAAGATTATGGAGATTAATAACCCCTCACTGACTCAACCGAAGGTTTCGTTGACTCTCCCTCAAGGGGAGAGTGATTAGAGCGAGTTTCATAAATTACTAAAAAACTCAAATAACAAGACGCACTTAAAACTATTGCAATTGGAAAACCTATGGCTGAAAAAACATTAAACAAAATGCCACCAACCAAACTTCCGCAAAGCGCACCAATTGATCCGATTAATTGAAAAGTAGCGTTGGCAGCAACTAGTTTTTCAGCGCTGAAATCTTCATTACAAACTTTGAAAGCTGAAACAAAAATACAAGCGATAGAAATGCCAAAAAAGAAATAAGCAGCAAATAAAAAAGCATAATTGCGCATAAACATTATTAATAAAAAGCAGCACAAGCAGCCAAGAAATCCTAAATTAATTAGTTGATAAGGGCTGAATTTTTTTAAAAGAAATCCAACAAAAACATCAAAAAATCCACTGGCCATGTAGGAGCTGATTAAAAGGCCGGCAAGCTCATAAGACAAACCAATTTTTACACCAAAAATTACTGTAAAAATTAGCAAAGTATAAGTTTGGAAATCTAAGAAAAAGCGAGCCAAGAAAATTCTGGGATTGGTTTTGAAAAATTCGCTCAAAGCAATTCGGCGTGAATGCAAATCGGGATTCACTTTGTTTTTAATCAGCAAAATTGCTGCGAAAGAAAGTAATGTCAAACTGGCAGAAATAAAAAATGACAAATAGCTTTCAGCGCCAGAAAAGCTTACTATCACTGGCCCAACGGCAACTCCGGCTGAAATCAACATGCTAAAAACTCCTGTCGCAACACCGCGCTGCTTATCTTTTAAAAGAATGTTCAGCCAAGATTGGCGTGTGATCACATAAATAAACCACAAACTTCCCATCATAAAAGCCAAGGCAATCCACAAATAAAGATTTTGGTAAAAGTAAATTAACAAAATAATCAAAGCATAGAAGCAGGAAGCAAAGGCCATGGCACGCAGCATTTTCAGCCTTGCTACAATACGACTTAAAAAAAACGACATCACAATACCACCAAGAGTATCGCAAGTAAAAGCAATACCGATATGTGCAGCGCTAACATTATGTTTGTTTAAAATCGCTGGAAATGTAACAGCATTGATTCCAATTGTGATGGCAAAAATAAAAATGCTCAAAAAAAGCAAATTTATTTCACGGCTGAAATTGAGTTGTCGAAAAATTTTATACACTTATTTGATTGCCTTGTTGAAAAGATCTGAGCTTGTTATTAGTTTTGAAAAATCTCTTTTGCAAACTTCAAATTAAAATGTCAGCAGAAAATTCTAAAACTCCCTTACTTGATCAAATAGAGCTTCCGCTTGATTTGAAAAAATTCTCGCTTGCTGAAATCAAACAAATTTCTAACGAGCTTAGATTAGAAACCATAACCAATGTTGCCCAAACTGGCGGACATCTCGGTGCGGGCTTGGGAGTGGTCGAAATCACCACAGCGTTGCATTATGTTTTTGACACGCCGCACGATAAAATAATTTGGGATGTTGGTCATCAAGCCTATCCGCATAAAATTTTAACAGGTCGCCGCCAGCGCATGAAGACAATTCGTCAGCCGCAAGGCTTGTCTGGTTTTACTCGCCGCGCTGAAAGCGAATTTGATCCTTTTGGTGCTGGACATAGCTCCACTTCAATTTCGGCAGCACTTGGGATTTTAGTTGCTAAAAAATTTAAAAAAGAAAAATCACACGTCATTGCCGTGATTGGCGATGGTGCAATGTCTGCGGGAATGGCCTACGAAGCCATGAACAACGCCGGCGCGCTCGAGGATGAATTTTTTCACGACAATCGTTTAATCGTAATTCTAAACGATAACGACATGTCAATTGCGCCAGCGACTGGAGCCATGTCGCATTATTTTTCGCGTCTTGCTGCGTCAAAATCTTATTTGAAAATTCGCGATTTGACTAAAAAAATTTCGCATAAATTTCCAAGTTCAATTTCACGCTTTCCGCGCAAACTTGAAAAAGCCACCAAAGAATGGTGGATGGGTGGCAATATTTTTGAAGAGATGGGTTTTTACTATATCGGTCCAATTGACGGCCATAATCTGGATGTGCTGGTGCCGATTTTAAAAAATATTCGCGATGATAAATCAACTGATCCAATCTTGATTCACTGCGTCACTGAAAAAGGCCGAGGTTACAACGAAGTAATGCAAAGTTCAGACAAACTGCACGCTGTAGCAAAATTTGATCCTGAAACAGGAGTACAAGAAAAACCTGCTTCTGGCTTTCCCAGCTATTCAAAAATTTTTGGCAAGCGTTTGTCGGAGCTGGCTAAAAAAGACGATAAGATTTTGGCCATTACCGCCGCAATGCCAACTGGCACGGGTTTAGATGTTTTTGCTAAAGATCATCCCAAGCGAATTTTTGATGTCGGAATTGCTGAACAACACGCCGTAACTTTTGCTGCTGGTTTGGCAACTGAAGGCTTGAAACCTTACGCCGCAATTTACTCAACTTTTCTGCAACGCGCTTACGATCAAGTTATTCACGATGTGGCAGTGCAAAAATTGCCAGTGCGTTTTGCGATTGACCGTGCTGGTTTTGTTGGTTCTGACGGCCCAACTCATGCTGGTTCGTTTGACATTGCTTACTTGATCAATCTGCCAGATTTTGTTTTGATGGCGGCAAGTGAAGGGCAAGAGTTGGTTAAAATGATCAACACCGCCAACAAGATAAATGATCGCCCAAGCGCCTTTCGTTTTCCGCGCGCTGAAGCCGACAAAGAAATAAATTTCAACGACGACGAAGTTTTAGAAATCGGCAAAGCCAGAATTATTCAAGAAGGCAAACAAGTTGCCATAATTTCTTACGGCGCAATTCTACCTAACGCTTTAGCGGCAGCGAAAATTTTAAAAGAATCGCAAAACCTAGAAATCACCATAATCGACGCCAGATTCGCCAAGCCATTTGATGAAAAGCTATTCACTGAAATTTCTAAAACTCACGAATTAATAATAACAATCGAAGAAGGCGTAATAGGCGGCTTTGGCTCTGCTGTAGCACAATTTCTGCTTGCAAATAATTTGCTCGACGGCAAATCTAAATTTCGTTCGCTTTTTATGAACGACAAATTCATCGAACAAAATAAAATTGATGCGATGCGGGATGAGGCGGGGATTGGAGTTGAAGATTTGTTGACGGTGATTCAAAAAAATTTAAGCTAATGCCTTCAGCTAAACAGCATGAAAAAGACAGAAAAATATTGATTGATAAGTTTTTAAAACACCAACCGCACTGGATATTTCAGAAATTTTTTGTCAGGTGAAATTAAAGTCATTTGGTTGTTCAAAGCTTGTGAAATCAACAGGCGGTCGAAAGGGTCAGAGTGGATTTTTGGCAAGCTGAATAGCTGTTGTACATCTTTGCACTCTAGGTTGAGCAGATCTATTTCGCTTTTAATTCTAAATCCGTCAAAATACTCAATAATTGGTTTTGATAGCTGCGGAATTTTATGTTTTAAATGTTTAACAGATATTTCAATTTGTGAAATAATGCTGATGTAAATTTGATTTTCTTTGTTTTCAAAGATTTCTTTTGCTGTGTTGGATAATTTTTTGTTATCAGTGATGATCCATATGTAAGTGCAGGTGTCGAGAAGATATTTAGTCATTTTTTCTTAGGTTTTTTAGTAGTGCTTTTCGGAAAAATATTATTGGTGTAAAATGAATCAATAATATCTTTAGAAGTTTCGTTGAAATCATCAGGCAGAATAATTTTATCTTTACAAACTCCCAATTTTCTTTTGCCTTTTTCAAGCGGCTCAACCGCTTTTATTTCCGCCACCGGAATATTGTGGTTGCAGATTGTGATGGTCTGACCTTTTTTGATGGCAAGATTTACGTAATAAGAAAAATTGGCTTTGATTTCGCTAATATTTGCAGAAAGCATGGTTTGAAATAGAAATAAATTATAATCAATATCGTGACTAGAATTATAGTCACAAATAAAGTCAAGAAATATGTTAAATTAAATTCGATACACTATCGAATTTAGGTAATTTTGAATTGCTACACAACGATTGAATCGTTGTATTCGCAATAAAATTAGTTTTTAAAATTGGCTGTATGTTAAGAAATAAAAATGACGCACGACCACTTGCCGATTTAATCCGTCCAAAAAACTTACAAGAAATAATTGGCCAAGAGCATTTGTTTGGCGAGATGGGAATTTTGTCGATTATTGCTGAAACAAAAAATGTGCCATCAATGATTTTGTGGGGTGATAGCGGCGTTGGTAAAACCACGATTGCCAAAGCTTTGGCACATATTTCTACGGCAAATTTTATTGTGCTTTCGGCGATTAATTCAGGAGTTGCTGAAATTCGTAAAGTTATCGATCAAATAAATTCTGCTCCACTTTTACAAAATCAAAAAACGATTTTGATGATTGATGAAATCCACCATTTCAACAAAACGCAGCAAGATCTTTTTTTGCCAATAATTGAAGACGGCACAATCATATTGATTGGAACCACAACCGAAAATCCTTCTTTCGCTCTTAACTCGGCTTTGCTTTCGCGCTGCAGAGTTGTTGCCTTGAAAGTTCTTGATGAAGCGGCACTTGAAAAAATTCTGCAGCGCGCTGAAAAAATATTGGAAAAAAAATTACCATTAAATGACGAAGCTCGCCAAAGCTTGATTGACTTGGCTTGCGGCGATGCCAGATATTTACTAAATGCTTGTGAAGAATTATTTGCTTTAAAAGTTAGAGAAGAAATTTCCTCAGAAAAATTGCTGGAAATAATTTCAAAACGCGCAGCACATTTCGACAAAAAAGGTGATTTTCATTTTAATTTGATCAGCGCTTTTCACAAATCTTTACGTGGTTCTGATGTTGATGCAGCCTTGTATTATCTATCGCGAATGCTGGTTGCTAAAGAAGATCCTTACTACATTTTGCGCCGTCTTGCCCGTTTTGCCACTGAAGATATTGGACTTGCTGATCCAAATGCACTTTTGCAAGTGATGGCAGCAAAAGAAAATTATGATTTTCTCGGAAGTCCCGAAGGTGATTACGCTCTAAGTCACGCCACAATTTACTGCGCCACTGCGCCAAAATCTAATGCCAGCTACGCAGCTCACAAAGCGGCAATTGAAGCTGCACAGCGCACTACAAAATTAATGCCACCAAAAAATATTTTAAATGCACCAACCAAAATGATGAAAGATCAAGGTTTTGGCCAAGGTTACATTTACGATCACGACACTGTGAATTGCTTTTCTGGGCAAGAATTTTTTCCGCCAGAATTAAGCAAAAAATCGCGACCAAAATTTTACCAACCAAATGCCAGAGGGTTTGAAAGAGAGCTCAAGAAGCGTTTGGAATATTGGCAAGAGCTACGACGGAAGTTGAGTGATGAATAGCTTTGTTGAAAAAGAGGGGATTAAATTTCAACTGGGTTAGGGGGGTATTTAAATTCTAAATTTAATCACAAAAAAACTGAATTTTGAACACGTGTTCAAAATTCAGAGAAACCGTCTCTGTCCCTTTAAAATCAAAGCGCCAAGCCCATAGGCAAATTACACTAAAAAATTACAAAAAATCAGCTTTTATTTAAGCAAGATTTCGGCATTTTTTTTTAAAAAAAGAGGGAGACATTAGCACAAAAAAACCAGCTTTGAATTTCTTCAAAGCTGGTTGAAAGTTTTTAACTTTTTATTTGTTTAGCGTTTGCCACTGGGTCCACCAGCACCGCCGCCGCCACCAGCAGGAGCACCGCCGCCGCCAGCAGGAGCGCCACCACCAGCACCGCCACCAGGTCCGCCAGCAGCAGGACCACCAGCAGGACGTCCACCGCCTTGAGGACCACCATTACCACCACCTTGAGGGCCACCAGCTGGTCTTTCACCACCTCTAGGGCCAGAACCTTGTCCAGCTTGTGGTTGAGGACTGCCTCGGCGATCACCGCCCTGATTATCGCCTTGGCGATTTTCCATTCTTTGGTCTCTGCGATCATCGCGATTTCTCATTCCTTGATCATTTCGATCATTACGATCGCGATTTTCCATTTCTCCTTCTCTGCGATTGTCACGATCTTCCATTCTTCCTTCTTTACGATCGTCGCGATTTCTCATTTCTTCTTCTCTGCGATCATCGCGTCTTTCCATTCTTTGTTCGTGATTTCTCATCATTTGATCTCTGCGATCTCTACGTCCTTCTCTACGATCTCGTCTTGTTTCGTTACGAGTGTCGTCAAGTTTTTCTTTGCTAGAATTGGAACTAGTGGTTCCATAAGTTGTAGAGTTTCCTGTTTTAGAGGTTGTATCCGTTGATGTAGTTTGGGCAAAAGCCGGACAAGTCAACGAGGTTAAAACAGCAGACAAAGCTGCGAGCTTTACTAGTTTTTTCATATTTTAGATTTTTGTTATTTTTAATTCGGAAGCGATCAATGTCACAGCCGAGTGCGCAGAAATATTCAGTAAATTACCTTAAGCAAGAAAAATCTTTTTCCTAAATTTTTTTGCTAAGAGCTTTTCCACAGGATTAGCTACGAGCTTTTTTCAGCAAAATAAAATCAGCCAAAACACAAGCAAGCATCGCCTCGCCAACTGGAACTGCGCGAATTCCAACACAAGGATCGTGGCGACCTTTGGTGATAATTTCACAATTATTTTTATCCGTATCGATTGTGCGACGAGGAATTAAAATCGAGCTGGTTGGCTTGACAGCAAAACGCACAACCAAATCTTGTCCGGAAGAAATTCCACCTAAAACTCCGCCAGAGTGATTTGAAGCAAATTTTACTTTGCCATTTTCACTCCACATTTCGTCAGCAAGTTCAGAACCTTTTTTTTCAGCCGTCTGCATGCCGTCGCCAATTTCAACAGCTTTTACGGCATTGATTGACATCATTGCGGCGGCGATTTGCGTATCTAATTTATTGTAAATTGGTTCACCAAGTCCGACGGGAATATTTTTGGCAACAA
Organism: Rickettsiales bacterium UBA2645; assembly: GCA_002359655.1. GTDB lineage: Bacteria > Pseudomonadota > Alphaproteobacteria > Rickettsiales > UBA1997 > UBA2645. Next base: position 29,842 of record DENL01000049.1, on the reverse strand, counting down.
GTTCAATAATTGCTCCGACTGAATCGCCAGATTTTCTGATTTCAAGTAAGTAGTCTGCAAAATTTTTGGCAGCTAGCGAGTCGGGACAAAAGAAATCGTTTTTGTCAATTTCAGAAAAATCGATGCGTGTGCGATCAATTTTTTTCTCACCGATTTGAGTTAAGTAGCCAACTATTTGAATATTTTCTTGCGTTAGAATTTTACGAGCAACAGCACCTGCTGCAACTCGCATTGCAGTTTCACGTGCTGAAGATCGACCACCGCCGCGATAATCACGAATGCCGTATTTTTCAAAATAAGTGTAATCAGCGTGACTTGGTCGAAATTTATTTTTGATGTCGCCGTAATCGTGGCTTTTTTGATCTTGATTGTAAATCACTAAACTGATTGGAGTGCCAGTAGTTTTGCCTTCAAACACGCCAGAAAGAATTTTAATTTGATCTGGCTCTTGTCTTTGTGTAGTGAATTTTGATTGTCCCGGACGGCGTTTGTCTAAATATTTTTGAATGTCACTTTCTTGTAAATCAAGAAGGGAAGGGCAGCCATCAACAACACAGCCAATTGCTTCACCGTGACTTTCACCCCAAGTTGTGAATGAAAAAAGCTGTCCGAATTTATTGCTCATTTTCTTTATTTTTTTGATTGAGATTTTTGGTTCTATTTAAAATCAAAACCGGATTTTCTGTAAAAATTAAATGATCACCTTCTTCGCTAACTTCAAGTTTTCCTGAAGCAATGCTGCCAATGTCGCCTTCTGCAAAAACATCGTAAAGAAAAACTTGATGATCATCCACATGCTGAGCTTTTTTGGCTTTGATATTATAAATTTGTCCGTCTTCATGTTGAAATTTTATGCGTGGATTAGTCATTATTTTTTCAATTTTGTAATGATCAGGATTTTGAGTGTATTGCTTCACCAATCTGATATTGTTGCTGTTTTTACCAATAGCGTAAAATACGTAAACAAACAAACCGCTAACTATGGCGCAGTAGCACAGAATCGTCAGATAGTTTTTGATTTTAGAATGTGATTTGATCAGCAATAAAACTTGCTGTGTGCGCTCATCCATGATGATTTTCTTGTTCCAGAGTTACTGAAAAAGCGTCGACATTTTCAACAACTCCAACTTTATCAATTTCTAGTTTGCACTTTTTAATACGTGGATCTTGCAAAATTTCGTCCATTGCACTTTGCGCCATTTTTTCGATTAATTTGAAGCGCTTAGTTGCTACTAAATTTTTTAGCTTAGAAATTATCAGATCGTAATCTATTGTATCGACAAGATCGTCGCTATCTTTTGATTTTGTGTAATTAGTGGTAATTTCGGCGTTGATTATTATTTCGCGATCAACGCTTTTTTCCCAATCGTAAACACCAATAATTGTCTGTAGTCTTAAGTTTTTAATTTTGATGATCATGATTTGAATTTTAAAGATTTGCCTAGCAAATTAGTTTGGGCTTCACTTTAAGTTGTAGATTGTTGCTAAATCAACAAAATTAAATAGTCCTTTATCCCTGCGGGATACGGAAACGCGACACGAGTCGCGCCCCACCTCGCGGGGATCCCCGTCCCGCATGTCAAAGGGACATACGGGATAAAATATCACAAAACATAAAAATGTCAGAAAAAATAATTTCTTTTGCGCGACATAAAAAATTACAAAATCTCAGAAACTTCAGAAAAAAATTAGGAGAAAATAAAAAAATGTTTTTTGTTGTAATCGCAGCTGGAGCATTAGTTGGCATGCTTTTGTGGGATATTTTTGTTGAAAATCCCAGCTATCTTGATGTGCAAATTCCTCAGTCAAAAAATATCACTTTTAACGAGCAAAATGCGCAAGCAATGACCACAACTCAAATTGCTAATGAGTTTGAGAGTTTTGATGGCAAGCCAGTTTTGCTTTATCTTTACACAACTTGGTGTTCAATTTGTACGCAGCAATTTCCAATTATTAACGAAATTGCACAAGAATTTCAAAATACAGATTTGCAAATAGTGGCTTTAGCAACTGATCGCGACCTTGATCCTCAAAGCTTAAAGGAGCATTTAAATAAATTTGGAAATTTATATTTTCCAGCTCGCTATTTGGCTTTTAAAGAGGGCTTTTTAGATTTTTTAAAGAAAAAAAATATCCGATATCAAGGCCGTATTCCCTTTACAGTATTGATTTCGCGTCAAGGTGAAGTGAAAGTTAAATATGTTGGCGTTAAAGGAAAAAACTACCTGCGCAATAAAGTTATTAAAGAGCTTTACTTATGATCAAAATGCAATTTTTTAACACTTTAAGTAATAAGCTCGAAACCTTCACTGCCATTGATCCAAAACATCTAAAAATGTATGTTTGCGGCCCAACGGTTTATGATCGGCCGCATCTGGGCAACGCTCGTAGCATCGTGGTTTATGATTTACTATTTCGCTTTTTTTTAGAAGCATTTCCTCGCGTAACTTTTGTGCGCAATATCACTGATGTTGACGATAAAATAAATGCCGCGGCAATTGAGCAAAAAATCTCTATTCAAAGTTTAACTGAAAAAATCATCGCCTTTTTTTATCAAGATATCGACGCGCTGAACGTTTTGCGTCCAACCTTTGAACCGCGCGCTACACTTCACATTCCTGAAATGATCAATATGATCGAAAAGCTTATCGCAAATGGTTTTGCTTATCAAAATCAAGGCCATGTTCTGTTTGATGTTGCGGCTTACAAAAATTACGGACAGCTTTCAAATCGTACGCTTGATGAGATGATTGCTGGCGCCAGAGTTGAAATTGCCACTTACAAAAAAAATCCACTTGATTTTGTTTTGTGGAAACCAGCAGACAAGCAAGATGATGTCTCAAGTGTTTTTGAAAGCCCTTGGGGAAAAGGTCGTCCCGGTTGGCACATTGAATGTTCAGCGATGAGTTCAAAATATTTGGGCGATAATTTTGATGTTCATGGCGGTGGCGCCGATTTGCAATTTCCACATCACGAAAACGAAATTGCTCAAAGTTGCTGCGCCAATCTTGGTTCGCATTATGCTAATTTTTGGATTCATAACGGATTTTTAACTGTTGATGGCGAGAAAATGAGCAAGTCGCTCAAAAACTTTATCACAGTGCGCGATCTTTTGGATCAAGGATTTGCAGGAATTACAATTCGTTATTTATTGCTTTCAACGCATTATCACAAACCTTTTGACTTCAATCAAAAAGCATTAATTGATGCCAAAAAATCTGTTGAAAAATTCTACACACTTTTTGACGAATCTGAGCTAAAATCTTATCAAAGCGGTAAGTATAAAGAAGGCTTGTTTTTCGAGGTTTTGCAAGAGTTAGCTAATGATCTAAATGTTTCAAAAACATTTGCTTTGTTGCACGAGAAAGCCAAAGAAATTAGAACTGAAAATAATCAAAATCTAAAAAATCAATTCTTGCAAACCCTTGATTTTCTTGGGCTGTTAGATGTTAGTTTTTTTACTAAGAAAAATTCTAGCGATATTGATGAAGCTTATATTGCGACTCAAATCGAGCTGCGCATCAAAGCTAAACAAGAAAAAAACTGGGCTTTATCTGATCAAATCCGCGATGATTTACTTAAAATTGGTATTGCTCTTAAAGATAGTAAAGAAGGTACTTCTTGGCAAAAAGTTTAATCAACTTTAGTCAGTCTTTTTTGCTAGATAGCCAATTCTGATATTGGGTTTGTCTCTGATAAAAATAGGATCTTTTTCAATTGCGGGATCAATTTTAAAAGAGCTGTGCACTAAAATTACTTCACCTCTTCTAAGTTTATATTCTCTGAAGCACAGGCATTCACGGCGAATAACATATTTTTTAAATTCTTTTGGTTCGACATAAAATTCTGGTCGGAATCTTATTGTTTTATCTGAGTTATTTTCGATGCGATAATTGGCGATATTTTTTTTGCCAGAAACTGTGTAAATAATTTTAGGTTCTTCAGTTTCAAAAATAATGTCGTTGCGCAGGTTTTTTATTTCCATTATAGCGCTGATTTGTGTTTCTCCTTCAGGGCTTGGAAATAACTCAGATAAATAAATGCCCTGACATTTATTACTGTAATTGCAGAAGTAGTTGTAAGGTTGTAGAGCGACAAAAATTACAAAAAATATTAATGCTAAATAAAGCATTTTGCGCAAAGTAGGGTGCATATTTTGGAAATGGTTTTTAAAATTGTTTCTAGGATTTTCTCACCCTACTTACTTAAAATTTCACCTTCAATATTTTTAAAAATGACAGCTAATTTTGATCAGCCTTTCAAAAAATTTCACGAATGGTTTAATAAAGCTAAATCAAATTCACAGATTATTGAACCTACAGCCATGTGCCTTGCAACAGTTGATGAGAATAATCGTCCTTCAGCAAGAATGGTTTTACTTAAAAGTTTTGATGAGCGCGGATTTTGTTTTTTCACCAACTTGACCAGTCGAAAAGGCAAAGAGTTATCTCAAAATAACAATGTGGCTCTTTGTTTTTATTGGGGAGTTTTGGGTCTGCAAGTTAGAATTGAAGGCGAGGTAGAGAAAGTTTCTATCAAAGAAGCTGACGATTATTTTTCATCACGCAGAAGAGGCAGTCAAATTGGCGCTTGGGCTTCAAAACAATCTTGTGAAATGCAAGAATGGCAAGAGTTTGAAGAGAGAATCAAAAAAGTTACACAAGATTTTGAAAATCAAGAAGTGCCAAGACCACCTTTCTGGTCAGGTTTTAGAGTCATTCCTAGAAGAATTGAATTTTGGGAAGAGGGTGAATTTCGTATTCATAAAAGAGAAGTTTTTAAGCGACATGAAAAACTAAATTCTTGGGACATAAAAAAGCTTTATCCATGAATAAAAAAGCTGGGCAGGAAATTTAATGTTGTGATAAATTATCCTTACAAATAGCTTGATTGAGCGATGCTTAAACAAACACCAAAAATTCTATTAATAAAATATTGAGGTATCCAAATGTTAAAGAATTTTTCAATTTTCGTCTTTGTTGCTCTACTCGCTTCTTGCAGCGGTAAACATTCGCAAGACTCTTCACAAGTCGAATCCGTCAAAGCAATTTCTTTAGGGAAAGAAGAAAATTCTTCTGATGTAAAAAAATCAGATAATAAACACGTTGTTTTTTTTGATACTAATAGCTTTTCACTAAGCTCTGAATCAAAGCAATATTTGGAAAGCAAAGCATTGCCGGATGTTAAAGAAGTTGTAAAATCTTCTAACGGAAAAATTATTATTGAAGGCTATTGCGATGAAAGAGGTTCTGCTTCTTACAATAAAAAATTAGGCAAAAAAAGAGCGAAAGCCGTTAAAGAATTTTTTGTGAAAAACAAAGTAAAATCTTCAAAAATAAGTATCGTCAGCTACGGCAAATCAATGCCAGTTGATAAAGGACACAATGAGGAAGCTTTGGCAAAGAATCGTCGTGCGGTGACTATATCGGTAAGAATTTAGTTTTTGTAAAAATTAAATGGCGTCAGAAATAAAAATCTGACGCCATTTTTTTTATAAAAAGTCTTTACAACCTTAACTACAAAAACACCGATCGATTTTTTTTTATTGCAAAGTTACATACGAGAAAACAATTTAACTCTTGATAATATGTTAGAAAAAGATTTTTTAAAATACTGCGAAGCCTCTCTAATAAAGCTTTGCGAAGATGTAGAAAATATTGATAAAAACTCTAAACTTGATGTTGAATATTCTGATGGAATTTTAGAGATTATCATCAATTCGACCAAACAAACTTACATCATTAACCGCAATTCTGGTAATCAAAAAATTTGGTACTCTTCGCCATTTACTGGTGCTGATTATTTTTCTTTTGATGAAAAGTCTGGCAACTGGCTTAGCGCAAAGGGCGAAGAGCTTACGCAAAAATTATTTTCCGAGTTAAAAACAATAATCTAAAAAAAATATGTTAAAGAAGATTCTGCTAATCGAAGGCGATGGCATTGGGCCAGAAGTAGTTTCGCAAACAAAAAAAATCATTGATTTTTTTTCTAGTAATACTGACAAAAAATTTGCAACTGAAAACGCTCTTTTAGGCGGAATTGCTTACGATCAAACTGGAACACCTTTTCCAAAAGAAACTTTAGACTTAGCAAAAAAATCTGATGCAATTTTACTTGGCGCAGTTGGTGGTTTGAAATGGGAATCTTTAGAATATAAACATCGCCCAGAGCGCGGTTTGCTTGGCATTCGTAAAGAATTAGAACTTTTTGCAAATTTAAGACCAGCAAAAGTTTTTAGTGCTTTGGCCGATGCTTCAACTCTAAAACGTGAAGTAGTTGAAAATCTGGATATCATGATTGTGCGTGAACTTACAGGAGATCTTTATTTTGGCGAACCGCGCTCAGTTACAACTCTTCTAGATGGCTCACGTCAAGGCATCAACACCATGACTTACAATTCAAAAGAAGTGGAAAGAATCGCTCGCGTCTCTTTTGATTTAGCAAAAGTTCGCGGCAAAAAACTTTGCTCAATTGATAAAGCAAACGTGATTGAAACAACAGAAATGTGGCGTGAAGTTGTTACGGAAATTGGCAAAAATGAATATCCCGAAATTGCACTTTCTCACATGTATGTCGACAATGCTTCGATGCAATTAGTAAGAAATCCTAAACAATTTGATGTGATGCTTACGGGAAATATGTTTGGTGATATTTTATCCGATACCGCTTCAATGTTGACTGGATCTCTTGGCATGCTTCCTTCAGCTTCACTTGGTGCAAAACAAAAAGATGGCAAACAATTTGCTCTTTACGAGCCAATTCACGGATCAGCGCCAGATATTGCTGGCAAAGATATTGCCAACCCAATTGCAACAATTTTAAGTTTGGCGATGATGTTTAGATATTCTTTTGGATATGCTTCTGAAGCCGACAAAATCGAATTAGCGGTTGAAAAAGTTTTAGAAAAAAATATCAGAACTGCCGATATCGCAATTGCTTCTTCAAGCCTTGTTTCTTGTACGCAAATGGGCGAAGCAATCTTGGCAGAATTAAAAAAACTACTTTAACTCATTTGATGAGAAAACTCGTCTTAACCTTTATCTTTTTTATAATTTCAACTTCCGCTTTTGCCGGATTTACTCGTTCAACTTCTTTTGACGATCGTGAAATTTGCGAAAAAGATCAAGGCGTTTGGCGCGAGTTTGGTAATAGTCTTGCTGATAATTGCGAATCTAAATTCGATCAATATTCAATCGCCGCTCAAAGAATAACTTATGCTTGTGATTGCGGCAAAGGAATGTGTTGGAATGGCGAGCATTGTGTTTTGATGCAAGATTATAAAAAACATTACGATCAGATTCAGTTGGAAGAGAAAAAGAAATTAGAAATATCAAAAAAAGCTAGACAGCAAGAATATCGAGATAACTCAAATGAAAGGCTCAGAGCTTTGATTGGCCAAAAAACAAGTACCACCACTAATGCCGATGGCTCTGTAACTTCAAACAATAACATGGCACAATTTTCTGATAAAATACCTCCAGATTCTTCGAAGACTGACGCTAAAAGTACCGCTAATAATGTTAATCAAAAAGTTGCCAATGTTATTGAAAAAACCTCTGAAGAGGCTACGAAAGTTCAAGAAAGCGCAATTGGAAGTTTTTTTACCTTTACTTTGCCAAATTCAAATGTTGAAAACAAAGTTGTTCAATCTCCAACTGATGCTGCTTCGCCAGCAACTACTTCTGTAAAGAATAATCAAAATAGTGATCCGACACTTTCTGGACCAACTCCTTTCTTTATTCAGCAGCAAGAAAAAGCTAAGCAAGAAGCTGAGGCGGCGGCAAATAATTCAGCAAAAACTTCTTCAACTACAACTGCAAAAGATTCTTCTGCCAGTACTAGTTTGCCTGCGTTACCTCAAATTTCTTTACCACAATAATGCGCATCAGAACTTCTCAAATCATTTTAATTTTACTCAAGCGCCTTTTTGGCTTACTGCTTAGTATTTTTTCTCTGATTTTTATTTTAGCACTTTTCAGTTTTGATGCTTCCGATCCTTCATTCAACACGGTTTCAACCGAAGATAATATTAATAATTGGGTTGGATCTTTTGGCTCGCATCTAGCTGATTTATCTTTTCAGTTAATTGGCATGTCAGCATTTTTTTTGGCTCTAATTATTTTTTCTATTGGCAGCAAAACCGCTTCAAGAATTGGCAATGCTAATTTAGCGCAGAAAATAATTTTTACTCCTTTTGCCATACTTTGCTTATCAACTTTTTTTGCCAGCTTGCCTCAGCCCGAGTGGTGGAGTTTTAACAGTTTGGGTGGCGTTAATGGCAGTTTTATTCTGGCACAATTTCATAAAGTTCCTCATGCCGTAACATCAACAGTAGCGCTGTTTTTTTCGCTTTTAACTTTTTCGCTAATTCTTGAAATTACGCTAGCTGATTGGATTTATTTTTTCCGCTATTCTTATTTTATTTCTCGTTTTATTTACGAAGCATTGCAGCGCAAAATTACAAAAATTTTGCAAAAAAAATCTGCGACCATTGCGACTACTTCACAAAAAGAGGATATTGAGGAAAAATTATCGAATATAAAAATTTCTCCAACAATTTCGGATTCGGAATCTGATCCAGATTCGGATTCAGATGAATCAACTCCAGAAGAAAAAGAAGAAACTACGCAAGAGTTAAAACAAAAACTAAAATCAATCAAAACTAAAAAACCTGCCAAATCAGGCCTGTCACGCTATAAAATGCCAGAAGCAACTTTACTGATTGATCGTTCTGCCGAAAATAAAGATAAAAAAATCAGTCGCGATCTGGTTGAAAGTCAGTCAAAAATGCTGATCAAAGTTTTAGAAGATTTCGGAATTTACGGAACTTCACTTGGTGCTAAAGTTGGGCCTTTAGTTACTTTACACGAGTTTGAGCCAGCAGCTGGAACAAAAGCTTCGCGCGTGATTGGTTTGTCTGACGATATCGCCAGATCAATGAGTGCCGTTTCAGCAAGAATTGCTGTAGTAGCAGGCAAAACTTCGCTTGGTATTGAGCTACCAAATCCAAAACGTGAAATGATTTTCTTGCGTGAGTTGATCGAAAATAAGGAATATCGTTTTTCGCAAAACTTTCTGCCAATAATTTTAGGCAAAGATATTAGCGGTGAAATGATGATTGCCGATTTAGCCAAAATGCCGCATTTATTGATTGCAGGAACTACAGGATCAGGAAAATCAGTTGGTCTGAATGTTATTATTTTATCACTGCTTTTCAAACTTCGTCCCGACGAATGCAAATTTATTATGATCGATCCAAAAATGTTGGAGCTGTCAATTTATGATGGCATTCCGCATCTTTTAGCACCAGTTGTAACTGAACCGGGAAAGGCAGTAACTTCACTAAAATGGGTGGTTGCTGAAATGGAAGAGCGTTATCGTTTGATGTCAAGCTTGGCAGTGCGCAATATTGCTGGATATAATGAAAAAGTCGAAAAAGCGATTGTTACTGGCGAGCGCATGAGCCGAAAAGTACAAACCGGTTTTGATCCGACAACTGGTAAACCAATCATCGAAGAGATTGAATATGAAGCGAAAAAATTACCTTTCATCGTAGTGATTGTTGATGAGATGGCAGACTTGATGATGGTTGCTGGCAAAGAAATTGAAAACTCAGTACAGCGTCTTGCACAAATGGCCAGAGCAGCTGGAATACACTTGATCATGGCCACGCAACGCCCTTCGGTTGATGTTATTACTGGTGTTATTAAAGCAAACTTTCCGACCAGAATTTCTTTTCAAGTTACTTCGCGAATTGATAGTCGTACAATTCTTGGCACGCAAGGTGCTGAACAATTACTGGGTCAGGGCGACATGATCTACATGTCGGGCGGCAGTAAAATGATAAGAGTTCACGGACCATTTTGTTCTGATGCTGAGATCGAAAAAATTGTTAGCACCATCAAAAACCAAGATTTAAGCGAGTTTGAAGAAGATGAGAAAATTTCTTTTGAAGTACCAATTCCAAATCTCGGTAATAATTCTGGTGGTGAGCAAGATTCAGATTTTGCCGGAAGCAACAGCGATGAAGATCTTTACAACAAAGCAGTTGCAATTGTACGTCGCGATAAAAAAGCTTCAATTAGCTATGTACAACGCCAATTAAGAATTGGATATAATCGCGCCGCTACTCTGATTGAAAAAATGGAACAAGAAGGAATAATCACCGAGCCTAATATTTCTGGTAAGCGCGAAGTGATCGAATAATAAATTAATTAAAAATATTTTATGGAAAAAGTCTCATCATTCTCACTGTTCAATTTAATCAGCCAAGCCGACATCGTAGTGCAACTTGTGATGGCACTTTTATTAATTGCCTCGCTTTGGTCATGGACAATTATTTTTGACAAGATTGTCAAATTTATGATTCTGAAAAAACGCAGCGATAAATTTGAGCAGTCTTTCGAAAGTATGGTTTTAGAAGACATTATTGCCGAGGCCAATGCCAGCGACAATCATCCTTTATCACGCGTTTTTCTTGCCTGTATGAACGAATGGCAATCAAACAATATCAAACAAATTATTCTTGACGGCGGTGATAAAAAAGCTGGATTAAAAGAAAGGCTAGGTGGCGCTATGCAAATTGCGTCTAATAAGTCGATGCAGAAATTAGAAAGTGGTTTAGGATTTTTAGCGGTTGTTGGTTCTTCAATGCCTTTTGTTGGACTATTTGGAACGGTGTGGGGAATTATGAATAGTTTTCAAGGAATTGCGGTTAGTAAAAATACTAGCTTAGCAGTTGTTGCGCCGGGGATTGCCGAAGCTTTGCTTGCTACAGGAATTGGTTTGTTTGCAGCAATTCCAGCAGTTTTTTTCTACAATATTTTTTCAACTAAAATTAATAGTTTCTCAGAGCGCGTGAATAATTTTTCGCTGCAGCTTTTAAATATGTTTTCGAAAGAGTTGGATAACTAACTCTTTAGAAATCGATAGTACGGCAGCCAATTTGCCAATCGCCAAAGTGAGTTGGATCTAATTTTTTTTCTTCGATATTTTTCTTTTCCGAGATTTCTTTTTCTGATTTGGCTATCAAATTTTTCTGATTGTTTTCTGCTGTACTACAAACACAAGATTCGGAACATTTTTTAGTTTCTTCTATTTTCATAATTTAGTGTTCTTGTCCACCTTTAGATGCGAAAGAGGTGTTATTTTCGATATTTAGATTTACACCTTTTGTAATGCTAGTTGCTTCACCAATTTGCATATTGCCCATGCCGTTGAGTTCTCCCATATTTTGGAAAGCATTTATATTTCCGGGGCTAACAAAATTTCCGTCAAAAACATCCAATATGTTATTTTCGGCAATACCTTCGATATGAAATACCGTTCCAATTCCTTTGTTACCAAAGTCGCTAATATTGCCGCTTTTTAAAAGTTCATTCATGTCTTTTCCGGAAATCACTGGTGCGGCAGTGCCAGAAGTTCCATTGACTGCAGCAACATTTCCACCACCAAAACTTGGCTTTGCAGAATGTTGTTGCATTTCAAAAGAACTTGGACCTTGAGCAAGATGATTATCAGACATATTTTAAAAGCTATTCGTTGCCAGTTGCAGCTAGAGACGCCATATTAATGATCTCATTTATTGAGGAGCGCATAGTGACAATTTGCACTGGTTTTTCAAAGCCGTGAAGAATTGGTCCAATAACTGTGCAATTTCCAAGCTCTTCTAAAAGTTTAGTGGCAATTGAAGCAGAATGTAAACCCGGACAGATCAAAATATTTGCAGGAGCTGTTAAGCGACAGAAAGGGTATTTTGACATTTTATCCATGCTTAAAGCCACATCAGCCGTCATTTCGCCGTCATATTCAAATTTAACTTTCATACTATCAAGAATTTCAACAGCATGTTTGATACGGCTAGATTCAGTTTTTAAAGCTGAACCAAAATTTGAAAATGACAAAAAAGCAACACGCGGTTGATAACCAAGCTGTTGAACTTTTTCAACGGTTTGAATGGCAATTCTTGCCAAATGTTCAGAAGAAGAAAGTTCTGAGCAAGCAGTGTCGGAAATAAAAATTGTCCGACCTTTGGTCACAACCATTGAAATACCAAGAGCGATTTTATCTTTTTTGTTTTTGATAACTTTCCAAACATCAGTCAAAGATTGACGATAGCCGCGAGTGAGGCCGGTAATCAAAGCATCACCGTGTCCGCAAGCAAGCATTGAAGCAGCAAAAATATTACGATCATTTTTAACCATACGCGAACAATCAGAACGAAGAACACCTTCGCGTTGTAATTTTTTGTAAAGGTAATCGGTGAATTTATTATTCTCGTCAGATATTGAAGCGTTGTAAATTTCAATACCTTTTGGATCGACATTGGCTTCGGCCATATTGGCTAAAATACGTTTTTCTTTGCCAATCAAAATTGGTTTGCCATAGCCAGAATCGCGCCACATTGCAGCTGCACGGATAATTTCTGGTTGTTCACCTTCGGCGAAAATTACTTTTTTAGGGTTTCTTTCAAGCTTGTCAAAAATCAAGCTCATTGAATTTACGGTTGGATCGCGTCTAGCTTTCAACTGTTTAGTATAAGCGTCCCAATCTTTGATTGGTTTTCTGGCGACACCAGTTTCAACCGCAGCTTTAGCAACTGCAACAGGAACAACATGAATTAAACGAGAATCAAACGGAGTTGGAATAATATAGCGTGGGCCGAATTTCATATCGCGTCCACCATAAGCTTTTATTACTTCATCAGGAACATGCTCGCGAGCCAACTCGGCAATTGCTTTAGCGGCGGCGATTTTCATTTCTTCGTTGATTGTGGAAGCTCGAACATCAAGTGCGCCGCGGAAAATGTAAGGAAAGCCCATTACATTATTAACTTGGTTTTCGTAGTCAGAGCGGCCAGTTGCAACAATTGCGTCGCTACGAGTTGCATGAACTTCTTCCGGAGTGATTTCTGGATCTGGATTAGCCATGGCAAAAATCACTGGATTTTTAGCCATTGATTTTACCATTTCTTTGGTAACGGCACCTTTAACTGAAAGGCCAAGAAATATATCGGCGCCTTTCATAGCTTCAGCTAAAGTGCGAGCTTTGGTGTTAGAAGCGTGAGCAGATTTCCACTGATTCATTCCATCAGTTCTGCCTTTATAGATTGTGCCTTTAGTATCGCAAAGAATGGCGTTGTCATGCGGTAAACCCATTGCTTTTAAAAGTTCTAAGCAAGCGATACCAGCGGCGCCAGCACCGTTAACTACAACTTTAATGTCTTTAAATTTTTTACCAGAAATGTGTAAAGCGTTGATAATACCAGCGGCAGAGATAATAGCTGTGCCATGCTGATCATCGTGAAAAACTGGAATGTCCATTAATTCGCGCAAGCGGCTTTCAATGATAAAGCATTCTGGAGCTTTGATATCTTCTAAGTTGATACCGCCCCAAGTTGGCCCTAAATATTTTACAGCGTTGATGAATTCTTCAGCATCTTCAGTTGCAACTTCAACATCAACTGAATCGATATCAGCAAAGCGTTTGAATAAAACTGATTTTCCTTCCATTACGGGCTTGCCAGCAAGAGCACCAAGATTTCCAAGGCCAAGAACGGCGGTTCCATTTGAAATAACAGCGACGTAATTTCCTTTAGCAGTGTAGTCGTAGGCGGTATCAGGATTTTTTTGAATTTCTAAACAAGGAACGGCAACTCCAGGAGAATAAGCCAAAGCTAGATCGCGCTGAGTATTCAAAGGCTTAGTTGGCTGCATTGAAACTTTTCCAGGTTGACCCTGCATGTGAAATTGTAATGCTTCGAGATCTTTTGAATTTTTTGTTGCGGTTTTGATTGGCGAGTTGTTTTTTGCTGAATCTTTTTTAGTAGCCATTTTTTTTGAGAAAGAAGTTTGTTGAGGTTAAGAAAGGAAGGCGCGGAAGTTATTTTAAGAATTTATAATGTCAAAATCTATGCAGATTGATCACAGTAAAAAATTTAGCGAATTTTTCGATGTTTCGCCAAGTTTAAGAAAAATTGATTTTTTAGTGCTACACCATGTTGAAGCTAGTTCTGCTGATCATGCAATTGAGCAGTTCAAGCATTATCAAGTTAGCTCACATTTTTTGATTGATGAGAATGGAAAAATTTTTCAATTAGTTGATGAAAATGATGTGGCTTATCACGCTGGAGTAAGCTTCTGGCAAGGATTTGATGGACTTAATAAAAATTCAATTGGTGTTGAGTTCATTAACTCAGCACCTTTTGCAAAAAGTTTCGAAAAAGAACAGATGATTAGTGGAGTTGAGCTCTGCAAATATTTAACCGCTAAATATCAAATAAAGTCACAAAATATTGTCGGACATTCTGATATTGCTTATGTAAGAGAAACCGGCTTGCTTAATCGTAAACAGGATCCATCACACTTATTTGACTGGAAATTTTTAGCTGAAAATGGGATTGGTCTTGCCCCAAAAATTTTGTCACAAGAGCAAAATTTATTTAATTTTGGAAATAAAGATGCGGAGATTTTGTCGATCAAACAAAATTTAAAAAAATTTGGTTATCGTGTAATAAACTTAAACGATGAGTTTGATCAAGAAATGCAGGCTTTGGTTTTGGTTTTTAATCGGCGTTTTTGTAATAAGGATTCAGATGTTTGGCACTTAACTTCGCAGGTTGCGCTAAAAAGTTTAATCGAACTTACAAAAAATTTGATTTAGCTGCAAGAGTAACCAGATGCGCAAGTGCAAGGATTAATGACTGGTCCCCAAGTTCCTTTGGTACCACATTTTTTTGTCGGTGCTGAAACTGAGCCCCTCCAGTTTGGAGATGGACAGCTAACACTAGCAACAACAATTTGATCAGGATAGGCTTTTGGCCAAGTTATTGTTGTACCGTAAAGGGCTGTACTTGAAGAAGAAGAGAGGCATGGAATAAAAGACCAAATACTATTTCCATTGCCGCCAAAAGCCGACGCTTCGTTGAACATATCATCGCGAGTTTTATAAAAAACCACATCATCAAAAGTTGTGCTACTAGCGCTTTTTACAAAAGTGCTATCGAAAGTTGAAGTTGATGCTGTTGGGTAAGTATTTTCAGTTATACTTGAAGCATCGTTACTCAATTCGTTTGAATCTGAGCTTGCCGAAGGCGCATTGGCAGAATTTGCTGCAAAAGCGCCAGATGAATTAACGCCTCTACTCATCAAGATAAAAATTGCGTCACTTGTATATCCAGTGACAGTAATATGAGTATAGGTTGCGCTACCACCTTCTGTTGATTCCAGAATGCTATTTTCAAAACTGCTAGAGGTGGTTGAAGTTAATCTACTATCAATAACGTAAATAATTTTGTTGCCGTAAGCATCTTCGGCAAAACTATTATCTAACCCTAAAGTTTGAGTTGGAGCCATTCCATAAACCAGATTTGTACTGGAGGTTGATTGATAAACTCCAATCCCAACGCAATTTGAAGTGGTCAATCCTTGAGCATAAGTTGAAGAAGAAGATTTGATATCTTTAAGAGAAGCTGGACAGGGAAATTTTTTGTTTAATACCAAATATTTTTGTAAAGCTTGGTAAATTGCACTGATATTATCGTTATTAGAACTGCTTTTTTGATTGGTTATTCTACCAGTTGAGATCGAGACAAAACCAATTATGGTAATTGATAATATTGCTATAATTATTGAGAGCTCAATTAAACTGAAGGCTTTAGGATTTTTTTTAAGCATCAAAATTAATTAAAAACTGTTTTAGCGATTGTTAAAACAACAACTTTTTTAGCGCCTGATTTTTTTAGTATCTTAGCGCAATTTTCAAGTGTTGCTCCTGTTGTTATGACATCGTCAATCAGCAAAAAATTTTTATTTTTTACGATTTCTCGATATTTCGGTTTTATGATAAAAGCGTCGGTTAAATTTTTTTGGCGCTGTTTTTTACTAAGCGCAACTTGAGGTGTTGTATTTTTTATTCGCAATAAAAAATCGGGATAAAATTTTCTTTTGGAAATATTCTTCAGCATAAACTGAATGATAATTAGTGACTGGTTAAATTTTCTGTGACGCAGGCGTTTTTTATGCAGAGGAACTGCAATAATAAAATCAGCTTCGTCTATTTCTTTCTTTGCTTTGTTGATTAAAAAATTAGCTAATTTTTTGGCGATATAAGTTTTGTCGCGATATTTTAAATCACTGATAATTTTTTTGATAATTTCGTTGTAGTGAAAAATTACGATTGCTTTATCGTAAGCTGGACGACGTTTTAAGCAGGCGGCGCAAGTTAAGTTTTCACTAATCAAAAATTCAAAAGGGTTAGAGCAAATATTGCATTTCGGTTCAGTTATAAATTGCAATTTCTGCCAGCAGCAACTACATAATAAACCTTCGGCGCTGATTATTTGTTGGCAATAAAGACAGTGATTTGGAAAAATAATTTCCAAAATTCTTTTTAAAAAATTCATTTGAAGTGATGGTTCAAGAAATTTTATTTGATCGTAATTTGCTGCGTGAAAATAAAAAACGCGCTTTGAAAAACTTTCCACAAGCATGTTTTTTGCATCGCGAGATTGCAAATAGAATTGCTGAAAATGTTGAATTGCTTAATCGTGATTTTACAGACATCTTAGAAATTGGTGCTATGGACGACTACTTACGCAGTATAATCCGCGGCGTTAATTATCAATTCTACGATGACGAAGAAAATCTTTTGCTGCAGTCAGAATCTTTCGATTTAATTTTAAGCAATCTCAATTTTCACTACATCAATCAAATCCCGCAATTTCTGCTACAAATTAAAAATGCTTTAAAGCCAAATGGAGTTTTTATCGCCAGTTTTTTTGGCGAAGAAAATTTACATGAATTAGCTCATGTTTTATACGAAACTGAAAATGAAATTTACTCCGGCGTTTCACCAAGAATGCCGCCAACAATTGATGTAAAAACCGCGGCTAATTTGCTTGCTAAAGCTGGGTTTCGAGATTCGATTTCTGATTTTGAAAAGATCGAAGTTAAATATTCCAATCCACTGAGTTTATTAAAAGATTTGAAAATGATGGGGCAGGGCAATATCATGAACAAACGCTCACGCAAATTCTTCACAAAAAATTTCTTAAATAAAATTTTAGAAAATTACCGCAAAATGTACGCAACCAATGATAACGGCATTTTAGCAACTTTTGAAATTGTAACTATTACCGGCTTTAAAGCAAAATGAAAAAACTTCACATTAAAACCTACGGCTGCCAAATGAATGTTTACGATTCAGATCGTATGCAAGATTTGATGACTGCAGTTGGTTACGAAATCTCCCAAACGCCTGAAGGCGCAGACATGGTTATTATTAACACTTGTCACATTCGTGAAAAAGCTTCAGAAAAATTATTTTCTGACTTGGGTAGAATTCGTCCGCATAAAAACAAAAAGGCTGCAGATGGTAGTCAGATGATTGTTGCTGTTGCTGGTTGCGTGGCACAAGCGGAAGGTGAAGAAATTTTTCGTCGTTCAAATGTAGTTGATATTATTGTTGGTCCCGAAAGCTATCAAACTTTGCCAGACTTAGTCGGAAAAGTGATTCGTGAAAAAAAGAAACAAATCAATTTAGATTTTGCTCCTAATAATAAATTTGATATTCTTCGTGAGCTTACTTCTAATGTTAAAGAGTTAAAATCTCTCTATTTAGAAGGATCAAGCGTAGGCGTCAGCGCCGAGATCGGAGTGCAAAAAAACAAAAGTGCTAGCGCTTTTGTGACAGTTCAAGAAGGCTGTGATAAATTTTGTACTTTTTGTGTCGTGCCTTATACTCGTGGCGCGGAATATTCTCGCGAAGTTGTAAAAATTTTAGATGATGCAAAAAGGCTTGCTGATCAAGGCGTTTCTGAAGTTTACCTTTTGGGTCAAAATGTTAATGCTTATCACGGCATGGATGAAAAAGGCGAGGCTGCAAGTTTAGCAAAATTAATCGAAAAAATTGCCGAAATTGACGCTGTAAAAAGAATTCGTTACACAACATCTCATCCGCGCGACATGTCTGAAGACTTGATTATAGCGCATCGAGATATTGAAAAATTAATGCCGTTTTTGCATCTGCCAATTCAATCAGGATCAAACAATATTTTAAAAGGCATGAATCGTAAACATACGCGTCAGGACTATTTTAAAATTATTGAAAAGCTGCGCTCTAAAAGATCTGATATTGGTTTGTCTTCTGATTTTATTGTCGGCTTTCCCGGTGAAAGCGATCGCGATTTTGAAGATACGATGGATTTGGTGCGCCAAATAAAATTTACTCAATGCTATTCTTTTAAATATTCGCCACGTCCGGGAACGCCAGCGGCAGATGCTAAAATTCAAGTTGAAGAAAAAGTCAAAGACGAGCGCTTGGCAGAATTGCAAAAACTTTTAACTAATCAGCAAATTGAGTTTAACCAAAAATCCGAAGGCCAAACTATGCCAGTTTTGTTTGAGCGCGAAGCTCCGAAGTCTGGCAAGGAAAGAGTCAGCTCTGTTACTCAGCTTTGGGGAAAGTCACCTTATCTGCAATCCGTGATCGTTGATGTTGAGAATGAAGAGCAAGCCAAAAGTTTTTTTGGCAAAATTGCAGACGTTAAAATAATAAAAAGTCGCCCAAGCAGCTTAGTTGGTGAGCTAATTTAATTTTTATTGCAATTGATTAAAGCATCGTCATCTTGAGATGCAGATTTGTGTATGATGATCATTTTAAAATTTGATTATTTTTACCTGAATCTTTTTGTGATCTGAATTTGGATCACATCAATTTTTAAATTTTTTAAGAAATAATACAAAATGGCAGACTTAGTAAACGGTACAGTAAAATGGTTCAATGACGAAAAGGGTTTCGGATTTATTGAACGAGAAGGTAGTAAGGACATTTTTGTTCATCACAGCGCAATTAATGCTAGTGGCGGACGTCGTACTCTATTTGAAGGACAAAAAGTAACTCTTGAAGTTATCCAAGGCAAAAAAGGTTTGGAAGCTTCAAACGTAACTCCTCAAAACTAAATTTTTCTCAATCATCAGAAAAATAGTTAAGCTCTCTCAAATTTTTTTGAGAGAGCTTTTTTATTGGCAGTAAATTGGTTTTTAAAGTTTTTGTAACCAACTTAAAAAATGACACGAATACATAATTCGAAGTACTCATAACTAGCTTAAATTTAAATTCAGGCTTAAGAAATATGTCAGAAAAAATTATAAAAATAATCACATTTCTAACTTTTATGTTTTCCATTTTAAATAACGCCGAAGCCGTAAATCCAAAAAAATATGAAAAAGCAATCTTAGCTGGAGGTTGCTTTTGGGGTATGCAAGAACTAATCAACAAAGTTGATGGCGTGGTTAAAAGTGAGGTTGGATATATTGGCGGCAATATTCCAAATCCAAATTATGAGCTGATTTCAACTGGCATTACTAACTATGCCGAAAGTATTGAAATTACTTTTGATCCACAAAAAATTTCCTACGAAAAACTTTTAAAATTCTTTTTTACAATTCACGATCCAACAACTTTGAATCGCCAAGAAAATGATGTTGGAAGTCAGTATCGTTCAGAGATTTTTTATTTAAATGATGAGCAGAAAGACATCGCGCTCAAAGTTATTGCGCAAGCTAATAAGTCGGGAGTCTTTAAAAAACCAGTTGTTACTCAAGTTTCTAAGGCTGGCAAGTTTTATGAAGCAGAAGAATATCATCAAAATTATCTAAAGAAAAATCCTTATGGCTATACTTGTCATCATATTCGTAATGAGTGGAAGTTTTAGTTACTTCAATAATTCAAGAACTGCAGATATCGCCATTATTACAGTTGAAAATACGGTGAGAAGTGCGGCTAGTTTCTGAAATGGGAACAGTATAATTTCTGTCGACACTTTTTTTTAGTCTTACCAAACAACGCGTGATCACCTTTGCTTCGAATTACAGCAAAATTTTTATCGCTGCCAGTTTGTTCAAAAATTATTTTAGAAAGTTCTTTCTCGGTTTCACTGAGTTTTTTGCGAGCCATTACGCGCTCTGTTTCAAGTAGTCTTTGTTCGATTAATTCAGCGCGACGAGTTTGGATCGCGAAATAAGTTTGAGCAAAAGCAATTTCAGTTTTTTAGAGTGAGACTCGAAAGAATCTGTAAGGCTTTTAACAATTTCAATTTTCATATTTGTGATGTTTTTTGATAAAGCTTTAGAACATTTTATTGCTAATTACTCCTCGAACAACTCCTTCAACTCGAAAGTCTTCAGCGGCCAGGAAAGGTTCAAAATCACTGTTTAGTGAAACCAAAATTATCTTATCTTTTTTGTTTTGTTGTTTGATTTTTTTAATCAAAGCTTGACCGTCATTGACGCAAAGTGCTATCACGCCATTTTCACTCTTATTACTTTGCTCAATAATTACAAAATCGCCGCTATTAATTTTAGGTAACATTGAATCACCTTTTGCTTTGACCATAAAAGCTTTCGACGCAGAGAAGCTCAAAAATTTTGTTGAAACGGGAACACGATCAATCGGACTACCATCTAAAATTGATCCGCTTGGACCGCAAGCTGCAAGGCCGTACAAATTTAAATAAGCAATTTCTTTGTCGGGGCGTTTTAAAATTTGATAATCTTTTGAGTTGTAAGGATTTTTCTTCAAATAACCTTTTTTCTCAAGTTGAGCCATGTGGTGTACTACAACGCTGGTTGAGGAAGCACCAATCATTTCTTGTAATTCTCTGACAGTTAAGGGTTCGTCAATATTTTTAGATAAAATCTCAATCAGTTTTTCTTGAGCTTTATGCAGGCGAGTTTCGGTCATTTTAAAAAATAGTTGTGTTATTTTTTTCTTGTTCTAATTGTTATAGAACAACATAGAATAAACTATTAATCCTGTTTAAAATTTATAAGTCAAATTCAAATCAAGTAAGTTTATGCAAACTCAAGAAATTTTAAAAAAAGCTATGTCGAACAGAAAGCCAATTTCTTTTCAATATCAAAGAATTGGTAAAGATCAGCAAGAAAGTGTGGGAAGTGCTCGGGTGATATTAATTTCAACTGATAATTTTGGCAAAGAAACTGTGATGATAGATCTTTTTAGTACTCAAAATAAATTCAAAAACTCTATGCCAAGCTGGAGATATTTTGATATGAATGACATGTGTAATATCCAAATTTTAAGCAACTAGAAACTACAAAACTCTTCTTTTGAAAAACCAAGTGGCAAGAAAAAGCGTCACGCAAGAGATCAGAAGCAGCATAGAAAAATTATATTTTAGCAAATCAAAGCCAACGCCTTTATTAAAAACTAACTGAGTGATGGTTACAAAATGATGAATTGGATTGATAAAGTCAGAGATAATTTGCATCCAGCGCGGCATGTTGAAAAACGGCGAAGAAAATCCAGAAGTTAAAATTATCGGAATTAAAAGAAAGAACGAGCCCAGAGTTGCTTGCTGCTGATTGTTTGAAACTGAAGAGATAAAAAGTCCGATACTAACAACCGCAACCAAATAAATTAAAATTCCCAGAAACATAAAAAATAAATTGCCATAGAAAGGAACAATAGAAGCGATTATACAAAATATCACTAAGCCTTGAACCAAGCCAATTGAAATATTAGCGCCAATTTTTCCTAAAATAATTTCAAATGGACTGAGTGGCGAAACTATCAGCTGATCAAAAGTTCCAATCTCTCTTTCTCTAGCAATTGAAAGAGCCGAAACGCTCAGAATTGAAGTTGATAAAATTAGTCCCATTAAAGACGGAATAATAAACCATTTATAATTCAGATTAGGGTTAAACCAGCTGCGATTTATAACTTCTACTTGAACCGCATTTTTGTCGATTCGCTTAATTTTAAATTTTGTTTTATTGCCAACTGAATCTTGAATTATTTTTTGTAAATAACTCGAAATAATGCTTGCTGAATTTAGCCTTCTACCATCAAACAGTAGTTGAACTTCTGAGCTTCTATCGCCAGCAATTTTGCGTGAAAAATCTGGTGCAAAAATAATCGCGCCAATAACTTTTTGTTTATCTATTAACTCCCGAATTTCTTGATAATTTTCAACCCGAATAGTTTTGGTAAAATATTCTTTTGAAGCTGCTATATCGTTAATTACTTCTCTGCTGTAAGATCCGCTATCTTGGTTCAAAACCGCTAACTTAATATTAAAAACATCAAGAGTAGCAACTGATGAAAACAACATAAGCTGAATCAGCGGTGGCATAATCAAAGAAAAGCGCGACTTCGGATCTTTCAAAAGCACAATTAATTCTTTAATGATTAAGGCTTTGATTTTGGAAAAATTCATTAGTCGATAGTTTTTTTAGTTTTACGCAAAACACCAAAATAAATTGCGCTAATGATTGCTAAAATTCCTAAAATATTAGGCAGCAAAATTGCCCAATCATTGCCCATCAAGAATAGAGTTTTCATAGCGTTTATTAAATATTTTGCCGGCACGATGTTTGTAATTATCTGCATAATTTTTGGCATGGTTTCAATTTCATAAATCAAACCTGAAAGCATGATTGTTGGTACCATCGAAACTAAAATTGCACCTTGCGACGCCACAAATTGGCTCTTGGAAGCTGTCGATATTAAAAGTCCCAAGCCAGTTGTTAAAATTAAATAAAGCAAACCAATAACACCAAAAATCAGAATTGAACCTTTAAAAGGTGTGCCAAAAAATATCATCACACAAGCAAAGCTGATAAAGAAAGAGCCAAGTCCTAAAACTAAATAAGGCAGAATTTTCCCCAAAATAATTTCATGAGTTGTAACAGGTGCGGCGATTAAATATTCCATCGAGCCGCGTTCCCAATCTCTGGCAACTACCAAAGCTGTGAGCAAAGTTCCAGCGATTGAAAGCACAAATCCAATCGATCCAATATTTAAAAGATGGTCAGCTTTTAAAGCTTCGTTGTACCAAAATCTCTGCTCAATGTTGATTTGCGGTTTTATTTTTAAGCCCTTTTTCAAATTTAAGTAATCAGCGTAAACACTCATAATATTTTGCACATAACTGGTGCAAAAGCTGGCGGTATTTGGATCAGAACCGTCGGACGCTAAATAAACTAAAGCAGTTTTTTTCTTAGTTAATTTTTTGCTGAAGTCGGAAGGAATAAATAAAATAGCACTAACTTTTTGTGATAAAATTTTCTGCTCAGCTTCATTTTGTGAGCTAACAATAGCTTTAACATTAATAAATTTTGAACTGCTAAAAAAACTAATTAGATCAGAACTAGCAGAGCTTTGCGAGTCTTCATTAACAATAGCAATTCTTACTTTATTGGTATCAATTGAAATGGCGTAACCAAAAATAAATGTCAGAAAAACTGGCAGCGCAAAGGCAATCAAAATTGCACTTTTATCGCGCTTGATTTGTAAAACTTCCTTTTTGATCAAAGCTTTAATGCGAGTTGCTGATAGATTCAGTTTCATAATTTTTCTTTGGCGTCGTGGTTTTTAATTAGGCTGGCAAAAACATCTTGAAAGCTTGGGTTTGGAAGTGCGGCACTCTTAATCGAATCTTTTAATTTTTGCGGATCATTTTCGGCAATTTTCAAGCCTTTGTAGATTATGGCGACCAAATCGCAATATTCGGCCTCATCCATGAAGTGAGTTGTCACCATCACAGTCACACCTTTTGCGGCCAGCGCATTAATATGAAACCAAAATTCACGACGCGTTGCTGGATCAACTCCGCTGGTTGGTTCATCTAAAAATAAAACTTCTGGTTTATGTAATAAAGCGCAGCCCAAAGCTAATCTTTGTTTGATGCCAAGTGGCAATTGCGCAGAATTAATATTGATAAAGTTTTCTAGATCCAAACTTTCGATAATTTCTGTGATGGCAATTTTTGCGGCAGAATTTTTTAAACCATAAACTCCGCAAAAAAAGTTTAAATTTTGTTTAACACTAAGTTCACCATAAAGCGAAAATTTTTGCGCCATATAGCCAATTTTTTGTCTGGCTTCATTTGCTGAAGTAAGCAAGCTGATTCCCGAAACATGGGCAATGCCAGAAGTTGGTTTTAAAAGGCCGCAAAGCATTTTAAAAGTTGTTGATTTGCCAGCGCCGTTTGGACCTAAAAAGCCAAATATTTTTCCAGATTTGATTTGAAAATTAACATTATCAGTTGCGGCAAAATCGCCGAATTTTTTAGTTAAATTTTGCGCTTCAATAACAATTTTTTCTACAGAGTGATCTTTTTTGTAGCGATTAGCCAGTTTAGAAAATTCGGGCAATTTTACTTTAAGAACTTCCAAAAAAGAATCTTCGATTGTTGCTGAAATTTTTTTGACAAAAAAATCTTTTTCAAACTTTCTGCTATCGGAATTGTCATTTAAAACCCTGATCTGTGAACCTTGCAACACCGCGTCATTTAAGCCTTCTAAATGTAGAATTTTATTTAAATTATCGCGGCGATTAGAATTTGAATCTTTGGCAGAAAGCAAAAAATTTCTGCCTTGTGTCCGTGAAATAAAATCTTGCGGATTACCAAAAAAAACTTGTTTGCCTTCATTGATAAGAAGCATTTTATCGGCGTGCTGCTCAGCTTCGTCAAGATAAGTTGTTGACCAAACAACTGCAGTTCCTGTGTTGCTTAGGTCTTTAACAATCGAAATTAAATCTTGCCTAGAAATTGGATCAACACCAACGCTTACTTCATCGAGCAATAGAATTTGCGGCTTGGCAACAAGAGTGCAAGACAGAGCCAACTTTTGCTTCATGCCACCAGAAAGTCTGCCAGCAAGGCGATTGCTAAAATTTTTCAGATTAGTTTTTTCTAAAAGAAATTCGATTTGTTGTTTTTTTTCAGCGCCAAAAATTCCGCGTAAATCTGCATTTAGATCAAGATTTTCTATTACGCTTAAATCTTCATAAAGTCCGAATTTTTGTGGCATGTAGCCAATCAAATGTTGAATTTCAGAAATTTGTAGGGGAATTTTTTTATTTAAAATTTCGATTTCTCCAGAGTCAAAACCAAGAACTGAAGCAAGAATACGCTGCAAAGTTGTTTTGCCAGCAGCATCGGGGCCAAGTAAACAAAAAAATTCTCCAGCTTTAACAGAAAAACTAATATTGTCTAAAGCCTTGCTAGAAGAGCTTTTGAAGGTTTTATTTAAATTAGAAACGCTGATTAAATTTTTTATCATTCTTTATTGCTAATTTAAGTAATTTCTCGGCACAATTATCCTTCCCTTGAGGGAGGATCGAAGAGCGTAGCGATTCTAGGAGGGGTTATTTATAGTTTTTAATATGTTAAAGCCGAAAATAGCCTTTTAGGCTATTTTTCCCCCTCACCGATTCACTTCGTTCATCGACTCTCCCTCAAAGGGAGAGTGATTAGATAGAGTTCAATTTAATAAAAACCGTTACTGGCATACCTTGCTTTAATTTTATATCTGGATTTTTTATGGTGATGCGTAGGCGGTAAACTAAGTCAGTTCTAAGGCTAGTAGTTTCAACCGATTTTGGTGTGAACTCAGCTTTTGGTGAAATAAATCCAACTACT
This sequence comes from Rickettsiales bacterium UBA2645, assembly GCA_002359655.1. Lineage (GTDB taxonomy): Bacteria > Pseudomonadota > Alphaproteobacteria > Rickettsiales > UBA1997 > UBA2645. The sequence goes on along the minus strand of DENL01000049.1, from coordinate 4,395 downwards.
CCTTCATATTCACTATCGCTATCAGTTTTGATTTTTACTTCCATACCATTACTAATTTTGCCTAAATTTTCTTCGCTAACATAAGTGCGAACATAGGCTTGATCAGTCAAAGATAATTCGTAAACCGTTTGATTTTGCGCAAGCATTGAACCTTTCTCAAAAGCACGTGTCATCACAAAAGCGTCGGAAGGCGAGAAAAGTTTGGTGTCATTCAAAGTGGTTTGAGAGATTTTTACTCTAGCTTTTTGCGCTTCAAATTCAGCCTTAATTTTATCGAAAGCAAATTTGTCATCGTCATATTCTTGTTTTGAAGCTGAGTCATTTTTAAAGAGTTCTTTGGTGCGCAGAAATTTTCTTTGCGCATTTTCTAAATTGGCTCGAGCGGCTTCCATATTTGCAATTGCAAGCTCGAGATCATTTGCAAAAGTATCATTTTCAAGCTCGGCTAAAAGCTGACCTTCTTTAATTGCATCGCCTTCATCAAAAAATAAATTTTTTAAACGACCAGAAACCCGAAAGGCAGTGCTGACTTCTTTGATATCAACATTGCCATAAAGTTTGATCTGCGATTTATTTTCTTGATATTGGTAAAGAGAGAAAGCGCTGTAAATTAAAACTATTGTCAGAGCCGCGGGCAGAGCGATTTTAAGAATTTTCTTCTTCATAAATTTTATAAATAAGGTTTAAATAGAATGTCGATAATTTGTGAAATATGCTTTTTTATCTGCTTAATGTTTTTTTCATCATAACCATTCCAGCCACTTAAATAAAGCAAGCTCGACTTATTATTCTGGAAAGAGGTCATAACTCCGTGGATAGTATGAGTATATAAAATCACCTCAATTGCTGAAGTTTTTTTACCCATAATTTTTGCTATTGCTTCCATAAAGGGTTCGCAAACGCGGTGCATTACTGTTTCGAAAAGTTTTTTAAAATGTTTGCTTTGATCAATTTGCTCAAAAGAAATAATCTTAGCAAAACGCTTATTTTGCGGGTGATTAATCACTTCTACGAAAGTGCCCGACATTTTTTTTATTGCTTCGACGATCTGCTTTTTGTCTTTGCTATTTTTGATAATTTTTTCCTGCTCAATCATCACTGGCATCATCTGTTTGCTGGATTCTTCATGAATTTTATCAATCACGCAGCCGTAAATATTGTCTTTGCTTTGAAAGTGATAATGCAAAGTTGCGATATTTATTTCAGCAAGATCAGCAATATCTCTGGTTCTAGCACCTTCAAAACCATTTTTGGCAAAAACGGTTATTGCGGCGTCCAAGATTCTGTCTTTAGAATTTTCAATGATTTTATTTTTGCTCATTTTCTTTAGTGATTTTCTTTTCCACCCACAAAACGCGGTCTTTCTCGAAGCGAAGTTCGTAGCCTTCAAAACCGCCTGCGATTGTTTTGTGCAGGGCAATTAAATTTATCAAACTATCAGATTTTTTTTGTGCCAATTGAATTTCATTACTCAACATTTGAATTTGACTGCTAATCAAGCTTTCAGTCGAAATCACACCAAAGCGTTTTTTGTTTTGATTAATCGATAAGATTTTGCTGCTAGCCAAAAGTGCGCGGTTGGAATTATTCTCAATTTTAAGAGAGTTAGCGTAGCGAACCAATTGTGATTCACATTCTTCAAGCGCTGATAAAACAGTTCTCTCGTAATCAAGCACCGCAACTTTGGCTTTGGCTTTGCTGATTTTATACTGAGCTATCAAACTTCCGGCTTCAAAAATTGGCAACGAAACTGCGCCACGAATATCCTTAACATTGGCACCATTTTTAAAAACATCGCCTAAATCTCTAGAACCACCACCAATTTTAGCAGTCAGATTAAAGCTCGGAAAAAACTCTTTGAACTGGGCACTTTTTTCAAAAACTGCAGCGTCAATTTCATATTCAGCAGCGATGATGTCGGGACGACGACGCAAAATATCAGACTTCAAACCAACGGGAACAAGGCCAGAAGAATAATCAAAAATTTGATTTTTGCTTGGTTTGCTTAAAATTTCTAAAATTTTATCAGGCGTAACACCAAGCAAAACCGCTAATTTATAAGTAAGTATTTTTTCATCGCTACGAGCTTGAACAAGATCTGAAGCAGAAGAAGTAAAGCTGATCTCAGCATTGTGAATATTGACTTTGGAAGCACTGCCGTTTTTTTCTTTTTGCGCAGCAATATCAATTAATTTATTTTTTAGAGCAGTAATTTTCTCTAAATCTTCGATTTGTTTTTGTGTTGATTTTAGCTTAATATAGTTCTGCGCAATCTCGCTAGTAACACGAATTACATTAGCTTTGTAAAGTTGTCCCTCTTTTAAAAATCTTAATTTTCCAGCTTTGTAGCGATCAAGATTTTTGCCTAAAAAATCTAACTCCCAAGTGGCGTCAAAAGTTGATTGATAAATGTCATAACTCACACCTCTTGGGCCAAATCCAGGAGAAGCAAATCTTTGACGACCAGCAGAAACTGAAGCAGAAGGAAATAGGGCAGCGGCGTCAATATTATTTAATTGACGCGAAGTTACGATTGATAAATTGGCGATTTGAACATCTTTATTATTTTTCAAACCCAAATCAATCAGCTGATTCAAAACATCATCATTGAATTCAAGCCACCAATTATCAGCAGGATTTAAGTTAGAAATATTACCATCTTTAATCAGAAATTGCGCTGTGACATCTTTTTTAATGTCGCTTTTAAAATCGTTATTATTGCTGCAGCTAGCAAATAGTGAAAAGCAAAAAAGAACAAAACCAAACTTTTGAATTCGCATAAATTTTTAATCAAATGATTCAATCAACTGATTGATCAAAATTTAGATTTATTTTAAGAAGTCAAAATATTTTTGTCCTTTATTCCTTCGGGATACGGAAACGCGACACGGGTCGCGCCCACACCCGTCGAAAGTCCCCATTTTCATCACAATATCCCCTTTAATTTACTGGGATCTCCGCTGGAAATAATAACCAGATCAGCTATTATTTCTTTTTCTAATTCCAGAGTGAATTGTAGTAATGCTATTTTGAATCCCGTTAGATTATTTTGATGTTTGAAGATGTTGAATAATATGGCGGCTATCAATATTGAGTATATGTAGACCATCATACCATTTAGGCTGTGAGCGATAAAATGTTTAAATTGCAGATGTTGTTTGAGGAATTTAAAGAATACTTCAATATCCCATCTTAGTTTATAGCTGTTGGCAATTTCTATCGCTGATGGATCATTGAGATTAGTCAGAAATAATATTTCTGTTCCAGAATCGTTAATTGCCCTTATGAGTCTTAAATCATTTTTGATAGTAGTTTTTCTGTAGTAAAGATTAATGATTTCGTCACTGATGATTTTAAGTTTGGAATCAAAGGTGTTTTCTTGCGGAAGCTGATTCTTTTTTATTACTTCATATCTTCTATTGCCATTTATTCTGGTAATAAATTTCAGATCTCTTTTAGAAAAATCATTAAATATCTCACCTTTTGCTATGCCCCGATCAAAAAGAATTATATCTGCTTTATCCAACTTTGCTTCATTAATAGCCTTCGTTAAAGCTACATCTTCACTGACATCGGATTGACCGTTGCAGAATCTGATATCGGCAGGAATATTTCCCTTTAAACCAATGCTCATTTTTATTTGAGTATCTTTAGGGTCGCCACCAACATTAATACCATCTTTAATAATTTTACCGCAAAGAGTTAATATGGTGGAATCAAATCTGTGAATATTGCAATTTTTTGAGTTAGCTAAAATAGAAGAAGATGTTGCAACTAAATCTTCATAAATAGCAGCAAAGTAATTGACCGATATTTTATTAAGCCTCTTTCCAAGAGAGCTATGATCTAATTTTGCTTTGTCTTGATTGTTTGTTTTTAACAATGAATTGAGATCAGAAGATGATCTGGTTAAAACTTCAATCGATCTTAAACTGACGGGTCTGTTATTCAAAACTGATTTTACAAAAGCTTTGAGTATAAAAGCTCCCGTAATCTTATGATTGGTCTTATCGACATGGTAATATTTGCCTAACTCTATTAATCGATCATCATTCAAATAAGACATAATTTTAGAAGCCATAATACTCTCCTTAAATATTTGGTAAAATCAGAAAAAATGAAGATGTTAGATTTATAGAAAATTATTGCTGTTATTTGAAGATCTTTAGAAAAATAAAGATCCACCAAAGAGCCATGATTTGCTTTTAATTAACTCAATCAACAAACATTTAAAGTCGAAATGATCTATCAGCTAAAAATCACTTTAACCGACAGCAAACCTCCGATTTGGAGAAGAATATTGGTTTCATCAGAAACAACTCTAAGCAAATTGCATGACATTATTCAAATTGCTATGGGCTGGACTGACAGTCATCTTCACTCTTTTGAAATTAA
>DENL01000042.1 GCA_002359655.1 Rickettsiales bacterium UBA2645 | reverse complement strand
GAGAACTCTAGGAGGGAGAAAGCATGAGTCAGTTTGTTAATCTTACTCTTTACAGTCTTGAAGAAAAGCATGTGATTTTGAACTTTTTACAATTTCAGCTTTTCACAGTTGCAGCTAGAAGCTTATTTGGAAGATTTGTGAAAATGTTATGTTTGATTTTATTTATCTAACTATTTGCCAATTTTCTCTCACCTTTAAATCCTGCTGCAATTCCAGTTCTAGAAACTGATTCTAAACCATAATCTGCTAGCTTTTGTAGGAGTTCGTCAATGGTTTCGGAATTTCCAATCACTTCAAAAACAATCGAATCGCCAGCTATATCGACAACGCTAGAACGATATTTATCAACTATTTTCATTGCTTCTTCTCGTTTTGCATCCTCGGCAATAATTTGTATCAAAGCTAATTCACGCTCAATATAGCCTTGTTCGCGAGTAAGCTCTGCTGCAGTGTGAACTGGAATAATTCTTTTTAATAATTTGCAGATTAGATCAATGGTTTTGTTGGTACCGTAGGTTGTAACTGTGATACGTGAAAGTTTTTTATCTAAACTTGTTGGTGCAACATTTAAGCTTTCAATATTGTAGCCGCGTGCTGAAAAAAGTTCGACAATACGTGCCAAAGCGCCGAATTCATTATCAACAAGAATTGCAATCACGTGTTTTTTGATTTGATCAGTCATAAATTAAACGGCGTTTAAGTCTTTTTGAACATATTGTTTTGCTTGTGAGCCAAGCAAAATTTCGTTGTGTGCTGCGCCAGCGGGAATCATCGGAAAAACATTTTCAGATTTCTCAATAACACAATTAAATAAAACTGGGCCTTGGTGATTGATCATTTCAATAAATTTTTCGCTAAGCTCGGCAGGATTAGAGCATTCCATTCCTTTAATACCAAAGCTTTCAGCAAGTTTAATAAAATCTGGCAACGATTCCATGTAGGATTGGCTTTCACGTTTTTCGTAAATCAATTCTTGCCATTGGCGCACCATTCCCATGTAGCGGTTGTTCAAGATGATAATTTTTACTGGCAAATTATATTGTTTGATGGTGGCTAACTCTTGCATATTCATCATAAAAGAAGCATCTCCGCTGATGCAGATGACTAAATCTTGTGGATTGGCAACTTGCGCGCCAACTGCAGCTGGAACGCCGTATCCCATTGTTCCTAGTCCGCCAGAAGTTAGCCATTTTTTTGGACTCTCAAAATGCAAATATTGCGCAGCCCACATTTGATGCTGACCAACATCGGTTGAAATAAAAGGTTTTTGAGATTTGGTTAGCTCATTTAAGCATTGCAAAGCAAATCCCGGTTTAATTATTTTTTCACTTTTTTCGTAGGATAGAGAATCGATTGCTTGCCATTTTTTGATTTTTTCCCACCAAGCGGAAATTTCTTTTTTACGATTTTTCAATTTACGATTTTGCCATTCTTCAAGCAGAGCTTCGATCACGGCTGCAGCGTCACCTATGATTGCAACATCAACTTTAATAATTTTATCAATTGAGCAATCATCAATATCGGCATGAATTTTTTTAGAATCTGGCGAAAATCCAGAAACGCGACCAGTAACCCGATCATCAAAACGTGCACCGATATTAATCATCAAATCACAATCATGCATGGCCATGTTGGCTTCATAGGTTCCATGCATGCCAAGCATGCCAATAAAGTGCGAATCAGAAGCAGGAAATCCGCCAAGTCCCATCAAAGTATTAGTGATTGGATAGCCAGTTTCGTGTACTAATTTCATCAAAAGTTCGCTGGCTTTTTCGCCAGAATTTATAATGCCGCCACCTGTATAAAATATTGGCCTATCAGCTTTTTCAAGTAGATCAATTGCGGCACTGATTTTATCGTGATTTAATTCGGATCTTCTTTTTTTAATTTGGTAAGAAGCGCGATTGATAAACATTTTGCCTTCGTAAACTCCGTGATTATTTTGAACATCTTTTGGAATATCGATTAACACTGGGCCGGGACGACCAGAACGTGCGATGTGAAAAGCTTCGTGAATTATATAGCCCAAATCGTTAACATCTTTAACCAAGTAATTATATTTAGTACAAGAGCGTGTTAAGCCAGTGATGTCAGCTTCTTGAAAGCCATCGGTTCCAATCAAAGAAGTGGCAACTTGACCAGAAATACAAAGCAAAGGAATTGAATCTAAATAAGCATCAGTGAGTCCAGTTATTGCATTAGTTGCACCAGGGCCAGAAGTAACTGTGATGACACCAACTTTTCCAGTTGATCTGGCATAACCTTCAGCTGCGTGAGCAGCAGCTTGTTCATGACGAGTTAAAATGTGATGCAATTTTTTTTGCCTAAAAAGCGCATCATAAAAAGGTAGAATTGCACCACCGGGATAGCCAAAAATAGTGTCTACGTCTTCGTTAATAAAAGCTTTGACGATGATCTCGGCGCCTGAAAATTTGTTTGGCGATTTTTGTATAGTCATTTGAAAGTGAGGAAAATTATCTGTAGATAGCTCGGCATTTTACATAGCTGCGCTCTTTCTAATCAAGAAGAAATATCTTAGGCGCTGTTAGCCAAATATTGAGATAAAAATAAATCAGCTAACGTTATTTAAACTCGGTTGATTTTCTTTCTTAAGCTAAATAGCCTAAAATTTTTAGTAGCTCTAATCAATTCTGAAGCCCGCCTTTCAATATTCTCAAATCATTTATGACTAATCACAAAACAATCGTTGGTATTGAAAAAATTTTACAATCCTTACCACATCGTTATCCGATTCTATTGGTAGATAAAGTTATATCTCTGGAAGTCGGTAAAAAAATTGTCGCAATCAAAAATGTTACTTTTAACGAGCCACATTTTATGGGACATTTTCCAGATCATCCAATTATGCCGGGAGTTTTAATTATTGAAGCCATGGCACAAGCTGGAGCATTGATGGTTACTGCTGCGCCAGATTTTAAGGCCGAAGAAAAACTAGTTTATTTTATGTCAATTGATGGAGCTAAGTTCAGAAAGCCAGTAATTCCGGGTGACGTTTTAGAATTGCATGTTGAAGCAGTACAAAATCGTGGACCAGTTTGGAAGCTTTCTGCTGTAGCGATTGTTGATGGACAAAAAGTTTCGGAAGCACAGCTTTCAGCAATGATTGTTGATAAAAATAAAAAATAATATGACACAAAAAATTCACTCAACCGCAATTGTTGGCGCTAAAACACAGCTTGCTGATAATGTCGAAATCGGTCCTTATTCAATCATTGGTGATGATGTTAAAATTGGCGAAGGCACAATAATCAAGTCACATGTTGTGATTGAAGGTGACACTGAAATTGGCAAAAATAACGAAATATTCCCTTTCGTTTCAATTGGTTTGGCCCCACAAGATTTAAAATTTGCTGGCGAAAAATCAAAAATCATCATTGGCGATAATAATAAAATTCGTGAACATGTAACAATTCACCTTGGCACCAAAGACGGCGCGATGTTAACCAAAATTGGTAGCAATTGTTTATTTATGGTTGGTGTTCATATAGCACATGATTGCGTGGTCGGAAATCATGTAATTTTAGCAAATAACGCAACGCTTGCCGGCCATGTCGAACTTGGTGATTATGTTGTTATTGGCGGACTTTCGGCTTTGCATCAATTTGTTAGAATAGGCAAGGGCGCTATGATTGGCGGCATGTCTGGTGTTGAGCATGATGTTATTCCAAACGGTTTAGTAATTGGTGAGCGGGCTTCTTTGGCTGGCTTAAACATTGTTGGTATGAAGCGCCGCGGAGTTTCTCGTGATGACATTCACGCTTTGCGTAATTTTTTCAAAAAAGTTTTTTCTGATAACAAATCTAACTTCTCTCTGCGTGTTGAAGAGCTAGCTAAAAACTTTCCAAACCCAACAGTTAAAGATGTTGCTGAGTTTGTAAAATCAGAATCTTCTCGCTCTTTTTGTCAGCCTAAAGATAATTTAAACAGCGAGTAAATAATGCGTGAACTCTGCTTAGATATTGAAACTACAGGGCTTGATCCGCGCAGTGGCGATAAAATCGTCGAAATTGCTGCGGTTGAGTTGTTTAATAGAGTTAAAACTGGAAATTTTTTCCACAGCTATATCAATCCTAGGCGTGAAGTACCACAAGAGGCTTTTAGAATTCACGGACTTTCAACAGAATTTTTACAAGATAAGCCAATTTTTGATCACATAGTTCCCAAATTTTTAGACTTCATCAAAGACACTAAAATTATAATTCATAATGCGGCTTTTGATACTAAGTTCATTAATCATGAGCTTAGAATTCTGGGCATGGAATCTCTTAACATGAACAATGTTATTGATTCTTTGACAATTGCCAGAAGTAAATTTCCGGGTTCTCCCGCCTCGCTCGATGCACTTTGTAAAAGATTTAATATTGATTTATCCAAGCGTACAAAGCATGGCGCACTTCTTGATACTGAGTTACTTTGCGACGTTTATGTTGAGTTAATGGGAGGTGCGCAAACCGGCTTATCTTTTGAATCTAATACAAAAAAGAGTTCGCAAAATTCTGAAAATATTTCTCAAGAAATTGTAATTTCACAAATTAGAAAAAACCTGCCAAAGCGTGATTTTCCTGTTTTGGAAACAGATTTAGAAATACATCAACAATTCATTAAGAAGAATTTTAAAACCAATTTATGGGGTTTTTAAACTTTTAAAATTAGTCACCACGAAGTTAAGAAATGAAAAAAATCACCACATTTTTCCTAGAAGTGTTTGCTGCACAAAGAAATAATCTTTGGTTATATGTGCCTGTGTTATTTGGCTTTGGTGTCGCTTTTTACCTTTCCTTTGAAGAAAATTTTTTGTTGAATTTTGTCATTTTAGCTGCGCTGTTTTTTATTAGCTTTCTACTTTCTTTTTTAAATAGACATTCGCTCAGATTCTTTGTTTTTCTAGCTTGTTTGCTATTTTTAGCGGGAAGTTTTTATGCATATTTTTATCAAAAAATTTTCTTAAACCACACGCAAATTACAGGAAAAATCTATGTTGATGTTGTTGGTAAAATATCCGCGATTCAAAAATTTACTAATCCAGTAAATGGTGTTACAGGTGCTAATTTAGTGATTTCTGGGCCCAAACTTTATAAGTCAAAATTTGCTGAGAAAAAGAAAAAGCCAAAGAAAAAAAAGTCGAAGAAAAAAATAAAAAAGAAAAAATCACAGAAAGTAAAAAAAGATAAAAAACCTCGTAAAAAATCGCCAAAAAAATGCAAAGCAATAAAGGATTCCAAAGAAGTTCTGGCTGAAACTAATTTTGTAAATATTGATGGTTGTGAAGCTGAACTTGGAAGAGAACAAAAAACCAAAAAGAAAAAGTCTAAAAAAAAGAAACGAATTAGCGAAAAAACCATCCAGAAAAAATTTGTAAATCTGCCAGGTTATCAAGAAATTGATCGCGAATTTTTAGATTATTCTAAAAACTATCAACAAGTTGAGTGGTTGAAAATAAAGGATCGCGATGTTTTTCCAAATCCACCACCAAAAATTTCTCTCAACATAATAAAAAATTTTTCTAACTTAAAAGTTAATGATGTTATTGCTTTTCGAGCTATGTTGCAGCCACCAAAAGCAAAAGAATTTCCTGATGATTTTGATTTTAATTTTGATGCCAAATTTAAAAAAATTGGTGCTTATGGTTTTGTAATTGGTGAAGCAAAAATTATGCGTGAAGCAGAAATATCGCGCTTTGAAGACTGGTTTTTATTTTTACGCGAAAAAATTCGCAGCAAAATTTCTACAGTAATTTCTGGCGATGAAGCAGCAATGATCTCGGCTTTTTTAATTGGCGATCAAAACCAGATTTCTAAAGATATGATGAGTAAAATAAGAAATTCTGGATTGGCGCATTTGCTGTCGATTTCTGGTTTTCATCTGTCGCTTGCAAGTGCAATTTGTTTTGTTGTAACGCGTTTTATTTTATCGCGTAGAGAATATTTAGCCTTACATTTTGATTTGAAAAAAATCGCAGCAATTGCAGCAATTTTTGGCACTTATTTTTATCTCAAAATCGCCGCGTCACCACTTCCAGCACAGCGAGCTTTTGTAATGGTAATTCTAGTTCTAATCGCACTTTTTGTTGGTGAGAAAATTAATTCTAAACGTGCAGTAATGACTGCCGCTTTTGCTTTGATTTTACTGAATCCTTACGCAGTTTTTAATATCAGTTTTCAGTTAACTTTTACAGCAATTTTAATCTTAGTTAGTTGCGAAAATTTAAAAAAATCTGACCAAGATGAAAATTTCTTGTGGCGTTTTTTGCGTTACTTTTGGCAAATAATTTTGATCTCAATTTTGATCCAAATTGCTACTGCTCCTTTTTTGATACGATCTTTCCAAAATGTTACTCTGCTTGGCTTTGTAGCAAATATTTTGGCTATTCCTTTGGCCAGTTTTGTGGTGATGCCGCTTGGATTTCTAGCTTTATTTTTAATGATTTTTGGCGCAGAAAAATATTGTTTAATCCTGATGTCTAAGGCAGTTTTTTTGATAGAAAAAATTGCAGTCTTTGTTGCTGATCTAAATTTTTCTTCTGTAGCAAGCCCAGCCATATCAAGCTTTGGAATTGTCTTGGCAATTATTGGATTATTATTGATTTGCTTGACTCAAAGCCGTTTAAGATTTTTAGGAGTTACTTTATTTTTACTTTCATTTTCTACAGCTTTTATCAATCAGAAACCTGATATTTTATTTGAAGGCCGACAAAAATTTTTTGCTATTAATGGTAAAGATGGTTTGGTTTTTTCTAAAAATTTAAGACCTTCTAAGCAGCGAGAACATTGGATGAAAAAATTTGGTGAGGTGAAATTTAAATCACTAAAAAATAATCCGCAGAAAGAAATTTTTTGTGACGAAGCAAAATGTCTAATTAAGAAAAATCAAAAAATTCTAGTGTTACTAAAGCGCAATAAAACTTCTGAAATTTGTCAAAATGATTTTGATGTGATCGTCAATCTAACTTCTAAATATAAGCTTCCTGAGTGCATCACAGAAAGTAAAATTAAAATTGATAATATAAATTTTTATCAAAAAGGTGGGCATTTTTTCTACTTAAAAAATGGTAATCTGCAGATTGAAACTACTTCTTAAACACCAAAAACTTTACACCAAGAAAGTTAAAACAAGTCATGATTGCAATATTCAAAATACTGGCAATTTCTGGTATGATGCCGCAAAAATCGACGAAGAATTTTAGCAACAAACTACTCAAAAAAAACGATATAACGTAAAAAGAGAAGTAGCGGCGAAAATGTTTGCTTTCCTGAGCTTTGAAAGTCCAACGACGATTGCAATAATAACTAAATCCAATGCTGCAAATAAAGCCGCCTAGATTGGCAACTAAGTAGTAAAGGTGAAATAGTCGCAGAAAAATAATAAAGCTGCTGTAGCTGATGATGGTTCCGCAGATTCCAACAATAAGAAAACTAAAAGCTTGTCTGGTAAAATGATAACGATGAATAAAATTTTTAATCTCAGAAAATATATTCATCAGAATTAATTTGCTGATAAGTTGTTTTTGACAGCCTAAGCGAAGTGGTGACCCCAACGGGATTCGAACCCGTATCGCCACCGTGAAAGGGTGGCGTCCTAACCGTTAGACGATGGGGCCTTGAAATGGAATTCTTAAATTTTTTAAGAAAGAAATGTGAGCCTTAAAAAGGAGCGGCGCAAATTATGTAGTGGTTTTAAAAGTGCAAGATTCTTCTTTAAAAAGTGGTGATTTTCTCAAAAAATTTACTGACAAGACAAGCATTCTTCATATTTGCTTGCTGGCTCTGCTTCGGGATTTACTTCTTCTGCAACTTTTTTCTTTTTAAACATCGCGTCATTTTCAACTTTATTTGAAACTTTGTCAGCGCGCTGAATTGAAGTTGAGCGGCAATAATAAAGGCTTTTCAAGCCTTTTTGCCAAGATCTGAAATGAATTTCATGTAGTTCTTTTTTCGAGACGTTCCCTGGCATAAATAAATTCAAGCTTTGGGCTTGGCAGATATATTCTTGGCGTTCGGCGGATAGATCAACAATCCATCTTTGATCAATTTCTTGTGCGGTTTTGAAAACTAATTTTTCGTGCTCATCAAGAAAATCTAGATGTTGTACCGATCCTTCATTGATGGTGATTGAAGACCAAACATCTTCTGTGTTGCGTCCTTTTGCTTCCAGCAACTTAACCAAATTTTTATTTCTGACGTTAAACGATCCAGTCAAAGTTTTTTGTGTGAAAGAGTTGGCGGCAAATGGCTCAATTCCGGGAGAAGAATTATTGGCGATAATTGAAATTGAAGCGGTTGGGGCTATAGCTAATTTGTTAGAAAATCTTTCATCCGATCCAACTTCAAGAGCATCTAGGCAAGGTCCTCTTTCTTGGCCTATAATATGCGAAGCTTTGTCAACTTCTTGCTTGATGTGGTTGAATATTTTTTTATTCCAAACTTTGCTCATTGCCGATTCCATCGGAACATTTTTGCTTTGTAAAAAAGAATGAAATCCCATCACGCCAAGTCCGACAGAGCGTTCACGCATTGCGGAATATTTGGCTTTGTACATTGAGTCGGGAGCTTTATCGATAAAATCTTGTAAAACATTATCCAAAAAGCGCATCACATCTTCGATGAGTTTTTTGTTATCCTTCCATTGATCGTAAAACTCTAAGTTTAGTGAAGATAAGCAGCAAACTGCTGTGCGATCTTTTCCCAAGTGGTCAATTCCAGTTGGTAAAGTGATTTCGCTGCACAAGTTTGAGGTTTTAACTTTCAAACCCAATTTTTTGTGATGCTCAGGAATCGCTCTATTTACAGCGTCGATAAATAAAATGTAAGGTTCACCAGTTTCAATTCTGGTAGTTAAAAGTTTGATCCACAAAGCGCGAGCTTTCACGGTTTCAATAGTTTTGCCAGTATAAGGGCTTTTAAGATCGAAGTCGCCATCTTTTTCTACTGCTTTCATGAACTCGTCAGTAACTGAAACTCCATGATGTAAATTCAGTGAACGGCGATTTGGATCGCCACCAATTGGTCTTCTAATATCAATAAATTCTTCAATTTCTGGATGATTGATTGGTAAGTAAACTGCTGCAGAACCCCGACGCAAACTGCCTTGCGAAATTGCTAAAGTTTGTGAATCCATCACTTTGATGAATGGCACAATGCCGGAAGTTTTGCCATTACCTCGTACTGTTTCACCAATTGAGCGCAGATTTCCCCAATAGCTGCCAATTCCACCACCTCTGGAAGCGAGCCAGACATTTTCGTTCCACAAGCTGACGATGCCTTCAAGTGAGTCGTTAGATTCATTCAAAAAACAAGAAATTGGAAGTCCGCGATCAGTTCCGCCATTGCTTAAAATTGGAGTTGCTGGCATGAACCACAAATTTGAAATATAATCATAAAGGCGAGTTGCGTGAGCTTGATCATCAGCGTAATAAGAAGCGACGCGAGCAAATAAGTCTTGATAAGATTCGTTGGGCATCAAGTAGCGATCTTTCAAAACTGCTTTGCCAAAGTTGCTTAAACCTTCGTCTCTTTTTTGATCAATTTTTATGGCAAATTTCTTTTTTGGTGAAGGCTTTGTGGAAGTAACTTTTTCTGCTTTCGTAACTGATTTTTTTGACATGATTTGGATTAACTTTGAAAATTTTTCGAAAGCCAAGCGGCTATTGAATGAAAACTACATCTAGTGGTATTTTTTCTTAAACCACACAATATCTTGTTTTGCGGAATTTCTATTTTTAGAAAAATTAATTGTCTAGCAGCAACTTAAAAAATATTTTTTGTAATAATTTTTGAAGCATTATTTCGATAATTTTATTTTTCGAAATTTAACTTGAAGCAACTTAGAAATACCTTCAGCTTTGTTGAAAATTTCTTGCAGCTCCGATTCTGGATCGGAATCAAAAGTTATAGCGCCACCAACTTGAAATTCAAATTTATTATCTTTGACAACCAAAGTTCGAATTACTACCGAAGTGTTAATTTCATTTTTTGAAAAAATTCCTATCGCGCCCGAATAAACCCCGCGCTGTAACTTTTCTTTTTTAGCAGCAATTTCAATGGCTTTAATTTTTGGAGCGCCAGTCATTGAGCCAGCAGGAAAGCAACTTCTGATCGCGTCAAAAGCAAAAAAATTTTCAGTAATTTCGCCGCCAATCTCTGAAGACATGTGATGAATATTTTTATAGGAAGTTACGCAAAAAAGTTTTTTTACTGTAATGCTTCCAGCCTTGCAAATTCTGGATAAATCGTTTCTAACTAAATCAACAATCATCAAGTTTTCGGCGCGTTCTTTGGTGCTATTTTTTAGCAGAAATTTATTTTTTTTATCTTGTTCTAAATCTGTAGAGCGAGCTACTGTGCCTTTGATTGGGCGTGATAAAATCTGATTATTTTTGGCTTTTAAAAAAAGTTCAGGACTTGCGGAAATAATACAGTTTTCATCAAGCTTTAAAAAAGCGCAGTAATTAGCAGGACTAATTTTGGTAAGCTGAGCAAATAAATCAAAATTTTGGCTGGAATTTTGTTTTTTGTTAAATTCACCAAAAAATTTTCTGGTTAAATTGGTTTGATAAAAATCGCCAGCAGCAATTCTTTTTTTAATGTCAGCAATTGATTTTAAATAAGACTGATCGCTGAAGTTAGAGTCGATATTTTTAACTTTTAAATTCAGTTTTTTTGACGGTTTTATTTTTTTATAAGATAAAACTTCATCTAAATTTTTTTGACTGGAAAAAGACGCCCGCAAAATTTTTTTGTCGTGATTAAATTCCAAAATCAAACCAAAATTAATCAGCCAAATTTTTGGCAAATTGATTACAGATTTTTGTGATTTAGGAAATTTTTCAAACTCGCTTCCAACTTCGTAAGATAAGTATCCAAGCCACTTTTTATTATTGCTTTTTAGTAGTTTTTCTGCCTCAAAAAAATTTTCACAAATAATTTTTTCTTTAGGAAAAAGACCAATGTAAGAAAAAGAATTTTTAACTTTTTCATGCAAAGCCGAGTAAAGAAAAACCCAATCTTCACTTTGATAATTTGCGGCAATTTTTTTAGCAAAATTTATTGGTTCTTGCCAATCAAGCTTTACAAAATTTTCCTTCATTGTTGCTGCGCTTTAAGTATTTTTAAGAACTGAGTAGCGAATTTTTTTTCTAGCTTTCGTCCCAAAAATTCATCAACTGAGATAACCAGAAAAGTGGCGTTAGTTAAAAATATTTCATCAGCATTTTTTAGCGCTGAGATTTTCTTTTCAGTTTCAATAATTTTTATCTTCGAAAGTTTTAAGATTAATTCTCTAGCAGTTCCAGCCAATATTCCACAAGATTTGGCTGATGTAAAAACTTTGTTATTTTTTACCCAAAAAATATTTGCTGAAGCAGTCTCGGCAATAAATTTTTTTGATGATAAAAGTACGCAATCAAATAAATTTTTTTCCTGCGCTTCAATTTTTGCCAAGACGTAAGGCAAAGCGCTTAGAGTTTTACCGAGATTTTTTACTGGCGTAATTTGGTTTGAAATTCCAAGCCTAATTTTTTTTGGTAATTTACGTGCTGGCAAAGTTTCAATCAAAGTTAAAGGCTCAGATTTGTAGGTTGGTAAATAGCCTAAACTACCAATGCCGCGACTTATCAAAATTCTTAAAAGCCCATTTTTAATTTTATTTTTAGCAATTAATTTTAGAGATTTTTTTTCTAAATCGCTAACGTCAGCAAAAAATTTAAGATTCTGTAAACCCTTATTAATTCTTGCTTGATGAGCTGAGAAATTAAAAATTTTGCCGTTGACAATTCTGCAAGTTTCAAAAATTCCGTCACCAAAAAGCAAGCCGCGCTCTTGAATTGAAACTTGTGCTTGTTTTTTGTCGATTAGTCGCTGATTTTTAAAAATATAATTCGTCATTTTCTTCTGATTTTAACTTAAAACTTTCGATGAAATTCATTTTGAAGTGGGGATTTATTTTCTCAATCTGGATCGCCACTTTTGCTGCGCTAGCTTTGCTCTATTATTTAAAAGATTTGCCAAGTTTAAAAGAATTGGAGGCAGAAAAAAATAAACAAGTTATCGAAATTAATTATTCAAATTCCGAGCGCATCACCAATTTTGGTGGCGTTTATGGCAGTGAAATAGATTTCTATGAATTGCCGCCAAATCTTATTAATGCTGTGATTGCAACCGAAGATCGTCGTTTTTTTTCGCATTATGGCGTTGATTTTTTTGGTGTGATTCGGGCTTTAATGGCCAATCATCAAGCTGGTCATGTTGTACAAGGTGGCAGTACGATTACGCAGCAATTGGCCAAATTATTATTTTTAAAACCCGATCGAAACTTTAAGCGCAAAATCCAAGAGCTTTTGCTGGCTATACAATTAGAGCGCAATTTTACCAAAGAACAAATTTTAAGCTGTTATTTAAATCGCGCTTATTTTGGCGCCGGAAATTACGGAGTTGGCAATGCTGCTAAATATTATTTTGGTAAAAATGTTTCTCGCATCAATCTTAACGAAGCAGCAATGCTGGCTGGTCTTTTAAAAGCACCGTCAAAACTTTCGCCAAAAAATAATCAAGACTTGGCTGAAGCCAGAGCCAGTCAGGTTCTGCAAAACATGGCTGAAGCAGGATTTCTAAAAGTAAAAAATCTTTCCGAAGTTAATAAAGATATTTCTTATAAAGTAGAAAAGTCGCAAAGGCTTTATTTTGCTGACTTAGTTCACGATCAATTCAAAGATTTTATTTCAAAACAAAATCTCGATGAGCAAAAAATTATTGTAACGACTACTCTCGACGAAAAAATCCAAGCCGAATTGGAAGAAGTTGAAAATGAATTTGTTGAGAAAAATTCTAAAAAAATCGCTAAATCAGAAATTGCAGTTGTTGTGATGTCGAAGCAGGGCGCAGTAGTTGCTATGTCTGGTGGTAAAGATTACCAACAAAGCCAATTCAATCGCGCAGTTCATGCTAAAAGACAAGCTGGATCAGCTTTTAAAACCTTTGTCTATTTAACTGCTTTTGAAAATGGTGCTGAAATTGATGACGAAATGGAAGACAAAAAAATTAATTTTGGCGTTTGGTTGCCAGAAAATTATAACAATCATTATGTCGGCCAAGTCACCTTAAAACGAGCCTTTGCTGAATCTTTAAACTCAGTTGCGGTGCAGCTGGCGACTAAACAAAAACAAGGTGAAATTGCCAAAACAGCTCATCGCCTTGGTATTGTTTCTAAAGTTGAAAAAAACGATTTAACAATCGCACTTGGTACAACTGAAGTAAGTCTGCTTGAGCTTACCAGTGCTTACGCCACAATTGCTAATAATGGTGAAGCAGTAATTCCGCATTTTATTTACGACATCAGAAATGGCGAAGATAAAATACTCTACAACCTTGAATCTTCAGGCTTGGGACAAGTGATTTCTGAGTCGGCGCAAGAAAAAATCAAACAAGTTTTGCGCGCTGTTGTTGAAAGTGGAACTGGCAAAAATGCCAATGTCGCAAATAATATTTACGGTAAAACTGGTACTAGCCAAGACTTCCGTGATGCTTGGTTTATCGGCTTTAATGATGATTATGTAATAGGTGTTTGGATCGGCAACGACGACAATTCCTCAACCAATAAAATCACCGGCGGTTCACTTCCCGCACAACTATTTGGCGAAATCCTAAAAAAATTATAGCTTATTCTGAAACGAGATACAAAGAGGCGAATGCGTGAATTCACTTCACGCGCAGCAACTCAGAACTTAAACTTGAACCTCTAACTAAAAATTTTTCAAAGAAAAATTTTTACTTTCTTTAACTGGTGGGTCTGGGTGGACTTGAACCACCGACCTCGCACTTATCAGGCGCGCACTCTAACCAACTGAGCTACAGACCCATTTAAAGATTTTGTGAGGGATTTTGACGAAGAGGCGCGGCAATTTAGGAATGGTCAGGCAAAAGTCAAATATTTGTTTGCCAGTATATTTTGATTTACTCGCTAATGGTAAATCAAATTAACCTCAATCAAATTCAAAGCTCCAAAAACATGATGTAAGCATCAACATAGGCTAAAGTCTTGTGATTAAAGGCTTTGGGAATGGTACCAATAATTTTGAATCCAACTGATTGCCATAATTTTACCGCTGTCAAATTAGTTGAAACCACAAAATTAAACTGCATGGCGTGGTAGCCAAATTCTTTAGCTTTTTCAATTGAGTGCAGTGCCAAAGCTTTACCAATTCCGGCGCCACGGTAATTTTCATCAACAATGTAGCTGGCATTAGCAATGTGTGAACCCAGATCAACTTGATTGGGTCTAATCAGATAAGCGCCAACAATTTTTTGATTAATTTCAGCGATAAAAGTTTTGGCGTCTCTTGCCATCCATTTATTGTAGGCATTTTGCTTGCTGGTTTTGGAGTCATTAACGTAGGTGTCACCTTTGGCAATCACTGCTTTGAAAATGCGCCAAATTTCAGTAAAATCTTCTCTGTAGGCTGCTCTAATTTTTATCATCAGAATTTTTTTGGTATATGAAGCGAAGTGTAACGGCTTAATTGTTAAATTGTTCGCGAATAATTCTTTCTTCTAGTGAGTGATTTGGATCGAAAAGAATTTTAAAATTTATATCGCGATCTTCAAAAACCGTTACTTCTTTAACATTCGAGACTTCATTAAAATCAGCGGTAGCACTGACTGGACGTGATTTGTAATCCAAGACTTCCAATTTTATTTTGCTGTTGGCCGGCAATAAAGCGCCGTGCCAATTTCTTGGGCGAAATGGACTGATCGGAGTTAAAGCCAAAATATCTGCCGAAAAAGGAATTATTGGACCACCTGCGGAAAGGTTGTAGGCAGTGCTGCCAGCAGGAGTTGCAACTAAAACTCCGTCAGCTGCTAAAGAGCTAATTCTTTCGCGACCATTAATTTCAATTCTAATCTTTGCTGCTTGGCTTGATTGTCGCAAAAGAGCCACCTCGTTGATTGCCAGATGGCTGTGTAATTTTTCTTCTGCATCAATCACATTCATACGTAACGGATAGATTCTTGATTCTTCGGCTCGCTTTAAGTTTTCTAAAAAATTTTCTGGCTCAAAAGAATTCATTAAAAAACCAACTGTACCACAATTGACTCCGTAGATTGGAATTTTTGAATTTTCATATTGATGTAATAAATGTAACATCAAACCGTCGCCACCAATTGCTACGACTAGATCGATGTCAGCAATGTTTTGGTGGTTGTTGGTCAAATCAATCAAAGAGTATTTTTCAACTAAATGATTTTTTTTCTCCAAAGCTTTGGTGTTATTTTTAGAAGCGACTACGGCGATTTTTTTCATTTTACTTTTTAGATAATTCGTAAAGCGCAATTGAAGTTGCAACTGAGGCATTCAGGCTTTCCACGCTTGGATCAATTTTTATTTTTGCAAGAATGTCGCAATTTTTTTTCACTAATTCGCGTATTCCGTCGCCTTCTGAGCCAACTACCAAAGCGACATTATCGTAGTTTTTAATTTCGCTGATTAAAGTTTTTGAGGTGCCTTCAAGACCGATGCACCAATAGCCCAGCTTTTTTAACTTTTCGAGTAAATTACTGAAATTTGTCACGACGATTAAATCAGCCATTTCAATAGTTCCGGCAGAAGATTTACACATTGCGGCACTTTCTTTTGGGGCGTTATGTTCGCAAAAAATTATTTTTGTGGCGCCAAAGCTAATGGCGCTGCGAATTATGGCGCCGATATTTTGTGGATCAGAAAGTTGGTCGAGCAAAATCAAAGTAGGTAGCTGATTTTTTTCTGACCTAGATAAATCTTCTAAAAGGTCGTTTTGGTTTTGAACTGGCAATTTTGAGCAGTTCAGAGCAATGCCTTGATGGATTTGGTCGCGACCAACAACTGAGCTGATATGTTCGCCATCAACTAGCTTTATTGAGCTTTCTAAATCAGAGAGATTATTTGTCTGAATGAGTTTTTCTAGTTCGCCAAGACTATTTTTGCTTACTAGAATCTGAAAAATTTTGCGCCGTTTTTTTTGTAATGCTGCAAATACTGCATGCTTGCCACACAGCCAAATCGAGTTTGGCCAACTCGAATTTCGGCTGTGTGATGAATTATCTTTTCTACTACCTTTTTGACTTCGAATTATTGTTTTTTTGCTTCTCATTTGGATTGGTTTTATTTTTCGACTCTTCTTTTTTAGAGTCTGCTTTGTCTTCTTTTTCGTTGCCTTGGATGACAATTTCGCTTTCAGATGATTCTTCTAAGGCTTTAGATTCGTCAGTTTTTTTTGTTTCTTCTGTGCTTTTTTCAGGATTTTCAGAATCTTGCATTTCGCTCTCAGGAGCAGCGATTTTATCATTTTCAGGAGAAGTTTTTTTATCTTCTGCTGATGAAATTAAAATCTGAATTTTAGCGCCGCCGATGATTTTATTGTTGATTTCATTGACACGATCTTGAATCAACTGATCGCGAATATTGTCTTTAACCGCTTCAAAAGACAAAGGTTTAGCTTCGCGAACATCGCCAACCTTAATTAAATGCCAGCCAAATTTAGTTTGAATTGGATCGGAAATTTCGTCTTTTTTCAAAGTTGTGGCAACCACAGCAATTTCTTTGACCATGCTATCTTCAAGTGTGTAATCAACTTCTCCACCTTTGTTGGCAGTTTCTTGGTCGATTGAATATTTTTTTGCCAATTCAGCAAATTTAGAAGCACCTTTTTTGCTTTTTAATTGTTTAGCAATTTTTTCGGCTTCTTCCTTGGTTTTGACGACTATGTGGAAAATTTGATACTCTTTTTTGCCTTCTAATTCTTTGCTTAACTCAAGATATTTGTTATTGATTTTTTCTTCAGTGATTTCTTTTTTCAAAATAGAATCAATGTAAGCTTGGCGTAAAATTTTGTTTTTAGAGTCATTAATTCTGGCTTTAACTTCTGCTGTTTTAACCGCCTCAGACTTAAGAGCTTCTTTGGTTAACTCTTTTTCCAAATAAACTTCTTTAGCTAAAATTTCGATTATTTCTTTAGGTAATTTATCTAAATCAGGAGTTTTGATTGAACCTTGTTGTCCTTCAAAAACATCGCTTAATCTCAGTTGAATTTCAGATTTAAAAATTTTCTGACCGTTAACTTTTGCGACAACTTCTTCATCATGCGAACCTTTCAGAAGAGCGTATGAGCCTAAGAAAATTAGGGCTGCAGCTATTGTTGCTACTGCAAATATTTTTTTGGATTTCTTTTTTCTAGAAGGATAAGGCAACATAATATTTACTTAGTTTTGAGTTAATGAATTTTATAAACTAGGGATAACAAATTTTGGGAATATTTGGTAGTTTTTGCAAATGGTTTCAACTTTATTTTTATCGGCTACTTCTCCATACTTTATGGCAAGCTGTTTTGATAAGATTCCGCCAGTTACTAGAGCACAATCAATTCCAAAATCGACAGCGCCTTTAATGTCGGTTTCCATTCCATCACCAACGGCAATAATTTTGTCGCTTTTCAAGCAGTCAAACATTTCGCAAACCATCTCATAAACTTTCGGAAATGGTTTTCCGTAATATAAAACACGGCCATCCATTTTTTTATATTCCAAAGCCAAAGCGCCAGCGCAGATTAACTCAGAACCATTTTGTTTAACTACAATTAAATCGGGATTAACGCAAACTAACGGCAAATTGAATTTTTTTGCCTCAAACAATTGCGGCATTTTTTCTTCTAAAACCGAGTTGTCATTGTCAAAGCCAGTAGTAATCGCAACACTTGCTAAAGCTGCATCTGTAACCATTTTATAATCAAGACCCTGTAACAAATCGATGTCTTTTTCTGGGCCGATGTAAAAATAATTGCGGCCAAAATTAACAAAATTTTCTTGAGCGTTTTTTGCAAAATCAAGATAAGCAGCTTCGCCAGAAGTTAAAATGAAATCGTAAAGATCAGAAGTGATGCCAAAGTTTTTTAAAACCGCAGCAACTTTATGGGCGCGGCGTGGCGCGTTGGAGAGAAAACAAATTTTTTTATTTTTTGCTCGTAAAAAAGAAATAGCTTCAGCAACTCCTTTATATGCTGTGCTGCCATCGTGAATAACGCCCCAAATATCAAAAATAAAATAGTCGTAAAGGTCGGCGAGTTCGCGGATATTATTTTTAAATTGCATTATTGCTCTAACATTGAGGTTGCGACTTTAGCAACTGAAGCGAAACGACTTTTTTTGTATCTCATTTTTACAGTATCACCCAAACGAATTGAGTCCGCTTTTTTGGCATCATCAATTACAACCCAAGAAGTTTTTGGATCAATGATGTCAGAAACTGAGCCTGTAGCAATGATTCTGCGCTCGACTTCTATTTGGTTGGTTAAAGCATTCTCAGTTTCATATTGACCGCTAACTTCAAATTTATCGTCCTGATTAATGCCGTCTAAAGAACCAAGTGAGATTTTGAAAATAGCTTTATCTTTCAAAGTACGCTTTTCCAAAATGTAACCTTTTTTGGCGAAGAAATTTTTAATATCGACTTCAATATCAGAAACTGCATCTTCTCCAGCTTTTCTAACAAGACTGTCATCGCGCTTTGTTCCTTCAACTTTTTTACCACCAATTTGAATTGAGCCAAGAGCGAATCCACCCTCTTGCTGCACTGCTTCGGAACGGCTTTTTTTGCCTTTAAACTCAATTGATTCAACAACTGCAAGCGAGGGCAATTCGTAAATTTTCAAATTACCAGCAACATCGGAAGAGTAGGTATATTTTGGAGGTATTGAGACCATTTGACGACTTTGCGGATTGTAATAAGTTGAGCCGCTGGAATATTTGCTGGTGAATCCAGCGTTAGAAATTGCACCCGAAACCGCATAATCAGCAACAATTGGGCCTTTGTAAGAGCCAGTTTTATTCATTTCAGCCAAAGAAATTTCTTTTTGTAATTTGATGGCTGCTTTGCGGTCAACAATTTCTCCCAAACGATTTTTGCTTAAAATATTTTCAACATCATTGGCCAGAGAATCGCCTAAATTGGCTTGAACTGCTACTTCATTACTATTTTGATCTAAGGCAAAAACCACAACTTTTGGCGCTTTACCAGCAATGTTTTCTGGGCTTGGCATAAATTTAGTTTTTGATAAAAATTGTTTTTGGTAATCATCAAAATGGCTGATGGTTGTAGAGCAAGAGCAAAGCAATAAAAGAAGTGTGAGTTGTTTGAGTTTCATAAGTTGGTTTTTGTTTAGTTTAATATGCCAAGTATTTTTAAAATTCCGTCTTGAGAAATTTTATCTTCCAGCGATTTAACGGCTGCTAGATAAGCTTCTTTTTCGCTGATTGTTGAACTTCCAGTAACTTCAATTGAATTGCTGGCGACAGTTTTTGAATTAGAGATATTTTCAAAGTTAATTCGCAGTTTGTTGATGTGCGCACCGTAAATTTCATCGCTGCGTGAAGAAGAATTTATTTTGATAGTTATCTGATTTGCACTATTGCTGCGTGAATTAGCAATCTTGATTTTTTCTTTATTCAAAGCACCACGAATTATTTGTGAAATTTCTTTGGCGGAATTCATTTCAAAATAAAATTCGATTTTGTCGGTCAATTGATTGAATTGATTTTGAAAAAAAGCTAAACGATTTAATTTTTCTTTTAAATTTATGCTTTCGCCAGCGCCATTTAAAATACGGCTTGAAAGCTCAATTTGTTTTTCCAAATCCAGAATTTTCAACAAATTAACGCGCTTTTGAATTGGATTTGCGCCGCTTAAATTTTTTTCTAAATCGCTGACTTGTCTTTCAGCAAAAGCAATTTTTTCTTTCTGATCGGAAATAAAAGGTGAGCGCTTTATTTCAACTTCAACAAAAATCTGTACGCCGGATTTTTCGCTTTGTGAAACTTTGAAATTAGTAAAATCAATTTTTTCGATATTTTGTTTTACTTGATTGCGCATCTCTTCGTTGACTCCGCTTTTATCTTCCTCGCGTAGTAAAGTTGAATCAGAAGAAATGCTGACCATCAAACGTGATGCGGCATCTGCCAAAGCTGATTTAGTGGCTTCTTCAAGAGTTGCTCCAACTGAAACTCCGTAGAGATTTTCAGCGCTGTTTTGTTTTGGAGAAGAATACCAAGCAGGAGTTCCAGCCGTCTTGTTTTGTGAACCAGAACAAGATGCAATGGCCAGAAAAATCAAATAAAAGAAAGTAAATTTTTTATTGATCAATTTCTTTAAAAAGATTGTCACTGTTGCTGTTGGTTGAGTTGATGCGTTCAGAAGCACTTTTTTGCTTTAAAGTTTTTTCAGCTTCTTTTTGTGCTGTTGTTGCTGGTGAACAAGAGCTGAAGACAAAAATTGTGAGAAGAATAAGAAGTTTTTTCATAAATGTTTTAGTAGTGTGAACTGTCCCTTGCCAATCAAACAAATAGAGAGGCAAGGGGGTTTAATTACTATTCGGACTTAGTTTTGTCTGCTACAGATTTATTGCCTCTTTCTTTTTCGAGTTCATCAAAAATTGCTTTGCTGGCCTCTTCGCTTTTTTTGATATTTTCACGACCCAAAGCTGATTTTTTTAGCTGAGAGTTCAAAGACTTTTCGCTGTCATTTAGAAACTTGCTGTAGTCTTCATTTTTCAGGATCATATGCACATAAAGTGTGCCGTCATTTGCTTGAAAAATGTTGATTCTTTTCACGCCAGAAAGTGGTAAATTTTTTACAACTTCTTTGCTGGCTTGAGCGAAGAATTGCTCAACATCATCAGAGTTATTTACGTTAGCAGATCTAAGCGAATCTTTGGTGACACGGCTGATTTCTGATTGAATTGTGGCAGCAATATTAGCTTTGGCATCAAGCTCAGCAGCTGGAATTTGGAATTTAATTCCGCCTTTCGAAGGGCTGGCAATACCAACAGCGGCAACGCCGTCTGGCATGTTAGGATCTAAAACCCAAGAAGGTAAATTTGATAAATTGTTATTAGTAACTTCTGCTGGTTTTTTGTTTTTGCCACAAGAAGAAGCGAAAGTTAAAGCAGTAACTGCAAGAATGATGAGAATTTTATTTTTCATATGTACCTATTTTAAAAATGTCCTTTATCCCTTCGGGATACGGAAACGCGACAAGGGTCGCGCCCCGCCTTGCGGGGAACCCAATCCCGTATGTCAAAGGGACATACAGGTTAAAAATTAAGAAATGCTGGTGAGTAATCTTGATGAAGGCTAGAAAACAAAGAGTCTAAGCAAAGTATTTTTTGTAAGAAAAATTACAAGTTAAAACTTTTCTTTACGGTAAATTAATAGTGTTCCAATAGCTAAACAAATAATTGCAATAGTCCAAGTTGAAGCAAAGACTGGAATTAATCCAGAAGAACCAAGAGCGCCAATTACACCGGCAGTGATGTATAAAATTAGTCCTAAAGTGATTCCGATAAATAATAAAAAAATCGATTTATTATTACGATTATGATTAATGCCAAAGTAACAAGCGATTAGCGTCATGGCTAAGAACAAAAAAGGTTTGCTTAAAAGTGAGTTTAAATAAACCTTAAATTTGACCGAAGAAAAACCAGATGATTGTAGATTTTGAATTAGGCTAGGTAGTTCAAAAATTGAAAATAATTTTACATTCTGAAAATTATTGATGATGGTTTGAATAATAAAATCTGACTCAAGATTTGTTGGCACTTCGTAGGTTTTTTGTTTTTTATTTAAATTTTTTTGGTCGTTAATTGTGACATCTTGCAGTTCCCATAAATCACCCTTCAAGAACATTTTTTTAGCATCGATTTTTTGATAAAATTGACCATTATTTTCAAAAAACCACATAGTGACTTCGTCTAACTCCAGAGGGGTTTTGTAAACTTTTTTAGCTTGAATTACAATTTCTTCTGCATCCTTGTCGATATTATTTTGTTTCAACCAAATACCATTGCTTGGCACTAACATTTCTCGCCTTTCTTTTTTTACATATTCAGCTTCTAAATTATTGAATTTTTTAGTCATCAAAACAGAAATTGGGTTAAAAACTAATACCCAAAAAATTCCCAAAATCAGAGCCGACATAGCCATTGGTCTTAGAACTTGCCACATAGAAAATCCGCTGGAGCGGATAATAGTAATTTCACTTCTTCCTGACAGTAAAAAGAAAGTAATGATTGATGAAATCAGAACTAGTGAAGGCGCGATTTCGTTTAAAAAATCAGGAATTTGTAAAAAAGCCATCAAAGAAGTGATGTAAATCGGCACTTCTGAATCTCGAACTTTCTCGACATTTTCTAAAAAATTAATGAAGAAAATCAGCAAAGAAAAACCAAGAGTTATTTGTAAAAACTTGATCAAAAAATGATTGGCAATGTAGAGGTTAATTCTTTTGCTAGGTTTCATTGCTGCAATTTATTTACTGATTTATTTTGACGATTTTCTCTTAAGAAAAAAAGTCCACCAACAAAAAATAAAATAAAATTAAGATAAAGTAGTGGAATAAATTTTGCTGATTTTTCTATGAAGCTATAAATGGCAATGGTGATGACAAGAAACAGAGTTGCTATCGCTATCGCTATAATAATGTTAGCAGAATTTCCTCTGCGACTAAATGATCCTCTCATGATGCAAGCAAGACCAATGATTGCAAAAATCATTGGCAATAAAGGGTTGATGAATCTTTGATGCAACTCAACTCGAAAGTTGTTGATGTCGTAATCAGGAGTATCTGCTTCAGGATTTAATAGTTCGTTTAAGTAGCGCTCCTTTGCTTTCCAGCGAAATCCCCCTTTGCTTCTTTCACCTTCAGTTAAATTAAAAACATAATTATCGAAGTGTAAAATTTCTGATTTTTGGCTGTTATAATTGAATTTTTGTACCGTGCCGTTTTGCATGTAAAGCAAAGCAGAATCATCTTGAGCGATTATATTGCCACTTTCAGCGGTGATGGTTGAGGAATATTCGACATTGCGTTCGTCATGTAGTAAAATTCCAAAAAGACGGTTTTCTTGGTCACGACTTTTTACATAAATCGTCATGCTTTTTAGACTTTCAAAAGTTTGCGGATTTATTGAAAGATTAGCGTAATTGTTGGTTAGATCAATGCGCGAAAGGCGAAGTTTTTTATTGGCATAAGGCATAAAATAAAATGAAATTGCAAAGCAAACCAGCGAGCAAATTATTGCCAAATAAACTGCAGGTTTGGCAAGAAAAAATTTATTCAGACCAGCATTTTTCAAAATCGTAATTTCATTAGAGCTAGTTAAGCGATTATAAATTATTAAAATTGAAGCCAGCAAAGAGATCGGAATTATAAACAGCAAAAGCCAAGGCAATATTAGCACAAAAAGATAAAAGAATTGCTTAACAGCAATGCCATTTTCAGTGATGTATTTCACAAAACTAATGGTGCGAGAAAACCAGATCAGCGAAATAAGAATTGAAATACAGACGGTAAATCCAATCAGTACTTTGTGGAAAATATATTGGGAATAGAGTTTCAAGAGATTTTAGTTTTTTAAAAATTAATTATTTAAAAGAAGGCTTACCATAAAATCTAAAATCAAAAAGATAATTATATGTCAAAAGTTAAAATTATTTTAAACGGCGAAGAAAAAATCCTTTCAAGAAAGATGACTGTGGCTGATTTAATTGCTGAGTTAGAGCTTGATGTTAAAAAAATCGCCGTTGAAAAAGATTTAGAAATCGTAAATCCCGATCAATTTTTGCAAGTGATACTGGACGAGGGAAGTAGGGTTGAGATAGTACACTTTATTGGTGGCGGCTAAGGAGCTCGAGCAGTTGTATTTGTATTACTAAATTGTTCAGCAGAGATAGGAGATATTGTCGTATTAGGTTTCTTTGCCGCGTCATTCAGCACTTCAGGATCTTTTATTATTCTGCTGGCATCCTTTTGTTTCTGAGTTGTAGATACTAAATGATTATTTTCTGCCAAACCTTCTCCAGAACTTCTAAAAACTTCTTTAGAGGTATCGGTTATAAAGCCGAAAGTAAAAGATGCTGTTTTATTATAAATTGATTTAAAAGCGCGATAAATAGAATCGGCAAATGGTTCATACTTAACCTCTCTACCAATAACGTTTTTGACAAAGTACGCCTTAACAATATTATAACCTTCCGCTGCAAGAGTTACAGTGGCTGTCACTGCCGTTGCCAAAACACCTACTGGGAAAAATAAAAAAGAAAGAGCGTCTTTAAAAAGTGATCCAAGAGTGATTGGTTTTGATGTTTTATTGCGTGCCATAATTAATCCCGAAAATTGATGAATTGCAAAGGAACCTCAAAATTTGTAGAGCGCAAAAGTGCAATCGCCTCTTGCAAATCGTCACGTTTTTTACCATCAATACGGACTTCATCACCTTTGATTGAAGCCTGAACTTTCATCTTAGTATCTTTAATATGTTTGGTGATTTTTTTAGCAACTTCTTGCTCAATACCGTTACGCAATTTGATTTCTTGTCTCAAAGTATTTCCGCCGGCTTTTTCTTCTTTTTGAAAATCAAGAGCTCTGGGATCAATACCGCGTTTAACACAAAACACTTTTAAAGAATCACGAATTGCGCCTAATTTGTAATCGTCTTCAGCGGAAATTAGAATCAGATTGTCTTTGCTTTTAAACTCCACAGAAAAAGCCGCACCTTTAAAATCGTAGCGATTGGTCAGCTCGCGCAAAACTGAATTAACTGCGTTGTCAATTTCTTGTGCATCAATTTTAGAAACGATATCGAAACTTGGCATAGTTTTAGAAATTAAATTAAAGCTTGGTTTAAGTCGGATATTAAATCATCAACATGTTCCAAGCCAATTGAAAGCCGACACATTGATTGGGTGATGCCGATTTTTTCTTGCTCTTCCGCAGAAATATTTGAATGAGTTGTGGTTGCCGGGTGAGTAATCAAAGATTTCGAGTCGCCCAGATTATTGGAAATATCAATAATTTGCAGGCGATTCATGAAATTAAAAGTATCTTTTTTGTTGCCCCGAATTTCAAAAGCCAACATGGCACCACCGTTTTTCATTTGCTTTTGTGCTATTTCAAATTGCGGATGCGACTTCAGCGTTGGATATAAAACACGTTTAACTTTCTTGTGAGTTTCTAAAAATTCAGCAATTTTCTTGGCGTTAAAACAATGGCGCTCCATACGCAAAGCGAAAGTTTCTAGCGATTTTAAAATAATCCAAGCGTTGAAAGGGCTAAGTGCAGGTCCGGTGTGACGATGAAAAGGTAGCAGAATTTCTTTGATAAAACTTTCACTTCCCAAAACGCAACCACCCAGAGTGCGACCTTGCCCGTCCATATGTTTTGTGGTAGAATAAACTACAATATCAGCACCAAGTTCTAAAGATTTTTGGCAATAAGGTGAGGCAAAAATATTGTCGACGATCAAGCTAGCTGAATTTTTTTTACATAAATCAGCCACAAATTTGATGTCGATAATTTCTAAATTTGGATTGGCCGGGGTCTCAATAAAAACTACTTTAGTGTTTTTCTTAAATGCTTTTTTCCATTCTTCTTCTTTGGTTCCGTCAATTAAAGAAACTTCAATGCTGTAGTTTGGCAGAATTTTTGTTGCGATGTGAAAGCAAGAACCAAACAAAACTCGTGAAGCAATAAAATGATCGCCAGCTTTAACTTGGCACATGATTGCAGCAAAAACAGCTGCCATGCCTGAAGCCATAACGCAAGCAGATTGAGCGCCTTCAAGCAAAGCCAGCTTGTCTTCCAACATTTTCAATGATGGATTTAAATAGCGTGAATAAACATATCCCGGAGCTTCACCGTTAAAGCGGCTTTCCGCAACTTCTGCAGAATTGTAAGCAAAGCCAGAATTTAAAAAAATTGCTTCGGAAGTTTCGCCAAAATTAGAACGAATGGTGCCGCCTCTAACCATTTGGGTTTCAAGATGCAGTTTTTTGAAATCAGTGTTTTTATTTTTGTAAGTCATTTTAATAAAAATTTTATCCTTTATCCCTTCGGGATACGGAAACGCGACACGAGTCGCGCCCCGCCCTGCGTGGAACCCCATCCCGTATGTTAAAGGAACATACGGGAAAATTTTTTGCTGTGCTTAATTTTTAATTTTTAATTTTTCTAATAGTTGATCAGTTTCATTACGTAGCAATTGAATATGTACATCTGTAGTTCCTTTATCTTTAAAGCCAAGCTCCTCGGCAGCTTTTTCTGAAAGATCAATAATTCTATTTCTAGCAAATGGGCCACGATCATTGACACGAACAATCGCACTTTTGTTGTTGCGTAAATTAGTGACACGAACCATTGAAGGCATTGGTAAAGTTCGGTGTGCTGCTGTCATGGTGAAAGAGTCGTAAATTTCACCATTAGCAGTTGCTTTGCCGTGAAAATCAGCGCCGTACCAAGAGGCAGTTCCAGTTTCTTCATATTCTTCATAATTTTGGGGAAAGTAAGAAACGCCTTCTATTTCGTAGGGATTTCCCACTTTGAAAATTCCAGTATATTTTTGCCCGTCATCAAGCAGATTGTTAGAATCTTGTGACTCGTTCTCTTTAGATTCGTCGTAAAAATTATTGAGACTGTAATTTTTTTCATTTGCTGAATCGCGGTCGAGATTATCACGACTTTTTTTGCGAGATTTTGTGTAAGTTACTTTATCAATATTACTAAAACTACGATTTGATTTGTAAGGGTTGGGATCACTGCTAACGCTTTCGCAAGCAGAAAGTAAAACCAATGCCAATATGCTAAAAAATAATTTTCTCATTAACTTAAATTTTGTTACTCAGGCTCTGATTTACGAGCTATGACATGCTAGTTGCGGATTTGGATTTTCAACAAAAATGTTTTTTGATGAAAAAACAAATTCTTCTTGGTTAGTTGCAGCAAAATGATTTTTTCTAATGAGAAAAATTCCATATTGCGCAAATAAATTAGCAATTTTTTTATGTCCAAAAAAACTAAATAAACGATGTTTATTAGTCAGAAAAATTTTGCGCTCGATTATAAAATCAAGGTCGTGACACAGATTTTCAAAATCTTCGATTGAACAAAAATGAATATTTGGCGTATCAAACCAAGTAAAAGGAATATTTTTATTCACAGGCATGGTACCTTTAAACAGAAGGTGCAAACGGTTTTTAATGTGAGCAAAATTTGGCAAAGAAATCACCGCATATTCTGCAACGCGTAGCATTTCTTGCAGAATTTCTTTTGGTCGCTGAGTTGCTTGAATAGTTTGACTTAAAATTGCGTAATCAAAATTACGATCAGGATAAAATGCTAAATCATTTTCAGCATTGCCTTGAATGACCGAAAGGCCTTTGACCAAAGCTCTGCTAACTTCAACTTGCGAAATTTCCAAACCGCGACCATCAGTATTTTTAGTTTTTTTTAAAAATTCTAAAAGCTCGCCGTCGCCGCAGCCAATGTCTAAAACTTTAGAATTAGCTTTGATAAGGTTGGCGATAATTTCTAAATCGTATCTTATTTTATGTTTAACGATGCTCTCTACAATTGATTTAGCCATGGTGCTGTACATTAGTTGATAAAGCCTTGAACAGTGTTTTTCAAAGCATCACTTTCAATTAAAAATGAGTCATGTCCAGCAGAGCTAGTGATTGTAACAAAGCTTACATTCAAGCCGCAAGCAAGCAAAGCGTGAGTAATTTTTTTAGCTTCACTTGGTGGAAATAGCCAATCATCAGAAAAAGAAATCAAGCAAATTTTGGCGTCATTATTTTTTATTAAACCAGTAAAAGCGTTGCTTAATTGTCCGCCGAAATCTTTTTCTAAATCAAAATAATCAACAGCTTTGGTGACGTAAAGATAGGAGTTCGGATCAAAGCGCTCGACAAAGTTATAAGCTTGATGATGCAGATAGCTTTCAATTTGAAATTCAGTGTCGAAAGAAAAAGAAAAATTATTTTTATTTTGCAATTCGCGGCCGAATTTTTTTTGCAAAGCGCTTTCCGAAAGATAAGTGATATTGGCAGTCATGCGCGCAACGGCTAAGCCTTTGGTTGGATATTTTTTTTCGGCTAAATATTCGCCGCTGTGCCAATTAGAATCCGATAAAATTGCTTGGCGCGCTGCTTCATTAAATGCAATATTTTGTGGACTATTACGATAAGAAGTTGCCAGAGGAATAAAAATTTTTGATTTTTGGGGATGAAGTGCTGCCCAAGATAAAACCTGCATTCCGCCCATCGAGCCACCAATTACAGCGTGTAATTTTTTGATACCAAAATGTTCGACAAGCAAATTTTGCGCTTGAACCATATCGCTGATTGTGATGGCAGGAAACCTTATCCCGTAAGGTTTGTTGTTAGTAGGATTAATTTCTTTTGGACTAAATGAACCCATACAGCTGCCAATAACGTTGGAAGAAATTACAAAAAATTTTTCAGTATCGATTGGTTTTTTTTCGCCAATCATAAAATTCCACCAACCTTCTTTGCCAGTGACAGGATTGTTTGACGCAACGTATTGATCGCCTGTTAAAGCGTGGCAAATTAAAATGGCATTTGATTTGTCGGCGTTTAGTTTTCCGTAGGTTTGATAAGCAAGAGGAAAATTTTTTATTTCAGTGCCATTGCTTAATTTTAAAGCTTTTTCTTGAGCTAAAAAAATTATTTCACCAATCTCAAATTCTTTGTAATTAGGGCCGAAACTTGATTTGACTTTCATTAAAATTAAATGCGTTTTTGTACATCAGAATTGTTTTAAAACTCGTTCTAATCACTCCCCCCTTGAGTGGTAGTCGACGAACCTCCGGTTGAGTCGGTGAGGGGAGAAAATAGCCTAAACGACTATTTTCGGCTTTTAAGGTACTCTAGGGCTTTGTAATAAACCCCTCCTCGAATCGCTGCGCTCTTTGATCCTCCCTCAGGGGGAGGATGATTAGTCCGAGTTTTCTTATTTACTTCATTTATCTAAATTTCAGACAATGGAAAATCAACAGAATAAAACCAACGAAGAAGCTTTGCTGGCTTTGCGCCAAGAAATTGACGATGTCGATGATAAAATTATTCAGCTTCTCAAGCAGAGAATGCAAATCATCAATCGCGTTGGTGATTTGAAAAAAAACAGTAACGAAAGATTTTTTATTCGCGCCAATCGCGAGGCAGACATGATCAAAAATCTTTTGCTAAAAGCAGATGCAACTTTTCCTAAATCAGCAATTGTCAGTATTTGGCGCAAGATTATTTCTGCCGCAAATATGCACGAACAAAGCCTGAAAATTGCTGTGCATAATCCAAATAAAATCGCTGATTATTCTTATTTGCTCAGAGAATATTACTACGACGCAGTGCCAATTCAAACCCACGACAGCGCTACAAATATTGTTTCTGAACTTGAAAGAGGTGAGGCACAAATCGGAATTTTCGCTTTGCCACAAAGCTCTGAAATTAAAGACAAAAACGACATTGCTGAAAATTGGTGGATCAGCTTGGCTAACAATAAGTCGGGCATTAAAATTTTTGCTAAAATTCCTTTTGTCGAGTTCAAAAATCCGCCAGAAAACAATTTCAGTAAAATTAATTTAGTGGCGTTGGCAATCAAAGAAGCCGAAAAATCAAGCGCAGATAATTCACTTTTTTATCTTGAAATTAAAAAAGAAATTTTGCCTTCACAAATTTTAGCAGAACTTGCCAAGCAAGGCTTGAAAGCCGTAATTTTAAAATCAACCAAACTGCCGCAAGTTGATGATGTGATTTTTTATTTACTAGAACTAACCGGCTTTCACAGCGAAGAAAGTGTTGCAATTAAAAACTTTTCCAAATCCAACATCCGCCCTTACACAAAATTTCTCGGCTCTTACGCTTTGCCGATAAAGCTTTAAAAATTTACGGTGAATGAAAATCCTTCTTCTACTCAACAACGACATTCATTCTGCAACTGCTCTAAGACTGCTTGAGAAGGATTTGGAAAATCATCAGATAAAAATTATTTTGTCGCGCAAAGTTGGAAATACTGATTTTTTGCCAGCTGATTTGCTGGAGCTGAAACAGCGAGAATATTTTGAAATAGAAAAAAATTTTTCTTACCAAACTGATTTTTGCTCGAACATAAATTCCACAGAATCTCTGCAGGATTTAAAAATTTTTGCGCCTGATTTAATCATCTCAATCCGCTTCGGTCAGATTTTAAAAAATGACGTAATCAACATTCCGCGCTGCGGAGTTTTGAATTTGCATTCAGGAATTCTGCCAAATTATCGCGGCGTGATGGCTAGTTTTTGGGCGATTTTAAATGGTGAAAAAAATCTCGGCACAACTCTGCATTACATTAACGACAGCAAGATCGACACTGGCGAAATCATTGCTTTTTCTAAAACTGAAATTGATCGCAATTCTTCCTTGCTTGCCAACATCAACAATCTTTACAAAAACGGCTGCGCCTTGATTTCTCAAACTTTAGAAAAAATTTCCGCCAACGAAAAAATCCAAACCATCAATCAAAAATCTTTAGGCCAAGGCAATTATTTTTCTTATCCAAAAGAAGATGAGGTGAAAAGATTTCTAAAATTACTCCCTCTTTTTTAAACAGAATTACTGGCAATTAAATTCCGAATTTAATCACAAAAAAACTGAATTTTGAACACGTGTTCAAAATTCAGAGAAATGGTCTTCAACCCTTTAAAATCAAAGCTTCAAGCCCATAGGCAAATTACACTAAAAAATTACAAAAAATCAGTTTTTATTTAAGCAAGATTTCAGCGTTTTTTAAAAAAAAATTCAGAGAAAAAATTACAAAAAACAAAAAACCTCGATCCAATCATCCTCCCGCGCATGAAAAACAAAAACCTCGATCCAATCATCCTCCC
>DENL01000041.1:250-38412 GCA_002359655.1 Rickettsiales bacterium UBA2645 | reverse complement strand
CAGGTTTGGGAATTGAGGCAGGCTTGGGAATTTCTGCAAAAACTCTTAGTTCCAAACTAAGAATATTTGCTGGAATATGTTTGTGGAGATTACCAACAAAAGAAGAAATGCAAATTAAGGCGGAATTACGCAAAGGGATAATTGCGTTTGGTGAATTAATTGAACCTAGAAAGGAGTAAAGACATGACAGAACAAAGGGAGATAAAATTTAGGGCTTGGGATTGTTTAGACAAAAAAATGCAATATGATATAACCAAAACCAAAGAATATTCTAATGTTGATGGAGGATATGATATAGTCGGGTTTGATAACTATTTAAATGATTCTGTAGGTTCTGTTGTAATGCAATACACAGGCTTAAAAGACAAAAACGGCAAAGAGATTTATGAGGGGGATCTTATTTCAGAAGAAATAATTGATGAAAATGGCAACTCAGAGTGGACAAAAGATAATTATACTTTGATCGGCTGGCGTAATTATGGATTTGGCTATATTTCAAACCCATTTTCAAAAGAAGAATTTTTTGAAAGATTTTATTCTGAAGAAGTTGAAAATGGAAAAATGAGTTGCGAAGTGATTGGCAATATCTACGAAAACCCCGAACTTTTGGAGGCCAAATAATGCCAAATTTCACTTTTCAAATAAAAAATTGTAAAATTTTCGCTTACGGAAGCAAACAAGGCAAAGGCTGGGGCAAACTTGTATGGACTGACGGAACAGAACCTTTTGAGCAAGGATTTCAAACTAATTCTCAGTTAGTTATGGACACAATAGATGCCAATAGATCAGCTGAAGCAGAGTTTAAAGTTTCTGGTACAATGACTTTGAACCAGGGCTACGGCGATCATAAAGGCAAAGTGTTTAAGAATTATGTTTTGACTGAAATTGAGGTACTTTGATGACAAATTTAAACTCAATTTCGGCTGAAGAATACAAAGAAATTTTTGCGCCAAAAAAAAAGCGTAATCAAGAAGAATCAACCTTACAAAAAAACTTCGGGCAAATTTTAGCTGGTTATGAAAAGTGGGGAAAACTCAGCGCCGATTTGGTCAAATATTCTTATATTGCAAACGGCGAACAAAGACCAGCAACAATTATAAACGGCAAAAGATGGTCAAAAACTGGCGCCGATTTGAAGAAAAAAGGCGTTAAAAAAGGAGTTTTTGATTATTTTTTTTGCATCGAGAGAGAGTTTATTAAAACGCGAATTGCTTTTGATATTTGGCTTGAAGCCAAATCTTCAACTGGCTTTTTGACTAAAGAACAAAAAGAATTTAAGGCGAGGGCAGAGGGGATTTTTAACATTAAAATTTTCGAGTTTAGAAGTGTAGAAGAAGGGTTAAAAATTCTTAAACAAGAAGGAATTTTAATATTAACCTCAAACAATAGGTGATATGAAAGGTAAAATATTTAACGCACAAGAAGTGCAAGCGATACTTGCGGGAAATAAAACAATGTTTAGAGAGGTGATTAATACCAAACAATCTTTTATTGAACCTAGCGAGCCCTATGGAAAATTTCCCTACCAAGTAAGGCAAAAGATTTTTTGCAAAGAAAGTTTTTTACAAAAACTGGGATCAACTCAATTGCCAAGTGGCGAACATGAAACATTTTTTACAAGTTCAGAAGTTGAATATGTAGCGAACGGAGCGCAAGAAAGATTTGTTAATCCTAATGCTTTTATTTCGGATTACTGGAAAAAGCGACCAGCCCAACACATGAAGCAAAAACATTCGCGCTTAACCTTGCAAATAAAAGAGATTAGAGTGGAGCGCTTGCATGAGATTAGTGAAAAAGATGCGATTGCGGAAGGAGCTGAAAAAATTGGTTATGACGCAGATTATGGCACATTTCACAGATCGCCTTGCGGTGATTACAGAACAGGATTTATTGTTAATTGGAACGCAACCCACAAAAAACCAGAAGAAAAGTGGAAAGCTAATCCTTGGGTTTGGTGCGTAAGTTTTGAGGTAATTAAATGATTAAAACGCTAAAACAAAAACTAGATAATTTTATTATCAACCATCCAATGCTAATCGCAATTTTGTTGGCTATAGGTTGGATTCTTTGGGGGATTTATGGTTAAAACACTAAAGCAATATTTATTTCTTAGGGTGCTGTTGGCTTTTTTGCTGCTTTTCACAGCAAGCTTTCCGTGCTTATTATTTATTAAAATTTGCAAAAATATTAAAATTAAAGACCCAAGCAATTATTGCGCAGGAATCTCAAAAAACTAAAAGCTTATGACCAAATCACTAAAAGAAAGAATATCAACTTTGCAAAAAAGCATTGAAGAAATTAACGAATTGAACGATCAAGGAGAAGACTTTGATTATTCTATTACGATTGATAATATGAATGAGGCTTTAAATATAATTAAGGAACTGTTGAGCAAAGAAAATAAAAAAAAACTAAACCAACAAAATTAGATTTAGCCTCATTTCATAGCGCAGAAACTAGAAAATTAATTGAAAAAGTTGTTTTTGAAAATAAACACGAAGAAATTGGCAACGCTCTTCTTACGTTGTGGAGTGCGGTTGAAAAAATAATTCAACATTTAAAAAAAAATGAAAAATAATTTAGAAAATTTAGAATCTAAAATCGAAATCAAACTATCCGAATTTGATATAAAAGATGATAATTTGCCAAGTCTAAAAATAAAAAAAGATTTGGAATTAGCGCTTGAACTTGAAGACAAAGTGGGACTTGATCTTAAGTGGAAATTTTAAAATGAATCTAGTAAAAGTAAATGAAAAAACTGTTATGTCAAAACCAAAACCTAAAATCGACATGAAAGAAAAGTGTGTCGAGTCAATAAGTATTTGGAAAGATGTTAGTGAGTTACCAGAAAATTTTAAAAGTGTTTTTATTATAAAATCAAACCTAGCTATGGATAACAATAGTTATTATTTAGCTAATGGCTGGAATCGCAATGGTAACATTGTTTTTGAAGCTTTAGAAAATGGTATTTTTTCTGGCTATGCAAGTTGTAATGTGGAAAAATATTGCACTCTAACCGACTTCATCAACTCCTTCGAGCAAATGCAGAAAGATATTGAGGAGATTAAGAGGAAATATGGTAATCAATAAAGCGACTTAATAAAACAAAAAATATGCCATCAATAAACAATTTTTTTGGAACCAAACAAACCACTGGAAAAATTTTTTATCAGGAAAATTTAGAGCGCGGCCTGAAGCTAATTATCACTCAACAGTATATTCATCGTGGTAATGATATTTTGGTTTTTGAAGTTGGAATTTGTAAAAATCTAATTAATAGCGCAAGCGGTTTTCAATATTACTTTGATGCTTATGAGTGGTGTAGCGATAGTGAAGATTATATTAAAGAATTGATTATCTCTACTAATGCTGTATTTCAGCCAGTTATTCCAAAGCTTCATTCAAAACCAGAAGAGATTTCTTTTACCTCTAAATCAGGATTTTTGATTAAAAGAATCGTTGAGGATTTACATGAAGTAGGTGAGAAAAAAGTTAAAGTTTGGAAATATGTTTGGCGTACTGAAATGAGGGAAAAATCGCTCTTTGATTTAATTACAAAACTATAAATTTCAAATTGCCAAAAATAATGGCGAACCAGAATTTTAATTAATAATCAATTGAAAACACAAAACAATAATTTGTTATTAGAGCAAATTAAAGAAATTTTAGAAAAACTTAAAACGACATCTGATTGCAATTGGATATTTCATATTTTAACTGCAAAAACTATGGTCGGAACTTTGTCAGCTAGCTTTTACGAATTTCAAGCTGCAGCACAAAATCCTAATATAAATAGAAAAATTTTTGATTTATTATTTATGGAAACAAATATGGCTTGTAAAAAATATTTGTTAATGAATAAAGGAATTCCTTTCGAATGGAGAGTCGAAGTATTAAAAGAATTTGAGGGATTTTAATTTTCTCATAATGTTCGTTATGTAAAATTAAAAACCTGAACCCTTGCGGCTGTAAGATTTATCATGATTTGCAAAAGTAAGAACTATCAAGTGGTTTTCTTACAATTTTGTGAATACGCCAACGTTTAATTGCATTTAGAATTGTGGCCATGTTTTTTTGATGGTTTTATTGTCAAAAATGTAAACCTGTTTTTTCTTACCAGTTTTTGAAATTTTAAGATCAAAAGATTGAATTTTTGGTTTGTAGTTAAAAAAGAAAATTTGATTTTTTTTAGTTCCCTCGATCTTAAGCATTTTGTTTGTTTGCTAAGGTTTCCATTCTGTTTACAAGTCGTTTAGCGCGGTCTTTTGTTTGAACATACCAGTCACATAATCCCTGCTCTGGTTTCAATCCATTGTTGTATTTCATTTCAAGCGCAGCTCTTTTGTAATTTCTGTCTTTGATTGCTTGAATAAAGCTCGGAAATAGTTTTGATAATTTTGGTTGGCCAAGATTAAAAACCATGTTAGCGATGATCTCTTGCACCTCTTCTAAAAAACTATCAAAATCTGGCCAAATAAATTTGCAATCATGGATCACGCTTTCAATATCTTTTGCAAATAATTCGTCGCAGCGTTTTTGCGTTATTTTTAAAACAAACTTTGGATTTGCTTTAATTCCAACTTGCCACTGCATAAATTCAGGGTCTTTTTTGGTAAGTAGATGACCAATACCAACAGTTGGCAAACCTTTATCGTCTAAATATATTTCAAGTTTGCAGTTTTCGTCAATGATAAGTTGTTTTTTTAGGTTTTCTAAAATCATTTTTAATCAACTTCCTCGCAAATTTGGCGTTCTTGATTGCTCAAATAAGCTTTGCATTGAGAACATGCGTAACGATTATTATAAATCGTAAATTCTTTATCTTTTCTGCTGGCATCAATATAAATTAGATGAGCTCCTTCGCACAATTCACTATTTGTTTTTAACGCGTTTCCATTTTTGCAACTCAACATCAAGTTCAGCATCAGAAAGGCGCATAGTGTCTTTTTTAATGCTGCCAAGTTTATTAACTTCATTGGCGATTTTTTGATTATCATTGTTTTTTTGCTCTTTTTCTCCTTGTTGTTTGGCATAATAAAAAATTGCTAAAGCCGCAGCAAAAATAGCTGTGAGTTTACTGATTATTGATCTAATTGATAGAAACATGGCCCTTTAAATAATTTTCAATTAACGGAATTAAAGCGTCGGCAAGCGGTTTTCCAAAAAAATAAAAAAACGCCACGCTAATAACGCCAAAAGTTACCGCTATCAAACTTGGTATAAAATAAGGATGTTCTTTTAAATATTTAAAAGCTAAGCGCCATTTGCTTAATTCTGGACTAGTTTCTGTTGTCATAAAATTTTTAATTTTTCTCCAATTTTTGTTATTGTACCGCTGATGTTTTTCAAAGCTTCCTTGTCATCTTTAAGTTCTTTAATGTCTTTGATTATTGGTTCGAGCTTGATATCTATTCTTTTTTCAAATTCGTGCATTAAAGCTTTTTTTTCTGCAATCACCAAACGTTTTAAAAGCGCTAAAAACCCAGTACCTATCCCTAAAATTATTAACCAAAGACCGTGATTTATTTCTTCGTAAGTTGGCATTGGAATTTGAGGCACTGAATTTTCTTGTTGATTGTTCATTATTTAAATTTGTAATTTATTCAGTTTCAGTATTACTAATCCAATCGCTTGGTATTGCATCAAACTCAAAAATGTTTAATTCCGATTCGGCTGCTTCAATTTCGGATTTGCCTAAACCGCCATTGTTTACGCAACCATCAAAGTTAAACCAATAAAAAGATCCATCCGAAGATTGGTTGATTGTAGTTAGATAAAAAGGATCGTTGCTTTCAGGATATTTAGCTAATAGATTAAATCTGTCTAATACCGTGTTTGCTGCCTCGAGGGTAGAAAATTTAGCTAATTTCATTAAGTTACGGAAATTGATCTTTGATTACCAAGGTAAGAACGTATTGCTGATCTTTGAGTATTTGTTAAATATGAATTAAACACCAAACCAGTTGATATTTTGCCATCAAAATAGCGGTTAAAACCATTTTTTTGTTGACCAATATATATTGGCAAACCTTCATTAAGTAAGGAACCAGTAAAAGAACTAGTAATAGCAGAAGAATTATTTTTTTTTGCTGATATAGTAGAAGAACCATCATAGTAACCCTCTACTAAATATGGTGTTCCAGAAGAAATAGAGCCCGCAATAGCTGTACCTACAACTGAACTGGTATTATAAAAACCGCTTTGAACTGATGTATTTATGCTTGTTGTTACTATGCCATAAGGCCCATTTGCATTTCCAGTTTTATACAAAACTCCTTGTATAGCAGAAGTACCCGTTCCTGGGTTAAATATTGTGTAGAAAGTAACAGCACCCGTAATTGCAAGATTGGTAGTATTTGCGATAGTAAGATATTGACTACTAGCAGCACTATAAGAACCAACTGCAAAATTAGATAATGTCAAAATTGAACCGTTAGAAACTATTTTTGGTTGATTTAATGCAACAACTTGAGTTGCATTATTGCTATTGCCACTTTGATCATACCATGCAGTAATAAATCCGTTGTTTGATCCGACAAAAGATAAAAGAGACTGAATATCTAAAACATTTCCATTGAAACCAATGTCTTGTGTAGCATTGTCCGAAGAACGACGAACGTTTATACAAGGACCAGAATAAGAATTTTTTAATTTAAAAAAAGTATCTAAAGCTAATACCGAAGTAACGCCTTGCAAAATTGGTAAATCTAAAAATAAAGGATTTCCTTTTAACAACATTGAATTGCAAAGATTTGCCATAAATTAACCTACATCCAAATTATTAGAAATAGTAATAGAGGCGCTTTGCATAGTATGCACACCACTTTGAGAACCACTGGTAGCAATATAAGTTCCAGCTCTAAGATTAGTTAATGACGTGGCAAGGTTAAATGTGTTAGTGTCAATTGGATTAACGTAATAAGCAGTGTTTAAAGATAAACCCGTTGGCAACGAACCACTGGTTGAAGTAAATGCAACTTTTTGACCATAACGATAACCATGAGAACTTTTTGTAACTACACAAGGAGTTGCAATTGTAAGAGTGGCGGCTGCGCTTGCTTCAAAATAATTTACACGATAATAAAGTTGATCATGTGCTCCTTTGCTGGTTGATAATGTAGGCGCTGATTGTGCAGCAAAAGACCAAGGCCACGAATAAGTCAAAGCTCTGCTTCCAACTGAATCTTGGAAAACGTCAATAGTTCCAGTTTGTCTAATAGAACCAATTGGATAATTTGTTGGAATTCCTAATTGCCTTGTTGAACCCACAGCAGAAGTTGTAAGAAGAGAAAAATCATTATTTAAAGATAAATCTATTGCTACAGTCGAAGCGTCTGTTAAACTTGTTGAAGTTCCTCTTTGAGCTCCCGACCAAGAATTTGAACTTGTTAATTCACCGTAAACAGGGTCAAAAATTTTAGGAAACATAGCTAAAACTAATTAGATTGACGTGGAATATAAACACCCGCATAATCAGCGGACCAAGTCCGCCCAGTATCACTAAAATCATCATTGGTATTGTTTGTTTTAGCTTGAAGTTTTACTCCACCACCATAATCACTTAAACCCTTAATTTTTAAAGCAAGTCCGGGAAAAGAACTATCATTGCCATCAAGAAAAGCTTGAATTGAACTTGATGGACTGCCAGTAATTGTAAGGCG
Source organism: Rickettsiales bacterium UBA2645 (assembly GCA_002359655.1). Lineage (GTDB taxonomy): Bacteria > Pseudomonadota > Alphaproteobacteria > Rickettsiales > UBA1997 > UBA2645. Next base: position 30,751 of record DENL01000041.1, on the reverse strand, counting down.
GAAAATAAATTTGCCGTCTGAACTTGAAAATTCAGAACTTGAGCCTGATGTTGCGTTTAAAATTCGTGTTGCTGTCATAAGTTTTTTGATTGATTAGCGTTTACCGTAAAGAAGTATTGTTCCTGAAGCGATATTGCCATTTGTGGTATCGCTATTTACTGTTTTAAATAAAAATTGGATTGCGTTAATTGCAGAAGTAGAACCTTCATAAGTTCCTATGCCGTCAGATCTCGCATAATAGTTATAGCTAGTGCTAATATAATAATGCGCGTACCAATGCGCTCCTTTATAATTAGATGTGTTAGATGGATCATATAAAAATAATTTTCCTCTAACTCCGCCTCTAGCAGAGTTATTTCCTACACCAGCGTTAACATCTCCATCGCGTCCAGCTATTGTTAAGCCACTAGTTTTGTCTGTATAAGAACCATCAGCATCAGTAGTATTAGCCCAATTTTTTCTTTGTTTATAACTAGAATTTAACCAAGTAGCACCATTATCTGTAGAGTATTGAGCTGTTAACATTACTGCATTAACAGAAGGTAAAATATTAATAAACTCAAATTCGTAAACCCTATAAGCAGAATTTAAATTTAAAAATTGAAGATTCGTAGAACTTGAAGCGGTTTGAATATCAACTAAATCACCATAAGTCTTATTATTAACAACCCAAATTAACCATTTAGAATCTGAAGAACGATATTTACCTCGAATTTGCCAATCAGTATTTGCTACCCTTAAATCTTTTTGACCTTCGCAAATAATATTTCCTGTACCATGTTTAATCGTAATAACATGCGAAGCGTTGAGAATTGAAAAATCAATTGTCATACCATTAACACCGCCGTTAATAGTGGCAAGATTATCAGAAACAGAACCCTCGCCCTCTACTACAAAAGTTGATGATGTTATGGTTAAAGTATCGGTTGCAATAGTTACAGTTCCAACCGAAGGAGTTGAAAATTTACCACTTGCAGAAAGATCAGTAAAAGATCCGCTTGCTGCTAATGCTTGACCATTTGCTTTTAAATATCCAACGCATCTAACCACGCCACTTGCATAACCTGCAAAAATAGCAAAATCACCTGCGGCAGTAGTAATATTAGCCCCAGTAGGTAAAATTAAAGAAGAGCCATTTGTTAAAGTTAAAATCCCTGTAAATCTAACAATACGAGATTGACCAGCATTAAGCGTAATTGCTGTAATTGCTGTAGTTCCTGTAACATCAATAAGCTCGCCATTGACAGCATTTAAATCAATTGTGGAAGCTGAAGCGACATCAGATCCTTTTTTGTTAAGATATGGAATCGAATTATTGGTGTTTGAAATAATCGAAATTGAAATATTGAGCGTTTCACTATTTAAACTACCACTATCCCAAATTACTGTAACTGTAGTATTTGTCGAAAATACACTTGTTGTAATTGTGCCATAAATTGTACCAGTTAAAGTGCCAACCGCCCTAACTCTTCTGCCAACTTCAAAAATAGAAGTTGCATCAGCACCGGTAATTCTAAACTGAGTTGCGGCCACATAAACAATTGGATAAACTGTTGAGCCATAATTAAACCATTGCGCATCTTCCCATTTTGACCTAATAGCTGCCATCATTTGACGAGCCGAGCCATTTACTGTACTTGGAGCTTGCCCTTCTTGCCAGTTAATATCTGGATCGTAGGTGGCATTATTTGCGGGAGTAGTCGACCAGTATTTAAGATCCATCGCTGTTTTGTTCTGCGTTCAAAATTAAAGGAGTTTGAATAATAGCGCGGGATTTGATCGCTCTAATAGCCGCGTCGATTTCAGACTTCTTACTTAATTTTGAAAGTTGTTGCAAATTTTGCATTCCTTCATCAGTAAAAAGATAATTCGTTAATAATTTACTTTGTTGCGGATCAATAGTTTTTTTTGCAAGATTTTTTCCAAGCGTTTTTTCAGCAATTCCGACGCCAACATTTTCTACTGGTTTAGCAATGTATCCAATGCTTTTACCTATTGAGCTAGCAATATTTTTTTGAGGGATTGATTGTTCGAGTGAATCGGAAGCAATAGGCGAAAGATTTCGCAAAGCATCGTTTACTGGGCGGGTTTGATCGGCATATTTTATAAATTTGTCAAAACCAGATTTTGCACTATCTGGCAACATTGCCAGAATTTTTTCTCTTTCTATTGGTTTTCTAAATAATTCATTTAACGATTTATCACCAAGATCATCGATTTTTTGATTAATAAAAGTTTTAATACCCTGTTGATATTTAGTGGCATCAATTTTCATTAATTCTTGTTTAACTTTAGCAATTTCATTTGGTGAATAGCTAAAAATCTTTTTACCAGCATTTGAATATTTCTCGCTGTTTAAATTTGCTAAAATTCCAACAACGCCTTTTTTGGTGTTTAAAATTTCTTGAGTATCAATTGAATAGTTATTACGCGCTTCCTTGTAAAGTGGCGAAGCTTCGTCCATAAATTTTAAAAGATCATCTCGCAAAGCTTTTGTTGCTGCTTGTTCTTGACTAGCTCCAGTTAAACCAATTTTTCCAATATCATCTTTAAGAATTGTTTGAGCATTGTGTAAAGCTCTTAAATCATTTGGTGGAGTATCTGGCAACAAATCATTATAAAACTTCATTCCTGAAGTGCCTTTATATCTAGCAGCAGCATTTTTTCCATCTTGGATTGCTTTTTGAATGGTTGGATTTTGTAATAAATTTCCCAAAGTTCTTGTATTGCCATCATCAGAAGTAATTGATGTTTGAGGAGATAATGGCGGAGTTTGTTCGTAAGCAGCTTTATATAAAGGTTTTGAAGTTGCTGATCTTTTTGACATCAAATTATCAATAAACTTCTGACTTAAATTTGAAAAAGAAGATTCATCAGGTTGAACGTTTTTAGTTATGTTATTTATTGCTTTGCTTAAATTTTGCTCTCTTCTATCCAACGCACTTTCAAGCACTTTACGCGAAGCCGCAATTTGTCCCATTTGATCAATATTAACTGATTGACCCGGTATAACATCAATTGGATCAAGACCAATTCCGCCGTCAGATTTAAGACTGCTAATTACTTGTTCTGGAGTTAATCCAGCTTTTTCAATATCATTTAAAACTACTTTTGAAGCCTTTGGAAGCGTGCTGCGCACTTTATAATCTTTAGCAAAATTTTGAATTTTATTTGCACTTAATCCAGTTGAAATACCGCCAGCTAAACCGCCAGCAACATTTAATCCAGTTCTTACCGCGGAATCTGGTTGAATATTTAATAAATCCGCTGCTTTATTGCTTAATTCATTGCCAGCTATTCCACCAGCTACACTTAAAGCTTGTGGGATTGTTTTTGCCCCACCAGCTAAACCGCCAGCAGCCATTTCAGAATATTGATCAATTTTTTGCTCAGCTGGATTGCGTGGAACAGTTAAATCGTTTGTAATGCTATCAAAAGCTTGCCTGACTGCTGGACTAGCTGTGTTTATGTTGCTTAATGGTTTGAATGGTCGAGCATTTTGATTGCCAGTAACAAATTGAGTTGCTTTGTTTCCCAAATATCCTGGCAAATTTATTGCTTGTTGCGCTAAATCACCAGCAAAACCGATAGTACCAGCGGCTGCGTTTTTTGTAGCCCTAGCAACTGGGCGAACAAAATTTTCAGTAAAAGCAGAATATTGTTGAGGTTTTTGATTTTGAGTTGGTATTTGTGGTTGAATTGCTATTTCTGATTGTTCGGCATTAGATTGTTTGTTTAGATAATCTTGAACAGCAAAATGGATCTGATCATCAGTTGCTTTGTCATCAAATTCTAAAGTTTCGCCTGTAGGCAATTCAACTGAGGCCATTATTTTTTGCGATGAATTGTGTAATTTATTGGTTGACCATTAAAAATTGCTTGGCCTTGCGCTTTTGATTGATTATCTAATAAAAATAAAGGGTGAGTCTCATTATAGCTCTTGATTGCTGCATTAATTTGAGTTTGACTTTTAACCCCTTTATCTGCCAATTGGCCAACAAGATTACCAATCTCATATTTTCTTTGTTCAAGCTTTTGTAGCGTATCAATAATAGCTAAATTTCCTTCAATTGTATTGCTAACAGATTGAACGCGTTGATTAGCCGCTTTTAAATCATTTGACGAAATACCATTACCAGTACCATATTGACCACTTGATAAAATAGCGCCAGCAGCATCTTTAGAAGATTGATTAAGCTGCTCAAGAGTTTTAATTTTTTTAATATCTATGCTTCCTGGAAATATTTGATTAAAAGTTTTTGCTACTTCCAAAGAACCAGGTGTTAAAGGACCAGTTGTTACTCCTTGTTGCTGAAGTGATAAAACTTGATTTTTAGCATTATCTAAACTGTTAAGAGCATTTACCGATTTTGCAGCTTGAGTTTGATATTCATTAACAAATTTTGCTGCGTTTTCGCCACGATCTTTACCATAGGCTTTATCAAAAGCTCCTTCTTCACTATTACTAACGTTTACAACAGTTTGAGGTTTTGAATAAGGGGTTAATTGTTTTCCCTGATTTTGCGCTGGTGTTAATTCTCCAGTAGCTTCATTAAGTAAAAAAACACCTTGCGCCGTTTCAACAGGTTTTAAATTATTTTTAGCCATAGAAGCGTTATATTGCGCTCGTGCTATAATATCTTGAATTTGTAATTTTCTGTTTTCCCTTTGTTGTTCTTGAGCATTTTGTTGACCACGAATAAATCCACCAGCCGCAGCCCCAATATTTCCACCATAACCGCTATTCATAATAGCATCACCAGCGGCAATAAATCCTTGAGCCACTTCTGGGGAAGAAAGCCAACCAATAATTCCTTTTGGTTGATAAGGTAATTCAGATTGAGGAATTGTATTATTTGCTTGGTAAGGAATTCTTGGCGCAGGATTACCAACCAGTGGAATTGCATTTGCCTGATCTTGATAATTTGGAATTAAAGGTTGGGAATAATTAAGATCGTTATTACCAACATTGAAATTAATTGGATTATATGGCATTTTATTGACGATTATAATAATTAGCTTGCGCTTGTTGGTTTTGATAATTTCCATAAGATCCTACCAAAGAAGATCCTAAACCAATTCCTTGAAGTGCACCACCTGCTAATGCTGAAGCTGCCGTTTTATAAGCAGGATTTCTTTCCGTAGTTGTTGTAGTTCCGCCATAATTGCCATTAATAAGTCCCATATAGGTTGCAAGGCGTTGATTTGGTTCGTTTTGTGCAAAATTGTAACGATTAATAGAATCATCAATTCCTTGTTGTGTAATGGCCTCACGTTGTTTGCCAACATCAAGCAAACTAGCAATATCAGTGTAATCGGCATTTGCTAAAGCTGGTGCGTTATTAACTGCCGCAAGTTGATTTTGCCTTTCTTGATTATAATTTGTGTAAGATAAATTGCCTGCAAGTTGGCTAAGATTACTTGCCAAATCATAGCGAGAATTATCTTGAACTGCATTTAAAGCACCACTTCCATATCTACCAGAACCTGAAAATTGACTTTGAATACCTGGTGCAACTGTATTTAAATAATTACGCGTAACACCAACAGAAGCATTGTCTATTGCTTGCTGTAGATAAGGATTTGAATTTAAATAATCGCCGTTGATCGTAGCAAGATTTTGCGCTTGAGCTGCTGGCAATAAAGGATTGCCATTGGTTGCTCTGTCTTGTTGTTTTTGCAATCCTGAAATAGTTGCATCGCTTGGTGAAGCGTAAGTTTGACCTGGATAATAACTTAAAGGCATTTGATAATTTTGTTTTGCCTGATCAAAACCATAATTTAAATAATCGGCTTGAAAAGGAGTGTAAGCACTTGAAGATGTTAAATTTTTAGGTTGGTTTTGGCTTCCTAAATAAGCTGCTCCCGCTCCTGCTACTCCCGCTGCCGCTACCGCCGCTATTGCCATAATTAATCTCCTATGTATTTTGTGTAAATTGTTTCAGCTCTATCAAAACCAAGTCGTTCAAAAATTTTGCTTTTATCATGCTTGGTTTTTGATGTAAAAATCACCCTTTCAATTTTTTTTTCTTTCAAAGTTTTTAAAACAAATTTAAAAAGTTTAATTCCATTCCATCCTTTGCGGTAATCACGATGTAAAAAGTAAACATCTGTAAACGCAGTTAAACTTTGTTTGTAATGAAGATGTGATTTTATAATAAGCCAGTGGTAACCAACTATTTTGTCTTTATCTCGAGCCACAACAATATGTAAATTGCCATCTTGAGCTAACTTATTGTAGGATTCATCATCAAGATTTAATTTGATTTTATCTTTGTAGTTGGCCACTTCTTCCCAATGTAAAGGAAATAGCCATTCCATTTTTTTTCTAACAGAAAACCAATCTTGAATTTCAAAAACTAAATCAGTCATTATTTTGATCTAATATCTACAATCATAACGATTCGGTCGTCATAACTGTTATTAATAACTTCGTGTTCTGCTGAATTATCAAACCAATAAATATCACCGGCCTTCATGCACAAAACTTCATTACCTGCTCTAAAAATTGATCCTTCTGAATTTTTTAAAACAACATGATAACGATCATAATATGCCGCATGATCTCCACTATCGACATGAGGATAAATTTTTTTACTTGGTTCAAGTTTTGTAATAAGAACGCGACCTAAACGCTTTCCTTCAACAAAGCGCATCAAGTTAAAAATAATTTGGCGAGCTTGCGGAAGCATTGCAAAAGCTGGATAATCAATACTTTCGTGCTGGTCTAATATTGTTGATCTTTCGTTAGTTTTTTTATATTCTGAAAGGTCATTAAATCTAAGCCAAATATCAGAAACTTCGCTATGAGGAGTGCCTTCGTGTGTAGTTCTTAAAAGATTTTGATTCCAAAGCTCAGGTTGACGCATTACAGCGGCCAATAATGATGCTACTGGTTCATTTTCTGAAATTTTATGAAAATATTGCATATGAAAAAAATAAATTTATTCATCACTCAATTAACATAGCTAAAACGGATTTCTAATTTTTTTATGAAAAAAATTTTAATAATTTTTTTGACATTACTAACAAGCTGCAAAAATTTTTCTGATCCTGAATTAAATTCTGAATTGGATTACGAGAGATGGAAAAAATATTTTGTGATACCTTATTATTCAGAGTTGGAAAGCTATCCATCTTCTAAAAACGAAGTAAAAATTATTAGAGTTTCTGGAAGAGCAGCGCTGTACTATAAAATTTTAAAATTTTCTTCTGATTATGAATTGGTAGGAACTAGAATAGAAACAATACAAAATTACGATTGGCCAATTGAAGGAAAAAAACCTTTAAATGATATGAATGAAAATTATTGGTTTCGTTTTGCTCAAGAAAAAGGTGCTGATTTAGTGATTTGGGAAGCAGATAATAAATTTTGCCTTAATGAATATAAACTAGATAAGCAAATAAATTGTGTTGTCTGGGATAGAAACAAAGATGAATACATAACTTACTTGTTTAGAAAAAGAAATCGAACACCTAAACCTAGCCAAGAATAGCATATTTAAAAGTTTTATCGGTTTGCGAATTACTAGCGTGAGTTAATGTGATTTCATATTGAGCGGTGACTGCTTGATAAATTCCTGACAATGCCGCAGCTGCATTTGCTGTTGTTGGCGCCAAAAATAAAATACTATCAACGCCAATACGTCTATCTGTAATTATAGTTGTAGTAGAATTTGCTGTTAATGTTTTGCTACCAATTGCATTAATTTTACCATCAAGAATTGCATCAAAAAGTTTAATTGTGCGATTTTTAAATTCTAAATCTGTTTGGCTTTGGTTAAGCTTATTTTGCATTACCTCTGTCCTGCCAGTTTTGTTCTTACATTAACTCCAAAAGCTTTGGTAAAACCATTTGCTAGAGTTAATTTAATTCGTTGATAAAAAGCATTTGGAACCCTAATATTACAAAATCCATATGTATTTTCATCATAGCTTGTAGAATATACAACGCTGTCGCTAATAGAATTTCTATAACCGATAGCAATTGAACCAGTGCCACCTTCAACCATTGGCTCAACTCGATCAATTGTAGTTTTTTGTTGTTCTACACCAATTATTTCTTGAGTTTCAAGAATTGCAGTCATTTTAGTTGTAGAGTTAAAATAACCAAGTTTGTAATCAGAAGAAAAGCCGCCTAATAAAACAGTTCCACCTTGCCAAACTCGACTATCAAGAGAAAATGGCAAATCATCTAAACTTGACGAAACATCATCTAAACCTTCTAAAGTGTAGCCAAGGGTTAAAGTTTTAAAAATAAAAGAAAGGTTTTGAGAAATTGTTGACCATTGCTTTTTTTCCCAGTTATAAACCAAAATTGAATCTGGTGTTCCATCTCCACTATTAATTGAAGGATATGACCAAAGAACTAATTTATTACTAGGATCAATAGAAACACTAATACGACTCAAATAATTAGTTTTAACATTAGACCAAAAATAATTATCAACTTTGTCTAATCCGATTGGTACGGCTTGATTATTGGTAAATTCGTAAAAACCATTAGTATCCAAAAAAAATACCGATTTACCATTTCCAATTACTGAAGAAGAAATTTTGGCGCCACGATTTTTTTCAACTAAATCAAATCTAAATATTTCTGGTGATCCTATGTATGTTGCTAAAACAATGGATCGTTCTTGAAGAATTACTCCGTAATCACCAAAACCATAAATTCCCTGAATATGCCCACCATTTCCGCTTTCAACATTTTGATAATCTGCTTGCGTTGAAATTGAAAGCGTCCAATCAGTAATATCATCAATTGCACACCATCTAAGACGAGTAATTTTTTGACCATCAGTGTCATTAGTGTCACCAACCACCAAAAAATTATTTATTACACCAAGAATCCTAGAATTTGGTGGACTTCCTGCTAAATCTGAAAATTCTGTGCTACTAGAAAGATCAAAAACTTGCATACTATCGCTATAGTTTGTAGCAATAACATTTGTGCCATATATTTCAAAATTCCAAGTTTCTTCTTCGAGAGTATTATAATCACCAGAAGTTCTTGTTACATCTGTATAAGAACCATCGCCGTTAATTTTATAAAGTTTTGTTGCAGTTCCCACAAAAATTGTGGTGTTTCCATCTGGATCAGAAAAAGAAGCTGCATTAAGAGGACGTTCTTCAAGTGCATCGTTTATTGTAGCAAAAGATGGGACTGGACCATAATATTTCCCAAAAGGAAAAACATTTTTAGCAGTTTTAAGTCCACCTACTAAATCTGGTAAATCTGGTGTAAAATCTCCAAAAGGTATTTGCATTAAAATATTCGATAAGGATTTACCATTTGAACTGGTGCAGAATATTTTTCTTTCAAATCTCGTTGGTAACGATTTCTAACTGAAGATTCAAGAAGATTACCAAATTTTTCAATTTGCGGATCATCTTTTAAATAAAGTGCAGCTTGAAGCAATGAAGCCCAAAGATAAATATTTGGTTGATTGGTTAAAATTGAATTTGTGGTATTACTTTCGCTTAAAGCAGTAGGAAATTTATAATAAAGAAGTGAAAAATCATAAGATTGATCAGGAATTGGACAAAATCTTAAATAAGTGCTTTCAACAACAAATTTTTCTGGTTGACCAGTGCCTGAATAAGTTTCCATATCGTTTTGCGTAGTTGTGCGCAAAATTTTTCTTGGACTTACGCTATCTATTCGTAATTGCGAAATTCCTAAAAATCCATCTGGCAAATCAACTGTTTCTTCGGAACTTGTTAAAGTTTCTCTGGTTTCAAGATACCTAGGCCTAAATTCCATGTTTTCTTTCATCCAACATTCAGCAAGAGTAATAAAATCAGCGGCATTATCAATAATTGCTTGATTGCCAGTTTCATTAAGCCAATTTTCAATTGCTGATTTAAGATCCGAAAAAGTTGCAAGCGTCATAATTGATAAGAATTGCTTACAGTTCTAAAAATTTCACATTCTGGACTTTTAATCCATTTTTGACCATCACTTGATTTAAACCAGTCTAAAAATTGCGGACCAGTCATTTTAAGTTCTTTGGCCTTAATTTCTAAAGCCAAAAACGGAATGCTACCAGTTCTTCTAAATTCACTTTTTTTAAACTGAGCATCATTTTTATCAAAGTTTTTACGGACTTCAGCATTATTTTCTAAAATTTTATTATAAGATTTGGATTCAACTTTTCTAAAAAATTGGCCCTTGTCATCTTCTAAAAAACTTTCTTTGTCTCCGCTGTAGTTTGTTTCACTATAAATTTCCTTCATTAGTCACAGAATCAATTAAAACTTTTAAAGCTTCGTTAGAAATATTATTTGCAAAATTTAAACCAAGTTCGCGTCCTTTTTTAAATAATTCAGCTCTTTGCTCTTTAGTAATAATTTCAATTGTTTGATTTGAAGATTCAGAATTTTCAAGATGACATTCAGTAAAATCGCAATTAATAAAATTTGGGCTTTCACAAATTAATTTATGAAGTCCAATATTGCTTTGAGGGGCCACTGTTAAATTGATGCCTTTGCAGTTAATAAATGTTGACCACCTAAAATCGCATTCAACAAATTCAGTATTGCTAAAATCATGATTAATAAATTTGCAACCGTGGTAAATTTCCCATTTCTTGGTTTTTTTACCAAAAGATGAATCTTCAAATATTTCGTTTTTAATTGGCCTAATATTTCCAAAAGCAATTAGTTGTTCTTTGGTTTTTGGTTGTTCAGCTCTGGCATTACGAGCATCTTCCATACTTCTTGTCATATAATTTGTTTTTAAATTAAAAAAACGGAGAGGATTTTAACCCCCTCCGCAATTTATTATGATAAATCGGCAACAACTCCATGTGCTAATTGATTTTTGCAAATCAAAGCAAATTCGGTGTTAATTGCATAATCTTCAGAATCTGCAACTTTAGCCATTTTATCGGTAACAAGTTTACGACCAGTCAAATAATCAATTTCGACATAATCTTTGTTTACCAATAAACATGATCTTGAGTCTGTAAAAATTGAAGGGACCAACATTACTTGACCAAAATCCGATTCATAAATGTCAGCACCAGCCATAATTGATCTAGCGTCTGCATCTTTGTAACGAGTTGCATTACCAGCAAAACCAGCGGCAGTTTGTTTTTGAGTTCCAGACATTAAAGCCATATCAGGAACTTCACCAGTAGAAGCCCAAGCAAGTTGCAATACAGTTTTTAAAAGAGTTTCAGTAAAAGTTCTTTGAGTACCATTAGTTGCTGCTGATACAATACCAGAAGAAAATCCACCATTTGCACCAGAAGTACCGCGAGATACGTTAGTTGTTAACCAAGCTTGTAAACCCGCAGTTTGACGGGCAGTTGAAGCGTCGCCAGCAACTGAAGCATAGTTACCACAAATTCTTGTTTCTATATCGCGTTTAAGCTCTTTGGTTTTTTTAATTTGTTGATAAGCAACCTCTGAAGCACGACCTGCTTTTTCAACTACTTCTTGAGTTCCAGTAATTGAAAAAGTTTTAGTTGAAATTTGTGTGTAAGTACCAACGCGAGTGGTTGGGCTGGTTGTAGAAAGTGAATAAATGTTACCTTCAAGTTGAGCATTGCTACCGGAAGCAGAAGCAAGTGCATCGGTTTGCCATTCTGGATGAGTCCCTTTAGTTTCACCAGAAGGAATAGCATTAAGCATCGGAGTTTCAGTAATTGAAACATCCCAAATTTTATCAGCTAATTGTTCTCTGTTACCAATTGCCTCAAAACTATCAAAAGAGTTGGTTTGTTGAGTCATTTTTTAATCCTAATTTTTAGAGTTAATGAACGCGCTGACTAGCTGCGTAATAGCAGCTTTATCACCTTTTTTGGCTTTATCGCTTATAGCGTTCAAATTATTTGATTGATTAGGTTTAGGTCTAAAATTAGAACTCTTAGTAATTGAAGGCGTAGTAACTACTTTTTTTGTTTTGAGATTGGCTTTTTGGATTTTGTCAAATTCCATAGCTTTCTTGACTAACAAGATGTTTCTATGCGTTGAATAAATAATCCTTTCAATTTCTTCGGGCGAATGATTATTTGCCTTTAAAAAATCTACCAACTCTTTTCCAATCTGTTCTTTTTTTTTAGGATCAGCAAAATCAGGATCAGCTTTGGCAAGAAGTTCTGCTTCTTGTGCAAGACGTTCTCTGTTTTTTTTGTGAAATTCTGTCATTTCATCATTGCGAATTTTTAACAGTTCAGCTTTTTTAGCTTCAAGCTGTTGTGTTCTTTCGCGCAATTTTTCCCTTTGATAAAGATATTCTTCACGATCAGTTTGCTCAAGCTCTTGCCAGTTAATATCTTTAAACTCAGCTTTAAGTTGTGCTTCAAAGAAATCAGTTTCAAATTCAATCTTTTGACCGTACTTTGCTTTAATTTCTTCGCGCTCTTTTTCTAAAGCTTTGCGTTCTTCGGCAAGTGCTTGAGTCTTTCGTGAATAATCAGATTGGCGAGAATAGCCGTTAAGTAATTCTTGCTCATCAACTTCGAGTTCTTCTTGGTCGACTTTCACCTTGTATTTCTTTATTTCAGCTTTGGAAGTGGCCTCAGAAACAACTTGTTTCTCAGCATCAGGCACTTGCTCTTGTTCAGAGTCTTCAGCCGCAATTTCTGATTCTTCTTCGCTTATCTGCTCATCGGCAGGGCTAGGCTCAGTATTGCTTTTATTTTTTGATTCTTCAGTTGAAAAATTGAGTATGGCATTCCCTAAAGAAGCATAATCAATCGGTTTGTTTTCAGTTCCTTGTTGTAGGTTATCTGACATAATTTATTTCTTTAATTCTTTGAGATTTTTAATAAAAAATGTTGGAATAATTTCTTTGTCTCCTCTTGCCTCTCTAATTGCTTGATTAAGACATTTCTTTACTTCTTTAACAGTAATTGAAAAAAAAGACCCAGAAAAAAAAAGACCCAAACATCGCAAAAAAATTAAATGTAGTTCTTTTTTCATTAATTTATTTTTTTGACATTTGTTTTAATTGTTTCCAAAAATAGTTGCTTGTTGCTAAATATAAATTTTCTTTAGCATAACAGCTTCCTATTACGATTTGCTTTGACCTCCGCGCCATTTCTTTTATTTGATCCCATGATAAATTTGTATCATAAACTTTATTAAAACTTATTGCCGTAAGTGGTTCGTAAATTTCAAAATCACTAGCCATATTAGCAGCCTTTTTTTCCAGAAAGTTTTTTCGGCATTGGTTTTTTAGTTTCAGGTTTTTTTGCTGATGATTTATTTTTAAACATTGAACTTTTTGCCATTTTCTTTCTCCGTTTGTTTTCGCAATTCTTCGTTTTGATGAATTGTCGAATATTGATAAAGCTTCTTAGTCAAATCATCTAAACACTTGATTTGTCTAAAAAGTGACTCTCTTGTACGCTTCTGCAAACAATTAGTTGCAAGCATTTCTTTTGTGTAATCGTCACGCAATTCTTTGATAGTATTGCGAAAAATTTCACTTTTAAGAAGCTCAAAACAATTATTCGCTTTGCGTAGAACCTCTGATTTGCTGCTGTTTTTGTTGAACATTTGCTACAATATTAAGCAGGTCTTGGTTTAATCCCTGCATTTGAATGTGATTACTAAGTTGTGTTTTGCGGATGTCTAATCCTAAATCAGCTTCTTTAAATTTTCGTTGTTGTTCCATTTCAGCAGCCTTGACGCCGAGATCGGCTTTTAATTTATCATAATTAAATTGAAGCTGACCTAATTGCGTGTTTAGTCGGATATTTTCGTTTTTAGCTGCTAATTCATCATTTTTAGCTTGTAATTCAGCCATTGGATCAACTGCTGGAGGTGGTGCTTGAATAGGTTGATTTGGCTGTGGTTTTGTAAAATAAGCATCTGTAGTATTGTAACCAAGAACTTGAACAATTTTTTTGTCAAGATTGTAAACATTTTCAGCGTTTACAATACCATATTGAATACCTTCGTTTTGAATTTGTTTTAAAATTGTAAGATTTTGAATTTCATCTTGTCTATTCATGTTGCCAGAGCCAACTTCAATGTTGAAATTCATTTTATCAGTCCAATCAAGCGGATTAATTTCTACCCAGTCATTACCAAATTGAAGGATCTGGCTTTCAGTCATATGTTTGCAAGCTAAGCGCAAAATTTGGTGATAAAGGCCTTTGACAAAAGTTTCTGCAATACAACGCATAATTAACTTTTGCCGTTTATCTGCTCTTGATAGCATCATTTGCATGCCGCCCGCGGTTTTAGACGCAGCAGTGTTAGCCATGCTTTCAGAATCAAGACCCTGACTGTATTTACTTATCCCGCTTCTCTCGTCGCGTACAGTATCAAAATACTGAATCATGGCAATAGAGTTTTGACCCAGAGGCTGAACTGGAATTTGAGTAACGCCACCCTGCCCTTTGCCAAGAATTACTGAACCCGGACCAGCAGATAATAAATAATCAATATCAACCTCTGCATTAATATCAGCATACAGCATTTGATTGTTAACCATGTACTGGTTGTCAAGCATCTGACGCTGCAAAGCGGTTTTAATTTCTTGCAAATCTTTGACATAATCAGCAAGAGCATTGCCAATAAGTTGGTGCGGTTCAAATATTGCGACGCAAGTTTCATAAGGAATACAATCAACTTCTTGAACAGCTAATTTACCATTTTTTTTGAGAATTTGACTGCTAGAATTGCCAGCAAGAACGACTTCAGTAAGTTCTGCAATGCCATCATCATTAAGATCGGCTTTAATGTAACACATTCTTATTTCTAGAATGTCCCCGCTTGAATCAGAATTGTTTGTGCCAGAAGCTTGTTGGTTTTGATATTTATATCGTTCAATTCCTACAGTGTTTTTAGAGGCATTTAAAGTTGAAGCAGCTAAATCATTAATTTGTTGTTCATCAAATCCTTCTTCTATTAATTCACTGCGACTTTTAAACATCACATGCTCAAAATATCGACAATCTTGAACTGTTGCAGCAAAAGGGTCGGTGTAAATATATTCCGGTAACGCAGTTTCAATTTTAATGTATTTTTTCTTATTTTTGCGTTTTGCTTTATATCTTTTTTTGCCATCAACTTCTGATTCTTCGACCTTTTCAACATTGTTGTCGGCAAGCAATGCTTGATATTCTAATTCATCAAGTCCTTCGTAACTTTCGTCATTATATTCATTTTCTTCACACCAATAAAGACGCACAAAACCATTTTTAACCATTAACGCATCTTTGATTGTGTCGTAAAAAATGCGGAATCCGTCATTTTGTTTTTTAATCACATAATCGCAAAACTTGGTTGCTTGATCAGCAACTTTTTCAAGTCTTTGAATTTGAACAATTTTATATTGTTTTTCAATTTCAGCTAATTGAGCTGGATCTTTTACATTAGCAACTAACGCAGCGCGTTCTTGTGACGTTAAACTTAAATCTTCTCGATTAACTATAGGATTGAATTTGCCAATTTGTGCATTACCAAACAAAACTTCCATAAAATCAGGCATTGCAGCTTCAATAACATCAGCAACATCACGAGAAGTAATTTTAGTACGATTCTCTTTGTAAGGTACAATTGTTTTGTCGCCGCGATAATACTTAAGGGTCTTTACGCGCTCTGTAGCAATACTTTGATCTAGGTAATTTTCGGACATTGCACGAAACGACTGTACAATTCCTTTAACTTGATTTTGTAAAGCTTCGTCCGTTTTCTTTGACATTAAAGAATATGATTAGTCTGTTGATTCTTTTTTATGCGAGCTTGAAGAGTAGCTACATCATAAGAACCAATACCGGCTAATTTATCGGACGACAAGGCAAAAGTTTGAAAAGCATCGGCGCCGTTTGAATTTATGTCGTGAAGAGGTTGATCGGTAAAGCAGCCCAATCGTTCATTCCAGCCTTTGCGATAATTTCTTAAGCGAGTTAAGCCAGATTCACAGGCTTTATTGTTAAAAAAGCAGCGTTTAAATATGTTTCGAGCTTTATCAATGCAGGCAATTTTACTTTGTGGACGCTCCACTTGCTCAAATTTAAAGCCGTGATCCTTTGCGACTTCTAAACCATCTTTGCCATCGTAAAAGCTGCGCTTAACTATGTCGTGCGGTAAAAAATGTTTGCCGTATTTATATTTTTTTTCTGTTAAAGTGTTTAAATAGTGTGGCAACGGTAAATCGGAATTTTCGTAGTAATCAATAACCAAAAAATCAAATCCACGCTTCTGCACAAACCAAATAGCAGTCGTGTCATTCATGCCAATATCCCAAAAAGTATAAACTGGCAGAGATTCATCATATTGAATCGGTAAAATGCGCCGTTCTTTTTCAACTTGAGCAATTTGTTTTGCAAAGTACGCGCCAATGATTGCTTTTTCAAATGCTTCTTCAGGAGTTGCGGGAAATTCTTGCTTTGTTAATTCCTGCAATGTTTCTGCTTTTTTTGAATACCAAAGCTTTTGCGCGTCAGTTAGAATAATCCCTTGCTCTTCTTGCAACTCCTTAAAATATGTTACAAGTTCTGGCGTAAGCTCTAATTTACCTTTAAGTTGATATTTTTTCTCTTTAACCCACGAAAAAAAATGAAACTTGAAGTCAAGCGGCGTCAGATCAAGGCCTAGTCTTTGAATGCGTTGAGCTTTTTGACAAAGATTATAGAAATGACCGTCCTGCCCTTCCGCTGTTGATTCAATAACAATCTGTTGCCCGCTGTGCACTGTGTTCAATGATCCTGCAATTATTTCATCAGCTTTTGCGGGCTCTTTGCGACATATTTTGCCAAATTCTGTTATGTGCAAACGTTGAACTGTGCCAGAACGTGCAGAAGTTGTAATTGAATAAGATGATCCATTGCTGAATTTGAGCATCTCTGTTGAATCAGTAAGAAGCTGCCTGCGCTCTCTGATTTCAAGCGGCAAGCGATCATAAGCAAAGCGCACTTTATCAGCAAGAATCTTTTTAGCGTCTTTTAAATCATCTGCAATTAAAACGGCGGTAATGTTTGAGTTGAACAAACAATCATCTAAAAAGTTTAAACAATAGTAAGTTGTAACGCCTAATTGTCGTGCTTTAAGCACAATGTCAAAACCGTGAGAATCCGCTAATAGCTTTTCTTGACACCAGTTGAGCTTAAATTTGTGAGCAAAGCCAGCTTCGTCTTTAAACCAATAAAGATTATTTAGGCGCCATTCTTTTGATGCGAGATTTTCGCGTAGTTCATCAAAAGCTAATTGGCTGTGCATTTTCTGTTTTGATCTATTTGCTCTAAAGTTTCATCAAGCCATTTCGTTGTTGAGCTTGTATCTTTTACTTCTGCTTTAACAGCTAGAGAATCGCCATATTTTTTACGATCTAATTTACTTGCGCGCCATTGCCTTTTGTCAGCTCTAAGACGTTGTAGATTAACCCAAGCAGGATCAATACGTTTATTTCCAGCTTCATCATAATAATAATGCGGCTTTGCATCAGTTATCTCTTTAATATCATCAAACTCATTCTCGCCGCAAATTAGTTTCGCGCGTGTGTATTGTTCATCAAAGTTAGGTTTCTCGTTGAGCCATCTACAAATTGTTCCAGCTGCCGGCATTCTTTCATCTCTTCCAATATCTCTTAAACTTTCACCTTGTGAAATGCGCTCACAAATTTCATCAGCTAAAGTAACATTAAAATCTGTGGGCCTCCCCATTTTTTTTTGTGTAGCTAATTTATTTTTTGATTTTCCTATTGACACAATATTTAGTAGTTTTTTGATAACAATATTCCCAAAATATACTACTAATAGTTTTTATCAAAAATCAAAAGTCAAGATATGAGATTTTCGAGAAGTTCTAATGATGTACCTTGCGCAACTTGTAAACAATATTACGAACCTTACCCAAATGACTGGGCTAATTGCCAATCTTGTAATGACAAAGAACATCAAAATTTGCTTAAAAATTATCTTGATCAAAACTCTGTGGTTTTTAGACCGCAAATCAATAAAGGCTTAAGCGATTATTTAGTTAAAAAAATCAGAATTTTCGTATGTAAGAATTATGGAGTTCTTTTTAAAAAGAAAAAAAACGCTTTTGTGTATGTAAATATTGAATTCGGTTTAAATTTGACTCGTGAAGCTGTAGAATCAATAACTAACACAAGAGTGCTTAAAAAATTGGGAATGAAATATCAACACAAAGCTTTTAAAAAAGTTGGCTAATTGTTAATTTTATTTACTCTAGCCCTTCTCGTGCTTTTTTAAGCTTCGCTTTCAGCTGTGGATTTTCAACATATCTCTCAACATTATCTCGCAACGCTTTTAATATTTCATTTTTAGCAAACCAATTTGAAATTGTTCCAGCGCTAACTCCCTGAATTTCTGCCATTTTTGTCTGACTAATTTTATTTTCTTGTACAAAAGCAATAAAATTTGCAACTTCTTCTTCAGTTAAAAAATTGTGTTTTGCTTTTTTTCTTGCCATTATTTCGATGTTAAAAAGAGAGTAAAAATATTTGCGCCAAAACATTTTTTAAAATTTAAAAGATAAAAAACAAGGTGTTTTTCATTTTGAAACACAAATATTTTGAAGTTAAATATTTATTGACAACATTGATTTTCTTGGGTTGAGAAAGTTAATTTTTTAACTTTAAAACTAAAATTGTTTCTTTTTGATAAAAATATTTAACTTTGAAAGATTTTTTGTTGCATCTTATTTTTACATCACATTAACTTCATTTTATCAATTCGAGTTTCTTCGAACTGATTGGCAAATAAATAAAAATTAAAAACGGTAAAAATATGCTATTAAAATTAATAATCTCGAAAGCAAAATTTAAAAAAATTTTTGATAATTCTGATTTAATCGAGGAAGAAGTAAAAAAACAAAAACTACAATTATTCCTTCCGAGTTCGTGTTGGGTCGTTTCAACTGAAAAACAAGCGAAAGCACTGCAAAAATTCGCTAAATCAACAAACAATGAATTGCGAAAATTTGGTCTTTTAGAGCAAAAAATGTGCGATTTATTTCAAATAGAAAATTTACGAGACGCGAAACAAAAATTCTATTACGAAAGGGCTACTGACGCACAAAGAGACTTTTTGAATTATTTTGATGAACTAAAAGATTTTAAAAAATATTCAACGGACGCAGCACTTGAGCTGGTGAAAATTGAAGAAAAGCAACTTTTCAACTTAGATTATTAAATTTCGACAAAAATTAAAAACGGGCAAGAATATGAAAATCATTAAAAGTTACATAACTAAAAAAAAATTTGAATTATCTGACGAAGACGATGCTTTGATTAAAAATAACCCAACTAGATATTTCTTCTTTTTTATTCAAAAAGGTAGGCTCATTAGATTTTAACAACATAGGTAAAATATGAAATTTATCGTTGAATTCGAAGATTTAGACAATGCAGAAAATCGCGAAGAATTGAGAAAGTTTATTTTGCAAATGCGAGAACAGCATGGCGAAAATATGGTTTTCAATTTCAGAGAAGCCGCTCACAATACAATCTGGACGTTACAAACAATAGACGCTTGGCACAACGTGATGATTTGGAAAGCAGGAACAAAAGGTCGTACAAAAAAAACAACACTTACATTCTTTCCCGATTCAATCGCAGCGCGCAGCAAAGGTGAAAACAAAAATACTTTTTATAGAAAATAACAATATGCCGCAGGAATTACCCAGCTCTAAAAGCTGCCTGCGGCGCCAAAAATAATAAATTTTACAAAACCATGTTTAAAATAATCAATTTAACAACAAACGAAATTTTGCCGGTTACCTGTGGCAATTACGAAATAGCTCAAAAGATAGCAAACGCTTTAGCAATTGCTTATGGAGAGTTATCAGTGGTCCAATAAAAAAGGCCAGCTTTTACGGCTGGCCTCCCTCTTTGTCTGATCAAGCTTCACTCGCAGTTATTGCTTCACGATAACTGTGAGATCATACCAACTTAATCATGCATTTTTTTTATGATTTACTTAGAAAAAATATTCAAGAAAAAAATTACATTTATTGACATCTTTTTTGCTTTGAGCTTTTCAGCTATGAGCGCACTATTTCCGTTTATTGTGCTGATGGCGTGGGCCAATGGTGGATTGATAGTGTAGTAAAATGATGCTACTGATTTATTTAGGAATTTCTGCCGTGATTTTGGTTTTAATTTTGAAATATCTTCGTCAGTTTTGGCGGATTTATAAATTAAAAAACTTTATCAAAAACGGCAGATAAAAGAACGTCATGCAGCAAGTAGCTGTATGGCGTCAGTGGGGTGGTTGATTAGTTTAGTAGCCAACGGCCACCCACACTGACCCAGCATTCACTGGTAGCCGTTTTTTATGCGGCTACTCTCAATTATTAAAAACGGAGAGTTTTATGTCAAATAACAATGCTATCGATGCGCCATTTTTGATCAAAAAAATTTTGGCAGAAATTGAAGAGTTTAATAGAAATTCGGAAATTCCGAAACTTTGGAAGATAGAAAGTTCTTTAAAAGATGCGATTGCAGCAATCAAAAATGAAAAAGATGCTCAGCTTTTACAAGAATTAATTTTGAAAGAAATAGATGAAATTTTAGACAAGATTCTGTTGTTGCCAAGCGAGCTTTATAACGCTTATCAAGCGATTGCAGAATTTAGATTAAGACAAGAGTACAAAAAAAACCAATTAATTTAACCCAGCTACAAGTTTACAAAATGGCAAAGAAACAGCTATTCTCGACTGCTTTTGACGAAATCAACAAAGATTTAAATGAAAGAGAGGCCTATTTCTTAAATAAAATTGCATCTAACGATTGGGTATCAAAAACAGGGATTTACAAGCTTCATGCGGTTGCTTTGGCCTCCAATATTGGATTTGCAAAAGTACTTACTGAGGAGGAGATTTTGACGATTCATGCTGATTTTGAATTAGAAAATAATTATCAAAAACGGCAGCGGGAAATTATGTCAAGAAAAGAGAATATGGCAACGATTCGACTCAAAAACATATTCGATATTTTACAAACAAAAGGAAAGCTTTGTTATGATTATGTCAATCATTTGATGTATGTAAAAAATTTTCATCAATATGTGCCATTTGGAAATGCTAAGCCTTTGATCATTTGCAATGAAATTGTGAAAACTATGGAAAGTTTCCCAGATCATCAATTTTGTAAAGACTATTTGCATGAAAATTTTCAAGAGATTAAGCAATATTTAACTCAAGCTCAAGCCAATGCTGAAAGATCTAAAAAACCAGAAGAGCTTTTAGCACTTCCGTCCTTTCTGCGCTTGAAATCATTAATATTTAAAAATGATAAAAAAATTTAGTTTTTTACTGTACTCGGTAGAGTACATACAAGAAACAAAATACAAAAAGCAAAATACAAGGTTCAAAAAAACAAAAAACAAAAACTTCGAAATTTCAAAACGCTGACTTATCAACAGGTAAAAATGTTATAGAAATGCTGAAACTGTTAATAACGTGTTTTGAAAGGTGCAGGAAAACTTTAAAAATTTGGAAATGAAAATTGTAATTTTGATCACAACTTTTAGAAGAAACAAATCTCTTCGAAAATTATTGCGTCAGATTAATGGATTTTATGAGTTTTATAAGGGCAAAAATAATTTTAAGGTCTTGATATGCAATTCAGATGCAAAACATGCTTTAAATCTTCCAAAAATAGATATTCCGTTTCAAATTATTACAAATAACAAAAACGGTTTTGATATGAATCTACTGAACGGTTTTGCTTTTTTAAAAGGCAAATGCGATTATGTGTATTTGATGGGCGATGATGATTTATTTGCAGTTAATCCTTTTTTTGCTATTGATAATGTTTTTAGTTTTTTTAGACGAAAAAAAAATTGTTATTTGTTTAATCATTTAAATCAGTCTAGCTTAAAAAATTGTTACAATAACAAACTAATTTTTAGAAAAAATTTTTTTTTAGAAATGCCGCGATATTGCGGATTGATGTATAAAATGGAATTTATCAACAGCATAAATTTTAAAGATTTTGACCACACTTTACATTTATATGCCCTTCCTTTTCTTTATAGCGTAATAAACAATAATTTCAGATTTGTTAACGATCCAATTTGTGTTTTTAACGATTCTCAAAAAAAAGACGGCGCTTGGCAAGATAATAGAAAAATCTTAGATGGTTTAAAAAAATTTTTAAAAAATTGTTCTGCTATTTTAGAAGAAAAAGATTTTGCAGAATTGTGCCACAAATTTTTTAACAATTATTTTAGACAAGATTCTGTTGTTTTCAGAAACAAAGTTACTGGATTACCATATTTTCAAAGTGCCGAAGATTTAATCAAATTAAAAGGGTTTTAATCGCCAAATTCTGATATGTTTAATTGGTTTGATGGCTTGGGTGCTTTAAAAGTAAAATGTGGTTTAAAACTTAAATTTTAAGGAAAATGAAAAAGATTGTGGTTTCGGGAATTCAACCGACAGGAAATTTACACTTGGGAAATTATCTTGGTGCAATTAAACAATGGAAAAAATTACAGGAAAATTCCGACTATGAATGTAAGTTTGGGATTATGGATTTGCACGCAATGACCACTGAGGAAGGGTGCAAGTTTATTGACCAAAAAAAATCTGACCTTTCTATTTTCTTTAACTCTTTGCTACATTTAGGGATACAATACGATAATATTTTTTTTCAAAGTAATCATGGAAAAGAAATTTTAGAAATGTAAAACTTGGAATTATTAAAAATTATTTTCCTGACGAAAAGAAATTTTATGAGAAATATGCACAATATTTAAGTGATAGTATTAAAGCAGGAAAAAAGCTTGAAGAATAAAAAATTTAGTTTTCTAGTAATCATGCCTATAACGGCAATCAAGGTAATATAACTAATATCTCTATCCTATGGGCGAAAATCTAAGCAAATTACAGAAAGAAGTTTGGCGAATATTGAACGAAAAAAGAGATGAAATAGAAGGTTTATTCAAAGCAAAAATCTTTAAAATTAGTAACCAAGAAATTCATAGTCGCATTAAAGGCAAAAAGCCTTCTGATGTTGATTATATTGGCACTATTCTTAAAGCTTTAGAAGCTAAAAAACTTCTCAAATTAGAATATGATTACGAGGCTGGCAAAAGTGGTCTTCAAAGAGTGATTACTATTTTGTAAAATGGCATATCACTTTGAAGAAGACGAAGCTTTAGAATTTGGAGATCGAGAGGCTATTCTGATTTATAATTTTAGATTTTGGATCAGAAAAAATAAAGCCAACGGAAAACATTTTCACGATGGTCGGACATGGACTTACAATAAATTAGATGCATTTCCAAAATTATTTCGTTTCTGGACTCCAAATCAAATTAGAAGATTGATTGATAGTTTGGTTGATCAAAAAGTTTTAATTAAAGGAAATTATAATTCTAATCCTCACGATCGAACTTGTTGGTATGCTTTTACCGATGAAAATAAATTTTTGAGAGAAAAGCCAAAAGATGAGCCTTTACCCCTAGATCCTGATGATTTGGCAAATTCCACAAATGCATCTGGCGAAAATAACAATTCGATTTGTGAAAAAGATAAAATGGATTTGTCAAAAGATACAAATGGAGATGTGGGAAATGACAAATATAAACAGATACCTACCCAAATAGAGCAACCAAATAAAAAACCAGATACGGGTACGGGGTCTTTTTCTGAAAAAGTAAACGATTGGTCGGTTGAAGAAGTAATTTTTCATTTAGTACCTGGATCCGTCCAAATTATAAAAGATATGGGATATGATTACGAATGGTTGATTGGCAAATATGTAGATTGGATAAATAAAAACGAAGCACCAAAAGATTTTAATGCTGCTTTCCCAGCATGGGCGCAAAAATTTACTAAAAAAGAGTGGCCTAAATTTATTAAATCTAACCCTGAATCAAAAGTTGGTAGATATAATTCTTTTGAAGAAGAATCATCAATTAGGACTAAAATAAAGTTTCTCATTGGAACGCTTCCAGGGGCGCAACTTTTCGCTTTATCACCATTAATTAAAACTGCTAATTCTTGGAAAATTCAAATTCCTTTACAAGATTATGATATAGCTATTCAGTATAAAGAATTGATGGAACAAATTAATGTAATGATAGAAATAAAATGACCAAAAAAATCCAAATCACCAGCATTAGCCAAGCAATTCAACTTCTAAAACAAGCTAAAGAAGAATATCGCAAACTTGAAAAAATGTATCAAAAAGAACGCAAAGACAATGTGGATTTGAGACGAGTTTTATCGAGTAAAGGAAATCCTTTTGAAAATTTGTTTGACTTGAACAAATAAGAACATCTTGGGAAGAAATTCCGAGAAAAAAGAATCTCAAAAGAGATACGGAATCAGCGTCTAACTGATTCCGTACCCGAGATTGATAGGAACATTTAAGTCCCAATCTAACCTGAACAACTGGAAGGTAAACGAAGTGTTTTGTGTAAGTCAAGGGTTATTGTTTGATGTCGTATTTGCTAAATGTTTCAGATATTGAATCAAAAAGCATTTTGTCAGAAATATTGTAATTTAGAAAAAAGAAAAAGTTCATAGTTAATTATTGTTTGAGGTTGGCTTCTTCAATAACTCTTCCAGCTAATGTAATGCCGATAATATTTACTAGTTGCTGAATCTTGAACGGATCAAAACGATCAATTCCATATTTGATAAAAATTTCTTTTACATCATTGTATGCTGGAACATTAGCAATTTTATCTAATTCTTGCGCCAATGTTAATGTTTTTTGATTTTTTACTAAGTTTTCCATAATTTTACTGATTACCATTACGAGAGCTTTCTCTATATTTTCTGGCTATAGTAAGAACTTTCCTTAAGCTATCGATAGCTTTCCAATACTTCTTTTCAAAATCTATCAACTTTCTTTTTTTCTTTGAATTTTTTGTTTTCATGAGGTTGACTTTTAGTTATTGTTAAAAAATTGGGCCCAAAAATATATTTAATATATGTTCAACACATGCATACACTGAACATATTAATGCAAATAAAAAATCAAACCTTGATTTTATTGATTGGTTCAGCGTTTTATAAACATTTTACGAACAAATTACAAACATTTTGAAACATTTTAAATTTGACTTTTTGTTTTTGAGTAATTTGATTTTTAAATGTCAGGTTAGAGAAGAGGTAATCTCGCCCTTTCAAGGGAAATGGTACGGTCGAATCGTGCACCTGACAATCCTATCTTCTGTCATATATAGAAAACCGCCCTTTTCTATACATGATCCTCGCCTCATTTATAGAATTTCAAAAAAAGTATACATGATTTCTGCTATACTCGGCTAAACTTGCTATAACTTTAAAAAGATGGTTGATGAGAAAATAAATTGTTGACTTAAAAAATTCTTGAGCTTAATAAGTTAAGTTATTATTAACTTAATAAATTAAGAAATTATGACAGGAGATTATGAACTACTTGGAAAACATTTGGACTATTTAAAAGAGCTAAAAACACAAAGTGAATCTTTTAGAAAAACCAGTCCAGAAAACAAAATAAAAAAGCTAGAAGAGATAATTGAAAAAAAATCTAAATTTGAGACAGCTCTTGCATTGAAAAATATAGGATTTGATGAATTTGATTCGATGATTTTTTTCTTAATATCTAAGGCAGCTAAAGAATCCCCTGAAAACTATTATCGTATTCGTATGGGCTTTCCTGATTATGTTGAAATATGGGAACAACTAAAGCATTCTGCTTGGTCAGCTGATCACAATACTGATAAATTTTTTAGAAAATTTGAACTTAATTAATATGACAGAGAAAAAAACAGATCAACTTAATTTTTATGCGACCCCAATTGAAACAATTGATCGTTTCAATAGTTTTGAACACGACTATAAAAAAATTTATAAATCTAAGGCTTCCCGCTCTGCAATTGGAGCTCTTGTTTTAGAATTAGGAATGGATGTCGGCGAGAAAGAAATGCAAGAAAAATTAAAAAACCAAAAAAATGACTAATTTTGTTTTAGCTGTTGTTGGCAATAAAGGCGGAATTGGCAAAACTACAGTCGCTTACAATATGCTTTATTTATTGATTAAAAATGGCTACTCTGCTGTTTTAATTGATTGCGATAATGATCAATATTCTTCTGCCGATTTTGCTGCTGATAGAAAGGAAGCTGGAATATTCCCAGAAATGCCAGTGGTTAACATTCCTACTGAGGAATTAGAAAAAGAGCTAAAAACTTTAAGTAAAAAATATCAAGTTATCATCATTGAGTTTGGTAAAGCTAATGATGATGTAAAAGAAAAATATCGTAATCTTGCTCTAGAGTTAGCAATCAAAGTTGCGGATAAAATCATAATGCCACTTCAACCAACTGCGCCAGATGTTAAAACCGTGCCAAAAGTTGAGGCAAAACTTCCGCTCTCTTCTGCAAGAGTGCCAGCTTATATTGTGCCAAATCGAGTAAAGAAAGAAAATCAACTTAATGTAATCTACGGAATAAAAGATTTTTTGACTTACTTTAAAATTTCAAAAACTTTTCTTGGTGACAGAATGTGCTATCAAGATTCGCTTGGATTTGATGGTAAATCAATTTTTGAACTTAAAGGAAAAGAGCCATTAAAAGCTCAACAAGAATTTCAACAACTTTTCGAGGAAATTTTCAATGACTAGACCAAATATTAAATTAAGAGATCTTTCGGCAAAAATCGAAGAAGCAAAGCAAGAGGAAACTTCTTCTACTATTATAAATGAAGAACCTGTTCGAGAGTTAGCAAAATCAAAAAAGGCTGAGGCTTCTGTAACTGTTAAAGAAAAAATGGAAGCAATGAGTAAATATAATCTAAAACCAGCTACTATTGGGATTAAAGCTGACTTAGAACTAGATGATGATTTTAATTTAACAGTTATTGCTAAAAAATTTGGAAAGGATAAGCAAAAATTAGCCGCAGAATATATTTTGAAAGGTATCGAAAAGGATATTGAAAAAATTGGAATTTTTGAACATAAAAAATAATTGAAATTAATGCTTGATTAATTAATCTTAAGTTCTTAAGTTCTTATTTACTTAATTAAATAAGTAAGAAAATATTAGTTTTAAAGTTAATAAATTCAACAAATCAAACAAATTATGACCATAGAATTTTCAGAAGAAAAGATCGAATCAACAAAAGATTCTCTTTCTAATACAATCAGTTTAGTTCTTGAAGATTTAATAGAAAACTATCTTAACAATAAATGTTATTTAGTTGAGGAAAGATTAGATGGTTACGATGATTGTTCTTTTTATTGTAAAGTGTATAAACAAGCAGATGAGCAACTAGCTAAAGAAGAAGCTAAGAGCGCAATTAAAGAAGTTTTGAAACAACTTGGTTATTAATTTAACATCAAACAATTATGCAAGAAACAAAACTAAATCACACCTTCTTTGAAAATCTTTGGATCTACTTCAAAGAGAAATATTCAAGACAATTCGGCTATAATGAAGTAGCTGAAAAAGTTAGAGATAAACTTCACAACAAGTTTTTCTCAATCGTTTATAAGTTCGAGAATGGGCAAATTGTAGATAAGGAATTTTGGGAACTTTACGGAGTTATTCAAAAATTTGTAAACTTTAATAAAAAGTAGGAGAAAAAATGAGTAAAGAATTAGCAACGGAAACTAAAAAATCAGTCATAGATTTTATGGCTGGTAAATACGGCATGGAAAGAGCAGCTTTTGAAGCTGTTATTAAAGAAACTGTAATGGCTGGAAATGTAAAAAATGAGGAATTTGTAGCGTTTCTTTCGGTTGCCAAAGAATATGATTTAAACCCGCTTACAAAAGAGATTTACGCTTTTGCTAAAGGCGGCAGAGTTATTCCAATAGTTCCAGTCGATGGTTGGTCAACAATTATTAATAGACGCCCAGAAATGGACGGAGTCGAATTTAATGATGTTGTTGAAAATGGAAAATTAATCTCAATTGAGTGCAGAATTTACAGAAAGGATAGATCAAGGCCAATTTGTGCAACTGAATATCTTGAAGAATGTAATGTTGAATCAAGCCCAGCTTGGAAAAAATGGCCGCGTAGAATGTTGCGTCATAAAGCTCTTATTCAAGCTGCTAGATATGCTTTTGGCTTGGGCGGAATTTATGATCCTGATGAAGGCGAGAGAATCAAAGAGGCAATTGTTGATGTTACTCCAAAATCAAAAACTGCCAATGCCCACATTCCGCCAGCAGCAATCGAAAAATCTTTTAATGTCTCTGATCTCAAAGCCAGCGTAGTGTCAGATCATATCGAGGAAACGCTCGAAATGATTCAGAACCAAGAGCCAGAAGCTCAAATTGAAATGTTTGAAGGTGAAATTGTTACAAATAACGATGAAGTTGCAGAGCAAGCTTTTAAAAGAGTTAGCGGAATGCTTCCAAGTCTCGTAGCTGCAAAAGGTGTTGAGAATTATTGGAAAGGTGCGGCCGCTGAAGATCTGGAATATTTAAAAGCTAATAAAGCAAATTACTACGCGGAGCTTGTGAATATTAAAGCTAAGTGCTTGGAGGTTTTGAATGCAAAATAAGCAGCCCCAAGGCCTTTCAGCTGGTATCTATTTTAATCTCTCAAACGAGAATTATCACAACGACCCTGCAATTTCAAACAGCAACATTAAAGATTTGTTAGTTTCTCCAATGAAATACTGGCGAAACTCAGCAATGAATCCAAAACGAAAATGGAAAGATACTAAATCTAAAACTATTGGCACCGCTCTTCATTGCTACTTAATGGAACGCGAAAAGTTTTGGCAAGAGTATGTGGTTTTGCCAGAATTAGAAATTGATTCTGACTTTTATAGATTGGAATCACAAAAAGAAGATTTTCTACAAAACTTTGAACTTTTCGCCTCAAAAGGTGCGAAAACATTCAAGTATCGAGGAAATAAAACCAAACTTTCAGAAAAGGAATTTGAAGACATTAAGGAAATGGTCGAATATTTCGAGTCACTTCCTGCCGCTGGGGCATTATTCAAAGATGGTATAATGGAAGTGAGCATTTTTTGGCGTGACCAAGCAACTGGTTTGATGTGCAAATGCCGCCCTGATTATTTGACGCCCAATTACATAGCTGACTACAAGAGCATTGCCAGCATTGATAAAATTAAAAATTCAATTGGTGACTACGATTATTATTTGCAACAAGCCTTTTATTTGGAAGGATTAAATCAAATCAGATCCTCAGGAATTTTAACACCAGAACAACAAAAAATTGTTGGAAAAGAACACAATTATTTCATTTTTGCGTTTCAGGAAAAAGACGACTTGATGGTAAGGCTTAAAACTTTTCGCCAAGATGTAGTCGAAAGCAGTCGTGATCTATTCCAAAAAGGCCTCCAAATAGCCAAAAACAATTTTGAAAAATACGGCACAAATCCTTGGCAAGATGATTATAAAAAAGAGGGCGAAAATGATATTGAAGTTTTGGGCTGGGAAGACTTACCGTCTTGGATTCAGTACAAATATTTATAAAATTAACAACAAAAAAGAGTAAAAATGAAAGAAAGAGTAGAAGTAAGAAGCCAAGCAGAATTTGACGCTTGTGTAAAACTCGGAAATATTGCTGTTGTAATAGGATGCCACATTGTGGCGTGGGGAAATTCAAGCGTTGAGGCGTGGGAAAATTCAAGCGTTGTGGCGCGGGAAAATTCAAGCGTTGTGGCGCGGGGAAATTCAAACGTTGTGGCGTGGGGAAATTCAAACGTTGTGGCGCGGGAAAATTCAAGCGTTGTGGCGCGGGAAAATTCAAGCGTTGAGGCGTGGGAAAATTCAAGCGTTGAGGCGTGGGGAAATTCAAACGTTGTGGCGCGGGGAAATTCAAGCGTTGTGGCGCGGGGAAATGTGTTTATTCGCCTATTTTCTGCTCTTAAAATTAAAGTATCTGCTTATGTAATTGTAATGAGACATAATAATACATTACCAATTGAAGGAGGAAGGCAATTAGAGGTTGCACCGGATCCAAAAACCGGTTTTGAATATTGTGAGTTTAACGGCATTGATAAAAATGCTTCATTTAAAATTCCCAATATTGATTCCGCTATATTTGAATCAATCAAAACAGGAAAAGGTGAATTAGACATGAATTCTTGGCATGGAAAAGATAAAGTAAATGAAGAAAATTGGTGCGGAACAACTCATTGTCGCGCTGGTTATGCAATTTGTTTAGCAGGAAAAGAAGGGTTTGAATTAGAAAAGAAATATGGTTCAGAATTAGCTGCAAAAATGATTTATGCAGTCAGTCGTCCTGATGAAAAATTGCCAGATTTTCATGCGAGCGATGAGGAAGTTTTAGAAGAATTAGAAACAGCTTATAATGAGGTAAATTGTGATAAAATTTTTAACAAAACAAAGGAGTAAAATGGAGAAGCACATAATTACAAAAGATCAACTGGACGCAAACAATAATTATATTGGCTCAGTTAATTTAGAAAATTTTAATGGGCATTTGGAAGCGGAAGAAAATTTAGGGTACGTTAAATTTAAATGTTTAAATATTCAAGGCGGCATTTACTTCAAAGCAGGTTCGGGAATCAAAACAAGTAAGGAAATCAAAGCAGCTTGGGGAATTGAAGCAGGAAGTGGAATTGAAGCA